>NZ_JAECVR010000019.1 GCF_016055185.1 Paenactinomyces guangxiensis
TCCACCCCCTATGAATGATGGATATTCACTTTTCAAAGAACGAGTTTTAACTGGAAATGGATTGTTTTTGAGGATTTAAACTTACTATACGAGGAGGGACATAGATGAGAAACCATTGCCGGATCCTGATTGGAGATGATCATGAAGATGCCCGAAAAGCGATGAGAATGATCCTGGAAAGCGATCCGGGTTTTGAGATTGTCGGGGAAGCCAGGACCGGTCAGGAAGTGATCTGTCTCACCGAGCAAATGATGCCGGACATGATCTTAATGGATATCAACATGCCGGATCTGAATGGCTTAGAAGCAACCCGATTGATCAAGGAGCGCTTCCCTTATGTAAAAATTGTGATGGTCACTGTATCTGATGATGCCTCCGATCTTTTTGAAGCCTTAAAAAAAGGAGCGCAGGGTTACCTGTTAAAAAATTTAAATCCCTCCATCTGGTTAGAATACCTACAGTCATTGGCCGCTGATGAAGCCCCGATGCCGAGGGAGGTGGCCCGCCGGATTCTCAACGAGTTCAGCCAGGCACCGTCCCCGCCCCGGGAGTCTGGACTAACGGCCCGTGAACAGGAAATACTGGGCCTTGTCGCCAGAGGACTCAGCAACAAAGAAATCGCCGCACAACTATCCATCTCTGAATATACGGTGAAAAACCATCTAAAAAATATCATGCAAAAGCTTCATTTGAACAACCGGGTTCAGTTAACCCGTTATGCTTATGAACAGGGCTGGGTATCACCGCCGCTTCCCGGAAATGACCATTTATAGTCCGAAAGAGGGATGGTGCAAATCCTTCACCGCCATTAAGATAAGAGCAGAACTTTTCAAATGGGGTTGCATTAGTGAAAGGAGTTTCTAAAGTGAGACAATTATTATACAGGAAATTGGCGATCTGTTTCGCTCTGTTCGCTCTTTTATTAACCGCCTGTAACCAACCGGCAAACCAGCACCAAAATCATAACGGCCAACAAAACACTCCCGCAGCCGAAACACTAAAACTTTCTTTCCAAACCAATCCCGCCAGCCCGGCAGTCGGGAAACACGTAACCTTACAGGCAACGGTTAAAGAAGGCAGTCAACCGGTGGATGATGCAAAAGTGGAATTTGAAGTATGGAAACAGGGAGAGAAGGATCACCAAAAAATTGACAGCAAGCTGGACGGAAAGGGAACTTATACTGCCACTACAGCTTTTCAGGATCAGGGAGAATATCTGGTGATCGTCCATGTCACCACATCGAAAGTACATCAGATGATCAGCGGTAAATTTACAGTCGGACAGCCCCATTCTCATCAGGGCCACGGAAAGGGACTCACCATGCACGTGGTGTTGCCACCGCGGGCAACAAGTGGACAGTCTGCACCTATCACAGCTCATGTGATGCAGGGAGGGAATCCTGTTACCGGAGCAGAAGTTCAGTTTGAATACTGGAGAGAGGGGGAGAAAAAACACGAATATACCGATACGGCTGAGCGAAAGCCGGGAGAATACTATACCAGTATTCGCTTTCCACAACCCGGAACCTATCATGTGAAATTGCATGTTGAAAAAGGTAAGCTCCATGATCATAAAGAGGAGACTTTAGTTGTGAAATAATTTGACGTTGTTCTTTCTATTCACTGCATATATACTGGTATGACAGAGAGCTAAATCCACTTAAAAAGACGAACCTGCAGAGTCCGCAGGTTCGTCTTTTTTTAACTGATGACCGTCGGATTTGTGATGGAATACTGTCCGAGCACAAATAGCATATATATAAGAAATACAGCTAATCCAACATAGGCAAGCCCAAAAGCCCAGCGGGTTTTCGGGGGAACACTATAATATTTGTCATCCCGCTGAATGCCCCCGACTGCTTCATGCTCCGGCGGAATATATTCCCCTTCCAGGTACATACGTACATTGCGATTCTCATGGCCGGGGCGAATCGTTTTTACCAACTGGATATTCCGGACCAGTCCTGTAATCCCCTCAACCTTCGTAAGGGTTCCCACTCCTGGGAATCCTACCTCCAGCACATGTTCCCGCGTTTCCATCACACAATATTGCCGGTAAGGTAGCTCACGGCGATGGTCTTCCCCCGGAATCCACATTCCGGATTCCTCAAACCGATGGGGATCGATCTCTGCTTTTATCGTAAACAGCTTGGGCTTTACTTTTCTTTTTCGTCTGCGTTTAACGTAGACTGCCCACAACTCCCACACGAATAACAGATAGATCAGGGCTAATAAAGGGCTTCTTAAATAAATGATAAGCACCAGCCCGACAACAAGTCCGACTACCCATAGCCAGCGGGTGATGGCAGTTGCAATCCTTCCTCCGTCTAACGGATGAATCGGAATCAAGTTAAAGAGGTTCAGAAAAAAACCAACCATCGCAATGACAAAAAAAAGTTCGTTTTGTGTCCATACCCCCATTCCGTAGCAAGCCAGGGCCCCCAATGTGCCGACCAACGGACCTCCGTATGCAATATACGCTTCGGTCGCCGCATCACTCGGCTGCCGTTTCATCGTGATCAAGGCACCCAAAAAAGGAATAAAGGCAGGGGCTGAGACAGGCAATCCCTTTCTTTTTGCTGCCCACACATGCCCCATCTCATGAATAAAAATCATAATCACAAGTCCCACCGCAAATTCCAGCGGGTATAACAAGGCCCAAGCCCCCACGGAAACAGCCATGCTGATGAGCGTTCCGCCAAACTTTCCAAACTTTAAAAGAGGAATGATCGATTTTAACTTGCCGCCCACACTGACAAGCAAAACAGTAATCCAGCCCAGCCAAGAAACTCTGCGACCGGACTTTTTTCGTTTATCCTGATCCACCCGAGGGCCTCCTTTATCAACAACTTACTACACCTTTTCCCTTTTACGATTTATTCTATCCTGATTAAATCTCAGATTGTCCTAAAAGGTGCATAAATGGACCTATTCACCTCCATTAAATAAAAGAAGAAGGCTTCTGAAAAGAGCCCTCTTGCAGTAAATGGAAATATTTTTTATTCATATCTCAGACACTCAATCGGATTAAGGCGAGCCGCTTTATTTGCCGGCAGGATCCCAAAGACGATTCCAAACAGCATCGAAAAAAGAACCCCGCCAATCGCAACAGGAATGGAAACTGTTGCCGGCCAAACATCCATCGCCTTGAGAACTCCCGAGACTCCTGCACCGATGAGGATACCGATTCCTCCGCCGATCACGGATAATGTGACAGACTCAACCAAAAACTGCATCAGAATATTGCCCCGGGTCGCGCCCATCGCTTTGCGGATTCCAATTTCCCTCGTCCGTTCAGTGACAGAGACCAGCATGATATTCATGACTCCGATGCCCCCGACCAGAAGGGATATTCCGCCAATACTGCCAATCACAATCGTCATGATATTGGCCACTTGCTTAATCCCCTGGGTTAATTGTTCAATATTCTGCACTTCATATCCATCGTCTTTGTTATGATTGCGATTGAGTATATCAACCGCTTTTTTTCCGGCACTCTCCATCAGGCCGGCTTCTTTTACTTGTAGTACAACCTGATCAATCTTCATCGACCCGAAGACGGTTCGCCAAGTCTGCGAGGGGAGGTATATTTCCGAAGTTTCTACCAATCCCTGAAGGCCTTCGGGCTTTTGCAATACGCCAATCACCCGGACAGGCTGGGACTTCACCCGGATAATTTCTCCGATGGGGTCTTTGTCAGGAAACAATTTTTTAGCGACACTATCAGATAAAATGGCTCCACCGCTGCTGCTGTGGAAGTCACCGCTTTGAAAAATACGCCCTTGCCTGACTTTAAGTCCTGATGTCTCCAGGAAAACGTTGCTATTCACACCGAACACAAAGGTTCCGCCGGTCTTTTTATCCCGGTATTGAATGTTAGCCATGTCAAAACTGGACGCAATCACACTTTTGACTTCAGAGATCTGCTTTAAATCATCAAGATCCTTTTGTGTAAACACATTTTCTTCCGGAATAAAAAAAGCGGCATTTTCATCGCGCTTCGGCATCAGATTCACTGTATTACTGGAGCCGGCAAACGCCTCTGTAAGCTGAGCTGTTCCTCCCTGCCCGATGGCTACGATGATAATGACGGAAGCGACACCGATGATGATTCCCAGCATCGTAAGAATGGAGCGCAGCTTATGGGCGAAAATGGAGTCCGTCGCCATTTTAATGTTCTCCCAAATTGTCAAGACAGTCTTCCTCCCCGCCCTGCCTCATCTGCGATGATTTCCCCGTCCCTGATTACGATTTGTCGCTGCGCCCGTTCCGCCACTTCCGGGTCGTGGGTAATCATCACGATCGTTCTTCCTTCGTCATGCAACGCGTCAAAGAGATCCAACACGACACGGCTGGAGTGAGAATCCAGTGCACCTGTAGGTTCATCCGCCAGAAGGACAAGAGGCTGGTTGACAAGGGCCCGGGCAATTGCGACCCGTTGCTGCTGCCCTCCGGAAAGCTCCGCCGGACGGTGGTTCTTGCGATCGGCAAGTCCGACCCGTTGCAGTGCTTCATGGGAGCGTTGCTGCCGTTCTGATTTGGACAGGCCCGCATAAATTAAAGGCAGCTCCACGTTTTTTTGCGCATCCATCCGTGGCAGCAGTTGAAATTGCTGAAAGATAAAACCAATCGTGCGGTTTCTTATAGAGGCAAGGGCCACCTCATCTTCCGTGGAAACATCCTTCCCGTTTAACAGGTAATGTCCCTTTGTCGGCCGGTCCAGACATCCGATGATATTCATCAGCGTCGATTTCCCTGAGCCTGACGGCCCCATGATTGCTACATATTCTCCTTGTTCAACTGTAAAATTAATATTTTTTAAAACCGGTACAGTGAGATGACCCGCCTGGTATGTTTTGTAAATGCCTGTTAACTCGATCATCGTATTTTCACTTCCGCCCCGGAAGCCAGTTCTGACGTGGGATTCACAATCACCTGATGATCAGCGGTGATGCCCGAGACAATCTCGGCAAACTGTTCGTTGCTTCTGCCCACTTTTACCGTCTTTTGGACCGCTTTTCCCTTTTCCACTACAAATACAAACGTTTGCTCCCCTTGCTCTTTGATTGCTGATTGCGGGAGCGCCTTCACCTTTGCTGCCGAAGTAACAATTTCCAGAATCAGGCGTGACCCTAACTTCATCGGTACCGATTCCTTCACATTCAGCTCAACGGGGTAGGTGACCTGTGCATCTTCATTTGCCGCTTCTGCAGCAAGATTTTTTTTGGGCAGGAGTCCTATTTTCTCCACCTGTGCCGACCACTTTTTGTCGGGAAGTGCATCCGTTTTAATCGCAGCTGTTTGTCCTTCCTTTACCTTCAGGGCATCGTATTCGGAGATATTTGCCGTCACCTTCAACTGGCCGAGGTCAGCCACCACTACAACCGGTTCTGAAGCTGATTGGCCAGCTCCCTGATTTTCGTTGATCTGTACCACCGTACCATTATTTTCGGCTCTGACAAATAAGCGATTCTGCCTGCTTTTGGCAAGCTCCAATTGTTTTTGCGCTTGTTTCAACTCTAAACGGGTCAACTGGATCTGCTGATCGATCTCCTCTTTGGAAGCAGCCATTCCCGGATCAGGATTTGGACTGCCGGGAGCACCCTGCCCCGGATTAGGGGAAGGAGTAACGGTTGATTTGCCCAGCTGTTTTTTCTGGCGGTACAAGCTGTTCAGCTTTACTTTTGCTGTCTGAACCTGTAATTCCGCCTGCTCTTTCTCTCCTTTCAGAGTCGGGTTTTCATATTCGATTAATCGATCCCCTTTCTTCACCTTTTGCCCGGGTTTGACAAGGATCTTCTTGAGTTCACCACGATCCGGTTGCAGATAAACCATCTGCTGATTTCCGGCAGATAGTGTCCCCGAGGTGGTCAACTTTTCTTCCAACACCCGCTCTTGCAGGCGAGTTACCTGGACGGTCTCCTCTGCATGTGACTTTTGATAGACTGATATAGTAACCAGCACTGCGATGACAGCCACGATCCCTGCACCGATCCACAGCTTTTTCTTCACTTATCATTCCTCCGGTTTAACTTCTAAGCCCCAAAGCTCTGAAACAATGATGAGACGGCAGAAAATACAGCAACCACACACCAGAAGATAATTGCAATGGTCCAGGCTTTCCCGCGCGAGAGACTGGCAATCACTTGCAGGCCGCTGGCTGTCAAAACCGTACCCCAAATTGCAAATACTTCAATCGCACTCAACAGCCCTTTTACAGCCCCTTCAGCAGGAATGATACTGGCCAGACTGGTCGCTGGAACATTAGGGTCCAAATCAAATGCCGAAAACAGAATAACTGAGACAATCAAAGATAACAGACTGATCACATAGAGATGGAGTTGAAAAGAGAACAACTGCCGGAATTTAGCCTCCCCTTGCATCAACATCACAAAAATCCAGGTGAAAAATGCAGCGAGCAGCGACGAGAAGGGAACGGTGAGGAATCCAACAGCGGTTCCGATACCGATGGTCCATATTTTCATCGTTTCAATATCCAGTGAAACATTCCCCGCACCCCTGAGCGTTTGCTGAAGGTACTGGGGATCATTGACCAACAAATACATCTGTAAGCCGATCAAAGCTGTTGCCAAAACCATTAAAATGATCATCGGCAGCCAGATGGTTGGGTTTTCTTTAATACGCCGATACTGCTTCTCAGGGCTTACGATCATCCCAATTAATGACGGCTTTTCACTCAAACCTTTTTCGGTTTGAATATGTGCCTCCAAAAAACCCACTCCTTTAACCACACTTTTCCTTATATATCTAACCTAACATACAAAAACTACCGATTTGTGTGACAAATTTGTATACAAATTTAATTTTGATAGCTATTTTGATTTTATTTATATAAAAAAACATTCATAACCAGGATAGCCCTAATTATGAATGTTTTTGGTTCATCTTCCTTTTAAAAAGGAACCGGTTAAGGATATTTTAATCTTTTGGTGGCCGAGGGTCAGCTAAAGGATGATCGAACCGGAAAAAAATTATAAAACCTGGCTCAGAAATTGTCTGGTTCTCTCTTCCCGGGGAGACTCAAAGATCTGCTCAGGAGTCCCTGTTTCAATAATTTTCCCCTCATCCATAAAGACAACCACATCAGCCACTTCCTGTGCAAAGCCCATCTCATGGGTAACGACGACCATCGTCATCCCTTCCATGGCCAATTCTTTCATCACCGCGAGAACTTCACCCACCAACTCGGGGTCCAGGGCAGAAGTCGGTTCATCGAAAAGCATCACTTTTGGCTGCATTGCGAGGGCTCTGGCAATTGCGACCCGCTGTTTCTGTCCGCCGGACAGCGAATAGGGGTACTGATCTGCTTTATCTGCCAGCCCCACCTTCTCAAGCAATTCCATGGCAAGCTTTTTCGCTTCATTCTTTGCTGTTTTCTTCACATGTACCGGAGCTTCGATGATGTTTTCCAGTACAGTCATGTGCGGAAAGAGATGAAAGTGTTGAAATACCATTCCCACATTTTGCCGGACCCGGGTCAAATCACTTTGTCTGGGGTTAATCAAGTTCCCTTCCAGGTAGATCTCCCCGCTATCCTCAATCTCCAGGAAATTGAGGCATCGCAGCAAGGTACTTTTTCCTGATCCGCTTGCCCCGATCAGGACAACAACATCTCCTTCTTGCACATGCAGGTCGATATCCTTCAACACATGAAGGTCGCCATACGATTTATTTAACTTATTTACTCGAATCAAACTTGACACCCCTTTGTTCTACATCAAGCCGTTTTTCCAACCATTGAACCAGGAAAGAAAAGATCAACACGAGGACCAAATAATAAAGGCCATTGATCACATAGGTCTCAAATGGCTTAAAATTATCGGCAGCCGCACTTAAAGCTGCAGACCATAATTCCGTTCCACCGATGTAAGCGACAAGTGAAGAATCTTTCAAACCGATAATAAACTGGTTACCCAATGGAGGAATCGAACGCCGAAACGCTTGCGGCAGTATAATTCGCCTCATGGCCAGGCGCTCGGTCATTCCCAGCGAGAGAGCCGCTTCGGTCTGACCCTTATCGATCGACTGAATCGTTCCCCGGAAAATCTCCGCAATATACGCAGCCGCATGAATGGCAAGGGCAATTACGCCTGCGGTAAATGTGTCGAGAGCCACTATTTCAGCCAATCCAAAATAGATGGTCACAACCTGCACAATCAAAGGAGTCCCCCGGATGACGGTAATATAAATGTTTGCAACCCAGCTGAAAACCGGGTTTTTGGAGAGTTTTAAAAAAGCGATAATTAGGCCGAATAAAGTCCCTAAAAGCAAAGACCAGAAAGTGAGTTGAATCGTTTTCCACGCTGCTTCCGAAAAGCCTGTTACTGTTGTCTGAAAAATATCAAAAAAGTCCATTTCGCTGATAATCCCCCCTATAATCTTGATAAATCTTATTCAAACTGATTCCCCTGTCCGTCTGTCAAAATATTGCGATTAAACCATTTACGGCTGATTTTCTCATAAGTTCCGTCTTCAATAATTTGTTCTAAGGCCTGGTTCAGCCTTTGTTGTAATTTTTTATCCCCCGAGTGGACAGCAATTCCCATTTCGTCCATCGTCAGGGGCTGCCCGACATCTTTGATCGGGAATCCCATACTTTTCATCGCATACAATCCTACTGCCTGATCAGTAATCACAGCATCAATCCTGCCTGTCGGCAAGTCCTGAAGAGCGGTAATATCACTGGTGTACTCCACAATATCAGGTGAGTATTCCTTGGCTACATCAAGAAAGGTAGAAGCCTTGACCACACCAATCTTTTTCCCTTTCAGATCTTTATCGGAGCGGATTGAGGTATTACCCTCCTTTACAAAAATCTGGGCGCCGGAGCGGTAATAAGGCTGAGTAAAATCAACAGCCTGGTCCCTTTTTTCCGTGATGCCCATACTCCCGATAATGGCGTCAAATTTTCTTGCTTGCAAACCGGCGATAATCGTTTCCCAGGGTGTTGTAACCGGTACCGGCTTCAGACCCATTTCTTTGGCTAACGCCTTGCCAATCTCCACATCAAAACCTGAGATCTCCCCGCCATTTTTAAAATCTCTATAATTAAATGGCTTATACAACCCACTCATGGCAAATGTAAATGTTCCTTCTTGCAAAGTCAGCTGATCTCCGGATTTCTGCGGGGTACACGCAATCAATAAAAGAATCATGATTAAACAGGCATACACCCAAATAAAGCGTAGTTTTCTAATCTGCAAAACCTCCTTACCTTATAAATAATAATAGAAATTTATAACTATGCGGGGCATTGTAACACTTATACCCTTATCCTTCTGACAATAAACATATAAAGTTATAAATAAACAGAAAAAGAATTGAATAAATTGAGTAGGAGGAGGTGACTAACCCCCGTCCTCTCACACCACCGTACGTCGTTCGGTATACGGCGGTTCACTTAAGTCTGACGAATTAGGTCATATCTTGCCTTTATGCTCTTTAAACCTTGACTCTGCCAGTAGGCAGAGTTTAGTGTTCGATGCAGTATAGGGCTACAAGCGATTCGCCAATATTTCTTACGTGTGTTACCCCATTCATAGGCTTTTTCTTTGGGAACTCCTAAAGAAATAAGCCTTTTTACTTTTGTTTTTGGCTTCTTCCATTGCTTCCAAAGGCACATTCTGAGCCTTCTGCGAAGCCATTCATCCAGTTGTTGGAATGGGGATGGGGTGTCCGCAAGAGAGAAGTAATTGCACCATCCTACCAGAAATACGTTGAGCTGCTCGATTCTTTGCTGTATGGTCAAAGGTTTGGAACGAGAGGTGATCTTCCGAACCCTTTGTTTTGCCCGCTTTATGCTTCCTTTGCTATACGAATTTTCGGTTGAAGATGGTAAGTGAAACTAAATCCTAAGAACTTTCGTCTCCAAGGACGATCTACTGCGCTTTTCTCTTGGTTGACCTTGAGTTTAAGCTTTTGCTCAATAATTGGGTGATCGATTGTTTGACTCTCTCGCCAGCTTTCCGTGTTCTGACATAGATATTGCAGTCGCTTTTCGAGTTCCTTGTCTAACGTATCTAATATGATGTTGGACAGTAACGGACTCAGGGGCCCTCCTTGCGGGACACCCTCTTCACTGGCAACTTTTATGCCATTCACCATGATTCCAGATTCCAGGTATTTGCGAATGAGTTTTAAAATCCGTTTATCTGGAATCTTCTTTGCGAGTAGTCCCATGAGTTTATCATGGTTTACCCGATGGTTGGTAGAAGGCAGCCTTGGGTTCCCCCTTGTACTGCCAGCCCCTAGCAGAACCCGACGTGCGGATTTCCCGCATCGGGCTCCCCAAGATGATTCACTAATTTCGCTCATCAGATATTTGTATGGAGTAGCTTTGGATAGGGTAGTTTAAACCATTCCCTGCTGGTGAGGTAACTCCAATACAAACGGTGTCTTTGACTTCGTCGCCGTAGAGATCGGATCCATTGTCTCTGCACTTCTCTGAAGATGTAATTCAGTTTAGGTAGACAATGGTAAAGAGAAAAGTATTGGTAGAAACCTTTCAGCATCGTGGTCAGGTGTTTTTGTTGATCTCGACGTTTCCAACGGCTGTGTTTCTTTAGCCATTGGTGTACGCGGTCCAGGAATTTCCGACAGCTTTTCGTCGTTGGTATCCTCACTAGTGCGAACTTTCCTTTTCTATCTACTCCACATACATGTTTAAACCCAAGAAAATCGAAAGTCTCTGGACGTTCACCAAATTGGGCTTTACGTTCTTTCGCAAACCGTCCAAAGAGAATCAGTCGCGTCTTTTCTCTGGCCAGTTCCAGTCCGAATTTCTTCATTCGCTCTTCGAGCAAAAGTTGAAATCCTTCCGCATCCCTCTTGTATTCGAAGCAGACTACAAAGTCATCGGCAAAACGAATCAAATATGCCTCTCCTTGGAACCATTTCTTGCACCGTTTCTCAAACCAGAGGTCAAGTACAAAATGGAGATAAATGTTTGCCAAGATGGGGCTAATAGGTCCGCCCTGCGGGCTGCCTTCATCGTTTCTCCTTACCACTCCATTCTCCATGACACCTGCTCTTAACCATTTGCCAATGAGACGAAGGATTACCGGGTCAGCGACCCGGTGTTTTACCATCTTCATCATCCAGTCATGATTGATGTGGTTGAAATATCCTCGAATATCAGCCTCAGATACATGTCGCACTTTTCGGGTCACAATACAAGTACGCAGCTCTTTGAGTGCTTGATGCGGGTTACGTCCTGGACGAAAGCCATAGGAAAAGGACAGGAAGTCTTGTTCAAATATAGCTTCCAGGATTCTCGCTACTGCTCGTTGTACCAGCCTGTCCTCTACCGTAGGTATTCCGAGTGGTCGAGTTTTCCCATCTCCCTTTGGAATGTCTACTCGTCGGACAGGTGGAGCTTTGTACTGGTTCCGTTTCAATCTTTTCCAGATGTCCTGAGTTCTTTCAACGATCTGCTCTTCGAATTTCTTGGCTGTTTCACCGTCTATACCGCTTGCGGCTTTCCTGTTCAGCATGCGCCACGTTTCTTGCAGAAACGCAGGTGTGATCAGGTGGGTAAGAGATGTAAAACGTATTTTCCTATCTTGTTGAGCTTTCTTAGCTATCCTGTTCAGTTTTGTTGACATACTTTTCTACCTCTGTGTGTAGGGTATGTTTCCCTGCCAGGCATTCATCCTGTCCTGCCGCTTCCCCCTGTACATGGCTTTCCCACGCTCCGAGTACTATCAGCAGGTCCGACTTCCACTATGGCATCCGCTCCCCTATGGATGGTCCTTTCAGTCGGCGTACTCCGTTTCCGAAGACCATAGTGGATCTCCCGGGTTCCGTGACACTTCCTTTTCCGTCATGCCGTGCTCTCAGACCCCGCCGAGGTCTCCGATTTCCTCGCCCTTAACGGAAATCTACTGTAGCCTTCCAAGTTTTCGACCTTGTCGGCCCTCGGATTTGAATCACGAGGCTCAATCGCTTCACTTGCGTTACGGCCTGAACGTCGCTCTGTCTACGCTTAGTCTGTGTCGTTACCTTCACAGACCCAAGACTCGATTACGGGTAGGGCGGCTCGTTCCCTTTTCCCGTGCAGGAATTTCACCTGCTGAAAGTGCCCGGCTTAGCCCGGCGCACCAAAGAAGTTCTCAAGGTCTAGGTCGACAACCCATCGATAGCCACTCTCGATGTATTCCTTTGCTTTTCTAACTGCGTCATGTCCTCGTTTCTTTGGGCGAAATCCGTAGCTATGGTTAGAAAAGTTTGGGTCAAAGATCGGGGTAAGAACTTGGGCGATGGCTTGTTGTATGAAACGGTCGGTCACGGTAGGAACACCTAATAGCCGAACGCTTCCGTTCGGTTTCGGGATTTCGACTCGACGGACAGGCATCGGTTCATAGGTTCCATCTTCGATGGAAGCCCGAATCGAGGTCCAGTAGTGCTGGATGTGCGCTCGTAGGGATTCTACCGGCATTCCATCCACACCATGGCTTCCTTTGTTCTTTTCCACTTGTTTCCCGTGACAACAGTTGTTTCATTAACATCGACATAACCTTCCTCGTGAACGTTTCGGTCTATTTGTGCCATTCTTTACTCCACCCTCTTGGAGTCCCCCGTGGGATTCACCACTTCCTCCTCCAAGTAAGCCTATTTCAGGTTGTCTGTCTCATCGTAAAGAATGAACGCCTAGTGAATCGTTCTTCCTCAGTGTTCAGCCCTTCCTCTTTCAGGCGTCCCCTACTTGAGTACTATGGCGTCTGCTGACTTCTGACCGCTCAGCCTTTCCTCACGAAAAGGGTTACCATGTGGGCATGGCATTTCGGTCAGACCTCCCCGGGTAAGAGCGTAGTCTTTCACTCCATCTATCTGCCTCATTTTCTCTCGCCCACCTTCGGTAGCAAGGACTTTATCTTGTTTTGCAAACTCATCCAATGAGCGCTAGCCTCGTATGAGGTTCGTGTTCCTCAGACCGGAGATTTGCCGCCGGCTTCCTTCATATTCCGCCTCGCGGCGGACACCCTTGCCTTAAGCTAATGGCTACTGCTACCTTCACCATTCGGGACTTTCACCCTATAGACTACGCCCATGCCGGGCGCACAAATAAAAACCTACACCGCTTCGGATGTAGGTTGGATTTTTGGTGGAGCTAAGCGGGGTCGAACCGCTGACCTCCTGCTTGCAAGGCAGGCGCTCTCCCAGCTGAGCTATAGCCCCATATTCTGCTGCACTGGGACTATAGTATACAATAGAAAAACCAAAGTCAAGTTTAGCTTTCTATACAGTCTGCCTCACTTTTAAGAATTGCGGGCATTTTAATGACGATAGGCCTGCTTATTGATCTGTATCCGACATCTCCTTCCACATGCGATTCAACTTTTCATACGAAGACGGGTACTCGGCTTGATACTGCAAAAAGGTGGGGATTGGGTAGCGGACTCCCCCTTTGTGCGTTCCGTTAAGGCCGTCTACCATTTCTTGTGCCCGTTTATACGGAAAAGAAAAGGGCATCTCATGATCATGGGTTTGCCCGAAAACCCGGTCTTCGTAACAGGAAAGGATTACCTGCGGCTCCCCGCTCTGCTTGGTGCGAATCACAATGTCGGCACAGTCCGCCCTCGCACTGAAATGGGAGGTAAGAGCCCCTCCATTTTTATATAAGGCGGCGGCTACCATGCGTATCACTTGTGCGGAATTCCCATACACTAACACCAAGTCCGGTTGAAACGCCGCTCTTTTCAACGGACTGATCAACACGGTTCCCTTCTCCTCATCCGTAAACTCTGGAACGGCGGCTTCCGCTTCCTTCCCTGCTTCCATCGTCTCTGTATACATCCCGCAGGCAAGAGTTCCTCCTTCGTAATCGCCTGGCAAATACTTAATTGTACACCAAAATCGCGAAAGGGGCGTTTCGCTCGTTCCGGCAAGGGTTCCTCACTGTTCATGACACGAATGGCCAGCGGAAAAGTATCCGGTCGAACATGTTTTTCTAACTCTTCAGCCACTTGTACCGGTTTCATACCCATCCACTCCCCTGTGCGGTTCATTTCCCCTTTTACTTTGTTTTCGCACTATTCACCGCAAAACCTTTTTTCCAGGGAAACTTCAAACTTTTATACTTACCGCTAATTGATGCAACCGCCTACAACTGGTTCCAAGGAGCTTCTCCGAGACTTCATACCTCGCAGTTCACGGGAAGCGGTCAACAGACCCGCTCCGCCAGCCGGTCTAAAAATCGGGCGATTTCCTTTATTTTAGGGCGTTTCTTGATATCGAACGAGATCGCCCGGGTAACCAATTCATCAAGTTCAGGAGGACAATTGGGACAATAGGTGGAAACGGGCGGGATGAACAGCCCGCTGGCCATTGGGTTTCTCCCTGTCAACATATGGTAGATCATCACGCCCAGTGTGTAAGAGTCATAGAGGTAATCTGTTTCA
Source organism: Paenactinomyces guangxiensis (assembly GCF_016055185.1). Classification (GTDB taxonomy): domain Bacteria; phylum Bacillota; class Bacilli; order Thermoactinomycetales; family Thermoactinomycetaceae; genus Paenactinomyces; species Paenactinomyces guangxiensis. The sequence goes on from NZ_JAECVR010000019.1 coordinate 14,421, forward strand.
CGATCATCTAAAAAGTCGCCCATCCCCTTCCCCACTCCTTTAGGCAGTGCACCGAGCGGGCCTCCGTAAAGAAAACGGATTGCTTTCCCCGGGGCCAGGACAATATTCTGCGGATGAACCAAGGTAAATTGATGTTCCTCATAAAGACGCAACAAATGGCTGGTAATACCTCGAACAATCCAGCACATTTCCGAAATAGACAGAGGGGTATTCTGATGCAGATAATGGGCCAGCAGTTTCCCTTCAAGGCGATGGAATACCTGGTACAGTATATCATTCTCTATAAAAACTTCGCGTACAGGAAAAAATACCGCATCATCCCGGGACAGGATCTGTTCCTTTTGAATTTTGTCACTGACTGCTCTCACATCAAGCGCATGAATAAACCGGGTCTGCAGTCCCCTTGTGCGCGAACTCACTTCTGTAAAATATAAAATTCCGATAACAAATGGAAAGGATTTCAGCACACGGTATGTATTTCGTATCCATTCTCCCTGTACTTTCATTTCCATGCTGCAATTCTCCTTTAATCCTTTCTTTTCTGTGAAAGTGTGTCAAACGGGGGAAGGCAGACTTCTGTCTCGCTCCCGGCCAGTCGCTAAAAGATCGCTCCCAAGAATTCTGCTTCCCCGGCATGATTCACACTTTTATTCCCGATTGTACCGACGAGTTATGAAAGTTTACCAATCAGCCTAATCAAATCTGTTGATAAAATATATTTTTCTATTCTCCGGATCGTAGAATATGTTGCCCTTTTTTAACACATCGTTATATAACTATGTTTTATTCTATCATGATCCCGTTAAAGCGTGTAGACATTGGGTTTTTCTTCATTATTTTTACAGGTGACTTTCACCCCGCCTGTTAATGAAAGCTTTAACAAAATAGATAGGAAGCTTCAAGTTGCTATGATAAACTGTTAACAACAGTATTTTCAGATAAATAACACAGGCAGGTGTTCCCATGAACAACAAAGCTGTCCGGAGTTGGGTCATGTATGATTGGGCCAACTCCGCCTTTGCAACAACTATTTTGGCTGCAGTCATGCCTATTTTCTACTTTGATGTCGCCTCAAAGGGATTGAATCCGGCCACCTCCACCGCTTACTGGGGATATACTCAGTCGATTGCTCTCATCTTCGTTGTGATCCTGTCCCCTATTCTCGGCGCTATCGCCGATGCTTCAAGTTCAAAAAAACAATTTCTTCGCTTTTTTACCTATATGGGAGTCCTTTCTTCCCTTCTCATGTTCACTATTGGTGAAGGAGAATGGCTTTGGGCTTCTGTCCTTGTCATTCTGGGAACCTTAGCCTTTTCCGGGGGCAATGTTTTTTATGATGCTTTTTTGACAGATATCGCTCCGGAGGAAAAGCGGGATATGGTGTCTTCCCGGGGTTATGCTTTTGGTTATATTGGAGGCGGGATTCTCCTGGCCATTAACCTGGCCATGATCACCTACCACGACAGCTTTTCCCTCAGCAAACTGGCAGCAACTCAAATATCGTTTCTCTCTGTCGGGCTCTGGTGGTTTTTCTTCTCCTTGCCCCTATTCCGAAACGTCCACGAGAAAAAACGGGACAATGGGATCAAACAAACACCGATGTCCCAAATCCTTAACGGATTTAGAAGTGTAGCCAAAACGATAAAAGAAATTAGAAAGTATCCCGAATTACTAAAATTCCTCATCGCGTACTGGTTCTTTAGCGACGGAATTAATACGATCATCAAAATGGCTACTATATACGGGCGGGAAATCGGAATCGAACAAACCGACCTGATCGCCGCTCTCCTTATTACCCAATTTGTCGGATTTCCCTGTACCCTGTTGTTTGGGAAGGTAGCGGAAAAGGTGGGTTCAAAAAATACCCTGCTGATCACCTTAGTCTTCTACCTGGTGATTGTTTCCCTCGGTTTCTTCATGACCTCCTCCTTCCATTTTTATCTGTTGGCCATTATGGTCGGACTGGTTCAGGGAGGAAGTCAGGCCATCAGCCGTTCCATCTTCAGCCGGATGGTTCCGGTTCATCGCAACGCAGAGTTTTTCGGATTTTTCGGACTGTCCGGCAAATTCGCTTCCGTTTTTGGGCCCGCAGTTTTCGGATTCGCCGGACAACTGATGAACTCCAGCCGGGCAGGAATCCTTTCCGTCGCGATCTTTTTTATTGTGGGGATTCTTCTGCTACTGATCGTAAATCCGGAAAAGGGTAAAGAACAGGCGATGTCCGGAGAGCAAAGTGATTACGGCCAGTCCGGGGCTGTGTAGGTTTTGTGGAATGAAATACTATGAAAAGAACAGCGCAAACAGCCGTAAGGAAAGGTTTATGAGCATTCCAACAGGGCTCATGTTAGCATAAAAGGGGATAAAAGTTATGGAATTTTTGGAGTTGAGAACCAAAAATGAACTTCTGGCATCATATCCTGTGATGATAGATTTTTGCCCGGACTTAAGCCAAAATGAGTACCTTGATTACATACAAGAAATGATAAACGAGGCACACCGTCTCTTCTCTCTGAAAATAAATGGAAAAATTGTTTCGGTTGCCACCGTTTCCATCCGGACTGATTTGTCAAACGGCCGACATTTATGGATTTCTGAACTTGTAACATCATCCGTTGAGCGGTCAAAGGGCTATGGAAAAGTAATGATGAACTACTTAAAAGAATTTGCTGTAAAACAAAACTGCAAAAAGATTATTCTTTTTTCAGGCTTGGCCCGGCATCAGGCGCATCATTTTTGGGAAAACCATATGGGATTTGAGAAACGGGGTTTTGTGTTTAAACTTGACATGTAGACAAAAGCTCCTCCTTTGTGGATATAGCCACAGAGGAAGAGCTTTATTTTTTCTGGTCTATTTTTTTATTTCAGCTTTGATTTCCGCCGGAACAGGCCCTTTTCTTTTGCTTGTGTTAACAGTAGACTCTATCAGCAACACCTAAGCATGGTCCCCTTTAAGCGCATATTTCTGCTTCTTTTTAAATTTTGAGCCGGCCCATAAAGTAAACCTGCTCCATCCCTGATCTAGCGCCCGATAATCCTTATCCGTCAACAACAGGAACTCGCACCCGATCATAATCCATGAAAAATCATAAAGCCCCATCACAACGGCGATACCGGTATGAAAGGTAAATGCTGTTAACAACGCTATATATTTGGTGTATCGGTTTAACAGCAAAAAGGGGAACGCCACTTGGTAAATAACAGTCATATGAGCCATCAACACCAGGAAAGTTTCACTTTGCCACAGCAAATCACTCAGTCCCGGAGTATAAAATTCCTGGACCCGGGTGGCATAATATAAGGCACTTCCATTTTGCCACATCGACCCCATCACTTTATAGGTCCCTGAAGCAAAGTACATAAATGCCAATTGAACCATAGCCGCCATCCAGGCAAAGTTATGAAAGATCGCCGCACAATCCTGCAATATGGGTTTGCTTGCAAGCCAGGACTCTTTGTTTCCTTTTTTTCTCTTCCCCCTTGCGTCCAAAGAAAAATAAGCACCCATATTGGCAAACACCAAATAGGTTAATTGTAAGCGCATGATATTATCTCCGCCATGAGTGATATACACATTACGGAAGTAGAGCGACCAGAATAAAATCAGCAACAGCACCCCGGCTAACCGGGTCCGGTACCCCAGTATATACGCCAGAGCTACAATAATACCGCCGATAAATACAGCATCTACCATCCACGGAGCATTGCTGAGGTCAAATAATGTCACAATACCCTGTGAGGAAACATACTCTTTATAATCCCCATAGGAATACAGACCGTTCGGCCCCCAGAGCAGATGGCGGGTTGACCAATTTACCAACAGCTCATATAAGATAGCGATTCCAAAAAATATCCGGACTACACTTAATCCGATCAGCCCATGTTCCCGTGTGAGAAAGCGAAGCCCCTTATCAATCATGGTGTTCCCCCCTTTCCTCCGGGCAATAACGGTTCATAAGGTAGCCAGTCAGTGTAGTAGTAGTGCAACTTCCCTTTTGAATCCGGCTGTTGCCGCTCTTTAAACCTCGGGAACGTATTTGTCACTACCCGGACCCGTACCTCGCTTACCTTGCCGTCCACTTTCCAATCTTTCTGCACCACATAAGAGGCAAAACCACCGAGCAATTCTTCTGCCCGCTCACGATTCTTTTCATTCTTGCTCAGAAAAGAACTAATTAAAGAATCCCGATATTCCAAAAGGCGAAATTGGGAAGAAAACCGATTGGTTTGAACCCCCCGAACCAGACTCTTCGATATATCGTACCACTCCGACTCCCGCACTTTCCCCGTACGATCCGTATACCTCACCCTTGCCTGCAAATCCTTATGTTGATTCACAGGATTTGGAGCAAACAAACGCCAGTTTTGTTTAAATAAGGGATTTATGTATGCAGTAATGAGCGACTCTATTTTTTGCTTGTAATAGTTTTGCGGAGATAAATAGACAGCAGTCATATAAAAATGAAAACAGAGAAAAAGCAGTAAACAGCCACTGATTATGAGAGACAGCCTTTTCCTTAACATACTACTCCCCGTTTCATCCGTATTCTGAAGCTTCGATTGATCTGCCTGCTATATAACGATAGTAGCATTACCTAAATCCAACCACCTTTCCATTTTACCTGTAAACTAAGAAAATGGTTAACTTCTATTTTATCTAAGAAAGTTGAATGATACATCCGTCAACTACTCACCGCCTACGCTTAATTACTCATAAGAAGAAGGAGGGAGAAAAAGGCGCATTCCTCCCCGACCTGTAGAGGATCGGGGTCTCCTGCGCCAGTTGAAGATGAATATGTGTGACCTGGGGAAACAAATGGCTGACCCGATCCCTGATATCCGCTGACAGTGCAACATCTTTTATGTCGGATAAATAGGATGTCCGCTTGGAACTGCTCATCGATCCAGTACCACAGCTCCATTTCCAATCATGTCACGGCAGGAAAATACATGTTCTTCTGTAAAGGATGGTCAGCTCGGCAAAACTTTACAGTTGATTTCCTAATATAAAGATTAAATTCTAGTATTGATTTCTTGCTAAGGCAATTTTAGCAAGCTGACACTATATAGGCAATAGTCAAATTTCCATAAATTAAGATATAATTGAGCAGGAGGGGGTGACTAACCCCCGTCCTCTCCCACCACCGTACGTACCGTTCGGTTTCGGGATTTCGATTCGTCGGACTGGCGACGGTATATAGGTTCCATCTTCGATGGAAACACGAATAGAAGTCCAGTGAGTTTGGATGTGCACTCGCAGGGATTCTACTGGCATATCATCCACTCCATGGCTTCCTTTATTTTTCTCCACTTGGTGGAGTGCTTTTCATTAACATAGATATACCTTCCTCGTGAACGTTTCAGTCTACTTGTACCATCCTTTTACTCCACCCTCCTGCAGTCCCCCGTGGGGTTCACCACTTCCTCCTTCAAGTAGGCCCCTTTTGGGTTGTCTGCCTCATCGTAAAGAATGAACGCCTAGTGAATCGTTCTTCCTAAGTGTTCGACCCCTCCCTTTTCGAGCGTCCTCTACTCAGGAAATATAGCGTCTGCTGACTTCTGACCGCTCAGCCTTTCCTCACGGAAAGGGTTACCAAGTGGGCATGGCATTTCGGTCAGACCTCCCCGGGTAAGAGTGTAGTCTTTCACTCCATCTATCTGCCTCATTTACTCTCGCCCACCTTTGGTGCAAGACTTTATCTTGTTTTGCAGACTCATCCAATAGGCGCTAGCCTCGTATGAGGTTCGTAAACCTCTTCCAAATTATCTGCTAAGATGGCATGATCACATGCTGAACGCAAATTTCATCGTTCATCCGATTGATTTTCTCATTCCCTTTTGAATCATTTTCAATGACATGTTCTCTCCATTTATCAGGGATAATATCTTTACTATTCTTGGGGGTATTCTATTTTTGATGTGACCGGACCTCTTACTATATAAAATCAAGAGGATTATTGAATAACTTTATTGAATATAAGATTAAATTAAAATATCAACTTTTATTTTTAAAGCAGAATGAGGAGGATGTTATGAATACGATTGTTGATATGATGAGGTATCGAGTTGAATTTTCTCCCAACCTGGAAGCACTGGTGTGTGGAAGCAAACGATACAGCTATCAGGAGTTTAATCACCGTGTAAACCAATTAACCCATTTTTTAATGGAGTCCAAAGTTCAAAAAGGAGATCGGGTAGCGGTTTTATGCAGAAACAGTCATCTTTTCCCTATTATTGTCCTGGCGATAATCAAAGCGGGAGCGATTACCGTTCCGTTGAACTGGCGGTTAAATCCCCTCGAATTGGAATATATACTTAAAAACAGTCAACCAAAGCTTCTCTTTTATGATGACGATTTGGATTCCAAACTCTCCGCAGCCAGAGAATCGGGTCTAATTTTTAATACGATTCGGGCAGGTTCTAATATGGACGCTCATCCCTCTTTTGAAGCACTCTTGCTCAACCGTCCTACAACAGAGCCAGATGTTTCAATCGTGGAGAATGATCCGGCTGCTATTATCTATACTTCGGGAACCACTGGTCTCCCCAAAGGAGTCATATTATCTCATGGAAACTGGTTTTTCAGCATCGGGGCTACGACAAATGCATTGGATTGGCGTTATGGCGATCGCTATCTTGCCGTGTCCCCTCTGTTTCACGTCAGCGGAATGATGGTGATGTTAAGTGCGATCTTACAAGGAATGACCATGGTGATTATGTCCGATTTTAATACCTCTAACATTTGGGAGATGATAGAAGCCGAAAGAATCACTACGATGTTTGCTCCTCCAACCACACTCATCTACCTGCTAGCAGAAATCATTCAGAGTGAAAAAGAGTTTCATTCCCTGAGAACCCTTGCTTCCGGTGCAGCCAAAGTTCCTAATAAACTCATTGAGCAGTTTTATCAGTTAGGATATGATGTGATACAAGGTTATGGCTGCACGGAAGTTGCAAGTTGTTTTACTGTTTGGTCCCCTAAGATGGGTTTTGATAAATGTGGATCTGTCGGGAAACCAATTCTACAGGCAAAAGTCAGGATTGTAGACCCTGAAACACACCAGGATCTTCCCGCGGGTGAAGTGGGGGAAATTGTTTTGGGAGGGCCTCAAATTTTCCAGGGTTATTGGAACAATCCAGAAGCGACGGAGCAGGTGAAAAGGAATGGTTGGCTGTTTACAGGGGATGCAGGAAAACTAGACGAGGATGGATTTTTATATGTCGTGGATCGATATAAGGATATGATTATCTGTGGGGGGACAAATATTTATCCCGCTCAAGTCGAACCGGTCATCCTGGAGTTGGATGAAGTTCAAGAAGTGGCGCTTATTGGCGTACCTGATGAAATTTGGGGAGAATTGGCAAGAGCCTACGTTGTTAAGACACCCGGAGCCAGCCTGACTGAAGAGGATATTTTAAATCATTGCCATCAAAAGTTGGCGAATTATAAAGTGGCCGAAGTCGTTTTTGTGGAAGCTCTTCCGAAGAACAGCATGGGGAAAGTTCTGAAACGGGTATTAAGGGAACAAGCTATGAAGGAACTGGAAGAACAGAAGTAATATTATTACGTTTCAAACACCGGTCCTGTTCAAAAATTAATGTCCTGAGGCATACTGGAGATATTCTGTTTTGAAAAGGGATAATACCAGCGTAAGTGCTATAAGGTGCAAAGTAATTTCCAATGAATGTTAAACCTTTTGTTTTCATGGGTTACAGAAGTATTGTCAGTGTGTTGGATAAGGTTAATTTTTGTCTTTTTGCCTGTATTGTAAAGAAAAATTAAAAAGATATCTTTGGGGATGCTTTGCAAGATAGCAAAAAGCCTTGAAGACAAAGGTGTTGTAAGAAAATGTAATTTTACTTTGCCCTACATGATGGCTACGCTGGTATTGTGCCATTAAGCGTGTACGGTTCATAGTATAAACTCTGTCTTCATTCCAATATAAACTGAAATTTAATTCCCTTGCCCCAAAACCCAAATTTTCAGATAAATAAAAAAGCCCCGGCATAGACACGTAATTCCTATCCCCTTCCTATAACACAATAAAAAGACCAGACTTAAGGTTGTCCTATGTACCGGGTGGCTACAATAGCAATAAACTTTGGGTTCATAGTGGTTGCTTTATTCCCTTGGTTATGTAGATGTTTCATATACTGCTGGACATCGTATCGGGTTGATTCCGTTTCATAATTATTATATAATTTCCCTAACGAATATTCGTTAGGGAAATGCGGAGGTGATAAAGTGAGTACAGCCAATGATATAAAAACAGCGGCGATAAAGCTTTTTTCTCAATATGGATACAAACAAACCACTATTTCGAAAATTGCAGAAGAAGTCGGGATTAAGGCGCCTACTATCTATTCCCACTACAAGAACAAGGAAGATTTGTTTCTTCAAATTTTTGAAGAGGTCATTTTTGAACATGTCCATCATATAAAGAAGGTAGCGGAAAAAACGAAAAATATGAATGTGGAACAAAGACTGTTTCAAATCCTTTGCGAAGCTGCTTTGTATTATACACATGATGAGAAAAAGATCCATTTCTTAAAACATACGATGATCTTTCCGCCCCAAGAACTAAAAGAAGAGATAAAAAAGAAATTTTACGAGTCAGAAGAGATGTTCTCCAATTTATTGCGTTCTCTGTTTTCAGAAGGTATTCAACAACAAAAAATCAGGAACATCCCCATCGAACATTTGTTAACTTCCTTTTATTGCCTTCTGGATGGGTTATTTACACAGATGCTATATGGCAGTCGAACTAATATGGAATCAAAACTGCATAATGTCTGGGGAATCTATTGGGCGGGAATAAGGGCTCAAGGGACTCACAAATGAAAATTTTAAAATCTTAAAGAGCAGGGAGCGATTTCTATGCAAATCACTATGCACGATATCTTGATCGCAAACACAAGAATCCAGGATCATCTTGTAAAAACTCCCTTAATCCATTCGAATTGCCTCTCCCAGTTTACCCATGCGAATGTATGGTTCAAAATGGAAAATTTACAAAAAACGGGCTCCTTTAAACCGAGGGGCGCGCTGAACAAAATCTTTTCCCTTCATACACACGAGAAACAGAATGGTGTCATTACAGCATCAGCAGGAAATCATGCGCAGGGGGTTGCGTTAGCCGCGAACCTGGTGGGAACCTCCGCTCTCATTGTTGTACCAGAAAAGGCACCAGAGACAAAAAAAGAGGGGATCAGACAACTGGGAGCAGAACTCGTCATACATGGTTCCAATTACGATGAAGCTGAGGATTATGCTAATCAGCTTGCCGAAACAACTGGCCGAACCTATATCCATGCTTATGAGGATCCTTATATCATCGCCGGTCAGGGTACAGTTGGTTTAGAAGCTTTGCTGGACCATCCTGATATGGACATTATTCTAGTCCCAAGTGGTGGCGGGGGACTTATCTGTGGAATTGCCATTGCGGCAAAAACAATCAATCCCAAAATCAAAGTGATTGGTGTACAAAGCCATGCTTCCCCTCCATGGTATTACTCATTTAAAGAGAAACGAATGGTTGATGTGGAATATAAAGATTCCCTCGCAGACGGGCTACATGGGACAATTGGAGAGGAAAATTTGAAATTGGCTTTGAAATATGTGGACGACTTTGTGCTGGTTGAAGAAAAAGAAGTTGCAGAAGCTATGTGTTGGATGGCTATCCAGCATCATTTTATGATCGAAGGTTCAGCGGCTGTGGGAATTGCTGCTCTGCTTCATAATCGAGTAGATGTGTCAGGAAAGAAGGTTCTTAATATTATAACCGGTGGTAATGTAGACGCGAAACGTTTAGCTACTTTGTTGTCAGAAAATAAATAGGGAGGGCTTACTATCAATACATTAATCTTAACCAAACCAGAAATAGAACAATTGCTATCGATGGAGTCTGTCATCTCTGCCGTTGAAGAGGCATATTCACTCTTTTCAATGAATAAGGTAAAGCTCGCTCCTGTTGTTTCTATTGAAGTGGAAAATCATCATGGAGAAATGGATATCAAGTCGGGATATGATCAATCAAGTGAGATAATTGGAGTAAAATTAGCCGTTGGTTATTGGAATAATCCAGAAAAATATGGATTACCCTCTGGATTGGCAACGATTGTATTACTAGACGGAAGAAACGGAATTCCACTGGCTATTATGGATGGTGGTCTCATTACAGATTTGCGTACTGGAGCTGCAGGAGCGGTTTCTGCAAAATATCTGGCACGCACAAACTCAAAAAAAGTAGCAGTGCTCGGTACCGGTACACAAGCCAGGATGCAAATCTTGGCTCTATCTTGTATTTTCGATATCGGAGAAATACGAATCTGGGGGCGTAACAAAGAGAAAGTCCAAGATTATATAGTAGAAATGAAAGAAAAAGTAAAGACGAAACTTATCCCTTCTGATACCCCAAAAGAATGCGTCCAAGGTGCTGATATCATCATTACTACTACACCTAGTAAATCACCTTTGATTGAAAAGAGTTGGATTGACAAAGGCTCTCATCTTATTTGTATTGGAACGGACATGCCCGGGAAACAAGAAATTGACCCCGAAATTTTTTCTGGTGCAACGATTGTAGTAGATAGTCTCTCACAATGTCGTGAACGTGGCGAGATCCAGCACGCACTACAAACAGGACTCATTACTGAACAAGATATTTATGCTGAAATGGGCGATATCATTCTAGGAAAAAAGCCATGGCGAAATTCTAGTGAAGAAATCACCATATTTGATTCAACTGGTTTGTCCATTCAAGATGTCTCTGTCGCCAAGATGGTATTGAAGATGGCAAAAGATCGGAAAATTGGCAAGTCAATTCAATTTCTATAACCCATTATTTGATAAATTAACTTATGATGATCTAATGATTATTTTTCAGGTGTATTTTGAAGGAACCCAAAAAAGGAGGACACCATGATCGATCAGTTTGAAACTGAACGCATCTTGGCCAGACCCATCCGCGAGGGTGAACTCTCCGCCTTCCTCGACGTGATCCGCAGCAACCGCTTCTTCCTGCAAGTGTCGGAAGGCAGCCCTGACTATCCCCTGTCCAAGCTGGAGAAAGACTGGAAAGAAGCGAACAAGAACCCCGACGAATCTATGCTTGGTCTGTTTGAAAAGGAGACGGAAACGCCCGCCGGCATCCTGACCTACCTGAAGCGCAACCCCAGGGACGGCTTCCCCTGGATCGGTTTCCTCATCTTCCGGCGGGATCTGCACGGCCAAGGCCTGGGTCGCGAAGTCACCGAACACTTCCTGGATCTCGCGCGCCGCCAGTTTGGCTGGACCTCCGTCCGCCTCGGAGTCCTGCTCGGCAACCACCCCGCCCAAGCCGCCTGGACACGCCTCGGCTTCCGCAAGGTGGAGATGAAGGAACTATTCAACCTGCCGGAAGACCATGAGGGAGAACGGGTCGTCTGGGTGATGGAGCGGGAGCTGGTTTTGGGGTAAGTCCGATTTTGATGGAGCCGCGACACGGCGGAACAGGGCAAGCGGTTTCTTCCCCCGCTCGGATTGGTGAACGGGATGCGATGAGCTGCATCCGTCGATCTTCTATTCCTGACCACAATACCGTTTTGGTTCAAGCCTTTCAGCATCTTGGCTTGTTGGTTCTGACGACGCTTGCCGAACGTTCACATGTGTTAACCATACCATCCATCCTAGCCCTTATCCACTTGATGCTGGTAGAACCACTTTCCCTTTACAGTTCTAGTGGTGGTCTTATAACCACGGGATACATTGTCAGCAGGCTTTTGACAGCTTGTTACCTTACTGCCTAGGATACTACTGGTGGAACAGTAGGCTTCATCATTTGTGAAGCAATTATTTAAGCGACTTCACGTCGCACCGGGACTTGAACCCTATAACTATGCCCATCCGGGCGCACAAATAAAAACCGGGAAGGCTGCCCTTCCCGGTCATTTTTTAGAGTTCCCCACAAGATAGTTGCGGTAAAAATTATATATGATAACGATGCTTAACACCAATTGAGAAATCGTGCTGTATACGAGATAAAACAATATCATGAGCAGATAAGCCGTATCGCCAAACCGATCTTTAAGCCGTCTGAACAGATAAGCGAAATCGGTATAGCTGCTTTCTCCTTGAATCCCCTTTTGATAGATACGGTACTGGGGTGTAAGAGCAGAGATGATATAAAGACCCGGCAAGAACATGAAAAGAAAATTAAGCCAGCTTGGATTAATCCATTCGATTGTAATAAGAGAAAGGATGCTAATGATGACGGCGGTCCAACTACCTGTAAATTTGCGGCCTTTTTTCTTTTCAATGTCCGCCCTGACAAGATTCAGCTTTTCTCGCAATTCCTGGTCATCAAACGGGATGGCGTTGGCACGGCTGACATAAACTTCAGCCATGGTCATATCGATTTTGTCTGTCGGATAACGTCCGGCTGGTAAGTAGGGATGGCCAGGTGAAATAACGGTCCAACTGCTGCAGGCAATTTCCAGATATCCCTTTGCCAGCTCTTTTTGGTAGTCGGGATTGTTTGGCTCTTCACTTAAACAGTGCTCAAGCAAACGTAGCCCTTCCCGCGCTCTGTTTGTTTTTACGTAAAAGCTTCCCAGCCGATATTTATATTGCGTATTTTCGGGAGAGAGTGTGAGAGCCAGTTTATATTGCTCTTCAGCCCGGTCATTTCGGTTCAAGCTTTCGAAAATCTCACCGAGCGAGAACGCGTATGCAGCGTTTTTCGGATGGAGGTCACATGCTTTCACCAGCGGCTGGATTGCTTCTTCAGCTTCTCCAGACTGAAAGCGCGCACGGCCCAACAGAGCCCACGCCTCCGGATGGTCGGTGACCCTGTCTGTCAACCGGAGTGCAAGGAGCAGGGCATCAGCTGCTTTTCCCTGCTTGAGGAGCAACCAGCCTTCACCGATTTTTTCAGCGACTTCCCGGTCGGAAACAGGGATTCCTGCTGATTCTTCCTCTTCGTCAGTATCGTCGATGGAAATAGTCTCTACTCTCTCCATCTGCAATCTTTGATCATATTCGGTTCGTTTTTGTTCGTCGAGCAAAATGGTTTCCATTTCCTCTAAGACACGTATCATTCGCTCCGCCTCTTGGCGCCTTTCAATTTGTGGAGCGTTGGTCCGCTGGTTCCATATGCGCAGTTGATGCAGAACCAGTTTTTTGATCTCTTCTGTTGAAGCAGAAGGAGAGATGCCAAACATTTCATAGTAGTTTTGCATGACTCCAACTTTCCTTTATCCAAGTTTTAGCTAATAGCAAGTTTGCCAACACGAATTTGCTTTTCTTTCACTTCTTCTTCCGTCAGGTTGGAGGTGCGCTCAATATCTAATTCTCCCAGCAGGGTGTTCGCGGTTGAATCGATGACGGAAACATGAATGATACCATCGCTGTCATATTCAAAAATAACTTCCAGCGGCGCACCCTTGGGATATTCCGGAAGACCAATAATTCCTTCACCCACAATTTTGACATAGTCAAGATCGGTATCCTCTCCTTCTGTAACCTGGAGATGAAGCTGGGTTTGCCGATCAATGGTGGTGGTGTAATGGCCGCTCACCCGGCTTGGGATAACCGTGTCTTTTTTCAATACGATTGAGTTGACTTCTTTACCGTTTTCATCAAGAGCGACTACACCCATGCTATGGGAATTCACATCCTGTACTTCAACGATTGGAAATGACTGGCTGAGATGGAGGCTGGCTTTTCCTTCTTTCAGGTGGAGAATGGTTCCTTGAATAGCGGCTCCCATCGCCACTACCTCATCGGGGTTTACATCAAGTGACGGTTTGATTCCTGTGACACGTTCAATCAAAGCAGGCACTGCTTTCATCCGGGTTGAACCCCCGACCAGGAGTACCCGGTCAATATCTTTCCATTCCAAACCGGCATCTTCAAGAACGAATTCCATGATTTTTTGCGTTTGGTTAAGTAAATGTCCGGTCAGTTCTTCAAATTTAATCCGTGTCAGCGGAATAGACAGGTTGATCCCCTGAGCGGACAGAAAGACATTGGTACGATCCCGGGAAGACAGGGTTTTTTTGGCGATCTCCGCTTTATCCCGCAGATCTTGTTCCAGCATGGGATCATCCAGCAGATCAATGCCGCCTTGTTTTTTAAACTCTTCATTCAGATAGTTCATGATTGCGTTATCCCAGTCAAACCCACCCAGGTTTTTGGCCCCGCCTGTAGAAAGAACACGGAGTCCCTGCGGAGATAGCCGCATGATGGTGACGTCAAACGTACCCCCACCCAGGTCATAGACAAGAATTGTCTGTTCCTGATCCATTTTGTCTAACCCGTATGCCAGAGCGGCTGCTGTTGGCTCGTTGATGATTCTGAGTACATTGATTCCGGCAATCCTTCCTGCATCCTGGGTCGCTTTCCGCTGGGCATCATCGAAGTAGGCAGGTACGGTAATCACTGCATCTTCAACTTTTTCACCCAATAGCATTTCGGCGTCTTCTTTTAAGCGCCTTAAAATCATGGCAGAAATTTCTTCAGGGGTATAGGCTTCCGCATTTTCCGTACGGAACTTCCAGTTTTTATCGCCGATCTGCCTTTTTACGAATTGGATGACGTTAAAAGGACTTGCTACAGCTGAACGTTTTGCAATACTTCCGACAATCGGGTCTTCCCCGTCAAAAAGAACAACCGAAGGAGTTATCCTCTCCCCTTCACGGTTTGTAAGCATTTCAGGTTTACCGTATTTATTGACAATAGCGACCGCAGAGTAAGTCGTTCCCAAGTCGATCCCCACGACTTTTCCCATGCAAATTCACTCCTTTGATCCTCTTTCCTTCAATATATTTTAAGGTTGAATCAGTTCCAGCAACCTTTTTCGCTCTGCAAGAATTTCTTCTGATAAGCTACCAGGCTTCTGCATGACAATTTCACGGGTAAGTTGCCCGCTGTTCAGCTCTTTGGCAATAACTTCAATCACTCCGTTGAGGTCATATTTCAGAGTTACTTCAATGACAAGCTCACCGGCATGATGAGGGGGCAAATCATCCAAGCTTACTCTGCCGATCAGATCTACATTTGGAGAATTGGGATCTTCATCCTCCCCTTGCAAAACTTCAATCTCCACTTTTTGCTGATTATCCTGATTTGTCGTATAACAGCGCGTTCGTTCTACGGGAAGCGGGGTATAGCGGGGAATGATCAAGCTGTTGACAAAATCGGTTTTATCAGAGGCAAGAGCTTTTACACCCAGGCTGTGGGTTGCGATATCCGTAACAGTAATTTCTCCGGCTGTTTGCAACATCTCCTCCGTGATAAGCGTGTCATCCTTCTCTTCCACAGCAGTAACCAGCGCCTGTAATGCAGCTCCCATCGCTACACATTCATCAGGATTTAAATTGCGTGCCGCTTCTTTCCCGGTAACGCGTTTGATCATCTCCTGAACCACCGGGATCCGGCTTGAGCCCCCGGCCAACAGTACTGTATCGATTTCGGCCCATGTAAGTCCGGCAGCATCCACAACTTTATGCATGTACTCTTCTGTTTTTTCGATGATATCGGCGATCAGCTCTCCAAAAATTTTCCGGTCAAGATCTACACGCAATGCTTGTTGTTGATGGGACAGGGTAATTGCCAGATAACTGCGGAACGAGAGGTCCCTCTTTGCAATCTCGGCTTTATCCCATAGGTCCTGCCGGGACCGGCGATCCTGCCGAAGATCCACTCCGTATGTATCCAAAAACTCCTGGGCCAGGTAACCCACAATCGCTTCATCAATGTCTTTCCCGCCCAGACGGGCATCCCCGTCTGTGGCCAATATCTTAAAATGGTTTTGTTGGAGGCGCATCAGGGTGACATCAAAGGTGCCCCCGCCAAAGTCATACACCAGAACAGTCTGTTCACTGTCGCCTCGATCCAGGCCATAGGCCAAAGCGGCGGCGGTCGGTTCATTGATGATCCGCAGAACTTCCAGGCCGGCGATCTCTCCGGCCTGCCGGGTGCATTCCCTCTGAGCATCCTTAAAGTAAGCCGGCACGCTGATCACCACTTTTTTGATCTCCTGTCCCAGATACTCCTCCGCATCCCGCTTCAATTTCTTCAGAATGATAGCTGAAAGATCTTCGGGAAAGTAGTCACGGCCATCAACATTAAAACGAAAAGATGGATTGCCCATCTCTCTTTTCAAAAAAGAAATTACCCGGCTCGGATCGGTCATCGCTAAATTCCGGGCCTCCTTCCCCACGACCGGGGTTCCGTCACGTTCAAAAAAGATGATGGAAGGAGTGGTCCGATCACCCTCTCGATTGGGGATAATCTCCGGTTTTCCGTAAGAGTTGATATAGGCAATAGCCGAAAAGGTTGTCCCCAAATCGATTCCTATGATTAAATCCTGGCTCATTGGAACGCGCTCCTTTCGACTAACCGTTTTACGCTTCAACTAGGGCTGGTATTTTTTAACCACAACCTCAATCGGCCTTAATATCACTTCTTTATACTTAAATCCATGCCTGACAATGCCAACGATTTTATTATCTTCGGCAGGGTTGGAAGTAGGTTCTACTTTAACCGCTTGTTGCGTCTTGGGGTCAAAGTAATCAGACTGGGTATACAATGGTTCAACCCCGCGCCGGTACAGAATTTCAATCAATTCGCCGCTAAGTGTTTTCAGGATTTCCGTCAACTCGGGGGAAACCGAGCCGTGCCGGTAAATACTTTCCATGCGGTCGAAATGAAGTATTAAGTCAATGTATAACGGTCGAAGCTGATTAAGCTCCTGGTCCTGCTTTAATTCCTCCATTTCTTTATAAAGTTTATCAAAAGCAGCCTCTTTGGTCTTATCATAGCTTAGGCGGTTCGTTACCACTTGCAGGAGAGAAGAAAAGTTCTGCTGCAAACCGGATAACATCGAGAGAACCTGCTGATGTTGACGGTCTAATGGTTTTGCCTCTTTCATTTCCCGGATTGCCCCGCGCTCTCTGCTGAGAAAGCTGTAGCGAGGCTCCGGCAATGAAGGTTGGTTAACCTGATCCATATGTTTTTGGTTCTCTTTCCTGGGACTCATACCTTTACCCCCCTGACTAGCGCACATATGGTTACATGAACCCTGATAATGTTAAACTATTTGTGAAAATTGAATCTGGCAAAAAGAACAAACATGTGAGAGTTCCGCATCTCTTTTCACATCTTATACTAATCTAATTTTACTAGTAACATTGAGAATGCTGCAAGTATGTGAGAAATAAGAAATATGGAAAGAAAGAGTGCAGACGCAAAAAAATAGTCTGTTGCCGGAGAATGATATATTTATTGCAGAAAAGTGATCCGGCCATGGGTTCAAGGCGGTAGAAAATACGGAAAATAAAGGAAAGGTAATATGTAGTGTGTGATCCCGAAGTATGGCCGTTTCAGGATCTTAACAAAGATACCAGACAAACAGACAAACTGTCCGGATGATATTTTCTTAGTATTTATCCTTTATCACATTGTGTACAATACAACCTCACGGTCATTATAGTAGGTTTCTACCAATTAGACAAGCAATATTTGCCGTTTTCGGTTAATCCGGCCTGCAAAAAAAGAAGGCCCCTATTCAGGTAAGGGCCCGGTTGAGACTCCACACACTTAAAAGCGTGGGATTCTTGGGTAGTTAGCGCACTCAATCCATTTCTGCTTTGTGCAACTCCCAAGCTAAGGGCTGTCTCATTAGCCCCATCCCATGCAGTTCTACAACTCATGTTGTATGTACCTACATGGGCGGAACGCCTGTTACCAGCGTTCTAGTTCCTTTTCACTCACTCTCATGATTTTACCCGGCGGGAGAGATTTGTTCGCCACTGGAACCCCATATCATGACGTACAGAGGAACAAAACCCATACCAGTGGGATGAGCACCGCTCACATGTTCGATTATACAGAAAATTATTGCTCTATGCAATCACATAAAGGGATTGCATAGAGCAACCTCGTCTTTCATCCCACGATTGAAACCATGGGCTTTCAGTCGACAATTGTTTTAATCACTCTGCTTTCCATTTTTTATAATCTTCCAGTCTCACTTTATCATAGCATGAGGGGCAATAAACTTTACCTTTATGAAACCAAGGTCGATTTGTCTTCTGTTCGCATTTGGTACATTTGATTTCGCTCATTATCCAGCCTGGTTATCAAATATCTATAAAAACCTTCCACCCGCAACCTCACCTGGAAAGCATTTGCCCCCGTACGTTTTTCCCATCCGCCCGTCTGAACAAGGTGTTTCTCTCCCACTCACCTTGCCGGAAGGGGACCGGGTTCACTGTTGAGGATTGGTCTAAAAAGAAACCCCTTTTGTTACGGATCTCCCGCTCGCGGTCTCTATAGATCCAACCAGGTTTCACCTCCTTGAAAAATATGTAAAAGAATGAAGTAAGATTCCACATGAAAGGATTTCCCATTCAATATTACAATTTATACAATTAATCCTTTTTTCCTCCTTTTATTACAATTATGATATTTATTTACAAAAAAATACGGTTCCCCCTCTTTGGGCAGGAACCACATGTCCACATGTTGTACACAGTATAGCTGAGATTGTGCATATATTGTGGATAACTTATTTATTTTTCGTTGTGTTCCCGCATATGGGGAAAGAGAAGTACATCACGAATGGAGGGGCTGTCTGTCAAAAGCATTACCAGACGGTCAATCCCGATTCCCAGCCCTCCGGTTGGCGGCATTCCGTATTCCAGGGCCTCCAGGAAATCCTCATCCATCGGGTGGGCCTCATCGTTGCCGGCTGCTTTTTCGGCTAATTGCGCTTCAAATCGTTCCCGCTGGTCAATCGGGTCATTCAGTTCGGTAAAGGCGTTGGCATGCTCCCGCCCCACGATAAAGAGTTCAAAACGATCCGTAAAACGGGGATCTTGTGCATTTTTCCTGGCCAGTGGCGAAATGGCTACAGGATGCCCGTAGACAAAAGTGGGCTGGATCAGTTTAGCCTCCACTTTTTGTTCAAAAAACTCGTTGACAATATGCCCAAAGGACATCGATTCAGTCACTTCCACTCCGTGCTCGCGCGCGAGGCGATGAGCCTCTTCATCACTTATCTCCCGGTTAAAGTCGACACCAACGTGTTCCTTAATAAGGTCAGTCATCGATTTGCGCACCCAACCGGGGCTTAAATCTACTTCCTGCCCTTGATAACTGATACGGGTTGTCCCGTGAACTTCCTGAGTCACATGGGAAATCAAGCTTTCTGTCAGATTCATGATATCCTGGAAGTCAGCGTAGGCTTCGTATAACTCCAGCATTGTAAACTCCGGATTATGCCTGGTTGAAATTCCTTCGTTACGATAAACACGCCCAATTTCATACACTTTTTCAATTCCGCCCACAATGAGCCGTTTCAGGTGAAGCTCAATCGCAATCCGCATGTATAAGGTCATGTCCAGTGCATTGTGGTGGGTGGTAAACGGCCGAGCAGCCGCCCCCCCGGCAATGGCATGCATAGTGGGAGTTTCCACTTCCAGATAACCGTGATCATCCAAATAACGCCGTATCTCCCGGATTACTTTACTGCGGGTGATAAACGTCTCTTTGACTTCCGGATTCATGATTAAGTCAAGGTAACGTTTGCGGTAACGCTGTTCAATATCTTTTAACCCATGGTATTTCTCCGGCAGCGGGCGCAGTGACTTGCTCAGGAAGGTAATTTCATTTGCCTTTACACTGATTTCGCCGCGTTTGGTTTTAAATACGACACCGGATACGCCAAGGTAATCACCAATATCCGCTGTACCGAAAGTTTCATATTGTTCTTCACCCACCCGATCCAAACGAACATAAATTTGAATGCGGCCGGACATATCTTGCAGGTGGGCAAACGATGCTTTCCCTTGAATCCGCTTTGTCATCAGGCGGCCGGCGATGGAAACAGGAACCGCCTTATCCTCTAATTCCTCTTTTGTGAAAGCATCATATAAAGATTCTATTTCGCTGGCAGTATGTGTGCGGACATATTTTTGGCCAAACGGGTCAATCCCCCGCTCACGCAGTGTCTCCAATTTATCTCGCCGCACCTGCAAAAATTCATTATGTTCCTCTTGTGTCATGCTAAAATCACTCCTTCAGATTCGGGTGGGCTTCTCTATTTCGCATAGATTTTATACGGCTTCTGCGGCTTGATGTTGAGAATGTTTATCCCCGGTTCCTGCGGCAAAGTTTAAGAGAAGATTTGCCATTCCGTCCCGGGTTTCCTGTTCATTGACCAGATCTTTTATGCGCGATGCTCCGCGTAAACCCTTGAGATACCAGGCAGCGTGCTTGCGCATTTCACGCACGGCAACTCGTTCTCCACGCAGGGCAACCAGGCGGTCCATATGCAGGATGGCAATTTTCATCTTTTCCGCCGCAGTCGGTTCCGGCAGCAATTCACCATGTGTCAGGTAATGGACGGTCCGATACAGCATCCACGGGTTGCCAAGTGCCGCCCGTCCGATCATCACTCCGTCACACCCGGTGGTATCCAGCATCCGTCTGGCATCCTCGGGAGTACATACATCTCCGTTCCCGATCACCGGAATCCTGACAGCTTCTTTGACCTGGCGGATGATATCCCAGTTGGCGCGGCCTTTGTACATTTGCACACGGGTGCGTCCATGGACGGCAACTGCTTTGCCGCCGGCACTCTCAACGGCCTTTGCATTGTCGACTGCATAGATGTGTTCCTCGTCCCAACCAATGCGCATTTTCACCGTTACCGGTTTACTGACCGCTTTCACAACTGCAGTAACCATGTCATAGATTTTGTCGGGGTCAAGCAGCCATTTTGCACCGGCATCACAGCGGGTCACTTTCGGTACGGGACAGCCCATATTAATGTCGATAATATCCGCATTGGTTTGCTGGTCAACCACTCTGGCTGCTTCTACTAATGTTTCCTTGTCACCGCCAAAAATTTGTAAACTGAGCGGCTTTTCTCTTTCATCAACATACAGCATTTCTTTGGTTCGTTTGTTTCCATGCAAGATCGCTTTATCACTTACCATCTCCGCACACACCAAACCGGTTCCAAACTCTTTGGCAATCAAGCGGAAGGCGGGATTGCACACACCTGCCATCGGTGCGAGTACCACTTGATTCTTAAGTTCAATATCGCCGATTTTTAACATCCTTTCTGCCTCCTTCCTTCAATCCTTTGTTATCATTTTATCGATTCGGGGTTGAACTCAACCCTGCCATATTCCAATCAACCTGAAGAGGCCTGATCTCCTGGTCCGGGGGAAGTTGCCTGATCAGATCAACCAGGGTCTGATCCGAACCGGGAATCTCAATATGGGGGGCGAGCTCACGAAGCGGAATGAGTACAAATGCCCGTTCTTTCATCCTTGGGTGAGGGATCTGTAAATCTTCCTGCTTTATCACACGGTTTTCATACAGAAGAATATCAATGTCAATCGTACGCGGGCCCCAGCGGACTTCGCGAACACGATGAAGCTTTTTTTCCACCTGGTTGACAGTGGCTAGCAAAGCGATTGGGGATAATGTTGTATGCACTTCAATCACCAGGTTATAAAAGGGCGGTTGGTTCAGATATCCGACCGGAGCCGTTTCATAGACGGTGGAGATGCGAATGACGCTGATCCCGGCTGTATGATGCAGCATCTCAACCGCTTGCCGTAATTGTTTCAGCCGGTCACCGAGGTTGGCCCCCAGCCCCAGGTAAGCTGTAACAATCCGGCTCATGCTCTGCTCCTGAATATCTCAACACCGACCGCTTGATAATGGCCGGGGATCGGAGGATCAGGTTTCGTTACGCGAACCAATACTTGCTCAATGGGAAAATCCTGCAGCAACCGGTCTGCAATCCGCTCAGCCAGGGTTTCCACCAGCTGAACCTGAGTCTCTTCTACTTCCTTGCGAACGGCACCGTAAACTTCTGCGTAATTGACTGTTTTGTTCAGGTCATCGGTCAAAGCAGAAGGACGGAGGTCTAACCCCAGCTCCAGGTCGACATAAAATCGTTGGCCTAATCTGTTTTCTTCCGGATAAGCGCCATGATAACCGTAGAAGTACATCTGCTTGAAAAATATCTTATCCACTAAGGTTCCCCCTCTACTTCTGCCTGCCATAGAGGATTGCATCCATCATGCGGGAGACTCGTACCATTTCTTTCACATCATGGACACGCACAATCCGGCATCCCTGTGCAATTCCATAGGCAACTGTTGCAGCGGTCCCCTCTACCCGCTGATCGACGGGCAATCCAAGGACGTTACCAATCATAGATTTTCTGGATGTGCCCAGAAGAACAGGATAACCGAGAGAAACAATTTGTTTCAAATTGCGCATAACTGTTAGATTTTCATCAACATTTTTCGCAAAGCCGATCCCCGGATCCAGGATGATCTTATCTTCTTTGACTCCCGCCTGTTTTACAATCTGAACCGACTCTTGCAGATCAGAGATCACTTCCTCCATCAATGACCGGTACTTCGCCTCCGTCCGATTATGCATCAGGATAATGGGAACATCTAATTCGGCTGCTGTCCCCGGCATATCTGGATCTCGTTTGGCTCCCCATACATCATTGATGATATGGGCTCCGGCTTTGACCGCTTCTCTGGCCACTTCTGCTTTATAGGTATCGACGGAGATCGGTAGATCAATCTCTTTCGCTACTTTTTCAATGACCGGAATGACACGTTCATATTCCTGTTCCAGTGAAACCGGATCAGACCCGGGACGGGTTGACTCACCGCCAATATCCAGAATATCCGCTCCGTCCCGGGCCAGTTGTCTCGCATGTTTCAGAGCGAGATCAATGCGATTGTAACGGCCCCCGTCTGAAAAAGAATCAGGGGTCACATTTAGTATTCCCATCACCAGCGTACGCCGCTGAAAGGACAACTGGTGCGGACCCGCTTGTAATTGATGCGTATTCATCACAGATGCTGCCTCCTGCAAAGCCACCCTGCTTTGCCGCCTAAGTTGTATTGGTCAATCAGGAAAAAACTGTCCTTGCTTGATAGGTGTCAATAAAATTGGCCAGTAACTTTTTGCCGTGCTGGCTGATGATCGACTCCGGGTGAAACTGGACCCCCTCCAGGGGAAGGTTTCGGTGTCGAATCCCCATGATCTCTCCCGCTTCTGTCTCAGCGCTGATCATCAGATCGGCCGGCAATGTTTCTTTATTGACCAGAAGGGAGTGATAACGGGTCGCCGTAAAGGGGGAAGGGATATTTTGAAAAAGCGTCTGCCCGTCATGAAGGATGGGAGATGTTTTTCCGTGCATTAAACGTTGTGCCCGCACCACTTCTCCGCCAAATGCCCGGGCAATCGCCTGATGTCCGAGACAGACGCCCAAAATAGGTACTTTTCCCGCAAAATGACGCACGACTGCCAAACAAATTCCCGCATCATCCGGAGTACCCGGACCCGGGGATAAAACGATAAACCGGGGGCGTTTCTCTTCTATTTGCTCAATGCTGATTTCATCGTTTCGTACAACTTCCAGTCTCTCACCCAGTTCTCCTAAATACTGAACCAGGTTATAAGTAAAAGAATCGTAGTTATCAATCATCAGGATCATTCTCTTTTCTCCTCTCGTCTCAACTGGCTAAGCTCTTCTAACATCACATTATTTTAACATATGACATGTCAATCTTCATCTCATAATATTGATCAGCAAAAAACAAGCTACCCCGACAGATCAGGATAGCTTGATTCTGTAAAAGTGTGTGACTAAGGGGGAAGGCAGAAAGCTTACTTTTCCTCAAACTGAAACAGGGGGGTGGTCAGATATCTTTCTCCGTTACTCGGTGCAACGGCAACCACTTTTTTGCCTTCGCCCAAGCGGCGGGCCAGCCGGATCGCTGCCGCTACAGCCGCACCGGAGGAAATTCCGACCAGGATTCCTTCTTCACGTGCTAAGCGGCGGGCCCATTCAAATGCTTCTTCGTTATCAACGGTCATCACTTCATCATATACTTCTGTATTTAGAATTTCCGGAACAAAACCGGCTCCAATTCCCTGGATTTTGTGTGGTCCGGGCTTGCCTCCAGACAAAACGGGAGAGTTGGCCGGCTCTACAGCGACGATGTGGGCATTGGGGAATTTTTCTTTCAAAACGGTTCCCACTCCGGTAATCGTTCCCCCGGTTCCAATGCCGGCAACAAATCCATCAATTTGTCCTCCTGCTTGTTCAACTACTTCCACAGCAGTGGTTTCAAGATGTACTTTTACATTATCCGGGTTTTTAAATTGTTGCGGGACAAAATAGTCGGGGTTTTCCCTGGCGATTTCTTCCGCCTTGGCAATAGCTCCTTTCATCCCTTCAGCACCCGGGGTCAATACCAGCTCAGCTCCATAAGCCCGGAGCAAATTGCGGCGCTCCATGCTCATTGTGTCGGGCATGACCAACACGGCACGGTAACCCTTCGCGGCAGCTACCATCGCCAGACCGATTCCGGTATTTCCGCTGGTAGGCTCCAGAATTGTGGCCCCCGGTTTTAGTTCTCCTCTTTTCTCCGCTTCTTCAATCATGCTGAGAGCAATCCGGTCTTTCACACTGCCTCCGGGATTGAAAAACTCCAATTTAAGGTAAATATCAGCATCTGTTTTACCAACGACACGATTTAATTTTACTAAAGGGGTTTGACCAATCAACTCAAGGATATTATCGGCTACACGCATGATAAAGCCTCCATTTCCGAGTAACAATGTAGGATTTAATTGTTTTTATCTTAGCAATTCAGGAAAGAAGTTGTCAATAAATTTTCTTATATCATTTTCTCTAACTCGCTGCGGTCAAATAAGTATTTTTCATTGCAGAAGTTGCAGATTACTTCGGCCTGCCCCAGTTCTTCAATGATCGACCTGATTTCTCCTTCTCCCAGACTCTTTAACATCGCCTCCGTTTTTTCATATGAGCATCTGCATTGAAATTTGACGGGTTGTCGTTCCAGTATCTCCGCTCCCTCTCCCATTAATCGCAGCAGCAATTCTTCCGGGGTAACTCCATTTTGCAAGAGGTCTGTGAGTGAAGTAAGTGAAGATATTCTCTGCTCCAGTTCACTGATGGTTTCCTCAGCCGCATCAGGCATCACCTGGATCAGGTAACCACCGGCTGTCAGAATGCGATCCCTGTTTACCAGCACACCCAGCCCGACAGAAGAGGGGATCTGTTCCGACGCTGTAAAGTAATAGGTAAAGTCTTCCGCCAGTTCACCGGAAATGATCGGAGAGGTGCCGCGATAAGGCTCTTTTAGGCCCAAGTCCTTGAGAATATAGATGGAACCTTTTCCGACTGCGGCTGCAACGTCCAATTTGCCGGCCTGGTTCAACGGGAGCAGAACAGCCGGATTGTCTACTGTACCCCTGACTTCTCCATTTCCATTTGCATCAACCATCATCCTGCCCACAGGACCATCCCCGTCTACCTGAATGGTAACTCTGTCTTTTTCCTCCTTTAACATACATCCCATGATCGCGCCCATCGTCGCTGTTCTGCCCAGGGCGGCACTAACCACCGGCAATGTTTGGTGCTTCCTTTGCAATTCTTGCACCAAATCGGTGGTCAATGCCGAAAAACCCCTGATCCGGCCATCGGCTGAAATAGCGCGAACTGTATAATCACTCATAGCAATAAACCTCCTCAAAATCGGACACATATGATTTCAAACAGTTATTTTTCAGCTTACCCTTACACAGATGGTTGCATAAACCGTTTAACGCAACTTTTTGTATGGCTTTCATCCGTATACAAAAAGGAAACTCCTTCAAACGGAATTTCCTTCAATCAGCTCTACTTTTGATTGCGCTCAAAAATGATTTTCAACCCTTCCAGCGTGAGTAACGGGTCGACTACATCAATCGTTTCGGTATCGCCGCTGATTAATTGGGCTAATCCGCCTGTTGCAACAACCCGGGGGCGTTTGGTTAACAGAGATTTCATGCGGGAAACAATTCCGTCTACCACTCCGACATAACCATAATATATTCCCGCCTGGACCGCTTGAACGGTGTTTCTGCCAACCACGCTGTCCGGTTTAGTGATTTCGACACGGGTCAGTTTAGCCGCACGTTGATACAAAGCCTCCGCAGAAATATTTACACCCGGAGTGATGGCGCCGCCGATGTAATTTCCTTGTTCATCCACAAAGCAGATTGTCGTGGCGGTCCCAAAATCAACAATAATTACAGGGGCACCATATAATTTGATTGCAGCTACCGCATTTGCAATCCGGTCAGCCCCCACTTCCCGGGGATTTTCATACTTAATATTTAAACCGGTTTTAACACCGGGTCCCAGTACAAGCGGTGTCTGCCCCAGATATTTTTCGGTCAATTTTCGCAGGACAAAGGTAAGCGGCGGAACAACGGATGAAATGATCACTCCCCCAACATCACTCAGTTGAAACCCTACATGGGACAACAGCCCTTTTAACGTCATTCCGTATTCATCTTCTGTGGCATTCCGGTCTGTTTGTAACCTCCAATGATGGAGCAGTTGCTCTTTTTTATATACTCCAAGCACAATGTTGGTATTTCCTGCATCCATTACTAACAGCAGTTTATTCTCCGAAATCATATGGTTCCACCTGCTTTATTCATAAGTCAAGTTCATCATAGCAGTTGATTCCTGCCAGTACAAGCAAAAAAGGCAAGAGAAAAGAGGCGCTTGTACGCCTCTTGATCTATTGAATCGACTTATCTTCATCCTCTTTTTTCGGATACTCCTTGGAATAATCACGCGGAGAATATTTATCGCGCGTTGGTTCTGCTTCTGCTTCAAAGTTCCCGTCAGAGCCATTTGTATATCTCGGTTCTGCTTTGGCTTCAGAAGAGCCTTCCTGTTCGTCCGGTTCTGTTTCATTTTTTCCCTGGATATTCACTTTAACATCCTCATGGTTATCGTCTATTTTACCGTTTTCCAAGAGTTGTTTAATCTGATCTTCATCCAGAGTCTCACGAACCAGCAGGGTTTGGGCAAGGAGTTCCAGCTTATCACGATGCTGGGTGAGCAAGCTTTTCGCGCGATTATAACTGCTTCGGATCATTTCCTGCATTTCCATATCGATTTCATAAGCCACTTTATCACTGTAATTCTGTTCATGGCCTAAATCGCGGCCGAGGAAAACTTGACCCTGGGCACGACCATACTGCATCGTTGCCAATTTGTCGCTCATTCCGTACTCGGTGATCATCGCACGTACAATGCTTGTTGCTTTTTCAAAGTCATTGCTGGCTCCCGTACTGATCTCGCCAAAGATAATCTCTTCGGCCACCCGTCCACCCAGGAGTCCGGTTACCCGGTCCAACAATTCACTCTTGGTGGCGAGAAAACGGTCTTCCTTTGGAAGCATCATCGCATATCCGCCAGCCTGGCCGCGGGGGACAATTGTTACTTTGTGAACAACATCCGCATTCTCCACGTAATATCCGACAATCACATGTCCTGCTTCATGATAGGCCACAATTTTACGCTCTTTTTCACTGATGACACGGCTTTTCTTCTGTGGACCTGCGATCACGCGATCAATGGCTTCATCAATCTCTTCCATCGTGATCTGCTTTTTATTTTGACGAGCTGATAAAAGGGCCGCTTCATTCAACAGGTTTTCTAAATCGGCACCTGAAAAGCCAGTCGTTCTTTGTGCAACAACCCTCAGCTTAACATCATCGGCAAGCGGCTTATTCCGGGCATGTACTTTTAATACCGCTTCTCGTCCTTTAACATCCGGACGATTCACCAGAATCTGGCGGTCGAATCGCCCCGGGCGCAACAGGGCCGGATCAAGGATATCCGGACGGTTGGTTGCCGCCATAATAATGATTCCCGCATTCGCATCAAAGCCATCCATCTCAACGAGCAGCTGGTTCAGAGTTTGCTCACGTTCATCGTGGCCCCCTCCAAGCCCTGCGCCACGCTGGCGGCCGACTGCATCGATTTCGTCGATAAAGATAATACAGGGTGCATTTTTCTTCGCTTGTTCAAACAAGTCACGCACACGGGAGGCACCCACTCCGACAAACATCTCAACGAAATCAGATCCGCTGATGGAGAAGAACGGCACTTTTGCTTCCCCGGCTACTGCACGGGCCAGCAATGTTTTACCGGTTCCCGGAGGACCCACCAGAAGAACCCCTTTGGGAATCCGGGCGCCAATGGCAGCATACCGGCGGTTATCCTTAAGGAAATCTACAATTTCTACAAGTTCGGCCTTCTCTTCATCTGCCCCGGCCACATCGTCAAATGTGACTCTCTTTTTCTCTTCGTTGTACAGCTTCGCTTTGCTTTTTCCGAAGTTCATCACACGGCTTCCGCCGCCCTGGGCCTGATTCAAGAGAAAGAAGAAAAGAAGAAGGATGATCACAAAGGGGATGATCGATGTAAAAAAGGTCAGCCATACGGAATCGCCTTTGGCTTTCTCAAAAGTAAATTTAACCCCGGCACTTTCCAAGTCCCTAGTAAGACCCTCGGGGTCGTCCGGTCCCCGAACCACAAATTTCTTGCCCGGCTGGGTCTTTAACTTTCCTTCAATATGGTATGTCCCTGCTTCAGGCTGCACGGTAATATCGGCTAGCTCTTTTTTCAGGAGTTTTTGCCTGTATTCGTTATAACTTAACTGCACTGTATCCGTAGCCGGGTTTGCGATCATATTCACAACCCCGATGGTTACAAGGATGAGGATAATGTATAGTACTCCGTTCCTGAGGAAGAAGTTTTTCATCCCTGGCCTCCTCTCAGTCCACTTTTTTCATTGTATCACAGTCCGCGTTTTGATCACAATAGACCAAACTATGAACAGTAAACCTCTTCCTTTAACACTCCGATATAAGGGAGGTTCCTGTATTTTTCCGCATAGTCCAGCCCATAGCCCACCACAAACGCATCGGGGATATCAAACCCGCAATAATCAGGCTTTAAGTCAACAGTGCGACGCGCCGGTTTATTGAGCATCGTCACCACTTTTACAGATGCCGCCTTTCTTCCTTTCAACAAATCGATCAGATAACTGAGCGTCAACCCCGAATCAATGATATCTTCAATGATGAGGACGTGCCGGTTTTCAACCGAGGCTTCCAGATCCTTGATAATCCGAACCACGCCGGAGGATTTTGTAGAATTACCATAGCTGGAGACTGCCATAAAATCCACTTCAAGCGGAATCTCACATTTACGGATCAGATCGGCCATAAACGGGACTGCACCTTTCAGAACACAAACGCATAAGGGATTCAGATCTTTATAATCAATGGCAATCGCTTTTCCCAGCTCGGCTGCTTTTGCTTCAATTTCCTCCTCCGAAATCAGGATTTCTTGTATATCTTGATACATTTGCAACCTCCTAAATACATGTTCCCATATCGTAAACAGAGTGAACCGGAGTCAATCTGTATACCATAAGCAGTACAGAAAATGCTTTGTCTCTGGTGTAACAATAGCCTTATTGGAACGCCGTACACCCGGAACCCAAATAATATCTTCATCCGCAGTCACAATGGGATAAGAGTCCCGGGACTGCCTCGGTATCTTCGCGTCAATGAACAAGTTTTTCAGCTTTTTTGTCCCGTTCAGACCATAGCATGTCATGCGGTCTCCCGGCCTGCGTGAACGAACCAACAACGGCGGCCGGATTTTCTCCGCATCAAATACGGTCCAGTCCCGGCAAGGCTGCAAAGAATGGATAGGCTGATCGGAAACAATTATCTCTATTCTACCCACAAAACCGGGAAGTGAAGTCACTCCCGGGACTGAAAGAACAACGGGCTCAGCACCTGCTTTTTCTTGCTTCTGTCCATTTGCCCGACCTAAAACCTTGATCCGAAGAAGCTGGTACTCCCGTTCAACTTTGATTCTCCCGGGAAGATCAATCGAGACCGAAGGGTTTTTATGTATAGAAACCTTTCTCACTTGTTCGATTGAGTCAAGCGTCGCCTCACTTGTTCCTTGTCTCAAAAGACAACTTAATATTAGTTTAACTATCCTTCTTTGTAAAGCAACCGGGAAGTGAAGAAAACTTGACACATCAAGCGTTATACTTGAATCGCTCTTCTTTACCAGAATTTCCTTAAAGGCATCCTGTACCAGTTGATCCCACACTTTTTCTTCTTCACGAACCACTTCACTCAACTGTAATATAGCCTCTTTCACTTGTGGATTATAAGTGGTGAGCATTGGAATCAACTGCAGGCGAACCTGGTTTCGCGTATATGTAAGAGAAAGATTGCTCTGGTCGAACCGCGGATGAAGGTCTCTCTCGGCACAATAACTTTCAATTTCCTGTCTCGAGATGCCGAGGAGGGGCCGAATTAGCTGAATGCCGTTCCAACTTCTCACCCGATCCATTCCCTTTAACCCGGCCACTCCCGTGCCGCGAATGAATCGCATCAGAATGGTTTCTGCCTGGTCATCAGCATGATGGGCTAAAGCTAACTTATCTGCGTTAAAGCTTTCCGCGGCATTTTGAAAGGCTTCATAACGCAACCTTCTGGCTGTCGCTTGCTTATTTCCTCCCCCGGCGGCGATAACACCAGAGACATCCACTCTTTCAATCCGGCAGGGAATATTCCACTTTTCACAACAATCTTCCACATAATGGGCATCCTCATCACTCTCTTTGCCGCGCAGTTGATGGTTAACGTGAATGACAAAAAGGCTCCACCCATAGTCGGGACTTAGTTGGTGGAGCCCATGTAGCAAAGCGATGGAGTCGGGTCCCCCCGAAACCCCTACCAGCACTGTTTCGCCTTGTTTGAGCAGTTGATGCTGTTCAATTTCTTGTTTGAGCAGTTCGAGAAACACTTGATTTCTTCCCTTCGACAGGTAAAAAAAACAGAAGAACTCCCTGAGACAATTCAGGAATTTTCTTTTTCTCATCTTATTCCTTTTTCGGATGAGAAGCAAACTTTCTTTACAGCAAATGTCGGTTCTAGTGGCGAACAAATCTCTCCCACTGGGTAAAATCATGAGAGTGAGTGAAAAAGAACTAGAACGCTGGTAGCAGGCGTTCCGCCGTTGTGGGTACATGCAACATGAGTTGTAGAACTGCATGGGATGGGCTGATGAGACAGCCCTTAGCTTGGGAGTTGCACAAAGCAGAAATGGATTGAGTGTGCTAACTACCCAAGAATCCCACGCTTTTCAAGCTTGCGGAGTCTCAAACAATGGCTTGTGAACGTTCGATCCGGCGCATTCCCGGCAGGCGAATGGTTGACCATTCCGGAGAATGGCGCTCAATCTTGGAGACAACCACCGTCATGTCATCATCAATCCTGCCCCCGTGATAACGGACCGCTTTTTCTAAAAGACAATCGGCAAAGTCCTGGGGATCTTTCGTGTCAATTTCGCCAATCAAACGGCACATAAAAGCATCTTTGTTAAAAGCGTGGCGGGGAGAGTCATAAATGCCGTCTGAGACCATAATAATGAGATCACCCGGTTGCAATTTCATTTCAATCGGTTCAATTTCAATTTCATTCAAAATTCCGATCGGAGGATTGGAGGCAGTTAATGTGAATACATCTTTCCCGCGCTTGATAAAACCGGGGGTCGATCCGATCTTCATAAACCGTCCCTCTGCGGTATTAAGGTCTACCATCGCCAGATCGATAGTCGCAAACATTTCATCTGTTGAACGCAGGCTGAGAATGGAATTAACCGTATCGACTGCCCTTTCTTCGCTCATCCCTGCCTGCAAGAGGCGCCCTAACAGTTTTAGAGCTGCATGGCTCTCCTCCTGAGCGCGCTGCCCATTTCCCATCCCGTCACTCAAAGCAACCGCATATTTACCTGTGCCCAGATTCATATAACAATAACTGTCTCCGGAAACAAATCCCCCGCCCTTTGCGGCTGTAGCTGCTCCTGTTTTTAATTCGTAGCGCTGTGCCGAACCCAGAGTAATAACGGCACCCGTAGAGCGGCCTTTTACTTCTTTGCGGTACACAGCAATCGGTTCGCCCAGGATTTCAGTAAGCAACGGAGCGACCAGCTTTTTACATTCATCCAGGCCGTCCCTGTGTGGCATCGTCACTTCCAGCTCTACTTTCCCTTCTTCCAGATTGATAATATCAACCCGTTGAATGGACAGTCCCAATTCTTCCAACGCTTCATGAATCTGGTCTTCCTGGGCAGTTAACACCTGAGTTTCGTGACGGATATCACCCGACAGTTTTGACATCACTTCGGCCAGGCCGGTTAATTGATCAGAAACAAGCCGGCGTGATTCTTTCATCTTCTCCTTCCAGAACATACTTTGTTCATAGAAAGAATATTGTTCCTGAATTGTTTCCATTACTTTTTCGCTACGAATACAGTAGCTTGCCCAGGATGGCGGAACCCGGACCGGAGCCGCTGTACCCTCTGTTTCTACCAGAGCCATTAAATGGGTGATTCCCTGATAGGTATTTACCACATTTTGCTCCCAACAATGTTGGTATCTGCTGCATCCAAGACAGGATTGATTCATCACTTCAGAGATAAAATGATGAACCTGATCCTCATCCTCTCTTCGCTGTTTGCTGGTATCTTCGCGAAAACTGAATGCCAGCTCTTGAAACAGCTCTGTAAATTGTTCTACCTTGGCCGCGGTGACATCTCGCAACCGCCGGATATAATCCTGATGGGCAGCCTGGTTTTCCAATGTCCCGGGCACAAAACGCGAGACAGCTTTAAAAACTTGCTCCGGAGTCAGCAAAAAGAGGAGCAGAGCAATGACAGATTCCTGTAAAGACAACCACATCGCCGGAGTTCCGCCATCATATAGAGTTAAGATGGCAGAGCCCAGCATAAAACCAAGCGCAACTCCCACCCGCCGTCCTTCTTTAAAAAGTCCGGCAAGCAAACCGGCGAAAGCGAGCAGGCTGATCTGCAACATGGCTTTTGTATTGGAGAGAGAAAGAATCATCCCTGTAACAACACCCATGGATGAACCGAGCATCGCGCCCCCTACCAGGGACAAAACGAGGATCAGATAGCGGGAAAAAATATGAATAACAGATAAATCCCATATTTCCCACCCCATCATTCCCGTCATCACCGAGCCGATGAGAATGACCAGGCAGACCACTTCCTCATGCCTGATACCAATCCGTTTTTTCTTAACTGTAAATAGCGACAGGGAATGAAGGAAGATAAAAGTGAGAATAAAGCTCAGTAAAACATCTACCCCGGCGACCATTCCTTTGTACAGGGTCCAGCCATCGATCCATAAGCGGACCAGTTGGCTCCCGGCACTGCTGATGCCTACCACAAAAGGGGTGTAGTTCAATTGACCCTTACCCATCCACCCGGCTAATTTTTGAATCATGAGCAATATAACAAGACTTCCGGACACTTTCATCATATGCATCATATCCAGACTGGCGGCACCTGCGATCAAAGAAATGATCACCACCGGCCACTGCTTTCGGGCCAAATGAAAGGCTACAGCCAGATAGGCGATTGCAAACGGAGAGACAGTATCAAGGATCGTCGCCCGGCCCAGTAAGAACCCAATCACCAGCACAGGTAGGTTCCACATATGGACAAACCGGTACATCCATCGTTTTTGGCGGCTCCGATCCCATCCCAGCCATTTTTCCAGCGGACGAATGAACCAATTTTTCATTTTTTGCGTACCTAATTGCATCCTTGCCACCCCATTTTTCTTTTGTGGCACTCATTATAGCGGGCAGCAAGGCAGAAAGTTTGTCAGATTGGCTGAACAGGAAAAAAAATTTTACGACATTTTTTCAAATTGGCTTTTTGCCGTGAATACGAAGGCGGGGTGCTGGTATACAAACAAACGTGCCCCCTCTTAATTGGAGGGGGCACGCTCAATTCACGTCTACCCATGTCGTTTTTCATCAGAAATGCAACTGCATCGACAAAACTTCTAAAGACACAACAGCTGATTATCCAGTGGATGTCGAACCGGGAATGGCTCTGACCGGAAAAACTAGTCAGGTAGAGGATACATCTTGGCTTCATGAATAAAAGAGGGGATCAGCTTGCGCTCGGTCTGAAGGCGAATCATTTGATCCAGCGTCCGCAGGGCATGAACTTGTTGCCGGCGTTTGATTTGTCCTTTTTCCACGGAATCGGCAAACTCATCCACATCGATCAGATGATAATGGCCGTCCGGGTCGATAATCAGGTCAAACAGCAGGTCAATCATCACATAACGCAAACGCCCAACCTGGTGCATCTCCATGACATCACAATAGTAATAGAGGAATTCCCCGGACCGGGCAAATACCTTGGAAATGGTATACCCTTTCCGCACAAAATAGTAGGTAAGGAAAATCCTCTTCCCGTCAGGGTTGGCATACTGAGTAGCGAAGCAGTGTCGTCCACGCCAATCACGTACCAATTCGGTATATGTCTTATTTATTGTTGTAAATTTAATTTTTTTAATGACGACATCCACACAACCACTCCCACATTCCCCCGATGCTTTTCGTTATGTGCTCTTCTCAGGGAAATTCCATAAAAAAAAGGCGATTATCCGCCCTGTGACGAGGGCTGTCCTTCGCCTTCTCCTCTCTCCGTTTGGTAGCGGCGGAGGGCCTCGAACCCCCGACCTTACGGGTATGAACCGTACGCTCTAGCCAGCTGAGCTACGCCGCCTCATTTCACTGGTTGCGGGGGCAGGACTTGAACCTGCGACCTTCGGGTTATGAGCCCGACGAGCTACCGACTGCTCCACCCCGCTTTATTGTTGCCATTTCACCGCCGTCGCTGCGAACAAAACCTATTATATAGGCTATCCGCAGCGATGTCAAGCGATGAAATAAAAGTTTTTTATCGAGGGATTCCCCGTGATGGGTAGAGGAGATATTTCTTGCGCAAGGCCAAGAATTCCTTCAGTTCCTGAGACCATCCCCGGACAATTTCTTTCGCGGAAAGGCCCTGGTCGATTTGCTTTCTCACCCGGTCCGTTCCTGTTAATTTATCCATCCAGTAAGGCTCCTTGGATTCCCGCCATGCAAATTTGTCAGGATATAGCTTTTTTGTCTTTTCAATGATGGTAAGCCCGGTCAAAATGGGGTCAAACTTGTCCGGTTCCTCAACGTAAACCTGAATCCCCCCGACAGCCGTGTTTTGGTACTTGGAAAATGTCGGAGTAAAATAAGCTTCACGGAAAGAAACACCGGGCAGGCCAGCTTTGTTTAGTTCTTCAGCCAGTTTCCATCCCTCAATATAGGGAGCCCCGATCAGTTCAAAAGGCCGTGTTGTCCCTCTTCCCTCCGACAGGTTGGTCGCTTCAATCAAACCCGTTCCCGGGTATACTTTAGCTGTATCAGGGGTGGGCATATTCGGGGAAGGCAATACCCACGGGAGGCCTGTTTCCTCAAACATCTGGTGGCGAACCCAGCCTTTGACCTTGACAACTTGCAATTCTGCTTTCTTCTTGCCTGCTTTCGGAAAAAACTCTTCATTAAACAGTTTGGCCAATTCTCCAACAGTCATTCCGTGGCGTTGCGGAATCGGGAACAACCCCACAAACGAGCTGTACTCTTCCTCCAGCACAGGCCCTTCTACCTTTACCCCGCCGATCGGATTGGGGCGGTCGAGCACGATAAAGGGTTTATCGGCGATAGCGGCTGCTTCCATGGCATATGCCATCGTGTAGATGTAAGTATAAAAGCGGGTTCCCACATCTTGAATATCAAAAACAAGTACATCGACATCTTTAAAGAGAGGAACCATGTCGGCCGGTTGTTTTCCATAAAGATTAACAAGCGGCAATCCCGTCTTGGGATCAATGAGAGTACCAGGTAATTCCCCCGCCTGTTCCGTTCCGCGTACTCCGTGTTCCGGTCCGAACACTTGCGTCACTTGAATTCCTTTCTCTAACATCGCATCCAGAGCATGTTGATAGTCACTGGTGATTCCGGTCGGGTTGGTGATTAATCCCACACGTTTCCCTTTCAGCTGGTCCGGATTTTGCAGCAGCACTTCCAAACCGGTCATGACACGGGGTTTTTTCTTAGGATAATGAGCGGTTTCACCGTTTGCAAAATTATAGCCTATAAAACTGAAAGTGAAGAGAAAGATCATCATCAATACCAGCCATCGATTGCGATTCACCACGATCCCTCCTTTGGATTTGTGAGATTTCCTGGTGACAACAGGGGGGTGGCCCTCTTTAAGAGGATATAACTACATTCTCCCCACTGCGATGTTTTCCCTGCAAAAATAACCTCCGGCTTCCTTGGCACAGAGGTTATTTGCAATTAATTTTCCCTAGTGGTATATACTTCCTCATCCGGCTTGCTGTATCCCAGCTTATGGGCTAACTCAAGCAAATAATCTTCGTCTCTCAGCTTTTTGATCACTGTTTCAAGTTCCTTCGTTTCCGCTTGAACAATTTTCAGCTCTTCCTGTTTGGCAGTAAGTTGATCCTCTTTTTTCCAGATCCTCCACTCTTGAACGACTAGCTGGACAACCGCCCAACAGATGAAGAGAATCATCCCGCCGAGCCAGAGCAAACGGCGGCGGCGAACGGACGGATGAAGTTGGTTTCTGGGTTGACGTGATTTTTTGACCTGCTTTGACGAAGGAGATGACCGGGATTGACGGTTTGCACCCGGATGGTTAAAAGCGAGAATCTTATCCGCAGAACGTTGAACAGGCATGTTATTCACCCTTTTCTCTGTTCTTAAACAACCACGTCTTCCAACGACGACAGATTTGGTGAAACTTTTGTATAAAAGGTCCGGTACCTTTTTGGATATATTTCTTGAAAGGGCGTGCGATCCATTCAAGCGGGGCTAAACATTTCAAAAACGCTTTTGCAAGGATCAGGAGTATTTTAAACAGGAATTGAAACATATTTTCAAGAAATGCCCACAGAGTAACAAGGGGAATCCATATGAGCGCGCGTAAAGCAAGAAGGGTCCAGTGAACCAGTTTTTCTATCACCTTAATGATCAGTTGAATCAAGCGAATCATTTGCTTGCTCACCCAGTGATAGTAGAGAAAAAATCCCATGCACACCGCTACAAATATGTAAAACCGAAGCTGCCCCCAGTTACTCCACATGAGCAGACTAAAAACCAGACCTGCCGAGACCGTCCAATAAAGAAGATCAATGAGAGAGACGACCCATCCCCTCAGACGAAAGCGGGCCTTTAACACCCGGTACGTATCTAAAATGACCCCAAGCAACAATCCCGAGCTGAACATGAGAGCCATCGTTGTCCACTGAGTATAAAGCGTCACTTAAATAACCTTCCAAAGAAGCTATTCCTTTTTTCCGTCCGGGGCATATGGACATCCAGATAGCTGATATCCATAAAATGACCCTCAATGGAGACACGCCCTTGATCTAAGTCCAGATTTTTTATGTGCAATTCCTGTCCACGGATCCCGAGATATCCGTAATCGGTCTGAAGTAAAAATTCCTCACTGTCAAAACTTTCAACATTGACCACCCCGGACACCTCCATGGTATTCCGATTGGTCATCACGATCTCATGCTGGCTTGTACCCAATGTTTCTTCGACCACAGCATGTACCCCCTCTCTTGGTACATGATATGGACAAAGGTTAGAAATTAGAACTGAGGGAGCCGTCTTCCGGATCGCCCGCTTTCTCTTCTTTTAATATCGTAAACATATCTTTGGCATCCTCTTTTTTCACCGTTTCCTGAATCTTTTCCACTCGGGCAGTAACCACCTTATGGCCAAAGCGGATCGAGAGCTCATCCCCGACAGCGACAACGCTTCCCGCTTTGGCCACTTTTCCGTTGATGGTCACTCTTCCCTGGTCGCATACTTCTTTCGCCAGAGTGCGTCTCTTCACCAGCCTTGATATTTTCAGGAATTTATCCAGCCTCATTTCCTGCTTCTCCCTTCCTGCATTTGTCAACTCGAATAAAAATTCGGGGTGGCAGGGAAAAGTCCTGCAAATTCCCCGATCATTCTCTTTAGAAAATGATTACCCTTCTGATTGTTTAGCTTCATCCCACCAGGCATCCAGCTGTTCCATCGTCAGGTCCTCTAACTGTTTGCCCAGTTGTTGCGCCTGTTTTTCAATATACCGAAAGCGGCACTCAAATTTTCGGCAAGCGCCCAACAAGGCCAATTCCGGGTGAACATTGAAAAAGCGGGCAAGGGAACCCAGGACAAATAACAAGTCCCCCAATTCCTCCTCCTGCTCCTCGGCGGTATCGGCCTCGATCAGCTCTTTTAACTCTTCATGGACTTTCCTGAGTACATCTTCTTTCTTCTCCCAATCAAAGCCTGCTTTGGCCGCTTTCTTTTGCAGTTCGTAAGATTTGAGCAAGGCAGGTAAATGATTCGGAATACCGTCAAGAAGGGATTTCATTTCTTCCCCGGACCGCTCCTGCTTTTTGATTTGTTCCCAGTTGCGCTTGACATCTTCGGCCGTTTCCGCCGCCTGATCTCCAAATACATGAGGATGCCGGCGAATCATTTTATCCGACAGTCGTCCAATCACTTCGTAAATATCAAAGGTTCCCTCTTCTTTCGCGATTTGTGCATGTAACATCACCTGAAGCAAAACATCTCCCAGTTCATCAGCCATCCCCTCTGCATCCTGACCGGCAACGGCATCCAAAAACTCGTATGCCTCTTCAATCAAGTAGGGCCGCAAGCTTTCATGAGTTTGCTTTCGATCCCAGGGACATCCTTCCGGACTCCGCAGATGTTCAATGATCCCGGTCAGAAAGTCAAAACGGCGGTACAGCCCTTTTCCATCTTTAAGAGGGGGAACATAAACAGAGGTGAGGTCGGTAAAATCGTCAGTTCGATCCAGTTCAAATAAAGGAACCGTTTTGATCTGTTCCAATCCTTCCACACCAAGTGCCGTGGCAATTTGAACCCTGTGTTCGTCGGGATATGTTTCCATCAGAGCCAGCTTTACATCGGAAGCTACCAGACGGTCATATACTTGTCCCACCAAAACATGGACACGGGGGTTGATTTGTTCCGGATCCAGTTCATTCCCATCGACCAACTGAAATCCTTCAATCGGATCAATTTCCAACCGGGCAAAAGAGGCATCGAGAAAACTGCCTCCGCCGCGGACTTCAATCTTGATTCCCCGTTCCGGTCCTTCGGCGAGCAGAATCCGGACCGTTTTTTCGGCGACCATGGGATGCCCCGGTACCGCATAGATGACTGGTGAAGAAGTACGCGCCATATCAAACAGCTTTTCGGCGATAGCACGATAAACCGCTGAAAACTCATCATGTGCTTCGTATACCCGGTCAAAAGACCGGAAGTCAATCCCTTTTTGCTTCAACCAGCTGACAACCGGGTGCTTCTCCGTTCTAAGCCACACACGCTCACCCGTCTCCAGGAGAT
Source organism: Paenactinomyces guangxiensis (assembly GCF_016055185.1). GTDB lineage: Bacteria > Bacillota > Bacilli > Thermoactinomycetales > Thermoactinomycetaceae > Paenactinomyces > Paenactinomyces guangxiensis. Next base: position 53,674 of record NZ_JAECVR010000019.1, read on the forward strand.
TTAAGGTTCCCAGAGGGAGTGACTGTTCATCACCAAAGCCAAGGCCAACCACAAAGATTTTCCCTCTCATGTTTTCCCACCTTTATGAACGAAGTAAACGCCATTTATCTAAAAATGGCAGCAACTTTTTTCTTAGTTTCGGCACTTTTTCCAGGTCAGACCGCGTCAGCAGCCCCAGCCGGCACAAAGACCAGAAGTAGACCAGTGCTCCTACAGCTACAGATGCGAGAGAGGTAACGGTCATCGCCAACCGGTATGAAAGATAGTCCGATCCCAGCGACTGGACCGTCACCATCGTGGCATAGGTGGCAACAGCCATCCAGCCTACGGCCAAAAACACTTTTCCGATGATTCCACCATTTCCTAAAAAGTCGGCCAAGACTGAACGCAGGGCGACCAGGTTAAGCAGAGTGGCTGCCGCGTAAGAGACGACCGTTGCAATTGCTGCACCCTGAATATCCCAGATGGGAATCAACCATAAGTTAAGCAGACATTTGACCACAACCCCGATGAATAAATTGCGGGCCGGCACATAAACCAAACCAGCTCCCTGCAGAATGCCGGCTGAAGTGACGCCAAGTGTGGAAAAGACGGTCGTAAAAGCAAGAATGGCCAGAGCATCCGAACCGGCGGCATCTTTAAATAACATTACATTGGCAGGTAAAGCGATCACAGCAAGTCCCACCGAGGCGGGAAGCCCGATCATCCAGGTTAACCTCAAGGCCAGAGCAGCCCTTTCATTCGCCTCTTTCTCATTTCCTTTTGCTTTCGCTTCAGCAATAGCGGGAACGATAGACAGCGAGATGGCAGTCGCAAAAAAGGCAGCAAATTGGATCAAAGGTTGTCCCCGATCATAAATACCTTTGGCTTCAATCGCCGCAGCCGTTGTCCAATGATTCTCAACCAGCAGGTTAGCCACTGTAAAGGAATCAACCAGCGAATAAAGAGGCAGAACCAGTGAACCTATACAAATTGGAAGGGAAAGGGTTAGTATTTTAACAATAATTTGCTTTGTTGACTCCGACTTTGCAAAGAAGGATGTTTTTATAAGAGTTTGTCCCTTCAGGGGAGCCGGTGACGGCATCATAAGCTGATTGTTTTTCCGCCAGAAAAGCAGCAGTATGATAAGTGAGCCGGCCGCTCCTGTAAATGCGCCAAAGACTGCTCCCGCACCTGCATACACAAATCCGTAATTCATTTCGATAAAATACCAGGATAAAGCTAAAATTGTTGTCACGCGGATCATCTGTTCCACAATCTGTGAAACGGCGGTGGGAATCATATTCTGCTGTCCTTGAAAATAACCCCGGATGGAAGACACGACGGGAACAATAAGCAAAGCAAAAGAAACCGATTGGATCGGCAGGGTCAATAATTTTCGGCTTCCCATCCATTCCGCTACTTGCCCGGCACCAAAAAACAGGATGATAAACGCAAAAAAACCGGTTAAAAACAGCGTGATTGAGGCAACGCGGAAAACCTTCACAGCCCCCGCAGAATCTCCTTCCGCAACTTTCTCGGAAACCAGTTTGGACACCGCGATCGGGAAACCGGCGGTAGCCAGGATTAACAGGGCGCTGTAGAGAGGATAGACCTGTTGGTATACATACATCCCTTCATTTCCCGTGATATTTTGATAAGGAATCCGATAGACAGCTCCTAAGATTTTACTTAAGAAAGCAGCCAGGCCTAAAATAGCGGCTCCCTTGATAAAGGATTGTTGCATTTGTGCCATTATTTTCCCTCTTTCAAACACCACATTGCTTTTCATTATACAAGAGTGTTTGAAATTGGCAAAGAAAAAGCAGGCTTTTTACCTGCTTTCAATCCTCACTGTTCCATCTGTTTCCCAAGGAAGGCGGCAGCTGTACTGGCCAGCTTGATCTCCGTATCACCCATTTTTACTCCGGCTTTTTTGGAGAGGATAATAACAGCACCGATCGGATCCCCTCCGGCATTGATGGGTACGATCACATACGATTGATATTCTTCCGGCGCACCTTTGATAATCTCGGCGTTGCCGGGAGCCGTTTCTACATGAGTGCGCCGCTGATCCATACAGGATTCAACCAGTTCACCGATCGGCTTGTCTAAATACTCTTTTTTTGAGGCACCTGCGACAGCAATCACACCGTCCCGGTCACAGATCAAAGTTATATGTTGCAGGTTTTCGTATAGCGCTTCTGCATATTCCTGTGCAAAATCCCCTAGTTCCCCAATGGGAGAATATTTTTTTAAGATAACTTCACCATCGCGATCGACAAAGATCTCAAGCGGATCCCCCTCCCGGATGCGAAGCGTCCGGCGAATCTCTTTTGGAATGACAACACGTCCGAGATCGTCGATCCGACGCACAATGCCGGTTGCTTTCATATTAGGTACTGCCTCTCTTTCATATAATTTTTCAATCAGGCCCTGGTGCTTTATGTCCTAACGCCCATAGTATTGTTCTGCTGCCAAAATATTATGCGGTTGCTGATACATAAAAAAGCAGAGCGTGGTTGCTCTGCTTTCATCCAGAATTTATCACTTTTTCTCGGGCTTTGGGGCCGGCAGGAAAGACTTAAATTGAAGTTCATTTTTCACAAGCTGCTCAAAAATCTCCGTACTTCTCCTATTCTTCAATTCTTGTTTCACGTCTTCCGGCGCTTTATCAATCGCTTGTTTTTTCCGTTCAATCACTTTCATGACATGATAGCCATAGTCTGTTTTAACGGGGTCACTGATCTTACCCAGGGGCAGGGTTTTAGCGGCATTGGTAAATTGCGGAACAAAAAATCCTTCCTCCAGTGACCCTTCAATCAAACCGCCTTTATCTTTGGAACCGGGGTCATCAGAATATTCTTTCGCCAGTTTCGCAAAATCACCGCCCGTTTCCAGTTTTTTCTTCACTTCATCAGCGCGTTTTTTTGCTTCTGCATCGGTTCGTTTAGGCTGACCCGGTTGTGCTTCACCTTCGTTCACCGCAACAAGGATATGATTCACTTTTACATAATCAAATTGCTTATCTTTCAGCTTCTGTTCAAAGTAGCTGTTCAACTGGCTGGTCCGGATAAAAAAATTACGCAACTGATCTTTGGTAAAACCTTTACCCTTAATCGCTTCATCCAAATTCTTTGGAGGGTTGCCTCCATCGGCAGGCGGAGCAGCTTTAAGTTGCTTCTCGATTTCCACCATGGTCTGATCCGCTTGTTTTCGATACTTCTCTTCTCCGCCGAGTTTATCTGCAATATAGAGTTGTCCTGCCAATTCCTGGGCGAGCTGCGTTTTCATCTCATTGCTTTTTTCTTTGAGACTGGGGTCAGACACGATCATGGCAAACTGTGGATCAAGAAAGCTGTAGATATTCATATACAGATGAAGATCCCCTTCAGTAATCTTTCCACCCTTATATTCGGCTACCACTTTTTTGCTGGTTGTGCTGAATGGCTTAAATGTTTGCCCTTGCGGTGGAGATTCCTGCTTTGCTTCATTTTCTTCGTTTTTGGCATTACAAGCTGTTATAACCACGGAACCTATTAAAAATATTGCCAGAACCCCTGCTACCATTCTATTCCATCGCCGCATTTTGAACTGCTCCTTTCCGTTTTGGAACCACTTCATATTTTATCAGAAATTGTTCAACCATTTCTAGCGCGGCCCGGGAAGACATTCCTTTAATCTTGAAGGTGACTCCAATCCGCTGACCGGAAGAAAGGCGGATCTTTCCTGGAAATTCCTGTGCAATCCGGAAAAGTTTTTGCCCGTCAATCTTTTCATTCTGTTCCGGGTGCAATTTTAAGGAAATCTCTGTACCTTTTTGCTCAATCGTCTCTACTCCGTACCGAATCGCATAAGCACGTATTCTGGCAACACGCAGTAAATTTTGTACCGGTTCGGGCAAATCTCCAAAACGGTCCTCAATTTCTTCTTCCAAATCAGTTACTTCCTGCAATGTGGTAACCGCACGAATCTTTTTGTACAGCTCAATCTTCTGTTTTTCATCGCGAATGTATTCCGAAGGCAGATAAGCATCAACAGTTAACTCAATTTGCGGTTCGGGCGGTTGTTCCTGTTGATTCTTCCCTTGCAATTCGCTAACCGCTTCTTTCAGCATCTGACTGTACAATTCGAAACCGACAGAAGCAATATGGCCATGTTGTTCGGCTCCAAGCAAGTTCCCTGCCCCGCGTATGGACAAGTCACGCATGGCAATCTTGAAGCCCGAACCCAGCTCGGTAAATTCTTTAATCGCCTGAAGCCTTTTCTCAGCCGCTTCGGATAATACCTTATCCCTCTGATAAGTAAAGTAGGCGTACGCAATCCGGTTTGAGCGTCCGACGCGCCCGCGCAGCTGATAAAGCTGGGACAGCCCCATTTTATCCGCGTCATAAATAATCAGGGTATTCACATTCGGGATATCAACGCCGGTTTCAATAATGGTTGTACTGACCAATACATCAAACTCCCCGTCCAAAAAATCGAGCATTACTTTTTCCAGCTCTGACTCCGCCATCTGCCCGTGCGCGACGGCAACTCTGGCCTCGGGAACCAACATGCGGATTTGTTCCGCCATCTGGTCAATGTTATGCACCTGATTATAAAGAAAGTAAACCTGTCCTCCCCGGGCCAGCTCGCGTTCAATCGCTTCACGCACTAAAGCGGCTGAGTACTCAAGCACATACGTCTGAACCGGGAAACGGTTTTCCGGGGGTGTTTCGATGACAGACAAGTCACGCACCCCCATCATGGCCATGTGCAGCGTGCGTGGAATCGGAGTGGCTGACAAAGTGAGCACATCAATATTATGCTTAATCTGTTTGATTTTTTCTTTATGCTTTACGCCAAAGCGCTGCTCTTCATCAATAATTAAAAGGCCCAGGTCTTTATAAACTATATCTTTTGAGAGCAATCGATGTGTACCGATGACAATATCAACTGTTCCGTTTTTCAGCCCTTCTATTGTCTCCTTCTGCTCTTTGCGCGACCGGAAGCGGCTCAGCACGCGAATTTGCACCGGATAGTCGGCAAATCGCTCGCGAAATGTTTCATAATGCTGCTGTGCCAAAATAGTTGTCGGTACTAAGACAGCCACCTGTTTTCCGTCCATCGTCGCCTTAAAGGCAGCGCGAATCGCTACTTCTGTTTTTCCGTAACCTACATCCCCGCATAAAAGGCGGTCCATCGGCTGCACCCGCTCCATGTCCCCTTTTATCTCTTCAATGGAGCGCAGCTGATCCGGGGTTTCCTCATACGGAAACATCGCCTCAAATTCTTTCTGATAAGGAGTATCCCCGGAAAAGGCAAAACCTTTGGCCTGTTGCCTTTTGGCATAAAGTTCGATCAGGTCCTGGGCAATATCCTGTACAGAAGTACGGACTTTATTTTTCACCTTGCTCCATTCACTGCCGCCCAGGCTGTATACTTTTGGAGTACGGTCTTCACTGCCCACATATTTTTGGATTTGGTCGATCTGTTCAACCGGGACATAAAGTTTGTCATTGCCGGCATACTGAACATGCAGGTAATCCTTGTGCAGCCCTCCCACGTTCAGTGTTTCAATGCCGATATAGCGGCCGATCCCGTGATTGACATGTACAACGTAATCGCCCGGTTTAAGTTCCTGGTAATCTTTAATCTTTTCAGCATGATCCAGCTTGACCGTGCGTCTGGTGCGCCGTTGCTTCTGGGTAAATACTTCTTCCTCGGTCACAACCGCCAGCCGGATTCCGTTCATCTCAAATCCGTTTTGCAAAGATCCTACACGAATAATTGGCCGTCCGGGAAGGGGAGGATTCCCGGCCCGTTCCCGTTGCACTTCCATGCCGTAATCGGCTAATACACGTTCCAAACGTTCCAGCCGCTCTGCAGTGCTCGCTGTAAAAATGACTTTGAACCGGGATTTTTGCCAGCGGTCCCACTCTCCCTTTAACACATGCATCTGTCCGTGGAATTGCTGCATGCTCCGGCACATCATCTGAATGATGTTTTGCGGCTGAACACCCGGGATCTGCCGCATAAACAGGGACAGATAAATCCGCTGGTGGTTGTTTTTTAAAATCACATCATCATAAGATAGCGAAATTTTCAACTGAGGCAAAAATTCCCCTTGTTGCAAAAGAGCGGTTTGCCATTCCCCTTCTTCCCGTTCCATCTGCTTCGCACTTTCTGCAATCCGTGTCGGTTCATCTAAAATCATCACTGATTCCTGCGGCATAAACCCGAGCAAACTCTCACAATCCGGGTAAATCCGCTCAATATATTTATAGATACCCGTAAACAGGGTCCCTGTTTTTAACTGCTCAATATCCCAGCCGACCGACTCGGCTAACTTCTCTTTAAGCACGGGATCTTTCACAGACATCAGACGTTCTTGAAGCAGTTTCTCCACCCGTTCCCCCGCTTGATACAGGGCGTCAGATGAAGCGAAAAGTTCTTTCGCCGGCGGGACGATTATTTCTTCCCACTTGCCGATTGACCGCTGGTCTGAAACGGAAAACGGGCGAATCGAATCTACTTCATCATCAAACCATTCAATTCGTACCGGCTGTGAAAAGTTGGGAGGATAAATATCTACAATCCCGCCACGAACACTGAATTCGCCCGACTTTTCAACCATATCCACCCGTTGATAACCAATTTTCACAAGATGTTCCACCAAAGGGTCAATCGGCTTTTCTTCCCCTACTTTTAAAGAAAGGTGATTTTGTTTAAACACTCTCTTAGGAGGAAATAGTTTTCTCATTCCTGCGAACGGAACGATCAGCACGCCGGAAAAACCTTGAGACAACCGTGATAACACATCGACACGCTCTCCCAAGGTTTCATGGCTTGCCAAAGCGATTTCTGTTGTCACCAGCTCATTGGCCGGATAAAGAAGAACTTCTTCTTTAGGAAGAAACTCTTGCAAGTCTTCGGCTGCTTTTTGTGCCTGATTTAAATTATGGGTAACCAGAAGGACAGGACGTTTGCTTTCATGAACCAAAGCCGCCACATACAACATGCGGGCAGTCCCCGTCAATCCGGCCACCAATTGTTCCTTCAAGTTTCTTTCCAGTCCAACCACCGTTGACTGAAAATCATTATCTTGTCTTAATATATGGATCAACGGTCCCAACAAATGTTCCTCCTCTTTTTCTTCCGTCTTTGTACAATACAAAAGAAGCCCCGGCTTGCAACAGCCAAGGCCGTTATTGGTAAATGTGATTTATATCCAACGGTTGAACACTCACAGAAGTATTTTCATTATAGTCAGAAAAAAAGTACAGTATCGTGATAAAATCTCCAAATGGTTCAATTAATGAAAGAGGTACGGAGAGATGGACCGCTCCGGATTGCCCTCTATCATTTTCTGGCAGGATTCGCAAATAACCCGAACCTGCCTGTTTCCACCTATATCACTCGTTATTATATCTTCCCGCTCATCCGGGGTCAACCGATCAAAACCGAGCTGTGAATCGGTTAGATCCGTGGCATCCAGTTTACCTAACAATGTGTTACAGTAACGGCAGATGTAATTAATCGCCATCCATTTGCCTCCTAAAACAAGAAAGTTTTCCTCTCTAGTATCGCCGGGAGATCGGAATTCATTCATATAGCGGCAAAATGGATATGAGAACGAGGTAAATAGCACCTTCATTTCTTTCGATTGTATTGGTTCATCGCGTTGAGGAAACCGGATTCCACCCAATGGTTGACTGCTTCGGCAGCACGCTCTGCCGCCTCGCCGACCCGTTCCTGTTCTTCTTCCCTGAACGGCGATAAAACGTAATCAGGTACGCAAATTCCGGCAGGGGGCCTGCCAATGCCTATTTTGATCCGTTTAAATTGATCTGTCCCTAAATGGTAAATAATGGATTTAATTCCATTATGCCCTCCCGAGCTTCCTTTTAAACGGAGCCGGATCTGTCCGGGCGGCAAATCAAGATCATCATAGATCACACAGAGATCATCGATATCTATTTTCAACCATTCAAGAGCGGGACGGACAGATTCACCGGAAAGGTTCATATAGGTTAATGGTTTTAATAACACCACTTTTTCCCCGTGAACAAACCCTTCCCCCACTTCTGCTTTCCATTTCTCTCTTTGGATTGGAATTCCCCATTGCCGGCTCAATTCATCTATGACCCGGAAGCCGATATTATGTCGGGTCCGCGCATACTTGATTCCCGGGTTCCCAAGGCCAACAATCATTTTCATCGAACTGTTCCTCCAATAGTTCTTCGTTCATGAAAAAAGCGCAACGGGTTGGTTGCGCCTTTGTTCATCCTGAGAGAGTCGATTACCCCTCATTGTCCCGATTCTCTTCCGGTGTCCCTTCGGTTTCACCGCCGTCTTCAGCCTTTTCTGCTTGTGGGGCCACAATAGAGGCAACCACCGTATCCGGATCAGATAAGAGCTCAATGCCTTCAGGCAATGAAAGCTCCTTCAACGTAACAACTTCACCTGCTTCCAGAGAGCTGACATCAAAAGTCAGCTCCTGGGGAATTCGGTCAGGCAAACAGCGAATCTGTACCGTACGCAGGGGTTGTTGCAGGATCCCGCCCGCTTTCACTCCAGCTGCCTCCCCGGTTAGATGAAGCGGCACCTCTGTTTCCACCGGTTGACCCATCTCTACCTTTTGAAAATCGATATGCAGAATCTCCGCTTTCACAGGTTCTTTTTGTATTTCGCGAACCATCACGGAATGAAGCTGGTTATTTAGTTTTATATTTAATAAACTTTTCGCTGACGCCAGCTGTTTGCGAAACTCATTCTCGTCCAGATGGATGTGGTAATTTTCGCCTTTACCATAGATCACAGCAGGGACGCGCCCCTGTTTACGCAATTGGTTTAATGCACTGCGGGTTTGTTTTGCACGTTCTTCTGCATAAATTGTAGCAGACATCGTCCAATCCCCCTTCCAAAAGCATCAATTAAACAAGTATATATCCTATTTTTGGGGGATTAAAACCTCCGGGGCGCTAAAAAAATTTTTAGTCAAACAATTTGCTTACAGATTGCTCATTATGAACGCGAAGGATGGCTTCTCCGATTAGGGAAGCTACAGACAAAGTCTTAATCTTATCCAGCCGTTTACTTTCAGGCAGAGGAATGGTATCGGTGACTACCATCTCCGTAATGTTTGCGTCACGGATGCGATCAATCGCCGGCCCGGAAAAGACCGGATGGGTACAACAGGCATACACCTCTTTGGCACCCTGTTCCAGCAGCGCATTTGCGGCAAGTGTAATTGTTCCTGCGGTATCAATAATATCATCGATGATAATGGCTGTTTTCCCTTTTACATCCCCTACAATATTCATCACTTCAGCAACATTGGGTTCCGGTCTTCTCTTATCAATAATGGCGATCGGGGCCTCCAGTCTCTCGGCCAAACGCCGGGCACGGATGACCCCGCCGTGATCGGGGGAAACCACAACCACATCACTGAGCCCTTTCTTTTTAAAGTATTGCGCCAAAATCGGTACACCCACCAAGTGATCAACAGGAATATTAAAGAATCCCTGAATTTGTGTCGCATGAAGATCCATTGTAATCACACGGTCCGCACCTGCTGTTTCAATCAGGTTGGCAACCAATTTTGCCGTTATTGGGTCGCGGGCACGGGTTTTCCGGTCCTGACGGGCATAACCATAATAGGGAATCACCACATTGATGGTTCCCGCTGAAGCGCGCCGCAATGCATCTACCATCACTAATAATTCCATCAGATGCTGGTTGACAGGGTCACAAGTTGACTGGATGACATAAACATCTGATCCGCGAACGCTTTCATCTAATTTAACATGGATTTCTCCGTCACTGAATTTTCCTACTTGTGCATCCCCAAGCGGAATATTGATATGCTCGCATATCGCCTTGGCCAGTGATGGATTGGAGTTACAGCTAAAAACTTGTAATCGGGAATTAGACATGGGAATACTTGGCCTCCACTTGTTTTCAATTACTTTGAGCGATTTTCCAACCATTTTTTTACATAATCCGGTTTCGTCGTCTGACGCTGTCTGGCAATCGCCAGAGCGTCCTCCGGGACATCATCGGTAATCGTTGAACCGGCGGCGACATAGGCTCCCTCTTTCACCTCGACCGGTGCGACCAGATTGACATTACAGCCGATAAAGGCTCCGTCTCCGATGACTGTTTTGTGTTTATTCTTGCCGTCGTAGTTAACCGTTACAGCACCACAGCCAATGTTTACCTTTTCGCCAACTTCGGCATCACCGACATAGGCCAGATGAGAAACTTTGGCCCCTTTTCCCAACCGGGCTTTTTTCAAATCTACAAAGCAGCCCACTTTCGTTTCTGGACCCAGGCGGGTTCCGGGACGAAGATAGGCATAAGGACCTACAGTGGCACTTTCATCCACTTGACTGGAATCGATCACCGCATACTTGATTCTGACATTATCGGCAACCGTCACATCGGTCAGATCTGCTTGGGGACCAATATGGCATCCTTCACCAATTTGCGTTTTTCCCCTTAAAATGGTTCCGGGTTCAATGATCGTATCCGGACCAATGGTCACGTCAGCCTCAATATAAGTATTTGCAGGGTCGACAATGGATACCCCATTTACCATATGCTGCCGGAGAATCCGCTGTCGCATGAGAGCTTCAGCTTCAGCCAATTGAATGCGGTCATTGATGCCCATCGCTTCATTGGAATCAGAGATCACTTCTGCGCTGATTTGTTCACCTTGCTCTTTTAAGATTGAAATTACATCCGGGAGATAATACTCCCCTTGTACATTATCATTATTTACAAGTGCTAAAGCAGCAAATAATTTTTGATTATCAAAACAAAAAGTGCCTGTATTGATTTCATGAACAGCCCGTTCTTCCTCACTGGCATCCTTATGTTCCACAATCCGGTCCACACTGCCGTCAGTACGACGAATAACCCTGCCATAACCGGTAGGGTCATCAAGCAGCGCCGTCAAAACAGTGGCCGCTGCACCGGAACTCCGATGTTTTTCTACCATCTTAGCAAGGGTTTCTTTCGTGAACAAAGGATGGTCTCCATTTAAAACTAAAGTAACCCCTGGCTCTTTTTCCAAAAGCGGTTTCGCCTGCATCACTGCATGGGCAGTACCCAACTGCTCTTCCTGCTCTGCAAACAACACTTGCTCTCCCAAATGATCTTTGAGTGACTCGGCTAAATGACCGACGATCAAAATGGTTTTTGCTGTATCCAACTCTCTTAACTGACCCACAATATGATCGATGATCGGCTTTCCGCAAACCGGGTGCAAGACCTTATGCTTTTTTGATTTCATCCTGGTTCCTTTACCCGCCGCGAGTACAACCGCATAAAGTTGTTGCATGACGAAGTGCCTCCGTTTCCTCGCAAACTTCCTTCCTGAATATATCCCAAAGTATGCCGGATTGCAACCGGGGCCCGCTCAGAACTTATTGCCAGCGAACCTTTATCACCTTACCTGCACAGGACACCAATCCAGGCAACGCGGAACTCTGTTTCTTCACTTCCTCCCTCTTACATAAAAAAAGAACCCTCCACAGGGTTCATGGTATAAAATCTTTGTCTATGCGTCCATTTGCAGAGCTTTTTCGGTGTCGTCCTGCAAACACTCCGTTTCATCGGCCTTACGGTAAACTTCCAACACGGCTGCTTCGATCTTTTCACGGCTGATCGGGGAAATCGGGTGTGCGATATCGCGAAAATCCCCGTCCGGTGTGCGCTTGCTCGGCATAGCAACAAACATTCCATTATTGCCATCAATAACACGAATATCATGAACTACAAATTCACTATCAATGGTAATCGACGCAATGGCGCGCATACGCCCTTCACGGTTGACCTTTCTAAGGCGAACATCGGTAATCTCCAACTGGATTCACCACCTATTTCCAAGATGACTTGAGATTACTATTCTAGATGGCGATTCCAATTCCTTCTAAAAAATGGAGATTAATTGGAATTTTTTATAAAATGCGAGCGGGAAAACCCTTTGCTTCAGCATCGGGATGAAAGCGAGCGTCAGACGAAGGGGGGGTTCATCTCCATGCAAGTCTGACAATATTTTAGTAATATTTTCATATTTTCCTTTTAATGGCCATCCTCAGACTGAGGAATTGCGTAAAGAGGTTCCACTGGTACTACTTACCGTTCAGCGATAGTAACTCACTGGGTGGTCGCAAGCAGAAGCCACGGCGACCATCGGGAGTGCCTGTGGTGCTTCAGCCGTGTGAAGAGGTCAACACATTCTGAAACGTTACATCACCCGGGCGTGCTTGATTTTTTTCTAATAGCTCCTGCCAATGACCAACCTGCGGGCCTTGCCGGCAAGCCCACTTCTAAACGGACATAAGGTAAAACCATGGCAAGAATAACGTATATTTATTTTTTCCGGGCAATTACTTCCATTTCGATCCATACATCTTTAGGCAAACGGGCTACTTCCACACAGGAACGGGCCGGTTGATGATCGGAGAAGTATTCTGCATAAACGGCATTGATCTGTTGAAACTGGTTCATATCTTTAATGAACAGAGTTGTTTTTATGACATGATCCAGGTCGCTGCCTGCCGCGCGGAGAACGGCCCGGATGTTTTGCAAAACCTGGTGGGTTTGTTTTTCAATATCAGCCTCAACCAGCTCACCCTGAGGTGTCAAAGGGATTTGTCCGGAGGTAAAGATGAGTTCCCCGGCCTGGATCGCCTGGGAGTAAGGCCCAATCGCTTGTGGCGCCTCATTTGTTTCAACTTTTTTCATGTTTCCATTCCCCTTTTTGTGTAAATAGATTTCCTAACTCTACCTGTATCTTCCGTTGTTTAATATCAACCTGTGTGATGGTTGCCAGAGAAACATAGGAATCAACCAGCTTTTCTTCCGCCGGTGATTCCACCATGACCCCCACTCCGACCACTTCAGCCTGAAACTCGTTCAACAGATCGATCATGCCCTGAACGGTACCGCCCGCCTTCATAAAATCATCAATGATCAATACACGGGACCCTTCTGCTAAACTGCGTTTGGACAAAGAGAGCTGTCTCATGCGCCGGCTTGATCCGGAGACTGTATTGACAGTCACGACAGACCCTTCAGTCACCCGATAATCGTAGCGGGCGATGACAACCGGAGCCCGTAAATAAGAAGCGACCGCATGAGCAAGAGGAATTCCTTTGGTTTCCACAGTCATAATCGCGTCAATTTGTTCACCGGCAAAAACGGTAGCGAAAATACGCCCAATATCACTGAGTAACACCGTATCTCCCAATAAATCCGAGAGATACAAAAAACCGCCAGGCAAAATACGGTCCGGATTGGCCAATTGTTCGGTTAAAGCCCGGAGAACTTCACGGGCTCTTTCTTGATTCATCCTGGGAATATACCGGACACCCCCGGCGGCACCGGCAACTGTCTCCAATTCCCCGCTCCCCTCATTGCTAAACACTTCGTGGATGATCGCCAAATCTTCACTGATGGACGATTTAGCCGATTTGTACCGTTCAGCAAATGTGGTCAACGGAATTAACCGGTATGGTTGGGCCAGGAGCTGCCGGGTCATGTCCACCAATCTCGCACTCCGCTTCCACTTATCCATCGATTACCCTCCGAAAAACCGAATATACTGATCGAAATATATCATTTTGTACGGATTTTATCAAGCACTCCTTCGCTTCGTGTTCCGAGCATTCGAACTGCGTATACTTGCTGGCAAAAACCCCTCAGGCCATTCACCAGCCGCCTCGCTCTCGCTTCCTTTTTCACCAGGGCAAACACGGTCGGTCCACTGCCCGACATCAAAACCCCGTCAGCGCCAAATTGAATCATCTTTTCTTTGATTTTACGCACTTCCGGGTCCATTTTCATCGTCACTGATTCAAGCACATTTCCCAAATGGCGGTTGACGGAGGGGTAATCGCGGTTCTTAATTGCTTCAACCATCGCCTTTGTACGTGGATGTTCCTCAATTTGATCAATGCGGAGACGCTGAAATACATCGGCAGTGGAAACCCCGTGAGCAGGTTTAGCCAGTACGACCCAACAAGGGGGAGGTGGCGGCAAAGGGGTGAGAAGTTCTCCGCGCCCTCTGGCAATCGCAGTATTAGCATAGACACAAAAGGGTACATCTGATCCGATTTCCGCTCCAATTCCGGCCAGTTCAGCATCAGATAGATGAAGTTTCCATAAACGGTTTAACCCTCGCAAGGTTGCTGCCGCATCACTGCTGCCCCCGGCTAATCCCGCTGCCACCGGAATTTGTTTATGGATCCGAATGTGAACTCCGCGTTTAATTCCTGTTTTTTCCTTCAGGAGCGCTGCCGCCCGGTAGGCGAGATTCCGTTCATCCTGGGGAACCAGCCCGGAACTACTCTCCAGGCTGATTGCCGGGCCGGGCAATTCAAACATGTCGATTCGGTCTGCCAGATCCACTGTTGTCATTACCATCTCCAGTTCATGATAACCATCCGTTCGTTTATATAAAGCATCTAATGTCAAATTAATCTTTGCAGGTGCTTTTTCTGATATGTACAAACAATTCTTCCTCCCATCTGGCACTCCGTATGTCTTTATTTCTCCAGTCTTCAATTCTGGGTAAAACGAACAGAGAGTTTCCTTTATTGTATCATGTTCCAATTTATATGAAACTAAGTCCTGAGACAAACAAAAAGCTGAGAGGAAATCTCCCCTCAGCCTTCACCCCGCTGCATGCTCAAAAACCGGTTATCGCTCTGCCAACTTTTCTTCAGCGATCTGGATCGCTCTCTTGACCATGTTACCTGCGTCTTTGGTTCTGATTCCACCCCAGCCTTCACGTTGTACAACATCGTAAAAACCAAGGTCTTTGGCCAACTCGATCTTAAAGGACTCCGACATGACACCACCTCTGCGTGCCATTCATCCGCCTCCTTTGTTTTGAGCAAATGGTTCGGGTAGTTGTAGTATGAGCTTTTAGGCAAATTCTATGTAAGGGCTTTCATCCCGTTAAAAAAATAGAACACACGGGATGTGTTCTATTGGGGTGTTTTGACATATTTGACAGGAACTTGCTCATTTTCGCTGTTGAAAACGGTTAGTTCCACCGATTCGGTCAAAACATCCGCATAACTGTATGAAACGCGATTAAAAGCGTGTTGGTCCTCATCTAACTTAACAACAAAAACGGATGGGTATGTTTCTTCTAAAATACCCGTTCGTTCAATGGTCTTGCGGCGTCCGCTATTAGCCTTCAGTCGAATCTTTTGTCCGATGTAACCTTCCAAGGTTAGCTTAATTTCAGATAGCGC
This sequence comes from Paenactinomyces guangxiensis, assembly GCF_016055185.1. Classification (GTDB taxonomy): domain Bacteria; phylum Bacillota; class Bacilli; order Thermoactinomycetales; family Thermoactinomycetaceae; genus Paenactinomyces; species Paenactinomyces guangxiensis. The sequence goes on from NZ_JAECVR010000019.1 coordinate 68,910, forward strand.
GTTTTTGCCCATGATTATCGACCACCTCACTTGTAGAAGATTATACTACAAATGGGTGTCAGAGTCAAACGATGTATTATAGCAGGGAGACAAACCTTTTGTCAACGGAAACAAGCTGTTATTTTTGATTTTGAGGTATACAATTTGGTTTTTCTGTGAAAGTGTTGCGTCTCAGTGAGGCTTGTACGTTTCAACCGTTCGTTCTACTGGAAAGGGAATGACTAGCTAAAATCTATTTCGTAAAACGGTCTGCCACCTGACTTGCCGCGTAGGATTCCGGCTTAATTTTCGCTGTATATCCCACCGCGGTTACCCAACCGACTACCTCTTGAATTAACTTCCGGGTTTCTCCTTGCTGTCCAACATCCAGATGGATTTCCATTGGTATATTGACAGAAAAGCCGAAGAATCCTTTTTCCTTCAATAACTCCACACACTTAAGGCTGTATTCCGTCTCACGATAAATCCGATAGCGCAAATCCTTCATGGCGCGGTGCAAATGCCTGGTGTAAAAAAAGATGGCACCTTTCCCGACCCGTTGCACAATAATCGCTGTAACAAAAAGGGTTTGGCGCTCCCGGGTCTGTGAATCCGTTCCGATTACGACTTTGTATTCTGCATTCCGATCTTCCTGAACATAAGATTGAATGACAGCAATCATCTCGTCTAAACTGCATCTACCTTTGCGCGGATGGAAAAAGTTCACGGAAAAACCCCCAAATGTTTAAGATAGTCTTACACACTCACAGGCGATATTCACTTGTTTCATGAAATCCCTGCACGGATCACTTCCGTCAAACTGGCAAACTCCGGCAGTCCCAGTGTTTCTCCGCGGCGTTTCGGATCAATAGCGGCTTCACGCAGCCAGTGTTCAACCTTTGCTTTGGAGTAAGAGGAGAGCAGGTTGCTGTGAAGGGTGTTTAACAGTGTCTTGCGTCTCTGGGCAAATGCCGCTCTCACTACCTTGAAAAAAAGAGCCTCGTCTGAAACCCGTACAGCGGGTTGATCACGCAATCTCAAACGCGTGACGGCTGAGTCAACTTTTGGTCTGGGAACAAAAACATGACTGGGGACATGTGCCACTTCTTCTGCTTTTGCAAAATAATGTACCAGGACAGTGAGTGAACTGTAATTTTTACTGCCGGGTAAAGCTGTGAGGCGGTCAGCCACCTCTTTTTGAATCATGACTACAATATTTTTCAAAGGCAACCGCTCTGCAAGCAGGCGGACAATAATGGGTGAAGTCACATAGTACGGGAGATTGGCAACCACATGAATGGTTTCCGCTTCTTGAAAGTGCTCGCGGATGATCTCATTCAGATCTACCCGGATTGCATCTCCATGAATAATCTTGACATGGGGTTTAGCAATAAAAAGTTGTTCCAGTACAGGAATCAGCCTCTGATCAAGCTCAACCGCCACTACCTTTTTTGCTTGCTCAGCCAGGCGTTCAGTCAATGCCCCAATCCCCGGGCCTATCTCCAATACACCTGAATTCCCGGTCAACTCCGCGGCGCGAATAATTTTATCCAACACATGCATATCCGTCAGGAAGTTTTGCCCCAAACTCTTTTTCAGGACAATGCCATACCGGGACAGGAGCTCCCTTGTCCGTGATGAGATCGGTTTGTCATTCATTTAATGCATCCTTTCTCACTTGGTCCATGGCTTGATACAGTTCTTCTTTGTTGATCCGGAGCACATGGAGCCGCCGAAAAAATTGCTTCGCATTCCCATAACCGATCCCGAGTGCATCCGCTACCTGCTGACGGAAGAGGCGGGAATGGCTGTCACCAGCAAAACCAAAATTCAGGTAATCTTCCCAGCTGATCGGGGATTCACCGGCACTGTCCTCACCTTCTGAGCGGACACTTTGCAGCGCCTCTGCAATCGCTTCAGGGGCAGCGTGTTCAATCCCTATTTTGTGCTTCCCTTTCGCTTTTTTCTGTGGCAAAAAAGCGTGCTTAACTCCCGGAACATGTTCCGAGATGATGCGGCGGATTCTCTCTCCAGCATGGTCAGGATCGGTAAATACGATCACGCCCCGCTTCTCCTGAGCCCGGCGAATTTCTGCCAGAATATGCGGGCCAATCGCGGACCCCCGGGTTTCGATGGTATCAGCCTGGACAGCCCGCCGGATCGCCACCGTATCATTTCGCCCTTCTACCACAATAATCTCCTTCATTTTTGGTATTGACAATGACTAAACCTCTCTCCGTTACAGTTGTTGCGCTTTCCTCTCTGATGAGAAACACATTTGAGGGTTTATATGCGACAACTTCTCTCAACCATCTTTTCCGGTGTTGTCCAAGTGAATATTTTTGTTAGTTTATGTTCGTTGCTCAAGTTTAAACAATCTCTTTGCGTTTTGAGCGGTCATATGAGCCAGTTTTTCGAGAGAGACTCCCCTGATTCCGGCAATCTGTTCGGCAACCAAACGCACATAGCCGGTTTCATTTCTTTTTCCCCGGAAGGGGTGGGGGGCAAGGTAAGGACAATCTGTTTCAATCAGCAAACGGTCATCAGGTACCCGGGCCGCAATTTCTTTTGGCAGTTTCGCATTTTTAAATGTGACAGGACCTCCAAGGCCAATCATAAAATTAAGTTTCAGGCACTCTTCCATGATGGCCAAATCACCGCCAAAGCAATGCATCACTCCGCCCACTTCTCCGGCGTTCTCTTTCTGTAAAATGCGGACCACATCTTCATGGGCATCCCTGTCGTGTATAATGATGGGAAGACCCGTTTCCCGGGCGATCGCAATTTGTTTTCGAAAAATTTCTGCCTGCTTGTCCCGTGGAGAATTGTCCCAATAATAATCCAAACCCATCTCGCCCAGAGCAACCACTTTTGGATGGTTTGTCAAAGAGCGGATCCAGTTCAGGTCTTCCTCTGTACATGTGGCGGCATCATGGGGATGCCAGCCGACCGACGAATAAATAAAATCATATTTCTCGGCCAGTTCCAGAGAGGCCGGTATTGTTTCTCTATTATACCCGACATTTAAAATCAAGCTGACGCCAAATTCTTCTCTGGCTCTGCGGATGACTTCATCACGGTCCTGGTCAAATTGCTTATCATTGATGTGTGCATGGCTATCAAACAACATGAGAAATAAGCCTCCTAAGCGCACCGGCACAATGATGGTTTATACCGAAATCAATTATACCCATCCTGCCGGCTCATCTGAAACTTTGAACCTCCTGTAAGCAATCTTTTCAGTTTTTCAGGGATATGAGACTGATACTATGTAACGGCCAGACAACCACCTCAGCGCGCCCCACAATGTTTTCCATGCTTACGGGTCCAATTTCCCGGCTATCTTTGCTGTTGTTGCGGTTATCGCCGAGGACGAATAAGGTTCCCTCCGGAACGTTGCGTTCTTCTGGCGGTTCATCTCTCATCGCTCCGTTAATGTAAGGTTCTCGCAAGAGTTGCCCGTTCCGGTATACCTTTCCGTTTTTAATGGAAATCCGGTCTCCCGGAAGGCCGATCACTCTTTTGATAAAATCCCGTTCCTCAGGTGTATGAAAGACAACAATATCTCCATATTCCGGTGCACTCACTTTATAAATCCATTTATTTACGATTAATAACTCATCCCCATTTAGCGTTGGAAACATTGATGTCCCATGTACTTGATACGGAGCAAAGAGATAGCTTCGGATGAGCAGCGCAATCACCAGTGCGGAACCAATGACCACTACCCATTCCATGGCCGAGCTTTTCTTTTTTGCCATCTGACTATCCTCCCGTATATACCTACCCTTTTTCAATCAAATCAATCCTGCCATGTATCCCATTTCTCCAAAAAAGCAAGCCCCCCCTACCGGGGAGGGGAGACTTGGTTTATTTCACTCGTGTACCATTCGGAATATTGCCAGAAACAGTAGCCAGCACCAGACGGCCGTTTTCTGATGCAGCTAAAATCATGCCCTCAGACTTTTCCCCACGGAGTTTGACTGGCTTCAGATTGGCGACACAGATCACTTTTTGTCCCACCAGATCCTCCGGACGATAGTGCCGGGCGATTCCGGACACCACTTGCCTTTTTTCCGTCCCCAGATCCAGTTGCAATTTAAGCAGGCGGTCAGCATTTTTAACCGGAGCGGCTTCGCTGATTTCTGCAACCCGCAGATCTACCTTAAAAAATTCATCAATGTTTATAATCCCTTCAACACCGGCCGGAGATGCTTCTTGTTTTTTCACTGCTTCTTTTTGCTTATCCTTTGCAGAGGCGGCTGATGAACTTCGGATCATGCGGTCGATTTCCTCAACTTCTTCTTTGAAGTCCAAACGGGGGAAAATGGGACTCCCCTTGTGTGTCTGTGATCCGGGGCGTATTCCCCCAAAGTGGTAAATGCTTTCCCAGGCGGTCTGCGGGCCTTCGGAAAGACCAAGCTGCTCCCTCATTTTTCCCGGAGTCTGAGTCATAAAGGGCTGGATCATCACACTAACCATACGTAATACTTCAAGCAAGTGATAAAGAACAGAACCAAGCACAGGATATTTCTTGGGATCTTTGGCCAGGTTCCACGGCTGGGTTGATTCAATGTAGCGGTTTCCGGCGCGGACCAATTCCCATATCGCCGTAAGTGCCACAGAGAACTGCAGACTCTCCATCGCTTCTTCTACTTTTTTCACTGTATCCAGAGCCAGCTTTTGCAGGGCCTCATCATGTTCAGTGCCGTCAGGAATCAACCCAGGCACAATGCCCTGATAATATTTTTCCACCATCGTCAGTGTACGATGCAACAAATTGCCCAGATCATTGGCCAGATCAGCGTTGATGCGTTCAACAAATGCTTCCGGGGTAAACACACCGTCAGCCCCGAACGGAACCTCCCGCAACAAGTAATAGCGCAGGGCATCCAGCCCATAGCGTTCAATCAGAGGAACCGGGTTGATTACGTTTCCTTTCGACTTGGACATCTTCTCACCGCGCACCTGGAAGAAACCGTGGCCATAAACTTTTTTTGGCAGCGGCAATCCCAAAGCCATCAGGAAGATCGGCCAGTAAATGGTATGGAAACGAACAATATCTTTTCCGACCAAATGAACATCGGCCGGCCAGTATTTTTCATAGCGGGCTGCCAATTCCGGGTCATCTGCCAGGTACCCCGCAGCAGTGATATAGTTGGTCAGGGCATCCAACCATACATACATCACATGTTCAGGGTCTCCCGGAACTTTAATCCCCCAGTCAAAAGTAGTCCGTGAAACGCTCAAATCTTCCAAACCGGGTTTGATGAAGTTTTGGATCATTTCATTTTTGCGGGACTCCGGCTGGATAAAATCAGGATGCTCTTCATAATGGGCCAGTAAACGGTCTACATACTTGCTCATACGGAAAAAGTAGCTTTTCTCTTTAATCTTTTCTACCGCCCGGCCGCAATCCGGACATTTTCCGTCCACCAGTTGCCGCTCCGTCCAGAATGATTCATCCGGTATACAGTACCAGCCCTCATACTCGCCCAGATAGATATCATCCTGGTCCAGTAAACGTTGAAAGATTTTTTGTACCACTTTTTTATGACGTTCCTCCGTGGTCCGAATGAAGTCATCATAGGAAATATCCAGCTTGCTCCAAAGTTCCTGAATCCCTTTGACAATCCCGTCTACAAACTCTTGTGGATCTTTCCCGGCCGCCTGGGCTGTTTTTTGGATTTTTTGCCCGTGCTCGTCAGTACCTGTTAAGTACATTACGTCATATCCTCGCAAACGTTTGTAGCGGGCTATGGCATCTCCGGCCACAGTTGTATAAGCGTGACCGATATGCAGTTTGTCGTTGGGATAGTAAATGGGAGTGGTAATGTAGAAAGTATTACGTTTCTCACTCACTGAAAAAACACTCCTTTTTTCTTTTTGAGCCTGTTGCACCCATCACGGAATGGTGACACCCTCTTTTTTTCTGTGAAATTGTCAACGAATAATAGAGCGGAGAAATCACATTTGCGGCGAGTGACTTAGCCACTTAGCCTCCGTTACGGAAAGGCGTCCCACAGGGACAAGAAGTTCTAAGAATTGAAACTCTAAGAACTTCTATGCCTATATGATTTCGGAGCAGCGCAACCAGACAAACTTTCATCCCCTGGTTGTGTCTCCCAGTCATGAGGATTTTCACTCCGTTGTTCCAAGATGCAACAACCCTAATATAAAAAAATCCCGCCCGGATTTTGGGGCGAGATATGATCACGCGGTACCACCCAAATTCAGCAAAATCACCTGGATTCTGCTCTATGGTTGCTTCCCGGTAACGCTGGTGTGCGTTTTTTCCTACTCGGCTTCATGCAGATGAATCCTTTCAGACAAAAGTCTCAAGGGCCATATTCATCAGCTTTTTCTATGCTGGCTTTCACCTGACCCAGCTCTCTGGTGATAGAATCGGCTGACTACTCATCCCCGTCATAGACCATTTCCTTCTTATTTCCCGGGGAATTCGGGAAATCAGGAAGGATATTCTTTTTAACAAACGGTTCAGCTTATATTTAAATCTGATTATACAATACTTAACAGCCCGTGAGAATCCTTCTTTCTCAGTTTGTACAATTTTTACCCAGATTAGACCTTTTCTGTGAAAGTATGTGTCAGTTTAGGGAAGGCAGAATTCTGTCTCGCTGCGGTTAGCTTACGATTGGATTTACTTGTCATATCGAGTGGTAAAAGGCGTTTCATGCTTTTTCAACCGGCCCGAACCGGCCAGGTGGTCCAACTCTTGCTTCAGTCTGGCTACATCCCAGTTTAATCCGCATTCCCGGTTTACCTGTGCCACTGCTTGCACCAGATCTGTATCAAACATCGGCAGTTGCGCGGAAATTGTCTGAAGTACTCTTTCATCCCGTTCATTGGATTTCTGCTTTAATTCATCAAACGGGTTGTCCAGGTGAGGACTCCTCGTGTAAGCACAGCGAATGCGAATAAAAATCGTTCTTCCAAAAACGGCGGAGGATACAAACGTATCACCCGAGCGAAGATAGGGCAACCGTTTTCCCTCTTCAGGCGTCAAATCGGTTTCTTCCCGCAACGTGGCTATATCTGTTCCCCGTACTGTGCGGAAAACAAACTTCGTGTTTAATTGAGCCGTAATGGTTTCATCCAGCAGAGTGGGACGCTGAGTGGCCAAAAAAAGAAAAACCCCGTACTTGCGCCCCTCTTGAGCAATCTCTTTCAAAATCGACTTTGCCGGAGAGTCAATTGCTTTGGGGGCAAAGTTGTGCGCCTCATCAGTTACAACGACAAACGGGGGAAAGAAATGCCCTTCTTCCCCGTTCATGCGAGCATCCTTGTATTCCCGGCGCTTTCGGTAAAGAGCACCGATTACATAAGTGGCAAACACTTGTAAAATCCAGGCGTTTCCCTGCACAACGACCAGTTTCCCCTGCTCCATGCCCTGCTCAATCGTCCGTATATCATGTTGAAACAGACCTGCTTTTTCCAAGCGGTTTAACCGCCAGTGAATCCCCTTGACCGAGGAAAGAGGTAACGTGCCATACTGTTGTAATAACTGCATCAGGTCTCTCACTCTTGCCGCTTCTGCAGGTGTCAGATCAGCATTTCTCAATTGGCGCTCAAGGCCATGTTTACCTTCTTCCAAAGCTTGAACCAGGTTGTTTAAGCGGTCGCTGAATGAGGTATAGGAATCCCTGCGCCGATGAAGCATTTGAACCACATTGATCATTGATTCGGTTAAATGCCCTCCGGCGGCCCCCAGTAATTCCGTAATATCACGTGTTGATAAATGAGAAAAGGAAATTCCCGCTTGCTGCCCCACTTGAACAGACACAAATCGCTCTGTAAACGAACAGCCACGATCCTCCAGGCCAGGCACCCGGTCACTAAAGTCCATCTCAAAATGCGGGTCAAAAACGATTGTAGGAATTTTAAGTTTCATTAGTTCCTCTAACATCACCCGCAGGCCGAAAGACTTTCCGGAACCCGATCCTCCAAATACTCCAACATGGGGATATTGCTGCATGGTCTTAATATCAAACAGAAAAGGAACTCCTTGCTGCGAACGCAAATCTCCCTGTTCCATGATGACAACCTGGTTGGCTAAATCTTCACTGAGCGAATCGGCGAGTGATTCTGTTCCGCGGATCTCACCCAGCAACATCCCTTCCTGTGGTGTGGTTTTTACGAGCAGATTCCGGACCTCTTCAAATCGCGGCAATCGCACAGAACATCCTGTCCGCACCGGATGGGGCGCTTCCTCATACAGGCGCAGTTTGGCCAGGTTGATCTCATCGGAGTCGATATTGTAGCCAATCTGCTCTAAACTGCGAATCACCTGGGCATCGACAAGTGATTTATCCAGCCCCATGGGAATCAAGCGATTATAGGCCAGTGTTTCTACTACCTCTCCCCTGGGATTGTTTAAATCAGCGTCCTCAAGGATCAGAATTTCGTTGATGCGAAACTTACGCTCCCGTGAGGCGATATATACTTCCTGCTGTGTGGTAATCCCGACAACTTGCATCAATAACTCCCTCCCTAAATCATACGCTCGTTTCTTTTCGGCACCAACAGACGGTGGCGCAAATCTGCATCGATATACTGTTCAACCATTGTTTGTACCAACGGATCAGTCACCCTTACTTGATTGTCCACAATATCTAACCAAAAAGGAATCCCCCGCCCCTGTTCGGGTGTCAGTGTATACACCAATCGGGCCAGGTCAAACCGCTTCTCCTGTTGCGATTCCAGTCCGTCCAGGCCAACCGGTTGCGGGCTTTTAGAAGATCGAAACGCCATTTTCCACATCCGGCTTCCCGCAGGGCTCCAATCCCTCCACTCAAAGGCTTCTCCTACGCGAAGGACCCCATAGAGCAAATCACGGTCCGACCAGGACGGATACTCCGGAAACAACTCACGGACCAGCCCGCTCGTTCCAATCTCTTCTGATACCCCCGCCAGTAAAACTCCTTGATTTTCTGCAGTCCGGGCAACACGCTCCCAGCATTCCGCATCATCGATATAAAAATGAAGAAGAGACCCGTCCAACAGAATTACTTTTGGCGTCCATTCCTGGATCGCCCGCTCCGTTACCTCCATTTCTAAACGGGACAGCATCGCTCCCCGCTTTTTTGCTTCACGGGCCGCCTGTCCATCTTCTGCCTCGCCATCCTCCCCCAAAAGCGGGGTATACACATCTGCCGCCCACTTTTCTTCCCCTCTTGTCCCTTTGGCAAGTGCCTGAAACACGGAAAGAGTTCTTGTTTGTGTCCCCCTTGTTGAATTGACTGAACCGTCAACTCCCACCAGTGTTTGGTCTTTCAGCCAATCTTTCAACTCCCGGTCCTGCCACTTCTCTATCTGGTAAAAAACTCCTATCTTTGAAAGACGTTCTCGTATATATCCTTCATCAAAGGCTGAAACAGGAAATGTGCTTCGCAATGATTGATTTAATTTTTTTAGTTTTATTTTTAACTCTTCCGATACCGGTAACAATTAAAATCACTCCTGACTGGTGGATTGATGTTCATAAAACTGTTAAAATAAAACTATTTTCTACTTTTTATGCTTCTACCTGCTTGAAAAACCCGGCAGAGAATCGACTGCCTCTTCGTTGTGAATTTTTATATTTTCCTTTTAAATATATTTAGAACAGGCTGAAACCCTATTGTTTCCAAAGCAATTTAATCCTTAACCTGATTAAGAAATTTTCTATAAAACTCCTCTAGTTATATTGACTGGTATGGGAATCGTTGGTATGATGAGTTTAGCTGTTGATGTCGAAATTTGACGGCAATTCAAAGAGAGAAAAGATAAAAAAACCAAAGATCAAAACTGAGAGGAGAATTTGCAAATGTTGAAATCTACCGGTATTGTACGTAAAGTTGATGAGCTGGGCCGTGTGGTGATTCCAATCGAATTACGTCGAACATTAGGGATTGGAGAAAAAGATGCTCTTGAAATCTATGTAGATGGTGAGAGAATCGTACTCAAAAAATATGAACCGGCTTGCATCTTCACAGGTGAAGTAGATGAAACTGTTCGCTACAGAAATAAAGTAGTCAGCAGAAAATGTATTGAAGAAATGTATGCACTCCTAAACGGCGAAAAAGTAACAGCTGAATAATCTCTAAATAATACCATTAGTTTACAAAATTCAATCCAAATAATCCATAACCAAACGGTCTTTAGTTAAAAGACTTGATCCAAAAACCCGGAGCTTTCTGCCACCGTCGATGATACACTCCGGTTAGAACGGAAACTATATGGTCAACCCGGGGGTAGTAAACGGTCTCACCGGCCCGCTTGTTATGCAATACCGTGTCCATGAGTGGTAGCATCACCATTGTTCCTGTCATGAGATCAAGTGAACAACATAACAAATAGTACCTTTACTATTTGTAGTTTACCAAACACATACAATTTGTTAAGTGGAGTTACACATATAAATGAAAGCGAGGTCTCTGGCGACCTCGCTTTCTCTTTGATCTTCAGGCAAAAAAGATCAAGTAAGGATGCATTCTACACTGCTGTTACTTCGATTCCTTCATCATTTGCAGGATTTGATCTTTTAGCACTTCAGACTTTGTACCAAACACCGCCTGGAAGTTTCCTTTCCCCACTTGTATAACCCCTGCCGCTCCCAATTTTTTCAGCTGATCTTTATCCAATTTGCTCTCATCTTTCAAAGTCATACGCAAACGGGTAATACAGGCATCCAGCTGCTCGATGTTATCCTTGCCACCGATGGCTTCCAGAACCGCTTTTGCCAGATCACTTTCTGCCGCCGTTCCGCCAGCGGCAACCTCTTCCTCATCATCGCGTTCCTCCTCGCGGCCGGGTGTCATAAGGTTAAATTTGCGAATGGCAAAGCGGAATACAATATAATAAATGGCGGCATAAATCAATCCAATCGGGACTAACCATAGCCCTTTCGTAGATAAGTGCAGGTTGAGCAAAAAGTCAAACAGGCCAGCTGAAAAGCCGAAGCCGTGTTTAATTCCCAACAGGTACACAATCGCCATGGAAGCCCCCGTCAAGATTGCATGAATCAGATATAAAACAGGAGCGAGGAACATAAATGCAAACTCAATCGGCTCCGTAACTCCTGTCACAAAAGCAGTTAAGGCACCGCTGATCAGAAACCCGGCTACTTTGGTACGCTGGGAAGGCTTGGCTTCATGAATCATTGCAAGACAGGCGGCGGGCAATGCGAACATGAGAACCGGGAAGAATCCGGCCATAAACATGCCGGCTGTTTTATCTCCGGCAAAGAACCGGGTCAAGTCACCGGTAACAACCTTACCTGCCTCTGTGGTAAATTCACCGACATTAAACCAGACAATGTTATTAAGAATATGATGTAGTCCAAACGGAATAAGAAGACGGTTCAGGGTACCATACGCAAATAAACCTGTCGGGCCTGCGTCGATCAACCAGTTTCCGGCTGCGGTGATCGGCTTTTGAACGTAAGGCCAGGTATACATAAAAAAGATCCCGATCAGAAGCATGGCAAATGAGGTGATGATCGGAACAAACCGTTTTCCGCCAAAAAATTGCAGCCATTCGGGCAGTTTAATCTGATGATACCGGCGATACAGATAAGCAGTGACAAGACCTGTGATTATTCCCCCAAATACTTTCATATCCAGGTTTTCATCACGAATCGTCAAGACAGATGTTAATACATAATACCCCACAACTGCAGCAAGAGCCGCCGCACCGGCTCCGCCGTTGAATCCCATGGCGATCCCGATCGCAAACAAAATCGGCAAGTTTGACAGGATCGCATTTCCAGCCTTTTCTAAAATATCACCGATAAAGAAAAAGGTGGTTCCTTCCTGGGTAAACTCAGGATTTTTTATCATTACACCGATACTGAGCAAAATGGCAGCAGCCGGCAAAACAGCTACAGGTACCATTAACGACTTACCAAATTGCTGCAATCCACCTAATACATTTCGCTTTTTTGGAGCTTGCGCTACTCCGGATTCACTCATTTTGAACACCTCCAAAAAAAACTCAACCTGTTTGACCCTGCCTATACTCTTCCAAAAGGGATAAAAACAAGGGAATGAAATGGGCAGGCATCAGTTATTTTTTCTTGCTCTTTTTCGATTCTCCAGACAAAGTTCATTTTCCTGTAATAAAGGACTCTTATTATACATTTATTTTCATTGTACTGATAGGATATAATATTTTTTTAATACACAAATGTAACCGCTCCCAAAATAAACGATACAAGACCCATATTAAAAAATGAATCAATCCGGCAAAATACTCTTGATCTCACAGAGTAAAATTTATAATTACCACCAGTCATAGCAATGGATGGTTCTTCAAATCATATTCATATCTGCACCTCCTTACGCTATTTTAAGCATATCTGACTAACTTGTCTAGTTGTATATACCTTTAATGATTCATTCATTTTAAAGAACCGACATATACCTTTTCGCAGATTGCGGATAATGTCATGACGGAATGGAGCTCAATCCGATTGATGATACTGATTGTAAACCTCTCTTTTAGGCAAGGACCGGTCACTGGCCGTCTGCCGGATTGCCTCTTTTTTTGATAAACCTTCTTTTATGTACTTTTCCACATGCTCGACTAAAGGCAAGGAAGTCCACCAGTTCTCTTCCTGGTTTTCTTCCCCTTCTTCACAGGTGCTGCCCTCTATTACTATCGTGTACTCTCCTCTTGTTCCGTTTTCCGTAAGGTAAGCAATACATTCTGATAGAGTCCCCCGCAGCCATTGTTCATGCTTTTTTGTCAGTTCACGTGAGATCGCCGCATTTCGGTCACCCAGGATCTCCAGGGCATCTGTCAGCATGGACAGGAGGCGGTGCGGAGCTTCATAACATATAAGTGTTGCCGGTATATTCATCCATCTTTTTAATACCTCTTTTCTTTCCTTTGAAGAGCGTGGCAAAAACCCCAAAAATATAAATGGTTGAGTCTGCAAACCGGATGCAACCAAAGCAGTTATAGCCGCATTTGGACCGGAGATCGGAATCACGGGGATTCCCCGTTCGACCGCTTCACGCACTAACTCTTCTCCGGGATCAGAAATACCCGGCATACCTGCATCGCTAACTAACGCAATCGACTCTCCCTCAAGTAAACGGTTGATTAACTCAGTTCCTCTTGTACGGTGATTATGTTCATGATAACTGATCAGCGGTGTGGAAATACGGAAATGTGTGAGTAACTTTCGGGTATGCCTTGTATCTTCTGCAGCGATGAGATCTGCTTTTTTCAGAATTTCTTCCGCCCTCGGACTGAAATCCTGCAAATTTCCGATCGGGGTTCCTACCACATACAGCACCCCTTGATCTGTTTCAAAGCTCTTTTGGGTCTTCAAAAGAGACTCCCCTTTCGGCAATTAGTTTTTCCTTCCCACGTCTGCTCATGCGCTTGATTTCATATTCTCTCCTCAGGGCCCATGACTTGTTTTTTCCCATTTCCGCAAACTTCAGAGTAACCGGAAGCCTCCCCCGGGTATATTTGGCCCCTTTCCCCTGCTGGTGTTTTTTGAAACGCGCCGCAAGATCATTGGTGATTCCGGTATAATAAGTCCCATCCCTGCATTCAAGTATGTAGACAACATAATTGTCGTCCGGTTTTTCCATAAACCCATCTCCCCTCTGAACACAAAAAAACGCCGGATTTCCGGCGTCATTCTTCTTTGGATGATTTATTGAGAAAGGCCAGACAAAATAAACAATCTCCTTCCGTACGCAACCGGCCGTAGTGAACATTACAAATGTGAAATCCTTCTTCGTATAACTTGGCTAAATTGTTGTATCCTTTTCCCCCTGTTTCCTCTTTGGAAAAGGATTCCTTCCCTGTCGGACTTTCTGTTACAGATGCATCCTTCTCCTGCTGCATCTCCCGAAGGTGCTGATTTTCCATGACTAACCGCGTATTCTCTTCTATCAGTGCAACGATTTGTTCTTTCAGGCCGCCCAACTCTTTGTATAGCTCACCAATTTGTTGTTCTACCTGAGCCACCCGCTCGAAAATTGCCTGCTTGTCCAAGCCCCCACCTCATTCAATCAAACTCACCTTTGGATGTTCTTATTAAGGTTGCTGTAACCTTTCCGCCGGAAGCAGGGTTCCTCCGCCTCTTTAGCAACAGCCTCTATTTATCTAAATTCCGCTTGTTTGCGGTGATATATCTAAACTTACATCATCAAGTGAATGTTCGACTAAGAGACCTGAATCAGAGAGTTCCACTTGAACTCGTCGTTCCAAAAGATCAAGGACAACCACACGTCCGTCACCATTTGGCGTAAGAACCTGCTCGCCGATATCAGGGAGCAGTTGTTTCGCCTTTTCATAATGATCATTTTCATACTTCAGACAACACATCAACCTTCCACACAGCCCTGAGATTTTGGCCGGGTTGAGGGATAAGTTTTGGTCTTTCGCCATCTTGATGGAAACCGGTTCAAAGTCCCCCAGAAAAGAAGAGCAGCAAAGAATACGTCCGCAAGGTCCAATTCCGCCAAGCATCTTCGCCTCATCCCGGACTCCGATTTGCCGAAGCTCAATCCTGGTGCGAAACACGGACGCCAAGTCGCGGACTAACTCTCGAAAATCAACTCGGCCATCGGCAGTAAAATAAAAGATGATTTTATTGCGATCAAAGGTATATTCAGCATCAACCAGTTTCATTTCCAAGAGATGGTCACGGATTTTTTCCTGACAAATCTGAAGTGCTTCCTGGGCCGCTCTCCGGTTTTCCTCTACCTGCTTATGATCTCCTTCGGTTGCAATTCGTATAACTTTTTTTAGCGGGAGTACAACTTCGTCTTCTTTTACATAACGAATTCCCAATACGACTTTTCCATACTCGATGCCGCGCACTGTTTCGACGATCACGTGATTACCACGTTGTAACTCCAGTTCAACCGGATCAAAGTAATATATTTTACCCGCCTGTCTGAAGCGAACTCCAATCACTTTTAACACTAAATCGATCCCTCCTGCACTGCCAATACCACCTTTACGAGTACGGCTTGAGGCTGTATGGGTCCGGCCAATTGCCATCGAGCACGCAGTACGGCTTCCATTCCCAATAACAAACGGGATCTGTCTCACCTATATGCTAATTCCTCTCGAGCAGCCTCCCTCTTTATTTTAAAGCGACTCATGACATCTCAATCCAGGTATGTGCAGATATATTCCCCATTCATCCAAAAACAGTTCAGGGAACGAGCGGCCATCATCCAATCCATTCACACACCCGGTTCAACCAAAGAAGCCTTATATTTAAACCAAAAATCACCGTTTCATTTTTCATCAAACAGGGAGAAACCCCTCTATTCCATTCTATCATCCGCTTGTAAAGTTGAGCAAACCCTTCTTGTTCCAATAGCTGGGATCATTCCCTGGCAAAACCATTGCAAGCCATTTTTTCAGATTGGTTTATGCAACAGTTTCTGATCCAGCAAACACTCAAAATCACGCAGAATCTGATTGAAAACCTCATCTATTTCTCCATTTGCACGTATGACGCGAAACCGCTCGGGTTCAGCTTGGGCAATCGCCAGATAACCCTCACGTACACGGTTATGGAACATCTTCTCTTTTAATTCCATACGGTCCTTCTTTACTCCCCGAAAATATATCCTCTCCAGCCCCAATTCAACAGGCAAATCCAATAAATAGGTACGGTCTGGCCGAAGGCCGCCTGTGGCTATCCGGTTTACTTGCATTACCTCATTGATATCCCACATCGCTCCGTAACCCTGGTAAGCGATGCTGGAATCCACATAGCGGTCACATAGGATTACCTGTCCCCCCGACAATGCAGGATGAATGACCTGCTCAACCAATTGCGCCCTTGACGCTGCGTACAGGAGAATTTCTGTTCTTTGCTTCATCTCGCTTAATTCGGGATTTAACAATATATGTCGAATGAGGTTTCCAATGTTTGTTCCTCCCGGTTCCCTCACCACGATACATGGAATTTTCCGGTCCAGCAAATATTGTTCCAGACGGGCAATCTGCGTGGTTTTGCCCGCGCCTTCCGGACCTTCAAAGGTAATAAATAAGCCGTTCAAATTCATTTCCTCCATGTTCCGGTATTCACTTCATTGTAACACGTAGACATGAGGGGAGAAAGATTGAAACACTCCACGTACTTTTCCGTTTAACCTGATCACCGCCATCAGGTACTCAACCATTTCCCGGGAAAAAGGCTCACCGGGCAAAACAAGTGGAATCCCTGGCGGGTAAGGCACAATCATCTCCGTAGAAATCTGCCCCACGGCCTCTTCTAACGGAATGAAGGACCTTAACCCCCTTTTGATTTCATCGTAACTTCTCTCCGCCTGGCCCGCAGCGGGAAAGTCGGGAAAAACAACTGTTTCATGGGGTTTCATTTCCGGTATAGCCCGGTCCAGCTCTGAGAGGACTTCATACAACCCTTCAAACTCACTTTCAGAAGCGGCTAAGGAAAATACAAACAGAACTTTCTCGTGATCTGCCAGCTCAGTGTAATATCCACGCTGTTCCAGCCACTCTGCAATTTGATATCCGGTAATCCCGTCAGTTGCCCGCAGGCACATTTTCAAGGGGTCTTGAATGCCCGGGGAATAAACTTCAAAAACATGTCGGAATGAGTCAATATTTCCCCGGAAATATTTTAAGGCAGACAGAATTTTGTCAAATTGACTCAGTCCCAGTTGGACAACGTACCTTCGTGATAAGTCTAATGAGGCCATTAACGGATAAGATGGGCTGCTCGATTCAATCATGCGCAGCCAGTGCTTGATTTCATCCACATTGACCCGATTCCCCTTTACATGAAGCATGGATGACATCGTCATGGAAGTGAGCATTTTGTGCGTTGATTGGATGGCCACATCTGCGTGGCACTGCATTGCTGAAGGCGGAAGTTCCGGATGAAACCCGAAATGAGCGCCATGAGCCTCATCTACCACTAAAGGAACACCATAGTGATGGCAAATCTCCGCTATGAACGAGAGCGGTTGAACGATCCCGAAATAGGAAGGGCTTGTGATAACAACCGCCTTTGCCGTTGGATATTGTTTCAGTAACATCTGTATCTCAACCGGATCAACAGGAAGCTCCAAACCCGTTTGCTTATCCACACAGGCTGTAAGATAAACAGGTTTTGCTCCTGCAAGAAAGCAGCCATGAAACACAGATTGATGGCAACTTCGCTGTACGATGATCGTGTCCCCCGGCCGACAGAGATGGAGGATTGCAGCCAAATTACCTGCTGTTGTCCCCCCGACTAAAAAGAGGGTTTGCTCAGCCTGAAAAGCTTCAGCCGCTAACCTCTGGGCCTCAACGATCACTCCACGGGGATCATGCAGATCGTCAAGTTCACCAACCTCCGTGAGATCCAATTGCAGAACGGTTTGAAACCAGCTATTCCCTTCCAGATCAAAAACGCTTCTTTGCTTATGGCCCGGGACATGGAAATTACCCCGTGATTTTCGATGATGCCTGAGCAACGCTTCAAACAGCGGAGCTCTTGCTTGGTCTTGTCGTTGATCCCGTTCAGACAATGATAAATCCCCTTTCCATTTTTCTTGACTTCATTTTCATCCATATGGATGTTAAGGAACAAGCAATGGTTTTTTTGAGTATAAAAAGGAAAGAGACTTGTACTCAAGCCTCTGCTTTTGCGGTAAAGTAATTATTTTTGGGTCGGGATCTTTGTCTTTTCACATCTTTCCTTATGATACAAACAATTGTCCACAAGTTTCATTTATAAATAGAGAGCGGGAAACTCCCATTTCAATAAGGCAGATGAGAGCATGTTTTGCACTTGTTTCCCCTAAAAAGGAGAGAAGCTCACTTATCAGACAGCTCCCCTTTTATACATAAGCAACATGGTTACTCAGGAAGATCACATCCGGCCTAACCGTTTATTGACTGGTTAAACCGGACAAAATGGTTCTTAAACGGTATACATAATGTAAATATTTAATATCTTCTGCCTCACTTTTTACTATATCATTTTCACACGAGGTACATATACAATTTCCCAGGAGTTCCAAACCTTCTGTATATGGGTGACCACAAATGATACAGAAGATGGGCAAACTTTTTTCTTGCAATGGAATCGACCGCCTTTTCTTCTTTTCCATCCATTATTTCCAGACAAGAGACACTTAATCAACTTGACTGAAAATTTTATGAACCCGTTTATGATCTCCTTCGCCAAATGATAAAGAGATACTTGCCAAATAATTTAACGGGAATATATGTTCAAGACCCTCGAATTGAATCGATCAGATTATAGTAAGAAGGAACAATCACCACATAAAACGACTCCGGTAACGCGGGACAGATTCAAACCATTTTCACATGTGGCCTGGGGACTACAGAGAAGTAACGTTCATGGGGAGAATCTCTTTAGCTTCGATAAAACGGGAAATCTGCACTTTAACGGAGAGTAGCTCATTGCCTTGGCTGAAGATCTCTTGTTCTTTAAGTCACCAGGGACCTTGCAACCTGTTTCCTAAGATTAATTTATTCAACTTTCAGGAAGAATATTTTTATCCTGATGGGAATTATAAATAAAAAAGGGATCAGGTGTGATAACAATGCAGTCAAATATGTGGCTTGTCCAATTTGTTCTTGGAGTATATGTTCCTGTAGCTGCCATTTTGCGTAGTTATTTGAGCTATTGCTATAAGACTAAATTTCACTCAAACACTCCCCTGGATTCTTAACAAGACCGGCAGTTTTCCCTCCAATATAGCTATGTTAAAATCTTTGATCTTCCATATACCTTTGTGGATGGGTGTGGGTTGCCACGCCGAATGAAGCGGGAAACTCCGCCACTCAGCATGAGTTGTTCATTCCATGCCTTCTGAAATAAAAAAGGTCTGCAACGGTGAAATACAATAAAAGCCACTCAGGTTCACTGAGTGGCTTTTATTTTGCCTGGCAACGTCCTACTCTCCCGGGGGCCTTCGCCCCAAGTACCATCGGCGCTGGAGGGCTTAACGGTCGTGTTCGGGATGGGAACGAGTGGATCC
>NZ_JAECVR010000001.1 GCF_016055185.1 Paenactinomyces guangxiensis
ACATGCTATTGTTTCTGAGGATTTACTTCCGCTAGTTTGGGATTTCACACCAGCTGGTTTCTATGATAATCAGGTTCCTTATCTTGTCGATCACTTAGCAGGTCATAATGTATTTTTCTTGCTAGCTGATGCAGCGTATAATGACAAGAAACTTTTTTCATCCTGTAATCAAATTGGAATTCACTTGGTAACCCAAGTAAACATGTGCAATGCTACTTCTCCTAGTAATTTCAAGGAATTTTGCCGTAGGCAAAATTGGCTTTTTGTAACTCGTGGCTTAGGAAAAAAACTGTTACCAAAACGCAACGGTATTGAACAGTTATTTGCCACTCTCAAAACCGTTTATGGGTTGGAACAACCTAGATTTTATGGCTTTTATAGATACTACAGGCACGTTTCATGGGTGATTTTGGTATATTTATTTAATCGCTTAGTTAATAAGAAACTTGGTTTAAACACAAGAAAAGCACCATGGAACCGCTAAGATTCTAGCTTCTCACGCTAATTTTGCAACAACCTCCCTCTATAAAATAAGATTTTCTCACTAATTCTCTCGTTTTCTCCCTATTTAAAAATGAAACCGGCAGTTCGAACAGACTTTATAATGAATAAATGTATATAAAAGGAATATAGGGCTTTACTCAAACACGAGGATGCACCTCATTTTGTAAAAATATGTGAGCACTGGTGGATCTCCACAATAGCCCAAGGGGTTGACCCTCCCACGTCTAACAGGATCAGTGTCCCTTCATTCCTTCGTTCTACCTGCCTTGGGGTGGAGGCTGAGTTAAGCTCCTTAACAGGGTCTATGGCCCGAATGGTAATATAATCGTTCAGCTTCTCCGTGCTTCATCTTTATGAGAAAAAACGAGATGGACAATTAAGCAGCATTCTGTAACTGTGCTCGTTGCAAAGCTCTGCTGAGCTTTGCGGGATCGTAAAGGGTCTGAGTTGTTCCAAGAACAAAGAACAAACGAATCAGTTTACAACAAAGAGCAATTAGCGACTGCTTTTTACGTAGAGGGTTGTGAGAACGGGTTGTGAAATACTGATGAAAAGCATGAAACTCAGGATTTTTGGCGACGAGTGGCATAACACTACGGAAAAGCAGAGCGCGCAGTCTTGAACGACCTCTTTTGCTAATCTGTGTTTTTCCTCTGTGTTTGCCAGAACTATTTTCTTTTAAATTTAATCCAGCCAACTTTTGAATTTGTCTTGGATGATGGTATTTACGTAGATCTCCGGTTTCGGCTAAGAAACCAGCGACTGTAACCATCCCAACACCTGGGATTGATTGCATCTCCTTTGCGCCTGGAACTTGTTCCAAAAGCTTTTCAAGCTTTTGAATCAGTTGTTCTAATTGATCTTGCAGGAGTTCATACTGCTGAAGTAACAACTGGATTTCCATTTTAGCTATTTGTGATCCAACTGGCAGGCCGACAGATTGTTTGGCCGCTTCTAAGAGCTTTGTTGCCCGTGTGATCCCAACTGCACGTTTTACTTCTTGCTTCCATATCCCCACGATTTGTTCAGCCTCTAGGCGCTGAACATCATGTGGAAGCGGAAAACACTTTAAGGATTGGATTGCGGCTTTTCCTTGCCAGTCCTTAAATACTGTTAAAAGCTCCGGGAAATAACGATCAATCCAATTGTGAATGCGTCCTTGAACACGCATGAGTTCTTGGTTTACCCGGTCTCGCAAGTTCATGGCTACACGCAATTCTGCATATTATACTCCTTCCGGAAGATGAGGTACAGAGTACCGAGCCCCTTGAACCAAGCGTGCAATAACATGAGCATCCTTTACATCGTTTTTAGTTGGAGAATTGTCATCCAACTCTTTTGTCTTTTTAACGTGCATCGGATTCACAACGACGACTTGATGCAGGTGCTTTTTTAAGAAATAGGCAAGGTTTAGCCAATCGTGTCCAGTTGGTTCCATGCCAAACAACACTTGTTGTTTGGCGTGTTTTTTCATGATGCTTTTCATCCAGAACAGCAATTGTTGAAACCCTTGTTGCGTATTGGTAAATGCCAATGGCTTTGCTAGCTCTTTGCCTCGATCATCTACGACTCTGGCAATATGCTTGTGCTTTGCTATGTCAATTCCTACAACAATAGTTTTAAAGTGGATTTGATCGATTTGCTGATTTAGTTTAAAATTCATTCTTGGAGTACCTCCTCTGCTATTTAAGGGTCCACTGGCCAGGGGGACACCTCGTATGTTAGCAGGAGGTACTTTTCTTTTTCAAACCCCTTTGTTTTCCGTTACAGGAATGCTCCTTATAAATAAAGGGACCGATCTCCTTTTCACTAGTCCCCATACTTCCCGAGCAAAAACCAGGCGGGTCGCTTTTTAGTAGAACGGCCGCCTTTTTTTGAAAACCGGAAGTAAATTTTATGTTCTTTAAGTGGAAACAGGATCTCATTCAGTTCCCAACCGCCTACAACCCAAAGGGCTCCGCCGGCCTTACGCTTGTCGATCACTTCCAGCCCTTTTTCCGTCAGGTAACCAAATCAAATGAAGGATTTTGTTTGCCCTTGATATTTTGATCCAGGGCTGCTGCTGATTCCGTATTTCCTTTGCCCGGCTTCTCCGTTTGCGTGGACTGCGGCTCTTGGAATTTGGTCAATTCTTTCTGGATCGTCTGTAACGTCTGGTCTACTGTTTTTCCCAATGCTTGCTCGATTGCCTGGCTAATGAGCTTACTGAGTTCATCTTTATCGATGGATTCTGTTGATTTGGGTTGGGGGATGCGGTAGGACGGGGCCGTAAAGTTCCAGTCACCATAGGTTTCCTGGTACCAGACAGACAATTGGAACAGATAGCGGTGTGCTTTCAGGGCAAGCTCCATATTGGCGAAATCGGCTTCATGTGCCGCTTTGTTGCCTGTTTTGCGAATCCAGTCAAATTTATGGTGAATCTCTTCAGTGATGAATTCTTCGCGAAGTAATTTATGTAAACGCTCAACATGTTTAAGCTCAAACACTTCTTCCAGCTTTTCATGATCTGTGACCAACTTGGCCAGTTGTTCTGTGTAAACTCTAGCTTTGATCAGTACGGCGTGGCTATCAGTAAACAGAATCTGCTCGATTTCTTCGCCGATCGCGGCGAGTTGCGGTTGGTTGTTCATAAAGGAAAACAAATGATTTTTATTCACTGTACGCTCTTTCCTTTCAAAACACGTAAAAGCATGATGATAGATCAATTTCTATAACACTTCGCGGCCATAATTCTTCTTAATCCCTAATCTAATACCGTTTATTTCCATACCACAGAATAGATAACTATATATACAATATATTCGTGATATGAAACAGTTTTGTGTCACATTCCTTTTGTTGAAACTGCAAAAAGTATGCCCTTACTGTCTGCCTTCCCCTCGCTCTATACAACCCTGATTCCTCTTTCACCTAAATCAGATTTTGTCTTCATCAAGGTATGCTTCTCTTAACCCCTTACGCAATGGTTCTCTCTTCTTGTGACCAGTTCGGATCTTTACATTTTGATACAAATAAACTCCTTTCTTGTTTCTCAATAGATCGAGGGGAAGTTGTTCCGCATCTGAATAAATTATACAAAAAAGGGTATGCCAAAAATGGCATACCAAAAAGTGTCCAATTAAGAGATTTATGTATATCTCATATAGAAGTTATTTTGAATGAATGTTTATATGTTCGGATTACACAAAATATCATCATCTTTGGCGTGATAAAAGAATGAAAATAGGAGTCATTGAGAATTTGCATCCTCGTGATATATGGAATGATGCCCATTAATATGACTGTTCAGAATCCTTCCAATTCCAACCTTCTGCAAGCATTTTTTGTGTAATTTTGGCGATATTGCGGGCATCATCAATACCACGGTGATGGGTTCCCGTTATCGAAAGCCCATGATAAAGAAGTGCTCCTTTCATCCCCATACGTCGCACATTATAAAATTGGCTATGAGCTTCCTTCAAGTTGATATGCTTTGCTGAAAAAGGATATGAAACCTGAAAATTGTTACACTGTCGTTTTAATTGTTTACGGTCATAATGGCCCCAGGAACAAAAAATGGATGGATACTTGGTTGAGAAAGTCCTTAATTCTTGAACGGCTTGCGCAAATGGGATCCCTTGATTGACTTGTTCTTGTGTAATTGAAGTCAATGCAGTACAAAACAAACTCAGTTTGGGAAAGAGAACGGGCTTAACAAAAGTCTGATATTCATTGATGACTTCCCGTGTTTGCGGGTTTACAATCACACCGCCGACTTCAATGATTTCAGAAAAAAAGCGAGGAGGAGGATTTTTCTCATAACAAGTTGCCTCAAAATCTATAACAAATAAGTACATATCCACCGCTGTTTGTTCACCTCTTCCTATGATAGATAACCAATCATTTGACAATATCAACATCAGTTGAAAAATCCCCTTACACATAATCATATATCTCTTTGTGACAACAATCGACGACCTTTACAAGTATTGCTTTCCTATTCCCGCTTTTTTAAGTATATCCGAGTTGTGGTGAGCATCTCCATTGTATTTGAAAGGAAAAAAGGCCATCTGCCGATTAGATGGCCCATTTTATTTGCTCATTTATGACCAGGGTTTAACCTTCGTCTATTTAATCAAAGTTAAAATGGTCGGGATGTTGTCCAAAGCGACGGTCTTGATTCATCGCATCAATTTGTTCCATATCCGACGGGGAAAGTTCAAAGTCAAAAATATCAGCGTTTTCCCTGATGCGATGTTCTTGTACTGATTTGGGAATGGTGACAACGCCATGCTGGAGATCCCAGCGCAAAATGATTTGAGCCGGTGTTTTACCATATTTTTCGGATAAATCTGCCAGAGTCGGATGGTCTAAATGATTTCCTCTCATAAGCGGACTCCAGGCTTCGAGTTGGATTCCTTCCTGTTTGCAGTATTGCAGCAGTTCCTTTTGTGTCAGCAGTGGATGATATTCCACTTGATTCACCATCGGCAGGATGTCGCAGTGTTTTTTCAATTCTTCAATATGATGGATTTGAAAATTACTGACGCCGATCGCGCGGACCAAACCATCATGATATAACTTCTCCAGAGCTTTCCACGTGTCGATAAATTTATTTTTGACAGGCCAATGGATGAGATAGAGGTCTACATAATCAACATCCAGTTTTTTTCGGCTCTCTTCAAATGCCTTTAAGGTTGATTCATAACCTTGATCGGTATTCCACACTTTTGTGGTGAGGAAGATTTCGTCGCGGGAAACTTTGGATTCTTTGATCGCTTCCCCCACACCCTCTTCATTTTGATAAAGTGCGGCGGTATCGATGCTGCGGTATCCCGTTTGCAAAGCCGCTTTTACTGCGTTTATGACTTCATCTCCCTCTTTCACCTTATAAACACCCAGTCCAAGCCATGGCATCTTGACGCCGTTATGTAAGGTGGTGGTGCTGGAAAGATGGTGGGTCATGGGACACACTCCTTTGGCAGATACAGTAGTTATTCCATTGTATTATTGAAAAGTAAGCAGCTGCAAGTTACATTAGAAACATGTACCCCTTTGAAGCTGTATGTTTTTTTTAGATGGGCCGATCCATAACCGCTTTTTTCAATCGTTGGGAGTTAAGAAGGGAGGCCGGGTTTTTTGTTGGCAGATTTGTTCCTATTATTAGAATGTGTGTTTTTAGCCCTTGCTGTTCCAATTAATTTTATATTAGCGTCCTTTTTGGACGGAAAACATAAAGAGTTATTTTTTAAAATCATCAGATTTGTCACTTATCCAGTTGCACTGTTCTCTCCTCTGGAAATTATTCTTAGATTATTTGAATCTCTGGACTTGATGCTTGTTCATTTGTTTTATACCAGTATGGCTATTACATTTATTTACGGCCCGATCGCGATTCCGTATGCTTTTGGATCAAGAGGTGGTCTTTTTAAATGGGAGGAGCCGCAAAAATTTGCAAAGAAAATCTTTTATCCGAGTGGCGTCGTTTTCCTGATTTTCGTTGTGTGCGGAGTTGCCTTGGAGTTTTTAGATAAATATTTCAATTGATCGCTTTCAAGAATTTCCGCCAAATAATAGTAAATCCCCGCCGATCCCAAAAACCTGATGGCGGGGGTTTTACTGTGTTGAATCTGAAAAAATGCTATTTCATTTCAAAGCAAGACTCGCTTACTTGTCTTCATACTGAGCAGTGTTTTTCTTGCTCAACTCTTCGATCAGGCCTTTCATCTTGTCGTAAAAGAACGATTGCTGCAGCAGTCCATTGTCTAAACATTCGATCCTCCTGGTTGATTTTTTAATGGTCCATCATTTAAGAAACTAAAGAGCTAAAAAAGCGTTTAATATCGTTTTTCAGCTCTTCATGAGATTATAATAAGCAGGTTTTATAAGTCAACGATATTTTAAATTTTTTATCTTTTTAGAGTTTTTTCTTCATACTTAAAAACCTTTTACTTCGTTGATACTTTTCTAAAAACCAGAACATAATGAGTAAGTCCTTTGTATTTGAAAGAAAAAGATCCATCTCTGCCAATAATCGTCTACTCCCCTATTTCATTTGCCGGCGATATTTTGCTATTATACAAAAAAGAGTTGCTTTTTTTAGCAACTCTTTACAATCTGATTTTTCTTGCCAGCCTGTTCGAACTACATTTTTCACTCTATCTCTTCTTCAAAGATCGCAACAACCCGGCTCCAGCCTGCACTGGCATTTTCGATATTTACCGGAAAAGCAGACACTTTGAAGCCATAAGGTTTCGGGATTTGATCCAGGTTGCATAATTTCTCAATCTGGCAATATTCTTTTTCTCTTCCAAACAGATGAGACTCCCAGAACTGTACTTTGCCTTCCTTCGCTTCTTCCGCCATGATATTGAGGGGCCGGTCCAGTCCCCAGGCATCGATTCCGATCAATTTGATACCCTGGTTGACCAGCCATTCCGTTGCATTTTTTAAAAGTCCTGATTGTTTGAAAGCATAGTGGGGGGTTCCGAAATACTTGGATGCCCCTGTGTGAATGAGAACAATATCGTATGGCTTTATTTCATACCGGATTCGTTCCAACTCTGCCTGTATGTCTTCAGCGGAAATTCCTTCCCCCACTTTCTTATGGGTCATGTCCAGCAGTACCCCGTCCCCATAACACCAGTGTAAAGGAACCTGGTCAATGGTTCGGGCAGGTTTTCCGCCACTCATAGGTCCGTAATGGAGAGGTGCATCAATATGTGTACCCGAGTGAGTGGAAAGGGTGACTTCCTCAACTGCCCATGCCACTTGATCTGGCCAATACTCTTTACCCAGCCCCAATGTTTTTTCTCCTAATTCCACACCGGCTTTATGATCCAGGTATGTAATACGATGGGGATTTAATTCATATTCACTTGTTTTGTTACTCAGCCGATCACTCAGATCAATCAGTATCGTCCGTTTGCCGTTTCTCTCGAATGTTTCCATTGGGGTGTCCACTCCTCATCTGTATAAATTATGTCTATTATAACTTTATTAGATTAATCAGATTTTATCTTTTTTCTTCTAATCTCTTAAAACTTTGAACCTGGTATTCTTTAGCAACATAAATCCCCATGTTCCCCTGGACTCTGGAAATCAGCGAATCGCCAAGTGCTTTGCCTTCTTCAGTGGCCATTATTTGTTTCATTGTTTCAGGTGACTCATAATAAGTCTCAATAACAAAATCAATATCATGCAGGTCTTCAGCCTGATTTGCCAGTTGGGTAGGGAGCAGCTTATTGATTTCCATTTTAACCACACCCGGCATCTTCATCATTTGAGGCATAAACTCGGAGATATAGAATTTCTCAAATTCATCAGTCTGATCCGTTTTTTTGCAAATCCCGATCGTCTTAAAATTTCCTTGTGCGCTCCTATAGCTTTGAACCCGATATTCCTGGGCTACAAAGGCTCCCACTTTTCCTTCACCTTTAGAAACCAACCAGTTTCCCAGGCTTCTTCCCTCTTCGGTTGCCATCAATTGTTTGATCGTTTCAGCTGACTCGTAATACGTTTCGACAATCAAATCAATTTCAAAATGGTCTTCCGCATCATTGGCTGATTCAGCAGTGGTTAGCGAATTAATCTTCATTTCAAGCACCCCGGGAAGTTGCAACATTCGGGGCATAAATTCGGAAACATAAAACCTCTGAAATTCCTGGATATTTTTCATTCTCTTATAGATTCCCATGGTTTTGAACATGTATTTCCCTCATTCCCTTAAAGTAACATTAAAATAAATCGAGTAATTTCACTAATCAATAAAGTATATATTGGATATAAGAATTATATTTTCCTTTATTTTAATGTTCCTATTTCGTTCATGGTCCACCATCTACTGGAACATTTATTCAGCTTATATGGTATAAGGGAAATGGCGATATTAAATCATTTTCTTTTGAAAAACTATTTTATTTAAATCCCTTGAATAAATCATGATCTCATTTTTTACAATATCCACATACGGGGCTGTATCCCAGTTATTCATTCCGGGATCATAGCCCGGGTCGCCAAAGACAGCTGATATAAGCCAACTAGTGCCGGGAACTATGTCAGCTTTTACTGTGGGAATGACTGTACGGGAGTTCATGAGATTTGTGTTTGAATTTGGATATATAAGCTCAGCTTTACCATTCCCATACAAACTCTTTATACCGCTAGTACCCTGGGGAGATCGGGCTAAAACTTCTTTTTCGCTTTGCATAACCTTGTAACTTTTATCTTTATT
This sequence comes from Paenactinomyces guangxiensis, assembly GCF_016055185.1. Lineage (GTDB taxonomy): Bacteria > Bacillota > Bacilli > Thermoactinomycetales > Thermoactinomycetaceae > Paenactinomyces > Paenactinomyces guangxiensis. The sequence goes on from NZ_JAECVR010000001.1 coordinate 8,717, forward strand.
ATTATTTTCAATTCCTAATGCAAAGCCGCCGTCAGCAGCAATGATATATCTTTTTGTATGAATGCAATGAATGCGAATATGCCAGGGTGCCCCGGTTACAAGCCATGTTTTAACTACAACATCAGTCCATGGCTTCCATTGTGTATATATAATATCCCCTTCTATTTTATACGCTTCAGAGGTCCTTTTTACCCGATATAGATTATCTCCCTCGCTCAAAGCAAGCATAGAGTCAAAAGCTCCTTGCTCCAGCCCCCACTCAGCTCTTGGCACACTGAATCCGAAAACATTGGAGTATACAAACTTCTCATATTTGGCGGAAGTATGTGTATGCTCATTGGTAGAGAGATGACCGGAGTTAAAGGCGAGAACATGATTTTTTTCTTCCTGCCTGCATATAACAAGATGAGGGGGCTGCTGAACAGAACGTACATTTAACGCGGGAAGAGGGGATTCTTCAGCCTGCCAAAATGGATGATCACCTTTGAGAGCCAGCGGTAAAAATGTTTTTAAGGCCCAGTATGGTGATCCTGGTGAATTATAGTTTTCTGCCATTATGAGATTTGGATAAGTGTAGCCAATGGTTAAAATACCATCAGAGTTAAAAATGGGTTGTTTGAACCACCAGCGTAAATTTCTAAGGATCATTCCCTTCATAATGCCCATGGAAAATGGTTCTGCTTCCGCAAACACCATTGCACTCCAAAAGGCAGATTGTGCAAATCTGTAAGTAAGACTTCTGCCATAAGGAACGGCAGATCCGTCTTGTGCAAACCAATAGATAAAATCTTTGGCAAAGGTTTCCGCTCTGCTTTTATATCTTTTTGACCGCTCAGGATCGTCAGATTCCATCAGTTTCGCATAAATAAGGCCATAAAAATGGATGGCAAAGGGGATATAATAGTCGCAGTGGCCATTTAACCCGTCTGAATACCAGCCGTCTGAGATATAAAATTGATCAATTCTTTCCAAGTTTTTGTCCATTTTTTCACTATCATAGGGGGCCCCTGCTTTTTTGAGGCCGAGGTTAACAAGAACAAGAAAAAACAACCAATTACAGTCATGGATTTGATGGTGATTGATTTGATTCAGCCATGAGGCAAAATGATGTTTTTCCTGCTCACTTAGTGGAGTCCATATTTTTTCCGGAATAAGGGCAAGGGCCAAACCAAACACAGCCATTTCCACCATTCTCTGATCATAGTCGGTGATGTCTCCCCAGTATTCCTCGTGGGCAGGATTGGTTCCATTTTTTATGCCTTGAAGGTATACATCCCATAAATCATATTCGTCTCCCCCCGCCATCAGGGGGACAAGTCCCCATAGTACTCTTGAAAATCCCTCCATCTCCGCGATGGAATCAGGGTAACTGGCACTGGTATTTCCTATGTGCAGACGGGCACATCCTTTACTGTAGTAAGGTTTTAACGGATTACATATCTGCTCTGCTGCCCGGAGAAAATCGTCTCTTGTTTTAAGCGGATTCTCACAAATCGGCACATCAAATCTCTTCATGATCAAAGCCTCCTATCCATGAATAAACGTTTTGCATTTCCAATAGCGGCTGCGGTGATGGCCCCGTCCTCCCCACCGGCAGCCATTTCATTTGATCAATTGCTCTTTCTCAAAATCTATTGCGGGGCGGAACTCGTTCGATCACTTCCAAAGCATCCACCTGCGACGGCGAATTTGCCACATATTTCAGGTGGTGCCTGCCGGGCTTCAGGCCAGTAATTCGATACAACACCCTCTTATAACCGGTTGGCGCATTTTCGCCGTTAATTTTCCCTACGAGTTTGCCGTCCAAATATACATCAGCCTGAAGGCTTTTCTCGGTAACACCGATAATTGAGATCCCCGAGCCGTGGAAAGTATACTGCAGATCCGCTTGTTTCATCACGCCGGTCTTAATTTCAATTTTGTCGGCAGTCACATAGCTATTTGTGGCCTTCTCATTTTTCTCACCTGTTACCCGCACTTTGATGGAATGCTCCCCGGCCGGTAGTTCCGGACTCGTATATACCAGAGCTTCTTCTTGTCTCGAAGGGGAGTACAGATCTACTTTCGTCTCCGGCCCCCCGTCAATCGATATTGCTGCGATCCCGTGGTTCGGTGCTTTTGACATATACAGCTTTGCCTGTTTCCCTTTAAATCTCACTTGATAGTAGGCATTTACCGCATTGGACCAGCTGTCGTTGCTTCCCGAGCTCCAATTGCCGAAAAATTGGAATTGATGCAAACCTGTTCCTTTATTGGAATGGTCAATGCTGAGATGGTCTCCTGCCTTTGCCTTACTTAAAGTGCGTTTATAATGGATATAGGAGTCATGCACATGCTCCCATTCCCCGCCATACCGGATGGAAGCGTCTTTACTGTCAATTCTTTTGCTGAACACCGGAGTATGGGCATTGATAGCTTCAACACGCAAATTATCAAAGCTTGCATAATGATAGCCGCTGCCAAGAGCAATCATGCCGCTGCCAATCCCGCCGGTTTCTTCGCTATAACTTGTTACTTGTTTCCCGTCGACCGATGCCTTGATGTTTCCGTTTAAAAATGTCAGCTTCACGTTATGCCATTGTGACGGATCGAATGAATCAAGTGTTCCGCTTGTTAATACGGTATTGCCTTTTCGCAGTACCCACGAACCGGTGCCGGACAGCTTCAGGTTATAGCCCAGGGGAGGCAGGTTTCCGGACGGATTATCCACAACTCTGCCGGCAACAAATGCGTACCCGTTCTTATTCCCTTCCAGAGAAATGTCACTGCTCACAGAATAATTGGTCCACTCACTATCGCCAAGAATCGTATACGGATCAGGCGATTCCCGGTATACCCAATCGACGGGCTTGATGTCGGATGTGATCACTTGTCTTAATGCTTTTCCTTTAAGTCCACGGTCGGCGATCTCAAACGCTCCGCCCTGGTCCATCGCATATTTGGGTTGCTTGCCGGTTTTGTAACTGTCAAAATTGTCTTCATAAGGGAGCTGCAAATTTGTATTCTTCGGAATCCCGTATTTCGGCCGTCCTTTCTGCTGGCCTGTGGTCGTCGTTAGCGAATATAACGCATAAGGTTCAATCGTTATGCTGAATGAAGAGTCAACCGGTTTAATATCCTTCTGCCGCGTAAAATCTTCCTGTTCATTCGTTCTCCACACATGCACCGTATCTGTGGAGAGTCCGCCGGATAAGTTAAACGTGTACGTTTGCGGCTTAGATGTCACATTGGTGACAATGATGCTGTAATCCCCGCTATCATCCGGCTTTTTCAAAGTCACATAATTGAAAGTGGGGCCCACAGCAGACCCGCTGTCCACAAACTTCCACCCCGGTCTGGCAAACTGAGTGAAATGCGCTGCGATCCAAACGCCTTTACCAATCTCATAATGTCCAGACCAGGGTTTATCTGCGACCAACGCCCCCTTGGTGTTATAAACCACATTGTCATACCAGGCTTCTATAAATGGTTGAAATTCCACTTTGGTCATTTTTCCGTTTACATAGGCCGCCATAATTCCCTTGGCTACATCTTCCAGCGCCCCTGCACTTCCTCTGAGGCCAACGGATCTCATTGGGGGCCGCGCTTCACTATGCCACAAGGGCTTGCCGCTTTGTTTCGCGTCGGCAGAACTTGTAAACGTATAATGCTCCCCAAGCGAGTAAATCGCCTTGTCCAATGCCGGGTCATTTTTCAACTGAGTTGCGATGGACCAGTTTGTTCCGACTGCATCTTTGGCCACCAGCTTCACATTAGCAAATCCATCCCTGTTCAGACCGGGCCTTAATACGTTGACCACCCAATCCCTGTCGAAAGCGCCTTCATTCTGATCCGGACCGAGATAATCAAACTCCAGCCCGTAGTGATCCCTAGCCCCCTGAAGGAAATTTTTATAATAGAGGTACTTGTCCGCATATGTCCCCTGAGCCACCCATTTCGGCGTTCCCCACCTCAAGGCGTCAAGAAGCAGGTCCGGATTGGCTTTTTTCGCTTTTTGGGCCAACCACAGGCCCGCACCTCTTGTAATATCAAAATCGGTCTTTGAACGCATATGGCTCGGCTCCGTACCCGACGAAGAATTGGCGTCGCTGCCGATCTCCATTTTGTAATGATTCAAGCCAGCGCCAAAATTTGGTTTAAAAAGAAAATCTATGATGTCCTGCCTTTGTTTTTCGGGATAGTCCATCAACAGCTTGGTTGAACCGCTTGAAGAGACGTATCCGAGGCCTTCCCACACTCTACCTTCAACGCTTCCGTCGATATTAACGGTTATCTTTTCATGGTCAGAGTCGGCCGCTGTGGCAAAAGCTTCATCACGCGCAAGAAATGGCGAAAAAGCGACAGACAGAAGCAGGATCAATGTAACCAGTATTGAGGTATATCTGGCCTGACGCATATGACACACTCCTTTGTGAAGATTGATCTTGCTCATGGTTGGCATAACCCATCCCCAAAAATTGAACTTATTTCTGTTCACGTTGATATGATGAAGGCTGCTGCCATTGAAAGTTATGCCTCCCAACATGGATTATAAAGTTTTCACTCCCGGTTATAATAAAACTATTTTTACTCATCTGAAAATTTCTTTACCATTTTTCAATCAATCGAACAGGATAAAGTGCTCCCTAGTCCCCTTCCACTCCCCCATCCTTTTGCAGCAACCGCTCCGATCATTCGACCAGCCTTTTGTTCAATGGCAATGATGGGACTTAGTCTGCTTAAAAAACGGTTTATCGTCATATACAGGGAATATTCAAAAAGAAAGTCAAAATAATTTCATTCTGATCAAAATGCCGTTAAGAATTTTCAATATATTTTTCTTATAATTAGGATCACCGAATATAAAGAAAGTCGAGGTGCTTCAGATGGATCCGAATACAGCCGTGCTGAAGGACAAGACGTCGCCGAAGCAACTTGGACGTAAAGGACCTTTGCAGCGAAAGGAAACGTTAGCGGGATTTTTGTTTGTCAGTCCTATGCTCGCGGGAGTATCCGTACTGACTCTGCTGCCTATTCTGGCCACAATGATTCTCAGTTTCTCCGATTGGAACTTCGTCGCCGGCCTGGAGGGACTGAAATGGATCGGACTGGAAAACTTCCGAAATTTGATCGATGACGACGCTTTTTTAAAATCGCTCCAAAACAATGTCATATTTTTGCTTACGGTTCCGATTTATATGGCCATTTCCATGTTTCTCGCCATCTTGATCGATAAATCGGTATATTTTAAAGGATTTTTTAAAGTGGCCTTTTTTATGCCCTATATTTCAAGCGTGGTGGCAGTGGCAATTGTCTGGATGGTCTTATTTCATCCATCTGCGGGTCCGGTGAACCAGTTTTTAATGTCGCTTGGGATCAAGGAGCCTCCCAAATGGATTGCAGACCCGGAATACGCCCTGTCGTCGATCATGATGATTTATGTTTGGATTTCGGTCGGTTTCAACATGATTGTCTATATTGCAGGTTTGCAATCGATTCCGAAAGATTTGTATGAGGCCGCCGAGATTGACGGGGCCAATGCATGGGTGAAATTCAGACGAATCACCTTACCCCTTTTGTCGCCGACTTCATTTTTCTTGCTCATTACCGGCATTATTTCTACATTTAAAGTGTTTGATCTCATCGCCATCCTGACCAAGGGAGGGCCGGTGCAGTCCACCAGTGTACTGGTCTGGTACCTGTACGATACCGCTTTTGTCAATCTGAAAATCGGATATGCTTCCTCGATCGCCCTTGTATTGTTCCTTTGTGTTTTGTTCATCACTCTGCTGCAATGGGTACTTCAAAAGAAATGGGTCAACTATTGAGGAGGAATTGCAGATGCAGCACTCGTCAGGTTTTAGAAAAGCTATCATTACAGCGGTCATGTTCGCGTTCAGTATTCTGTTTTTGCTTCCGTTTTTTTGGATGATCTCAGCCTCGTTCAAAATAGAAGCAGAGGTGTTTAAATTTCCGATTGAATGGATTCCCAAGCACTGGAATGCCTGGAACAACTACAAAGAGGTTTGGCTCGGTCAATACCCGTTTTATATTTATTACTGGAATTCCATCAAGGTGGCCGTGTTTACCACACTGATCTCCTGTACAGTCTCCGCCCTGGCGGCTTACGGTTTTTCCAAGATTCGATTTCCGGCAGGGAAGTGGCTGTTTTTCATCGTACTGGCCACCTATATGGTTCCCGGACAGGCGATCCTGGTCCCGCAGTTTATATTGTACCGGTCCATCGGCCTGTTTGACAGCCATCTCGGCTTGATTATCATCAACAGTTTCAGTGTGCTGGGAACATTTATGCTTCGCCAGTTTTTCATGGGCATTCCGAATGAATATATCGAATCAGCCAAGATTGACGGGGCCGGACACTGGCGGATCTTTTGGCAAATCGCCCTGCCGCTTGTACGCCCCGCAGTGGTCACTTACGCGATATTGCGGTTTATCTGGACCTGGAATGACTACCAAAACCCACTGATCTTTTTACGGTCGGACGAATTGTACACCATTCAATTGGCGATGCAAAAATTCACAACCATTAACGGGGAATTCTATTCCTTAATCATGGCCGCTGCTGTTTCCGCCATCGTTCCGCTCCTGGTTCTCTTTTTGATCGGTCAAAAGAAGGTTATTGAAGGGATTGCCTCGGGAGGATTAAAAGGTTAACCTGATCCATCACAATGGGAGAATAAAAGTCAAAATACTTTTAATACAGGTCAATTTTCTATCATACATCCATCAAAGTGCATTGCTACAATAGCATTAAGATGTAAGCGTATACACTAACTGGAGGATAAAAAATGAGAAAAAGAGTTTGGAACGTGCTTCTCAGCGCCATTATTGTTATCAGTTTGCTTGCAGGCTGTGCCGACGGATACAAGCCTGCGGGCGCTAACGGGCGGGTCACGATCAAATTCTATACGCATGGTAACGGGGCAAACTATAACTGGAAACAGACCATCGCCGCTTTTGAGAAAAAGTACCCCAACATCAAGGTTGACCTGGTCGTGCTGAGCGAGAAAGGCGATACGCAGGAAGCAACCAAAAAACTTGATTTGGCCGCTGCATCAGGCGAGGAGATGGATGTTCTGATGTTCAGCGACCCGGCCACTTATGCACAGCGTGTCGGCCTTGGCATGGTGGCACCACTTGATGATTTTATTGCCAAAGAGGGCTATAAAGTCAATGAGGAATATAAGGTAGACACAAAGCTAAATGGCAAATATTATGCGCTTCCCGGCAAGTTTAATCCTTGGTACGTTCTTCTTAACAAAGACCACTTGGATGAGGCCGGACTGCCTGTGCCTAAAGACTGGACCTGGGATCAATTTATGGACTACGCCAAAAAGCTGAAGAAAGGAAGCGGGGCAACAAAGCGTTACGGAGTCTATTTTCATGGTCCACAGGGTGGAGGCTGGATGGAGTATCTGAAGTTGGCTTTAGGCAACCAGCCGGAGCATACAGAGTTTATCAAAGCGGACGGCAGCTCAAATCTGGACAGCCCGCTGTTTAGAAAATCGTTGGAAATGCGTCTTAAAATGGAGAAGGTCGACAAATCGTCTACTCCGTATGAGGCAATGCTCTCCCAAAAGCTGCACTACCGTGCACAATTTTTTAACCAGTCAGCCAGCATGATTTTAATCGGAAGTTGGATGAACACGGAACTTGGAGGAACAGATCAGTTCCCGTTGAAGTTTCAAGTGGCAGTCGCACCATATCCCAAAAACGCACCCGGCGATCCGGGCGGCTATACTCCTGTCACAACTGACTACATGGCGATCGCAGCCAATTCCACTCATAAGGAAGAGGCCTACAAATTTATCCGCTGGTATACGACAGAGGGTCAGTTAGTCCAGGGGAAAAATATTCCCTCCTGGAATAAGGTAAAGTCTGACGAGTTAAGCAAGATCGTTGACAGCATTCTGAGTCAAACGAATAATCCGGAAAAGGTAGATAAAGAGTCACTTAACAGAGTATTATCCCAGGCGAAGGCTTCCAAAATCATTCCGCCGGTCTCCTACCAGGCAGAAATATACAAAGCAATTAACGAAGAGTATGAGATGCTCATATTCGGCAAACAGGATCTCGACACAACCGTAAAAAAAGCACAGGAACGTGTACAAAAAATCATCGACACCAACAAGAAATAATTGATTATAATAAAATGAAAAAGGGGGGGTACGGCATCCGGGCTGTACCCCTTCATGCATCAAGGAGAACCATCTATGTGGAAAAGGTTACGCCAAATGATGTTACCCCACTCATTCAGATTTAACCTCATGTTCGCTTCCGTAACTTGCATCCTGATCCCGGCCTGCATCTCTCTTACAATCTACAATTACCTGACCAAAGATGAGGTAAAAGAACAGGCCATAACCAATTCGCAGGAATCACTTCAACTGGTGGATGTATATGTGACCAATTTGTTAAATGATATGCTTTATATCGCCAACTATATCCAAATCGATTCCGAAATGACTTCTATTCTAAAGGAAAGCGCTGCCGGAAAAATCTATCAAGGACCGGATGCATACTATCAGCGGTTTATGGACCAAAGAAAGATTATAAGTAAAATCGATAATATTACCTTGGTCGGTGAAAAGTCGTGCTATGTGACCATATTGCTGAAAAACGGCCAGTTTTATACCAACTATCAGGTCCATGAATATCATCCTGTTCAACTGTTTAAAGAGCCATGGTTTGAACGTTTGAACGGCTTATATGGATTTGAGTCTTATTGGGTAGGGACAACCCCTACTGTATTTCAATCAGAAAAGAGCCATCACCCGTATCAAATCTCCATCGCACGAACGCTTCGTGAAGGTGACTCCAATATCTATGGGTATGTCGTCGTCACTGTATTGGAAAGCCAGGTAAATCAAATATTCAAAAAGCTTGCGGTTAATCAGGAAACCATGCTGGTGGATTCCTCCGGTAAAATCTTATCTCATAAGGACAGCTCGCAAATCGGCAAGCTGTTCCCGTATGTGAAGCAAGTCCCGGAACAAAATGGTTCCCGCATCACCCGGATCAGCGGCGAGGACTATCTGATCACGAAGCACTCTTTGTCTTTTTCAGATTGGAGTCTTGTATCACTAACACCTTATCAAAAAGCAGAAACTAAAATTAATTATATTTTCAATCAAGTGTTTATATTTCAATTAGTCTCCTTCTTTATTTTTTTGTTTCTGCTGATTTATTTGCTGCGGAAGTTTACCAGGCCACTGATTCAGTTAGGAAAAATAGCAAACACGGTGCAACATGGCAATTTGGAAGTACGCTCCAATATTCGCGGGCAAGATGAAATCGGACAACTGGGTTTATCTTTTGATTTAATGTTGGACAGGGTGGAGGAAATGATTGCCCAGATCACTTTGACCCAGGCCCGGAAGCGCAAAGCGGAACTGGCCATGCTACAGGCTCAAATCAATCCCCACTTTCTGTTTAATGTTCTTAATTCCATCCGTATGAAAGTGATGGGCAAGGGAGATAAAGAAAGCGCGGAAATGATCAGTTCTCTTTCCAAATTATTAAGGATGACCATCAGCCATCACAAGGGCAACATTCATTTTCATGAAGAACTTGAAACGGTCATGGACTATGTCCAACTGATGAATATGAGACAAAAAGAGAAGATTGAACTGGAATTAAACGTATCCTCAGAAGCTTTTCTGCAACAGGTTCCCCGTTTTTTCCTACAGCCTGTCATAGAAAATGCACTGATCCACGCCTATAATCAGTCGGCAGGAAAAATTGTTCTGCACGCACGGCTCACAGGTCGTCAGCTTATCGTTATTGTCGAAGATTCAGGTCAGGGGATGAGTAAAGAGGCATTGCAAGCACTGCGCGAAAAAATCGCTGGCGGAAACGGTTTGGAAGATACAGACCCGGAGTCGCACAAAGGCTTTTCCGGAATCGGCCTGCCGAATGTCTATGAACGTATGCGTATGATATTTGGAGAATCATTCCGGATGGAAGTAGACAGTGAGCACGGAAAGGGGACGCGAATCACTATGTTTATTCCGGTGCAGGAGGCCTATTTCCATGTATAAAGTGATGCTGGTGGACGACGATTACCCGGTTTTGGAATTGTTGTCGGAGGCAATTAATTGGAGTGATCTGGACATGCAGCTTCAAGGGGGCTATGAAAATGGGGCTTCTGCCTTTGAAGCAGCATTAAGGGAGATGCCGGATATTCTGATAACAGATATCGGGATGCCAAAGATGGATGGTTTGGAACTCATACAGCGGATGAAAAAAAGAAAACCGGGATTGCGCGCAGCCATTTTGTCCTGCCACAGCGAGTTTCATTATGCACAGAAGGCGTTAAAGCTTCACGTGCAGGATTATCTTCTGAAAGATACGCTCAACCCCGCTGACTTGCACAAACTGCTCCTTCAGTTTAAAGAAAGCCTGGACCGGGAAAGAACCGTAAATTTACAGCGGCTTCAGCTTGAGACTCTGGTTGACCGCAACAAAGAGATAATGAAAGAAAAGTTTATTCGGGCGACGATTCAACAACCGATAGTCAACCTGGATCAATGGAAAGCGGAAGCGGAATCATTCGGCCTCCTGTTCGATGATGGCACTGCTTATTTACCCGTACTGGGAATGATCGACAGTTTCCGTTCAGTTCAACAACGCTTTATGGCAGACGATATCATTCGATTTGCCATCGACAATGTAATTGGCGAAGTGATAAACGGCGACCATTTGAAAGCGGTTGCAGTTACATACGGAATGAAAGAAACGTTTTTTTTGAAGCCATTTCACCACAATTTGCGAGTGAATCCGTTTGAAGAGGCAACCAATCTGGTGAGAAGAGTACAGAACGCCTTGCGCAGATCATTGAAAATATCGATGTCATTTATTCTGGGAGAGTTCTGCCGAAACCCGGATGAACTCAAACGGGGTCTGACTGACTTGCTATCAAGCACCGGCCAGCGCTTTTACATGGAAAAGGGAGCCATCGAAAAGAAGCGGCATGTATCTTTCGCAGAGAAGGATCTATTTACCTGGTACGAACAAGCCAGCAGAGAGTTCCGGGTTATGCTGATCGAAAAAAATTCAGACACTGTGGTACCGACGGTTTCACGATGGATGACATTTCTGCATGAGAAAAGTTTTCCCCCGGAAACGGTGAAAGACTGGGTGCTGAAGCTGTTGCTTGACTTGAAACTCAAGCTGCAATCTCTTCAATATTTTCGCTCCACCTATACAGTCGACATTTTACACAAAGAAATTTTGGAGATCGATTCGTTAACCGAACTGACAGATTGGTTAATCAGTTACTTTCAATCAGGGATCTCCGTTGCCGAGAAGATTTTGGGACAAAGCAAAAGAGAAGAAGTATTGGATGCCTGCAAGTACATTTCCCTTCATTTGGATAGAAAAATCAGCCTGGAGGAAGTAGCCGGCCATCTTTATTTAAATCCGAGTTATTTCAGCCGGTTGTTTAAGAAAGAGACCGGAGAAACATTTATTGAATATGTAACCCGAATGAAAATGAACCGGGCGAAAGAGCTGCTTGACCAGACTAGCTATTCTGTAGGAAAAATATGCGAGATGCTGGGCTACGATAATCAGAGCTATTTTATTAAAATGTTTAAATCTCATACCGGCCTCACGCCAGTTGAATACAGAAGTCAAAAAATCTCTTAAACAAGTAAAAATAATGATATGACCGCTCCATCGCATGCGCTAAGATGAAACTGTATCATATTTTCAGAATAATGAGGGAGACAAATGAAGCGCATAAAAATCAGGGAACTTCTGGACCTTCATAAGAATGGCAGCTCCTCCCTATTGTTCATTGACGCGGAACATCAGGATGCCTGGTGGCGCGAAATCAATGCTTCACCGTCCTATAAGCCAATGGTGGATGAAATCAGACAGGAGGCAGCCAGGCTATTGCGTGAAAGAACACCTGAGCTTACCTGTACGCTGTTTCGGATTTTTAACGAAACAGGTTCCAGATTGGAATACGAGCGGGCATATTTTGAAAGAAGAAAGCGGTTAAACACATTTGCGCTCATCTCACTGCTGGAGCCGGAGAAAACGGAGTATCATGAGGCATTGCATAATATCCTCTGGTCGATTTGTGACGAATATACATGGTGCCTCCCTGCCCATTTAAAGGGTCGCCCTGAAACCTTCACAGAAATTAATTATTCGCTTAAAGCTGCAGAGGAACGCCCGGGAGAGCCTGAAACCATTGATTTGTTTGCGGCGGAAACAGGCTTTGCCTTAAGCGAAATCATGAAGCTAACGGAAAGAAGCCTCCCCGAATTGCTGCGTAAACGGATTTATCAGGAAGTGTATCGCAGAATTTTTTTGCCGTTGATCCGCCACGGCCCTTACGACTGGGAGAAAGCAACCCATAACTGGTCAGCAGTCTGCGGCGGCTCTGTCGGTGCCGCCGCGCTTCATCTGATGGATAACTCTGATGATCTTGCCATTATTTTGGAACGGGTGCTCCAAGCTGTCACATATTATTTGAAGGGGTTTCAGGAAGACGGGGCATGTACCGAAGGCTACACATATTGGCAGTACGGGTTCGGATACTTTGTCTACTTTGCCGATTTATTAAAGAAAAGAACAGCCGGCAGCATCGATCTGTTTTCGCTGGAAAAGGTTCATCAAATTGCTTTGTTTCAAGAAAAGTGTTTCCTGAGCGGCAATACGGTAGTGAATTTTTCGGACTCACTTCCCGAAGCCCGCGTTTTTTTGGGGCTGAGTCATTTTTTAAAAGGCGTTTATCCCGATCTCGAACTTCCCCAGATCAAACTACGCACCAGGTATACGGATGACCACTGCAGCAGATGGGCTCCCGCCATTCGTAATTTGCTCTGGGTTAATCCGCGGGAACATGGCCAACCATGGAGAGCAGCGACATATTACCTGGATAACGCACAGTGGTTTATTTCGAGACATGTGGCAAAAAGCCGTTATTACAGCTTTGCAGCGAAAGGAGGACATAATGAGGAACCGCATAATCATAACGATATCGGCCATTTTATCCTTCATGCGGATGGCGAAACATTTTTAGCCGATTTGGGCTGCGGAATGTATACTGACGAGTATTTTGGCCCAAAGAGATATTCTTTTGTGTGTAACGGTTCCCATGGACATTCAGTCCCTATCATCAATGGTCAATATCAGGTTGAAGGAATTTCCAGACGTGCCATCCCCAAGCAAGTGTCCTTCGGCACTGACCTCGACTTGTTTGAACTCGACTTTGCCAGCGCCTATGCTGTCACTGAACTTCAACAATTGAAAAGGCGTTATTCATGGCGGAAGTCCGTCCCCATGCTGCTCCTGGAGGATAATTTTATTTTTTCAGAGAAACCCGGTTCGATCACTGAGAGATTGATCACTCTTCTCCCTCCCCAACCGGAAGATGAAAATTGCTTCATACTGACAGGAAAACAACAACGTTTGAGAATCCGCTTTGATTCGGGTGTGATGGAGCCAAAGGCCAGAAGCATTCAATACACCGATCATTTCGGCAGACAAGTTGAACGATTCGCGCTTGATCTTGAAATAAGAAGACCTGAGAGACACTGCACAACATGCATTATGTTTGAATTTGAATAACGAAGGGGTGTGCAAAGATGTCCGGTTCAACCGAATGGGTACAGGAAGCATGGAAAAAGCTTGAAGAAAAGGTTGCTCGGAACAGTCAGAGAATCGGATCAAATTTTCCCCATGCCAGCGTGGAAGGCAAGTATGTGTTTGAAGCGCCGCACTGGTGGACAGCCGGTTTTTGGCCCGGTTTGCTCTGGCTGGTCTATCGCGAATCGGGGGATGAGAATCTGAAGCTCATCGCAGAGCAATGCGAAGATCGCCTTGACCAGGTTCTTACAAATTATGATCAGCTTGATCACGACATGGGCTTTATGTGGACCTTGACCAGCATAACCCGCTACAAACTGCTGCATGCGGACAATTCTAAGCGCCGTGCTCTTCTCGCCGCAAATTTACTGGCGGGGCGGTTTAATGTCAAAGGAAAATATATACGCGCATGGAATCCTTGGCGTGAAGATGAGGACAACTCGGGCTGGGCGATTATCGACTGCTTGATGAACTTGCCGCTCCTGTTTTGGGCTTCTGAGGTAACAGGCGACCCCCGCTTTAAGCATGTGGCCACAGAGCACGCAGACACGGTATTGAAACATTTTATACGCCCTGACGGGTCTGTGTATCATATTGTTTGTTTTGAAGCGGAAAGCGGAGAATGGGCCGGGGTATACAGAGGGCAAGGCTTCTCGCAAGAATCAGCCTGGTCCAGAGGAACTTCTTGGGCCTTATATGGATTAACCTTATGTTATCACTACACGGGTGAAGAGAAGTACCTGCATGCTGCAAAGCGGGTAGCATATTTTTTTATCGCCAATCTTCCGGAAGATCATGTTCCATACTGGGATTTCCGGTTGCCGTCCGGTATTCCGAAATACCGGGACTCCTCGGCCGGGGCCTGTGGGGCTTGCGGACTCTTATTACTGGCGGATAAGGCAGGTTTTGTCGAAGCTCCCTTGTACAGGCATGCAGCAGAGAAAATGCTTCATTCTCTGTACCTCAACTACGGTGCCTGGGACAATGAAGATGAGGAAGGACTTATCTTGCATGGTACAAGTCATTACCCTGAAGGAAAAAATATTGACGTCCCGCTTATTTACGGGGATTATTTCTTTGCTGAGGGACTGGCCTGCTTAAAAGGTCATAAGGGTCTGTTCTTGTAAGCCAAAAAAGAGTTGAGTTCGTTGCGCTCCCGGCAGAAAACAGGTTCACGCATAGATATATGCTTAGCTGAATAGGATGATAACATCTTTCCATCATAAAGAAACACCCCTTAAAGCAGTTCTCATTCACAGCTTTTTCCTGTGTCTACTTCAGGGGTGTATATCGGATGTTACACAAATTCTTATTTGCATGACTCCTTGGAAGGAGTGAATTTTTAGTGCTGTTTCGCTTTATTTCAATTTCCAGACTGATCTGCCTTAACAGCCAGGTTGCCAGCGGCCTTCACTCGAACACGGGTTGCGTTTCCCGGCAGATAGGCCAGAGGTACATCTTCGATATCGACAATCTCCACCGTACATGGATCCGCACCGGCAGAAACAGCTTCGTCTTTAGCGATTTGCCTGGCTAATTCCAGAGTCTTTTCCCGGCCCAATTCATCCAGGGAAAACACCCGCTCCACTTGCCCGCTGACTTGAGCAATGGCTGCCCCGATTGCATTCGCTACACCGAAGTTTTCAGGGCGGATGACTTGGGATGCTCCTTTGAGTTCATCCGGCAATAAGATGCTGCCACCGCCAACAAGTATAACAGGAACCGGTTCGGCGCTGGTTTTCATCTTGTCGATCGCATCCTCTACCATTTCTACCATTTTAGCATATACCTTTTCCAACAACACTCTGTCCAAGTGAGCCACTTTTGACGGATCGCCCAGCGTTGCTTTACCCAGGGCAACCGCTACATCCGTTGCGGTTAGTGTATCTCCTCCAAAGACCAGACCTTTTTGCGGCAATTGGTAGCCGACACTGTCTGGTCCGACCGTAAAACTTCCGTCTTCCCGGATGCGTACAATCGTTCCTCCTCCCAAACCGATCGAAACGAGGTCCGGCATGCGGAAATTGGTACGGGCTCCGCCGATCTCCACCGCAAGCGAGGATTCGCGCGGAAAGGAGTTGACCAGGACACCGATATCCGTCGTTGTTCCACCGACATCAACAACCAGTGCATTGGAAAATCCGGTCAAATAGGAAGCTCCGCGAATACTGTTGGTTGGGCCACAGGCAATGGTAAGGATCGGATATTTCACGGCATACTCGACACTCATTAAGGTTCCATCGTTCTGTCCAAAGAATACCCTGGCATGGATACCCTCTTCATGAAGCGCATTGACGAAGCCTTCTGCTGTTGTTTTCGCCACGTTTACGACAGAGGCATTGAGGATGGTTGCATTTTCCCGCTCAAGCAGTCCGACGCTTCCGATTTCGTGGGATAACGAAACAGGAATCTCTTCCCCCAACACCTCGCGCAAAATTTCCGCCGCACGAAGTTCATGGTCCTTCGCAACGGGAGAAAATACTGACGTAACCGCAATCGAATCAACACGATCTTTTATTTCATGAGCGATTCTTGTCAATTCTTCTTCATCCAGCTTTGCGATTTCACGACCGTCAAACTCATGCCCGCCATGAACAATATAAACATGCTTTCCAAGCTTTTCCCGAAGGTCTTCAGGAACCCCGATCAGCGGCTTTACCGCCAGGGTTGCAGGCGCCCCGATCCGGATGACAGCAATATCATTCAGACGCTTTCGTTCTACAATCGCGTTTGTACAATGGGTGGTACCCAACATGGCTAAATGAATCTGTTCCCGTGGTACTCCGGATTTCGCGATAACTTCGCGCATGGCCTGATAGATTCCCGTGCTGACATCCTCTGTGGTCGGGGACTTCGTTTCCGCCACCACTTGATAGTTGTGATCCAGCAGGACGGCATCCGTATGTGTGCCGCCTACATCAATACCGATCCGGTAGCTCATCTTGCAGCAGCTCCTTTCTCCATCAACTCTTCAACAGCGGTATATTCCACGTTATAGCCGAAATATTGAGGGCCACAAGTTTCAATCCCCTTCGGCGTACGCCATTTCGGATGGCAGGGGATCCCGAGAACAACGGCACGCGCCCCATACCGCAAGCCTTCGGTCGTAATCGGCAAACCGGTTTCAGCATCCACGACGGCGATCAGATCCGGTGTGACGCAAAGCAAACGTTCTTCGGTCATGGCGATCAGGTGCTCATTTTGAAAACGAAGTTCCAGCTTTTCGCCCTTGTACTCGAGCAGACCTTCGAATTTCGCTCTTCCCCGGGCAAATCCGGTTTCTGTCTTGCGATTGACGTCAACAACTTTACCGTGGAACAGTTTGAATCCGTTTGTCAATCTCAAAATTTCCTCGATCGGATCAACATTCTGTTCCTTGGCTAAGCGGATGGCACGTCCAAGCTCCTCCTCCAGCTGCAATATGTTGTGGATACCGCTTTCCTTCAAGTTTCGGCCTGCCATCGGATAAATGGCAAACATGACAGAACCGCCTTTCTGAATGGTTGCACTACGGGCAATCCGTTCCGCCCAAAGACTATCGATCGTGTTTAAGAGGGTAACATTTCCTTTTTCATCTGCAATCACCATTGGGGAAGCGGAGATCCCATCGAGGTGAAAGGTTACCATCTGTAATTCTGGAAAAGCGCGTCCCATTCCATCGACATCGACCACAGGCAAGCCTAACTGAGCTGCCAGTGCCAGCGGCAACATCGAGTTGATCCCGCCTGCTTCAATGGGATAGGTGGCAAATACTTTTTTGCCCAGATAGGTTTCCAATGTTTTAAACGCCTTCCCGGCTTCATGTCCGCTCGGTGCTTTTTCCACCATCACAGTCGGCGCTCCCATCATCCCTGAGGATACGACCAGGGCATCGTCGGGTACTTCATCAACGGACAACAGCTTAATCGGGCCATATTCTTCAATCGCCTGCAGCGCCATTAATTTTCCGATATAAGGGTCGCCGCCTCCTCCTGTCCCCAATAAAGCAGCTCCTACTGCAATGTCCTCAATTTCTTGCTTTCCTAATCGTCTCATGTTTCTCTCTCCTTCCTTGGATTGTTTAAATTTCATGGTTAACAGAGCTGGACGTTATTCACGCTTTCGGTCGATCACCGCGCCAAATAGTTTCATTCCCACATAGTAGACAATCCCGCTGGCAAGTAGCGAATTTAAGGAAGGAATTCCGATTTCAAAAAAGTATCCAGCTGTAAAGCCGAGAACCCAAGCAGCAACAGTTACCGGATTTAAGTTTTCGGACTCAGCCGGCAAAGTCCCCTGTAAACGGGTCTCATCCAGTACCTTTCTGCTGCGTTTTAAAATGAAATAATCGACAACCATAATTCCGCCGATTGGTGGAATCCAAACACCAAGAAAAGTTAGAAAATTAACAAACTTATCTAAGATACCCAGCACGGAAAGGAGTGTACCCACCACACCGATGATTAAGGTGATCAAACCCCGGTTGACCTTTTTGTTAAACACAGAATCAAGCAAGTTGGTTATCCCTAAAGAAGAAGAGTATAAATTCAAATCATTGATTTTGACCGTTGCGAAAATCACGATTGCCGCTCCAAGCCAGCCAGCCGTTTGCAAGATAATGTCAACAACATCGGCACTTTTTACCGCATGAGCCATTAATACGGCGATCATATTTACACCGAGCTCGCCAACAAGCGTTCCAATCAAGGTCATCCAGAAGACATCCTTGCTGTTGCGGCAGTAACGGCTCATATCAGGCGTAATCACCGCACCGATCATGAATCCTCCCGCAACCATCGTGGCTGCCATCCCTAATGAAAGATGAGGGCCTGGAGCTGGAGAAGCAACGAGCTCCCCGAGTGAATGGCTGTGAAGGACATTATAAATACCGTAACCAATGACCGCTAAGAAACCGGGAACCGCGATTTTCGCTGTCCAGCTTAACCATTTGAAACCGAAAATGACAATCGCTGTAACAAACAATCCGGTTAACGTTGCCGCCAGCGGAAAGCCCAGCGCTCCGCCCAGGGCCCCATCCAATCCCTTGGCGAATACCGAGTTCTGTACGCCAAACCAACCGATCAGTCCAATGGCGATCACCGCTCCAATTATACTGGATCCATATTTCCCGAACCCCGTCCAACGGGCCAACAGGCTGGTGGATAACCCTTCCCGAACCCCGGCAATGCCGATAAGCAAACTGACAATCTCCAGGATAACACTGCCCAGCATCGTTGCCCAAAAGGCCTCCCAAAAAGTCATCCCATATCCCAGTGCCGCTCCCAGCATAAATTGGGATAATGCCGTCAAGGCCCCGATGCGTACCAACAGAACTTCCCACATTGGAAGCCGGGCTCCCTCCGGTACGCGTGTAAGGGAGAAATCATCTGCCATATTCGAATTGCCTGCCATATCATCTCCTCCTTCAAACATTTGTTGTGGAATCAACAACTAGGATAAGGCGCCAATCGCTTTGACTTGTACTCGCAAGGCTTTACTGGGGATATAGGCCAATGGTGTGGCCTTAATCGACTGAACAACGACGGATTCCGGTACCGCGCCGGCCAGAAGCGCTTTTTGGACCGCCTCCTTTTTGGCCATTTCCAATGTATCCTCCCTCGTCATCTCGTCCAACCAGTACATACGGTCAACCTGCCCGCTGACCGGAGCAATACACGCTCCAATGGAACTGGCATATGAATGGAATCGGGGATGGAGTACATCGGACCAAGGATACTTGAACCGGGAAGCGATCCCCGCACTTCCCTCGCCGACAAACACAATCGGAAGCGGCTCAAAGCGCGGCTGAAACCGCCCGATCACCTGAAATATCCGGTCAAGCATATTATCATCCACAGGTTCATGTGCCCCAAACGAAAGCGTCACGATCTCCGGCATCTGCAAATTGACGCGGACTCCTGCAATCCGGTAGGTTTGCCACCGTTCCTTCGGAAACCCTTCCTCTAACATCCCTATATGGGTAAACTTCTTTCCGACATCGACAATCACACAATTGTTCAGATCTGTGAGAAAAGAAGCTCCACGGAAGCTGTTGGTCGTTCCGGACTGCAGCGTTCGGATTGGGTAACGCAGTGCATAATCGTAGGACATGAGCGTGCCATCGTTCTGCGTAAAGTAAATCATCGCTTCAATGCCATGCCTGTGCAAGAGACGGTCCAGCCCTTGAAGAGCACGCATCATCACCTTCGAAAGGGCCGCATTGAGAATGGTCGCGTTCTCCCGTTCCAGAAAACCCAAGCTCCCCAAATCATGGGACAAGGTAATGGAAAATTCTTGTCCAGCTGTTTCCCTGATCCAGTCCGCCACCATTTGTTCATGACCGTGATTTAAAGGTGAGAAAGTACTTGTGATGGCAAAAGACTCGAACCTGTCCAGATCGATTGACCGAAGAAACGTTTCGATCCGTTCTCGGGAAGGGGGCTGATCTGACATCTGCCCGTTCACTTCATGACCGCCTGCCACCTCATGATAAATAAGTCCCATCGCTTCCCGCAGAGACTCCGATCCTTCAAACAAGGGTGGAATACTTCCCAGGGCCTGCCCAATGCGAATCGCACATACCTTTGCCAGGTTATTTTCCTCCCGCAGAGCGTTATAACAATGAGTGGTTCCGATCATGACGGACCTGATTTCCCGTGGATCGATGTCAGTCTGTTGCAAGAGATGAACAAGGGCGGATTCAATGCCGGAAATTCTGTCCCCCGTGGAAGGATGCTTGGCTCCGGCTACGATGTTTAAATCTTGATCCATCAGAATCGCGTCTGTTTTGCTCCCGTCGACATCAATACCCAAACGGAACATGGTGCGTTTCACCGCCTTCCCGGATCAGCAGTTGCTCGATCGGAGTAAAACCACTTGCAACGCCAAAACATGCGGGACCGACCACCTCGAGCATTTTGGCATCCCTGACCAATGAAGGAGCTGGAATGGCGAGAACCCATACTTTACGATGATTTTCCAACTCTTCGATCATGATCGGATACCCCGTATCGGCATCTAAGACGCAGATCAGATCAGGCACCATCGCAAGCGGCTGTTCCCCATGACCAGCCAATAGATACTCATTTTTAAACAGAATCTTGAGCTGTTCACCGACGTGAATGCCCGTTCCTTCCACTACCAGAGCACCGTTTAATAATCCGCCAATGATGTCCCGCTCCAGATTAACCACTTTGCCTTCCATCAACTTGTACGGGCAGCCATAAATGGAGTTTTCAAAAGTACGGACCAATGCTTCCATCACCCGGTCCACATCCTCTTTGGCTAAGCTTACCGCTTCCCCTAACCTTTTAGCGAGGGAAAACGTTTGTTGAATGATAACCTCCCTCACTTCCAGGCCTGGCATCGGATACCCGGCAAACGCAGCCCATCCTCCCATCTCCGTCACTTTCCGCCTCGCTTGATGCTCTACTTCCCAGTTTGAAATACCTGTCATCCGGTGAATGGCTCCCTGTTCATTTACCATGATGAACGGAGCTGCCTGGATGCCGAACGAATGGTAAGTGGTCATCTGCAATTCTGGAAACGCACGGCCCATTCCGTCTCCATCTAAAAGGGGAAGCCGGGACAAGGCCGCCGCCAACACAGGAGTGATTGCGTTCATTCCGCCGATTTCCAATCCCGCTACAGCTCCTGCGGAAATGCCCTTTTCGCTTTCCAGGATTCGAATCGCCTGAATTAATTCCCGGCCGGAAAGGATCTTTTCACTCAAGATGGTGGGTGACCCCATGATCCCTACCGGTATGACCCACTCCATGTCCCCAAGTTCAAAAGCTGACAACAAAGGAACCGGCCCCATGTCCCTGATAACTTGGATAGCCAGCAATTCCAATGCATAACTATTCCCTCCCCCTCCGGCTCCCAGAAACCTGGAGCCACATGCCAAATGGCGAATACCCTGTTCATCGATGGCCTTATCCATTGTTGATCCCCTTACCTTTCTAACAAGCAATTATCATGCCAACAAAAAACTATAAAAAACATATATATTGTTCCAAATGGATTGGATATTATCATATTCTTCTGCGATTTCGCCTCTGCCCGGCTGTATAATCAAAGTATAGGAAAGTAATAATAAAAAAGTATTTCTCATTTTTTATCATTATTTCTCTCTATTTATCATCTTTTCTCACTTTGAGAATTTTTTCTCACGATGATACCTTTGCAATCGCCGGTATAGCGTAGCTAAACTTATTCCCAAAGCCTCCGCCGCTTTTCGCTTCCCTTCCGTACTTGTCCCAAATCGGCGAAGAGCTTGCTGAATCAAATACTCTTCCGTTTCCTCAATTTTTAAAGGAGAAGGATCAAGAGTTGTTTTGTTTTGCCATACAGACAGTGGTTGATCTGTCCCATTCTCGTTTTCCGCATTCTCACGAAGCGAAGCAGGTAAACTGCTCATGGTAACAAGATCTCCAATTTCAAGATTAACAATATACTCGATGATATTCTCCAATTCACGGATGTTGCCCGGCCAGTGGTACTCGTAAAATTTTTTCCAGACTTGTGAAGACAGACGCTTCGTTTCCTTCCCTAAACGATCTGCAAACTTTTTCATGTAAAAGTCGACCAATCCATACAAATCTTCCTTCCGTTCCCTAAGCGGCGGAATATACAGAGGAATCACATTGAGACGAAAATATAAATCTTCGCGAAATTGTTGTTTGGCAATCATGGCTTCCAAATCCTTATGGGTTGCCGCTATCACGCGAACATCGACGGGAATGCTCTCTGAGCCGCCGATCCTTTCTACTCTTCGCTCCTGCAGCACACGCAACAACTTCGCTTGTAAAAAGAGCGGCATATCTCCAATCTCATCCAAAAATAAGGTCCCTCCCCGTGCTAATTCAAACCGGCCAGGTTTACCACCTTTCTTTGCTCCTGTAAAAGCACCTTCCTCATAGCCAAACAGCTCGCTTTCCAGGAGTGATTCAGGAATCGCCGCACAGTTCAAGGCAACAAATGGACCTTTCATGCGGTGACTTGCAGCATGGATGGCCTGGGCGAGAACTTCCTTACCGGTCCCGCTTTCACCTCGGATCAGGATGGTCGAGTCGCTTTTGGCCACCTGTTGAGCTTGAACTTTCAATTCTGTGATGGCAGGACTGTTTCCTCGAATATCAGAAAACGTATAGCGCGTGGTATATTTTCGATCCCTTTCCGAGCCTTGCTGCAAAACAGGTTGAGTAAATTGCAAGACGGCTCTTTCCACATGTTTGTTTACATAAAGCGGGTGTATGCGGCACATGTAAGGATGATGAATTCCTGCAGCATCTATAATTTGAACCGGGAAATCCTTTACAGGTTTCCCCTGTTGAACAAGCTTTAATAGTTTTGCAGGCTCGATTAATTCCGGAAGCCGTTTATTCATTAATGTGATCGGTGAACGTCTCCACACATTCTCCGCAACCGTATTGGTGTGGATCACAGCCCCTTCTCGATCAACCACCAAAACCGGTGTGGCAATCATTGTCAACAGGGCTTCCACCTCATGCAAAAGCTTTTTTCGCTCTTTTTTCAGCTGTTCTATAGTGTCCATTTATATATCCCCCTCCTTACAGAAGACTGTACGCAGAAAGAGAAGACAGCAACAAATCATGACCGAAAAATTAAAATTTAAACACAATAACGGTTTAAATGATATTCAAAGCGCCAAAAGCCATGGGATACCAATTTTTCCTGCGGCTTATTCGGGTTGGACTTACCCCTTTATACAATGTGGCCAATGGACCACACTTTTCTGTTCCAATATTTTAATAACCGTCCAGCCTTGTTAACAAATTAATATTATCTCTAGCATACAAGTGTTCCTACATTATAACATATGCTTATTGTTTATATGGATGTTGTGGCGTTTTCCAATACTTTGTGTTAGCCATCTGTACAATCTCAAAAGTAGAGCAATAGCTGATATTTAAAGCCATCCACTCTGGATTTTGATCGCCAAAAACCTCTTTTTCCACCTCATCCCACTGATCGAAACCAGTATGGGCAAAAAACCTTTGTGAAACGGCCCTTAACGCAAACAAAAGAAACGGGTTTAAATCTTGCGCTTCATCAGTCACAAAATGATCGTAATTTTTGCCGGCCCATTTAAAAGCAATAAAAATCCGGCCCCTGTATGTGAAGGGGCCGGGCTTGTATTTTTTCCACAGCCGAAAACCTGTTATTGCAAGGTAGTTCCGGGATCCATAGGACGATCACCAGCTCGATCTTCTTTTCCATCCAATAAATGTCCCATTCCGCGAACTAAGGTGTCATCTTCGAGAACGCTATACAAGTGGTAACCGAGGTCCTCGCGATCAAGAACAACCTCTTGTAAGACCTCTGCTGTTCCCCAATCTTTCAATTCATGGGCGCGAGATATGGTTTTGCGCATCATTTGTTGGAGTTTCAACTCATGTTCCAGGTCATTCCGGATAAAATCCCGGATGGTGTAACGACCTTCCACCTCATGTTTAATGTAAGAAAGTTCATGCTGAGTAACCGGATGGGCGGTAGGAACTCCACCGAGTCGGGCCACCCGCTCCCCGATTTGATCAATATGTTTGTTGGTTTTCTCTCTATGTTCATTCAATAGTTCATGCAAACTAAGGAATGCTTCGGCCCCTTCGGTCATCCAGTGGTGTTTGTTGTACTGATGGAGGGCGACTGTCAGGGCACATTGATGATCATCGAGATGAAGGGCCATTTCCAGCCGCACTTCATAAGGAAGAGAGATCCCTGCACCGATCTTTTTTACCGTTCGTGGTTCTTCCCTGAGGATTAAATCGTGATCGGTCGAATGTCCCGGTACGACCGGGTTAAACCCTGATTTATCCACTTGAACTGTCCATTAAAGTTTCCAAGTTGAGTCATCACTTTCACAATATCATTGGATTCGGGAGGGTGAGCCTCGTAGTTTCTCATGGACGATCACTCCTTTATCATTGTTCGATTACAATTATCCCCACTAAGAAATCTCTTTATACTGAGGCTTGCTCGTTACGATTACATCTGCTCTGAAAAAATGTGGAGCGCCAGTTCCGAAATCGTTATGTTTTTGGTTGCCCAATTGCGGCCAGAGAGGGAAACATAAATTCTTCCATCCTGAGGCACAATTCGCGCTTTACGATAGTAAAAATAGAGGAAACCCCCGGGAATGTATCACTTCCCAGGGGTTCATAGGGCTTAGATCAATTTCCGGCGTAAACCGAAACTGAACCTCCATTTACAAAGAATTGTCCCCATCCATTGCTGTCAATGGTCACTCCTCCAGAGCGGTTGCCTGTTACATCATACCATGTTTTCCCGGCATTTCGTGTTCCAACATACATCCATTTGGACCCGCCGGGTCCATCAGACATAATGGTTGCCAGGCCTGATCCAGGATGTGCCGAATCTCCCTCGCGAGTCCATCCTATAATATCCTGATGGTCGAAATAATCATGTTGCGGACCATACGCATCATATTTTCTTGCAGTGAGCAGAGGATCGATTTTGCTCTTGTGGGAGGGAATTTTGCCATCACTGGTTCCGTAATAGTCCCCATAAAAAACGGTTGGATATCCTTGTTCGCGGGTTAAGATCAGGGCATAGGCAAGAGGCTTAAACCAGCTCTGTACGGTCGTCCCAAAGCCGTCTCTGGGTTGAGTATCGTGGTTATCCACGAAGGTAACGGCTTTCACCGGATTGGACTTCATGAGTGTACCATTTAGAATGTTTCTCATATCATAGTAACCACCGCTGGAGGAAGCATTGTAGAGATTGTAATGAAGAGGTACGTCAAACAGAGACATATTACCGTTCACCTTAGATAGATAATTGTTTAATTTATTTAGATCATTTGCCCAATACTCACCCACTGTAAACAATTCTTTTCCGGTTACTGATCTCTGGTGGTTAACCCAGTCCCTCATAAAGTCAAATTTGATATGTTTAACTGCATCCAAACGGTAGCCGTCCAGATTGAGTGTATTGGTATACCAGGTACCCCAGCTAAATAAATGATTTCTTACATCAGGATGTTCTAAGTCAATATCTGCACCAAGCAGATAATCATAATTTCCATTCTCTGTATCCACTTCCCAGTCCCAATTCTTACCCTCACCGCGAAACTTATAGAGACGGTTTAAATTGCGGGATTGATCATAATCTGTTCCATCAAAATGGTACCATCTCCACTTAAAGCTGGAGTACGTGTTTCCGCGTCCCGGAAAGTCAAATACGGTCCAGGCCTGGATATCATAATCTCCGGAAACCTCTCTGTTTCGATCGCCCCAGTCTACTTCTACAGCACGGACTGTTTCAGTCGCATCCGCTCCCAGCTTATGGTTGAGCACGATATCTCCATAAACATCGATTCCATTGCTATGAAGGGTATTGATGGACGATTGCAGTTGCGATTTAGTTCCGTATTTGGTTCGTATTGTTCCTTTTTGGTTAAATTCACCCAGATCATAAAGGTCATATGCACCGTACCCTACATCATTTGAAGATGTTCCTTTGTATGCCGGTGGAATCCAGACAGCAGTGATTCCCCAGTTACTCAGGTTAACAGCGTCATTTTTTAGTCTGTTCCAATGATTGCCATCATTGGGCAACTCCCATTCAAAGTATTGAAAGAGTGTTCCATTGGTGCTGGTTGCAGCATTGACTGCTGGCTGTTGAAAAGGATACAAAGCCAAGCAACCCGCGATTAGTAAGGTGATCATCAGTAACGAAATCGGTTTGATCAGATCTCTCATCCTATTGGTCAACCTCCTGAACATGATTTAAAGGAATGAGTGCAGAGCGGTTGCGCATTGGTGTGTAAGGAATGCAAACGGTATCACAAAAAGAAACCATGAAACCGTTTGCAACCAACAATAAGTATATCTAACAGTTGCACCTTCACCCTATAACTATCATACTATAATTATTTATATGAATATATAGAATCATTTAAAGCGGACGCCCAATGGTTACAAATACAGCCGTTGATACAACATTGAACACTCCCTCCACGTTTAATACAAGTATTCGAGGTGAGTAAATGAGCAAAAAAATAGAAACCCAGCGAATAGATATACGGGTTCCAGTTCAGTTGCTGAAAGAAATAGAGAAATACCAGGAACAACAAGGAATTGCAAACAGGACAACTGCAATGCTGGAACTAGTTCGTAAAGGATTGTCAGACTTGCGAGAGGGGAAATGATCCCCTCCCCCGTCTGACGCACCGATTCATCTCACCGCTTATAGAAGCGGGAGTCTTCTCGGTGCATGATGATAAAATACTGTCGAGCCACACCATGTATTTCGTCGTTCCTCATAAATGTTACTTGTATTGGATTAATACACCAAGAGTATCCGGTGGATGGTTAACCAGTAAATCATATGCACTGGGAGCTTCGTTGATTGACACGGTCTGAGTAATTAACGGTGCAATTTTCAATCGCCTTTCCGAACATAAGCGTATATACTCTTCGCTATTTCTCCCTTCCGGCCAACGGACAAATCCGATTGGATATTCAATTCCGTCTCTTTCATAGGTCACATCATACCGGCCAGGTCCCCCCGCTCGCGATATTAATACTTGCGCTTCTTTGCGAAACATCAACTCCCGGGAAAATTCCGTTTTTAAATCACCAACAATTACAACCTTGCCTCGGTCCCGAATCCACGCTAAGCCTTTATCAATTAAATTGGTTTTCTTTTCATTGACACAAAGCAGCACACTGTCTGCCCCTTGTCCGTTCGTTTGGATTCGTATTTGTTCTTCTAATTCTTCTATGTCGTTACATACGGTCGTAACACCTGTTTCTTGAAGTTTCTTGCATCGGTTCAGTAAAATGTCGTGGGCAATAACCTTAAACGAAGCGGCAAAAGCTACCTGTGCCATAATCTGACCCAAAATCCCCAACCCTACGATGACAGCAGCTTCTCCAAAATGTAAATTGGCTTGCCGTAATGCGTGAATCGCAATAGCCCCTAAGCCAACAAACGCTGCTTCTTTTGGATCGACCCGGTCTGGAACAGGAACTGCCAGATGTTTTGGCACCAATAAATATTCAGCATGCTTCACATAAGGAGCACCGTAACAGGCCACCCGTTGACCCGGAGAAACATGGGTCACTCCTTCTCCAACCTCCATTACAATTCCAGTTGCACTGTATCCTAAATGTCGGGTACTTTTATGTTTTTGTTTTAGTATCAGTAATTCTGTTCCAGTACTCACAGCCGAGTACTCCGTTTTAACCAAGATGAAGTTTTGTTTAATCTCTGGTATCGGGACGTCGATGATGTACAGCTGTCCTTCCCGGCTGGCAATGACTTTCATATTTTCTCCCCACCCTGATTCGTTTGTTTCTAGATGTTATTTCAAAAATCATATATGACCCAGTGGCAGTAAGCCGACCCGCTCCGAACTCCTATTCCTCCTCCAATGCAGTGGACGCTTGTCAGGAAGAATTTTCTATCCATTTTATATTTTGAAAACAGTTTCTACTTCATTCCTGATAAAGAAATGCCTTCAGTGAAGTAACGCTGGAAAAATAAAAAAATTAGAAATGTAGGAATAAAAGAAATAACCGACCCGGCCATTTGCAGTCCAAAGTTTCCTTCCCGTGTCAATAATGAAGCCAGACCAACCGTTAACGGATACATGTCTTCCTTCGTCATAAAAATTAAAGGGGTAAACAAATCATTCCAGTTGGCAATAAAAGCAAAGGTTCCGACAGTCGCTATGGCTGGCATAGACAGAGGGATAATAATTCTTAAAAATATTTGAAAATCGTTTGCGCCATCCAAATAAGCAGCCTGTTCTAGTTCTGTCGGTATGGAATGCATAAACTGCCGCACTAAAAAGACGCCCAGGATCGTCCACAACTCTAGAACAATGACCGACCAATATGTGTTAATCCACTCAAACTTTGCAAACATAATATATTTCGGAATAATCAATAACTGATTTGGCACCATCATTATCGCCATCATGGACCAAAAAATAAATTCCCGTCCAATGAATTGCTTCTTAGCGAAAATATATCCCAATAACGTGCATAAAAATAGTTGGCTAAGCACCGGTATTACAGTGATGATCATGGAATTAAAAAACCAGCGAAGAAATGACCCCTGAGTAAAGATTTGAGAAAAGTTATAGATAGTGGGATCCATTGGTATCCAGGCAAGTGGATCGGCCGCCATATCTCTCATTTTTTGCACCGAACCCATGATCATGACGGCAAATGGACCAAAGAAGGCAATAGCAAGTATCAATAACATGAATAAAACAAAAATCTTCCCAGGGATAGACATGGTCCGTACAGTGTTCATCTAATTCCCCCCTTACAATTGATACAGAGCAGGTTAATCGTAACTGACCTCTTTCCCAATATATCTGCGCTGCATCAATGAGATCGTTAAAATAATTGCAAACAATACGTACGCCAGTACACTGGCATATCCTAAGCGCAGCGAGCTAAAACCCACCTGATACATATAGTAGACAATGGTTGTTGTGGCATAATTGGGTCCACCGCTTGTAAGCAGGAAAGCAGAATCAAATATTTGAAAGGAGCCGATTGTCGTGATAATTGCCACATAGAAATGAGTGGGCATCAACAGCGGAAACGTGACCCGACAGAAAGTTTGCCAACTCGTTGCACCGTCTATGCGTGCAGCTTCATAAAGGTGAAGAGGAATTGATTTTAGGCCTGCATAATAGTAAACCATCGTGCTTCCAGCTACTTTAAAAACACTGAGTCCTGCCAGCACGACCAGAGCCTGTGTCTCATTAGAAAAGAATAACTGTGGAGGGATTCCAAGCAAGTTGAGCAAATAGTTAATCATCCCATATTCCGTCCCTTTAAACAGCCAGGCCCAAATTCCGGAGATGACGACGAATGAAGTAATAACCGGTAAGAAAAAAATGCCCTTATATACATGGGAACCCCGAATGCCGGAGTTGATCAGCAATGCCAGGATCAATCCCAATGCCATTGTGGGTAGAATATAATAGAGTGAGAAGAGGACAGTATTCCACAATGCTTTCCAGGCGAGCTCATCGTTTATAAATTCTTTCCAGTTTTCCATGCCGATAAATGTAGGAGTCCCGATAACAGGCCAATCCATAAAAGTTAATAAAAAGCTGAAGAGTAAAGGAAATACCTGAAAGATCATGAAGTGAACAAGTACTGGAATCAGAACAATGTACACAATCGCATTGCGATTCCATTCTTTTTTCAAGCGTGTCCATAATCTTTTTTTAATTGGTGAATAGGGTTGTTCCACTAACCTGGGATCCAGTTTAACCACCCTCCTGTTCGTCCAAATGAAAACTTTTGGGGAGTAGTGTTGACAACATCCACACTCACTCCCCAGTACTGCTAAAAACCAGCTTTCTGCATTTCGGATTTTATCGCTTTAGCGGCGGAGTCAGCAGCTTCCTGCGGGGTCTTTTTTTTCGATAACATGGCTTGCAATTCTGCTTGTACCGCCGGGATAATACTGCGTCCGACTGGATGGATGACACCCGGTCGAATATTTTGAGCTTGCTCTACCAGTGTTTTCATCACTGGTTCACTGTCATAAATACTCCCGGCTGACTTGCGGGCAGGGATATAGCGGGTATTTTCGTTAAATAATTTTGCATTTTCCTCATTAGTCATATGTTTTACAAATTCGACGGCTGCTTTTTTGTTTTTACTGTTCTTCGCTACCGCAAACATTCCCGTTGTTCCATAAGTCACTTTCTCTTTGTTCTCCAGTATTGGCCCTACTGTCCATTTAAACGTAAGTGGTTCAGCTTTCACTGTAGATACAAAACTGCTATCCCCAAAGGCGGCTAACATCTTACCCGCACGAAACTCGGGGAATTGGGATTGGGACGTAAGTGAATCAGCAGGTACCCATCCGTTTTTGTAAAGATCATTTACATAATTAAAGGCTTCAACACTTTCCGGTTCATTGATGGTTACTTTTCCATCATCATTGATCACCTGGCCACCGGCTTGCCAAATGAAAGGATAAAGCGTCATATTCGGGGTATTTCCAGATTCAAGGTTAACAGCATACTTCCCTTTCCCTCTGGCTTTGGCCGCCCACATCTTAAATTCATCCCATGTTTTTGGCAAATGATCAGGATCTTCTCCAATTTCTTTTACAATGTCCAGGTTGTAATACATTGACATTACACTTTGCAAAATCGGGAGAGCATATATTTCATTTTTATACTTTGCCGGTGTTAACGACGATTCCGAAAAGTCACTCAGATCATAGTCCTTAAGGTAAGGGGAAAGAGGCTCTAAAATTCCTTTATGGGCAAATTGAGACAACTGGTCGGGGATAATGTAGAACACGTCTGGGCCTTGATTTGCCGCAAGCGCTGTAAGAATTTTCTGTTCGCGATTGGGCCAGGGAATTTCCTCGATCTTAACAGTAACTTCAGGATGGTTTTTTTTAAAAGATTCTATTATTTGATCCCTCACTGCTTTTTCTTGTTGCTTAGCTTGAGGCATAAACGGATGAACCCATACTGTGATCTCACCAGAAGGTTTTGATCCTTTTTCCCCTTCCGCTTCTTCACTCAAACTGCACCCTGCCAATAACGAAGCAATGAATAACATACATAAGAATGCGGAAATCCAACCTTTTTTTGTCATGGAATGGACCCCTCCTATTTTACGTTTTCAATCATTCCAGCCCGGAAAAATCAACAAGAAGATGAGTCCCTCGAAGAATCAAAATAAAAAAGCTCTTCTGGTTCATATCTAGTTTATATATAGCTTTATTGTAAGTAAGCGCAAGTATATTGTCAATAATTATACTATTTCATTTTCTTAGAAAAATAAAAACTCCCTTTGAAAAGGAAGTTTTCTTATAAGCATGATTTCTTCATTGATTGTTCAAGACGTTGGCACACGATTTCATCGTCCTCTAATCGGGACCAGAATAATTTCAATTCGCGGTGGATTACTTCCAAATCGTCCGAACGGAGATTAGTGTCAGTAAACAGACGAAAAGTCGGTACGATTTCGCGATACATATGAAAACGAGCGGGTCGATAAATCGTTTCCTTCCCTACCCATTCCGCCGCAGATCTCAGACTGGGAATACTATATGTTTCCTGCCGGATTTTCAATTGAGCCCGTCTTGAGACCAAATAATCAATGAGCGTTTGGGCAGCCTCTTTTTGATTGGATTGCCGATTGACAGCCAGTCCGATAATCAGCAATAACGTTCTCGGTTCGTACAAATGAGGCAACGGTGACACATCGAACGGAACATCCGCCTTCAGTAAATGGTTCAAATTAAAATAGGTAGTCATGATCATTGAAACTTTTTCCTGCAGAAATAACTGCTCTACATCAGCATCACTCTCAGATAAATAGATGGGAAAGAATTCAGGTTTACTGATCAGCTCACGGCACCATTTGAGTCCCTCCATCAATTTGGTTCCGCATATACGATATTTGCCCGTTTCATCCTGTTCAAATTTCATCCCGCTCTGCAATAGAAAATTGATCCACCGGTTAGAAGCAAGATGATAAAAATAAAAACCATATCGTAACTCCCTCGCAGGATCAGCGAGTTGATTGGCAACCTCTGTTAAATCGTTCCAGGTCCAACTGCTGTCCGGCTCCGGTACATTTTTCTCACGAAAATGGTTTCGGTTATAGCATAGAATGGTGGGGGAAAAGATAAAAGGTTGAACATAAAAAACGCCTTCATGGATAAACGGCCTGGATAAAAACGGATAAATACCCGGATTGAGTTTCAGCGGTTCAAAAAAAGACTCAATCGAACCCTTTTCTACAAAACTCCGATAATCAGTATAGTTGATGGTTAATACATCAACGAAATTATTTCTTAAATAATCCGTAACTGTATGATGGTATCCATCAATAGGAAGAGAAACGGTTTGTACCCGTATGTTCGGATACTCCTTATGAAAGTCCATAATAAGCTGGTTGATCTGGGCTTCAGTTTCAACAGTAGGATAATACCCGAACCGAACGCTGGCGCTTTCAGCTAAAGGTTTTGTCACCATATTGCCCATACGGGGTTTCTTGATGATAAATCCCTCTGAAACAAGGATTTCCAGGCCTTTACGGACTGAATTTTTACTAAGCTGAAATTGTTCCCCCAAAGCCGTTTCGGAAGGAAGGTAATCTCCAATGACACGCTTCCCTGTTAAAATATCATTACGGAGTGTTGTCACCATATGATCCAGCCGATCCCGAAATGTCGTACGACTTTGTCTTTTGGCCATATACCAAACATCCCTCAACCATTAAAAAGTGTATTCTACGATAGTATCATATCATATTAGTCCTTCCATAAACCAACAGCTCTTTGGGATATTACAAATTGTACACGTTGCCGTCAGGCGCCGTCGTGACCACCCAGACGGCGTCCTCGTTGTGCGGCTTTTTCTGCTGAAAACGGATCTCCAACGTTTCCGCATCCATGACGTAAAACGTGGCCGGTGAGCCATTGGTCGCCAGATACATTTCATTTCGTTCTTCGGTCTAAATATTGGAATTGTTATTTGTCGTACTTAAACAATTCTGACCCTCTTGAAAAATAGAAATCACCATTTCGATCCTCTGCAAATAAATAGGCGTTTTCAACTAATACTTCCCATTCCAGCGTCTGAGGGTCAACCTTGAACAATTTTCCCCGTGCGGTACCATATAAATGGCCATCCTCGTCATAGGTTAAAAAACCTTCTCGCCAGTAATGGCTGAAATCGTTCCAGTTAACAGGGAACAACTCCTTGGTCAAAACCACCTGGCGGGATTGGGTATCAAATTTAAATAATTTGCCCGCTGTTAATCCCCATAGATTCCCGTCCGCATCAAATGTCAGAGCCGAAATCGCTTTTTCCCCGGAAATGGGTACTCCTTCCCAAACCTTTACTTTATGCACCGGATCCCAGATGAACAGCTTAGCCTCTGTTTCGGTGGGTTGTACACCAAGACCGCCCCATACAGAAGTGCCACCGTAGATCAAACCATTCCGGTAATTTAACGAAATGACGCTTTGATTCTGGACGATGTTCCGATGCACTTCATACCCGCCCGTCTGGGGAGCAAATGTGGTCAAAGCACCGCCCAGTTGCCCGTAGTCCGGAACCGTTCCAATAGCTAGTTGGTCTCCGGCTGAAGTCATGGCAAAAGGTCGGTTTTGTCCATTACTTTTAAGAGACATGTGTTTTACTGGATTGATATTCATATTCCAACTTTTTCCTGGATCATAGGAATAAATGTCAGCTCCCGAATAGACACCCATATACAACTTGCCCTGGAACGCCTTCATTCCCTCGATTTGTCCGATGCCCTTATATTCCGTCAACTTGTTGGCAGCAGGGTTATAGCTCGCCAATCCGCCGTTTAAATATCCGCCAACATAAATGTTTCCATCAGGCCCCTGGCCCAGAGACTGAATTTCTACCGGTTGCCCTTCAATATCCGCTGGAATCCATTTCCCTTTCCCGGTGATTGGATTATAGGTCCAAAAATCCCCGCCAAAAGTGATGCTGATCAAACTGGGGCCGGGATATTCCGGGCCATCCAAGTGAATCCATCCAAATCCCCGGGCATTCCCTATCTTAAAATTCTGAGGTTCCAATTTCCTTGTTTTCAGATCATAGGAGTACAATTGACCGCTCTTGACAAAATAAACTTTATTTTCGGGTCCATGAGACGATACATCCAGACCTGGTACATCAGCAATGCGGTCTACCCATTTCTTTTGCTTGAGGTCATAAACCAGCAGATCCTTTGAGGGGGCTAACCTGGCAAACAGCAAATTTTTTTCAAAGTCCAGGTCATATACAAATTGGTTATTGGCCGCACTATCTGGCGGCAAAGGAATCTCTTTCTTCTCTCCGCTTTCCGGATCCAGTTTAACGATATGGGAGGCAGTTCCAGTCCCTGCATAAACTTTACCTTTACCAAACGTTATACTGCGAACATATTGCTGTCCCGGCACCATCTGGCCATAGTCCCGAAAAGTATTCGTTTCCGGGTTATATTGAAACACCTTGCCACTGGGATAGGTTCCGCCGTACACACGACCCCCTTCATCAGTTGTGATCCGCCAGATAAAGCTCTCCCCAGGAATGACTTGCCCCAGATCTTCCACCTAGTCGCTCCCTGGCATCCATCGATATAGATGGGCTTTCGGATAAGTTCCGACGTACACTGTTCCGTCCGGTGCAACTGTTATGCCCCAGGAGTTGCTTGCCTCTTTGAGCGGAAAACTCCTGACGAGATTTCCCGTGTGAGTGTCAATCACATTCAATATCGCCTGAGATCCCCCGGACACTGCATAGGCCCACTCTTCTCCGTTCGGTCCCGAACCATACCCCGAGGTCAGAACAGCCACAGAATGCAAAGGAGTTCCGATCTTGGTCACTTGACTTTCAACCGCTGTGGTTACCATCGGTACGGATGTTGTAACAAGCAAAGATAAAACCAACAATACGAATCTCCATGTCCTCCTCATGTTTTTGCCTCCTTATATGGATAGGAACACCGCGTGTAACAAAAAAACCATCAGTCGGTTTCCCTATTTCTTCAATGATCACTGAGTAAATTGATACTTATATAAGTCGGTTCCTTGTGCGAAGTATAAATCGCCGTAACTCTGCGGATTTAACAATTTCCCGTGTATTTGGATCAAATTTAAACAATTTCCCAGCAGTCAATCCCCATAAGTAACCGTCAGCGTCAAACGTCAATGCAGACACTGTTTTCTCGCCGGAAATTGGTACACCTTCCCAGACCTTTTCTTTCTTTTGCATATCCCATTTGAACAGCCTTTGCCTCGGTTTCGGCTGGTTTGAGCCCAAGTCCTCCCGAAACGGAAGTTCCACCATAAATAAAACCATCTTTATAAGCCAGGGAAATCACACTTTGGTTGGCAACCACATTGCGATAATCATCATACTGACCGGAGCCGGGATCAAATATGGTTAATGCTCTACCCAAGTAGTCTGGGAACCGTACCAACAGCTATTTTCCCACCGGCAGGACTAAACATGAACGGTTGATCCTGCTGATTGCCTTCGAGTGAGAAAAGCTTATCGGATTCTTCCCATAATTCCATGGTTGCGTCTGATCATAGGAGAAAATATTGGCACCCGGATATACTCCCATGTACAATTTCCCTTGAATCGCTTTCAGGGTATCCACTTGTCCGATGCCTTTATACTCCGTAAATTGGGCTGGTGTCGGGATTATAGGTAGCGAATCCTCCGGGAGAATTTCCACCAATCGCAATATTTCCCTACGCATCTTGATCCAGGCTTTGGATTCCTATAGATTGCCCTTTGATGTCCACTGGGATCCATTTCCCTTTCCCGGTGATTGGATTATATCTGCTCAAAGATATACACTAGTTCATAACTGGTTTATATCTAGTTACATGATAATGCTTTTCATTTTTTTATGCAATATTTAAAAAACTCTTATTTCCAAATGCCTGTTTTTCTAAATAGATTTGGTCAGTAGCCCTCTCGTCACGTCACCTGGGGGTGTGGAAGCCGGGGGCCTCACCGTTGTCGGGCCTGTGAGAAGTGCAAGACCCTCCTCTGATTGTAATATTTTGATATATCCCTGTTATCCCATTTAACCAGAATAGAACTCCAATCTAATATCCAATTTAAAAGGATCAAAAAAGAAAACAAGCTCTGAACAGGAACATAGTCTTATACCGAGCTTGTTTTGCTTTAACTCCAAAATGAACATTCGACTTTAAAACTCAACTTTATATCAGTCAAACTGTGGAAAACTATCGGTCCCCCAAGAAGTCCTTCATCGCAAGTGAAGGCAACAAAAAAACCACTCCTTTACACTTTTTCGTGCAATGAAGCAGCCTCACTTTTATGAAAAGGGTTTGAACAACTCCAATACAAAAGCCGCTTCCACCATTGGAAAGCGGCTCTATATCTGGCCTGGTGGGCAGTAGAGGAATCGAACCTCCGACCTCTTCCGTGTCAAGGAAGCGCTCTCCCCCTGAGCTAACTGCCCATGGTATATAAGCATGTTAATATGGTGGGCCCAACAGGACTCGAACCTGTGACCGATCGGTTATGAGCCGACTGCTCTACCAACTGAGCTATAGGCCCACATTGGTTAATGGCGGAGCTGACGGGATTCGAACCCGCGATCTCCTGCGTGACAGGCAGGCATGTTAGGCCTCTACACCACAGCTCCATAGTTGGTTGCGGGGGCAGGACTTGAACCTGCGACCTTCGGGTTATGAGCCCGACGAGCTACCGACTGCTCCACCCCGCGTCATTTGAACCATCTTTTTTGTTCTCGCTTCAGCGACAATTAATACTATACAACACATCATAAAATTATGCAAGGGTTTTTTCATATTAATTTTTTTTCCAGATATAGCGGACGCCAAACCTTCCTTTGCTGGAGCGGAACACTTCCACTTCCTCCGGGCTGTCATAGCCGTATAACCACCAATCTTCCTCCATGCGGGCGGCCAGGCATCTTGCTTGAAAGCGGGTATCGTATAACTTGGCCCAATAAACCCAACGGCCCATAGTTCCAGCCTCCTTTTCCTACAAGTATTTTGTCACCTTTTTGGGTTTTCATGCTTATATATGGTCATAAACACATTTTTTTACATAGGGATGCAGGATCTGGGGAGTTTGCATATGATATAGCAAGCAAGCAGAGCAGCTTGTTGGTTTAACTCACTCTACCTGACATATGTTCCCTCCTCATGAACCGGGTACTGTATGCCCGGTTTATTTTTTAAGCCGATTCAATCAAGCTTCGGGACAGGCCACTAACCCAATTCTGCCCTCCCCTACCCTGACACACACTTTCACATAAAGACAGACTGCCGATATCGTTTCATCAGCAGTCCTTGAAATTCTTCCATATAATGGTAAAAACATTTTTTACTCGTTGATTTGTCCTCGGGAAGCGATCAGTTCCTCTTCCCTTTCTTCTTCGTCTCTCAGGCGGTGCGCCAGACGGCTGGAGGCAGCTGCTGCTATGCTTGCTACCAGGTCATCGGTAAACGTTTGGACAGGACCGTCTTTCTTGGTGTCCAGTTGCTTGATAATTCCAATTTTATGTTTATCCAGATGGCCGAATGTCGTTACCGCTATACTTCCATAACCAAAAACGGAGCCTAATGCGAGGGTTTCATCACAGCCGAATAGTCCTTCATCGGAACGGACCAGGGAGAGGAGAGGCTCGGAAAGCAGATTTTTTTCGGCCAGGATGTCCAGTTCAACACCGACCAGAATCGCATGTTGAATCTCCCTTTTATTGAGTACTGCCAACACACTCTCCACACAGGTCTCCATCTTTAATTCAGGAGCGTAAGGATTTTGCATCTGATAAACGATTTCGGCAATGGATTCAATCGTAACTCCCCGTTGCGTCAACCGTTCCATTGCTGCCACTTTTACTTCGTTGCTGTGCACTCTTCGCATCGTATTTCTCCTCCTGTCTCAATTGCCAGCCTTATATGTATATTAACATAAGTCCAGGATCTGGGAAGTGTGAAACAAATATGAGCCCGGATAACTTGACGTGCTTTATCTGCGAAGAAAAGATATAATAAAAGAAATGTGTTTGTAATTTTCCAACGGATAAATACTGAGGAGGGAAACTTATGGATTATGGAATTGTTGTATTTCCACAAAAAGCGGTGCAAGACATCATTAATTCCTATCGGAAACGATATGACCCTCATTACAGTTTGATCCCGCCGCATATTACACTGAAAGAGAAGTTTGAGCTATCCGAAGAAAACCTTGATGAGGCCGTAGCCAAACTGGACAGGATCGCACAAGAGGTTAAACGTTTTTCCATCAAATTTCATAAAGTGAGCCACTTTTACCCAACCAGCAATACCATTTACTTGGCGATCCAAAACAGCGATCCCCTCATTGAGCTGCACAATAAAATCAAAGACGCATTTGGCAAGGATGAAACTCCGTATGATTTTATTCCCCACTTGACCATCGGACAAAAAATGTCCGAAGATGAGTTACATGATGTATACGGAAGCCTGCGTATGAGAACATTTGAACTGGAAACAAAAATTGATCGCTTTCATTTGATGTATCAACTGGAAAACAAGTCCTGGACCGTATATCAATCGTTCCTGTTAGCAAAATAATTGTTACGGTTGGTTATAGAGGGGAGTTTTATCTTTGTCGATCATAGTGAAGACGATTCAAGATCAACAGGAAATGAATGAGGCTTTCGCCATCCGCCGGAATGTGTTTATTGAGGAGCAACAGGTACCCGAGGATTTAGAAATTGATGAGTGGGAGGATATTGCCACCCACTTTCTTGCACTTGAGGAAGGAAAACCGGTAGGCACATGTCGGTTAAGATGGGTAAATCCCCAGACTGTAAAAGCGGAACGGGTTGCCGTACTTGGCGAGAAAAGGAAGACCGGCGCGGGCAAAAAGCTGATGGAAGCATTGGAGCTTTATGCCCGTGATAAAGGTGCGAAGACAATTGTTCTCAATGCCCAGATTCAAGTTGTTCCTTTTTACGAGAAACTTGGTTACCGGGGCACAGGTGCATCCTTTTTTGAAGCCGGTATAAAACATATTCCCATGAAAAAGGAGCTCAACTAGCGTTTGCCGGCCGCTTGCTTGAGCTCTTTGACCCGGGAGTAGTCTGCCGTGCAAGTACCCAGTTGGGCGTGGTACATTGAACCGTTTCGTTCACCGTGAAAATCGGAACCGGCAGTAGCAATCAGGTGATATTTTTCTGCTATCCCCCGATACCTTCTTTTTGCCTCTTCCGTGTGGTCGGGGTGATTCACCTCAATTCCATCCAACCCGCATTCCACTAATTGAGGAATAACTTCGTCTTGTTCATAAAGCCCCGGATGAGCTATAACGGCCACACCTCCGCCGCCATGGATGATATCAATCGCTTCAAAGGGAGTGATTCGCTTAGGCGTGACATAAGCCAGCCCGTCTCTTCCCAGATAACGGTCAAACGCTTCATCCATGCTGCCAACTACCCCTTTATCTATGAGAACTTCAGCGATATGCGGACGGCCGACATTCAGACCCGGGGCTTTTCTCTTGCTTTTTTCCGCCACCTCCTCCAGGGTAATTTCGATCCCTAACTGATTTAGCTTACTGATCATCATTTGATTGCGAATTTTCCTCACATCCCGCAGATCCTCCAGCTTTTTCAACAGCTCCGGATCATGGGGATAAATATAATAGCCCAGCATATGAATCTCTTTCCCGTCCCACAGCGTACTTATCTCCACACCGGGAACAACCTTTATCCCCAGCTTTCTTCCCTCTTCCTGCGCCTCTTCAATCCCGCTGACCGTGTCGTGGTCCGTGATTGCCACAGCTTTTAATCCCACCTCCCTGGCCAGTTGTATCACTTGATCAGGGCGCAGCAAGCCATCCGATGCCGTCGTATGGGAATGTAAATCCACTCGTTCCATCAATGCTCCTCCTTCTTATCCGTTTTAAATAGAAAGCGATACACACCCAGCCCTAGGAACTGCATAAAAATACGCAAAGGAATGCTGATTGTCTCCAGTTGTTTTTCAATCCAATCAATCATCTGTTTAGCCTGCTCTTTTTGCAGGGGGATCACCGGACCGACAGGTATATACTTGACGCCCACTTTCACAGGTCTTGCCAGGACATATCCATTTTGCAGCTTTTTTTCGTCCCAATACCCCGGATCGATATGAAAAAAAGGAGTTTCTCCACACCACTCCTGCAACATATACTGACCTGTCCTGCATTCTGCCAGGAAGATCGAGTAGTATGAGGCAATCAGGGCAGATGCCCATTCCCAATCATCTTCAAGATTCTTTTCCTTCATATAACGTTCAATCATCCGTTGGTTTCTTACATTGATATAATCGCATAGAAACCAGATCCGGAATATTTGTTCCGGGTCTGAGCGGAAATTTGCATCTTTGGTTCGCTGATAGCCTGTCCACTGTTGAAACAAGTAAAGGGCCCGCATTTTCTCCCGGAACGTAGTACTGCGTTCCACAAAAAGGGCAGCCCGGTCCAACATGGAGAAAAAATCACTTTCTTTTTGCTGCTGCCAGTCTGCTCTCCAATCCAGAAAATGGATCGGTTCATCTGTACGTTGTCCCATCGGTTATCATAACTCTCTCCCTAAAGGAATTCTCTACCCT
Source organism: Paenactinomyces guangxiensis (assembly GCF_016055185.1). Classification (GTDB taxonomy): domain Bacteria; phylum Bacillota; class Bacilli; order Thermoactinomycetales; family Thermoactinomycetaceae; genus Paenactinomyces; species Paenactinomyces guangxiensis. The sequence goes on from NZ_JAECVR010000001.1 coordinate 49,460, forward strand.
CATTCTAAACCATTTGGCGTTTGCGTAGAATGAAATACTTTTTCCTCTTTCTTTTTCCCAAAAAGGAGGATTAATCTTCATAAGTTACGGGTAACAATATGTAACTCACTTTTGAGGAGGGCTTTTTGTGCAGTTAAAATCGAAAGCGCTTACCGGGATTGTACGTCCGTATCAAACGATTGATCGAATGTTGAAATCCCAAGGATTTCGTCGTTGCCACAATCAGCCGCCTGTCTACAACATGCAGATCAAGGATATGGTTTCAGGGATGACCTACTGTTTAAAAATCCCTACAACACCCGGTACGAATCCGGAATATTTACGTTTGGAATCACCTTCACTCGAACTGCAAACAAGTTTTAATAAACACAGCTACACACCGATGATTCCTGATTCGGTTGTCTCCGCTGTTCATCATAAAATGGAGGAAGTCGCCTCCTATTTAAGATCTTGATCACTGGATATGAAAAGAGCACCCACAACGGGTGCTCTTTTTAACCACTCAGCAACTGATCAGGTACGCTTTTGAATTTCCTTTTTCATCCGCTCTGCAAACTTGTTGGGGTCTTCGTTAAGCGAACGAGTATTTGGATCAACCCCAAGCTCTTTCCCTACTTCGTTCATTAGTTCATTGATCTTATTTTTGTTCCGAGATTGGTTACCCCGTCTCAGGGTATTGTTTAAAAAGCGGAACATAGGAAAAACGCCCCCTTTTTTTGCCACTCACCGAGTGTATTTTTATTATGTAACACAATCGATAACTTATTCAGACAAAATAAAAAGGCAGCCAATTTGATTTAGGTGGCTGCCTTCATCATTTTTGCCCCAGCACTTGGAGTTGTTTATCGATCAGAATCATCGGATAGACGCCTTCCACTTTTGTAAAATAACATCCTGAAGATTTTACCTCAATACATCCCCTGACCCAAAAACGGTTGTCTGCATAGATATCCGGGAAGCCCAGCAGGTGAACAGGGACCCACTTGTCTTCAACAAAGAGAACAGGGCCCGTCGATGAGACGGCTAACATGTACATCCCGGAGGGTTCACCGCCACTGCTTCCGCGATATTCGGGGACGATTGCGTTTTCTTTGATCCAATTTTTTGCTTCCACTGTGGTGGGCAGAGAGCGGATGAGCAATACATAAACTTTCTTGAAGGTCTGGTACACATCGGTGATCCCTTCTGCTTCCAACCAGCGGAATAAGTGCTTGAGCGTATTTAGAAAAATTTTGGATCCGTTCGGAGACGTTTTGGTGTGATCCAAATACCAGAAGCTTAAGAAATGAACCAGTGCATCCTCGTTCAACACAGACCAATCAAAGGACTGTCCGTAACGAATGGAAAGGTACTTGTACAACAAGTCCAGGGAACGGCTGTAAAAGGCCTGGGTCCCTTTTTGCAACCGGGCCACATGAGAGACAAAGAACTGTTCCAAGTGCTGCATGATGCGGCCGGGCAGTACTTGATCTTCTCCTTTCGGTTCCATCGTCCCCCAGAAAGGAGTTTCTTTCATGCTCTCCAGAATTTCCGGAGGAGAAGAAGCCAATTTTTCCATTTTTTCCAGCTCTTTTGCCCGTTGAATGGACCAGCCGAGAACTCTCCATCCGTTTTCTCTAGCCGTGAAGTCTTGGTGCTCGTCTCGTTGATGAGTATATTTCTCTAGCTGCACGAGTATCTCCCCTCTCATCTCATGCACAAAAGATGTATAAGGGCCAAAGAGTTCGTAACGATTTCCCATACGAATGAGTCGTGTAAATACGAGTTTTTCTCTGGGAACAGTTTCTCCCTTTTTCACCTCATATTCCACATCATCAATCAGTGATCGGAAAAGCATGCCCTCTTCCCTTATTTCCTTAATCTCGTAACAAGTAAACGGGGCATTACAAAAATTACGAGCCAGACGTTCTTTTGCCGGAGCATTGCGAATCGTTGACATCCAGGATTCAACAGGCCGCTTGCGGTTCAGACAAGGGGCATCAAACAGTAACCAGAAGCGAAAAGAGAAAAAAAAGTCACGGGGGATTGGCTGATCCAAAGGAAAGCGGAGCAATTTTTTAAATCGGTCTGCCCACTCCAGTTGCATCTCGGGTGAGCAACGCGCCAAAAACCATTGATTGAGGTTCAAGAGCAACTCGTTTTTCAGACGGCTGTCTCTCAATTCTCGTGCCTTTTCTGCTGAGGAAAACGTAATGACTCTCTCACAACATTTCTTGTATTTTTTACCGCTGCCACACGGACAAGGATCATTCCGTCCTACCATCGTCACACCTCGATGCAATTTTCCTTGTCTCAAGTATAAATGAAAAGGACAAACAACACAAAGGTATTTTGAAAAAAAAACCAATATGTTGACAACTTTATGGAAATCCTGGTTATGCAGCCCTTTTTATTAAAGTCTCTCCAGAGCAACAGAAGCGGGTTGATCCGTTTATTGTTTAGCCATGACTGATACGGGGGAAGCAAAGCAGAAAGGATGGAATAAAGGCACTGACCGGTCATATCCTGGGGGTTTTATAGGAGTTTATAATAAAAAAGATTTCTTTTCCACCAAAAAAATACCTGCAATGAAAAGACATCGCAGGCGGCTTATTATGAAATTATTTCAGGATTTTAATGGTGACCGTTCTGCGACCCCATTTAATCGCTTCAGACCTTGTTTCAAAGAAGAGGTCAATAATTCGACCATTTACGGCTCCACCCGTGTCCTCAGCTACACCGTATCCATATCCGGGAATATACAGCTTTGTACCCAGAGGGATTACGTCCGGGTCGACGGCAACCGTTCCCCTTTTTGGATAAGTTCCGGTTGCAGTTCGGTTTCCGGTATGGGTGTAACCTGTTGCCTCAACGGTCATTGTTCCTGTCGCCGTCAATTTCGGCTTATTTTTCTCTTCTTCTGCCAATTGCGTGCTAGTTCCAATTTTCACCACTTGGTCCACTGGTTTGATTGTTTCGACTAATGTTTCTGTAACTACCGGTTTCCCCTCTTTAACAAGCGGCTGTCCGTTTTTGTAATGCATCACTACGGCGTATATTTTTTTCCCTTTTTTTCCTTCTTTTTCTGTCTCTTTTTTCCCTTTGGCAAGTTCGTCATCTTTTTCCTCTTTTGTTTTAAAGGGAATCAGTTCGATTTTCTTCTTAATTCTCTGTTCGTACTGATCTACGACAACATTCATTCCATTGACAATTTTCTTATCTAAGGGAGTCGTTTGATCCCATTCTGTCAAAGTTACGTTCCGTTCTTCCAAAAATGCCCCAACTGTGGGTTTGGTGGTGTGAAAGGTCCCAACCTTTTTCCCGCCGACCTGCAAAGTAACTTCGCAATTGCATGTAAGCTGGATGTTACTCCGGTCTCCCACAGGTTGATCCCAGGGAATGCCGGGTTTGTATTGCTTTTTAAGCGCAGCGACGTCGAGCCCTTTTTCTTCCAGAGCCTCAGCCAGCGGTTCATTGCCGCTGTCAATGATGACTGGCTTCTCCTGATCACTGAAGGTGACTTTCACCTGCTTTGAAGAACAGCCCGCAAGTACAACCATGACAAGAATGGTCGTCACCGTAAGGCAGTTTAGAAGGATTTTTCTCATCAGGTACCTCCACTTGGTTCTAAAAATCAAGCACAGCCCGGCTCTTGCCGGCCAAACCTTCCTTGAGGAGAAAAGTTTTGCTTCCAATCGTCCAGTTCCTTCTGAAATTGCCTGAACAATGATCAATTATAACAAATAATACTCTCTAATTCTATGATTCTTTTTTTATGTTGAGCGGTGACTACTATAGATTTATGCACAAAGGATGTACAATGTCCCCCTTTTTTTCCGTTATCCTCCCTATTACTCTTCAACTTCTTCCGGATGTTTGGATTGGCGCCCCTGGTTAAACTTCGGTGAAGGCGCTACATACCTGGGCTGGTAATGTGTTGACTTGGGGCCGTAAATGGAGATATGCAGGGTTCCATTTTTTATGTCGCCAACAATGAGAATAGGTTCATTAAGCTGATTCTGAAATTTAAAATCAGGTCCTCCCCAGGAAACAGTGGCATCCCGATGCTTTGGAACATAAGTTACCTGTTTGCTGTGGCTGACACGCTGAATAATGCGCAGCCCAGCCTGGTCCACACTGTTGAAAAGGGTAGAGGAGGTCTGGCAAATCCCCCCGCCCACTCCTTCGCTATACTCCCCTTTAACAATAATTTTCGCCCTCCTGTATCCTTTTTCAACCGATCTTTTTCCCACAACACGGTTAAAAGAAAAAATTTGCCCGGGCAACAGGACATAATGGTCAATCTCTGCCGTTGATAATAGGATATTATGTGACCTGTTTTTATTGACGGGATTAAAAAAAGTTGTATAAGCGCCCAGCCTTTTTTCTTTTAATTGTTTCAATTTCTCTGTACTGACGGGTGGCTTTGACCAGATCACCGGCAAGTCGACGGGGTGATTGATATATTGGTGAATATGTTCCAGCCACTGATCAACCTGTTCGCGGTCGATGGCCCTGCCAAGTTGATGGGGAATGATTTTTCTCTGCCGATAGTAGGCGGACCGCGCAGGCCTATTCACTTCCTTCTCCACAACCAGATGAAACCAATCCATAAAAGCGCCGCGATCCAGGGTTGTCGGGTCAATACCGTCAAATCCAACATCACTCAGATTGAGCGTCCAGCGCTTTCCTTCATACTGCACGATGAAAAGGGGTGAATAGGAGTAAGAGGCCCGTGGCAATTTTGCTTTATCATTGTGGTTGCGATAAATTTGAGCCGGATCCCCGGCGGCTGAGTCGCCCGCCCAGCAAACGAAAAAGAGGTTGATCATAAGGTAAATCCATGCAATCTTTTTCCATGTAAGCATAAAATAACCCCTTTTTTGACATTATTTTGTATCAAAAAAGGGGTTACTATAACAGATTCACATAAGATTATTCAATAAGTAATACAAGACAATCACATTCCAGACGGTCAGGAGTGGAATCCCCACCCGAAAAGAGGGATGAAGAGTTTTATGGCAGAAAACTTTCATTCCGATCCATACTCCTGCGGCTCCTCCACAAAAAGAGAGGAGGAAAAACGTGCTCTCATTTACCCTCCACTTTCCTTTTTTTGCTTTCTGTTTATCCGATCCCATTAAGAAAAAACCATATGTACTCAAAAAAAGAACAAGCAACAGGACTAATCGTATCATATTTTGAATAATAACATATTGAACAAGTATTGTCGATAGTTTGTTCAATATTTAACAAACTTAAGTCGAATTTACTAACAAATTATTGAAAATTAGTGTCAAAGTACGTGAAATTATGTACAAAGTCTCCTGTCATGAGTATGATGATAGAAGGAAGTTTTACTATTTATCCGGGAGAGATCCCGTTGACCAACCTCTCCGATAAAAATTGTTTGTAGTAGAAAGGGCTGGCTCTCATGGATTCTGTAATCTGGAGTCGAATCTTAACCGCGGAAACATTAGCTTTTCATATTATCTGGGCAACGATTGGCGTTGGGGTTCCCATTTTTATCAGTATTGCTGAAGGATGGGGAATCTTTAAGAAAGATCCGCACTATATTCTTATGGCCAGACGGTGGACACGCGGATTTGTTATCACCGTTGCAGTCGGAGTTGTGACCGGAACCTGTATCGGATTGATGCTCTCCCTGCTGTGGCCCCGGTTTATGCAACTGGTTGGCAATGTAATCAGCCTGCCGCTCTTTCTGGAAACTTTCGCTTTCTTCTTTGAAGCGATTTTCCTCGGAATTTATCTTTATACATGGGACCGTTTTAAACACCCGATATTTCACTGGCTGACTTCAATCCCGATTATTATCGGATCAACTCTGTCTGCCGTATTTATTACAACAGTCAATTCCTTTATGAACACCCCTGCCGGATTTAAGATTGATGCAGCGGGCAAGGTGACTGATATTGATCCGATCGCTGCCATGCTCAACCCGGCTACACCCAGCAAAGTGGCACATGTTGTCTCCTCCGCTTACCTCACGTGCGGGTTTTTACTGGCGGGGATTGCTGCCTTTTACCTGTTGCGGGGCCGGACACATATTTACTATAAAAAAGCGTTGCGACTAACCATGATCGCAGGGTTTGTCCTGGCACTAGCCACCTTTGCCGCCGGCGATCTATCCGGGAAGTTTCTGGCCAAATACCAGCCGGCTAAACTGGCCGCCGCAGAATGGCACTTTGAAACCAGGTCAGAAGCCCCTTTGCTTTTCGGAGGGACGCTGGATGAAGAAACGCTTGAAGTCAAAAACGCGATTGAAATTCCATATGCCTTGAGCATTTTAGCCGGGGGAAGTCCGGACGAAAAAGTAATCGGACTAAATGAAATTCCGCGGGATGAATGGCCGCCTCTTTATGTTCACTATCTGTTTGACGGGATGGTTGCCATTGGCTTTTACCTGATGTTTATTTCCGGGCTGTTCTTATTTTTATGGATCAGAGGAAAAGGAAATGAATGGAGTCCCTGGGTGCTCAGGGGGATATTTCTCGGTGCCCCGCTCTCATTTATCGCGATTGAATTGGGGTGGATTTATGCAGAGGTGGGACGGCAACCCTGGATTATCAACGGTTTGATGCGGGTGGAGCATGCAGCCACAACCGCCGGTCATGTAGGGACAATTACTCTTTTGTTCAGCCTGTTATACGCGGCCCTTGCCATCGTGGCAGTCAGCGTGCTAATTCGCTTATTCCGCAAGCACAGTCCTGAGGACGAGTTACAAGAGAGATTTTCCGCTTAGGAAGGAGGGAGCCGCCAATGCTATTGGAAGTTATCGGCATTACCGTATTATGGGTTTTTCTGTACGGATATTTAATCGTAGCCTCAATTGATTTTGGGGCGGGTTTCTTTTCCTGTTACAGTATGTTGACCCGGAAAGACCATATCATCAACAAAATTATTGACCGTTACCTGTCCCCGGTCTGGGAAGTGACCAACGTCTTTTTGATTTTCTTTATCGTCGGCCTGGTCGGTTTTTTCCCGGACACCGCCTATTACTATGGCACAGCCCTTTTGATTCCGGGAGGAATTGCCCTTATTTTACTGACGATTCGCGGTTCGTTTTATGCCTTTGCCAACTATGGGGCCCGCAAAAGCCGGCTCTATATGTTCCTGTACGGGATGACCGGTCTGTTTATTCCCGCTTCCCTGTCAACCGTCCTGACGATCTCTGAAGGCGGGTTTATTGAAAAGGCAGGGGAAAAGGTAATTTTCCACGCTGAGCGGTTATTTACAAGCCCCTACTCCTGGAGCGTTGTTTTTCTGGCGATTGTCAGCATCCTTTATATCAGTGCAAGCTTCTTAACCTTTTACGCGCAAAAAGCAGGCGACCAGCCGGCGATGGAACAACTGCGCAAATATTCCCTGTTCTGGAGCGGCCCTGCGATTCTCGCCAGTTTGCTGGTTTTTTGGGGACTGTCCAAACATAATCCGCAGCACTTTGAAGCGGCGTTATCGATCGGCTGGATGTTTGGCGCTTCATTCCTCTGTTTCTGTGTGGCAGTCTACCTGATGTGGAAAAAAGAATCGTTGGGATTGTCTTTTGTGTTTGTCATGTTTCAATTTGCCTATGCTTTTTTCGGTTACGGAATCTCTCACATGCCATACCTGCTTTATCCCTACATCACCATCCAGAGCGGGCTTACCCATTCAACCATGGGCTGGGCACTGGTGATTGCTTTCATTGCCGGTTTGCTCTTGTTAATTCCTTCGCTCGCTCTTCTCTTATGGCTCTTCTTGTTTAACGCAAAATATGTGCGCGGTGAAAAGTGAAGAAATGATCATATATAAAAGAGGAACCATTTTCCCACCGTGTCACATCTGACAATCGTTTTTGACAGCGGGGGAAAATCGCTCCGGGTTAATCCAATACGGTATTGCCCCAGCGCTCTTCATCCATCCGGATTGAAGAGTGTTTTTTGAGAACTAAATCGTTAACTCCACCTGATGAACCGGTCCCCCTTCCACTTTGCTGTTTTCCGCCTGGAGCAAGTGGAGCAGCAGGGCTTTTTCAGCATGCATCCGGTTTTCCGCCTGTGTATAAATGATGGACTCCGGTGCTTCAATCAGTTCTTCTTCAATTTCGTAGCCCGGATGAATCGGCATATCATGCATAATGCAGGGTGTGAATCCTTGCAGATTTTGGCGGTTCAATTGGTATTTGGACATGGTTTTGATACGGACATTACGTTCTTGTTCGTAAGAGGGGTCATTAAAATATTCCATATCAATCCAGGTATCTGTATAAATAAAATTGGACTCACACACTGCCTGAGCCAAATCAGTTGTCCGGGTTACCAGGCCGGAGTTTTCCGCCTCTTTCATCAGCGATTCATCCCAGGAACTTTCGTTCACGATGGGTGTAACCAGATTGAGCTTCATGCCGACCTTGATACATGCTTGTACCAGTGAATTGGCAATATTGTTGTGAATTCCGACATACGTTAAGGTAACCCCCTGAAAGGTTCCCGCTACTTCATAGATGGTCATCAAGTCTGCCAGTGCCTGTGTCGGATGAAATTTTTCACAACAGCCATTGATGACAGGAACCAAGGAATATTTGGCCAATTCTTGAAGGTCGCTGTGTTTTTTCAGGCGGGCCATGATGACGTCACAGTTGGTAGAGACATATCTTGCTTCATATTGAATAGGAGAAATGCTAAAGTTACTGTTATTCCAGTCCATCAGTACCGCATATCCACCCATCTGGGCGATGCCTGAATGGAAAGACAGCATCGTACGGGTCGATGTTTTTTGAAAGAGCATAAGCAATCCCTTTCTAAAACAGGCATGATAATAATTTTCCGGATGTTTCTTTATATCAATTGCTTTTTTTACAAGTTGCATGATCTGTTCACCTGTTAGTTCCTGTAACGATAACACATGCATGATCAGGGACACTTCCTTTCAAGGAGAAAGTTTGTTTATATTTATACATTTTAATGCATTTTATTACAATAATCAACCCTGAAATCTCCTGTTCGATCCTTTATCAGGTTCTATTTTAGCTACATATTTATGCATACCGTTGTATCGCAAACATCATTTCCTTCCAAAATAAAAAACCACCGCCACTTACAAATGACGGTGGTTCATCTGAACAAAGTCCTATTTGCTTCAGGGATCTCACTCCCCATCAAATCAACCATATTCGATGGGATTATTTACTTGCATTTGTCTGTGCTTTACACAGTGGGCTCAAGATTGCTGTCCGGAACATGCGTCTACAAACGCTTGAAAAATCTTTGCGGCCTCCGTTTGGGTTGAGGTCATACACTCCGGATGCCACTGAACTCCCAGTACAAAGGGATGGGACTTCCCTTCAATCGCTTCGATTACACCGTCACTGGACCATGCCGATGCAACAAGCGAAGGGGCAGGTTCACGAACCGCCTGATGATGATAGCTGTTCACCTTGGCAGCTGTATGGTTCACAATTTGACTGAGCAGTGATCCTTCTTTGATTTGAATCGTATGAGATGCGTGGCTTCTCGGTGCGCGTTGTGCATGTTGCAAAAGGGGGCTTTTTTGGCTGGTTAAATCTTGAAACATATCCCCTTCAAGGGCGATATTCAGTATTTGGCACCCCCGGCAGATTCCCAGGATGGGCTTCTTCCTGGCGATAAAGTACCGGACCAGCTCAATCTCCATTTGATCCCGCTCGGGAACAATTTCCCCCAGGCCCGGAATTGGTTCCTCGCCAAACAAAGTGGGGTCAATATCCCCTCCGCCTGTCAACATTAATCCATCACATTTCGCTGCCATTCCCTCAATCACTCTAGTGTCTTCTGTGTAGGGAAGCAAAAGGGGAATTCCCCCGGCTTGAATAATTGCATCTGAATAATCACGCATCAAAAACAATTTTTTCTCTTGTTCCACTGACATAGTCAATCCAATCGTTACAGTCAACTCTCTCCCACCTCTTTGTGTCCGGGTTTTCACTTCTTTCTTCCCGTTAATATACATAATAAGTTCCTGTGTGAACGGTGACAGTCAATAAACCGGGTCACATAACCAATGTACACCAAATTCTTGATTCAATCACCCACGAAACGATTGAATTAGAAAATTTGCAGAAGGTACCGTTTTATGTAAACCTGCCGATCCTGTAAAAGTCGGGCTCACAATAAAAAAACTCCAGATCTGCGATACAGCTGGAGTTTTTTTGTTTTTAACTGTTCCTCTTACTTTGCATTTCGGGCTTGAACACGGTCGTTAAACAAAAAACTGATGGCGTAAATGCCTGCGATTCCAACTATAGCGTAAATGATTCGACTTAAACCGGAGGAATTCCTGATCGCATCACCGCCAAAAAGAGCAGCCACTAAATCCCATTGAAAAATGCCAACTAACAACCAGTTAATGGCACCGATGATCACCAAAATCAACGCTAATCTGCTCACGATTGTCCCTCCTTTAAAACTGGATCAATCCTAGTATGTGAAAAAAAAATACAGTTTATCCATGCAAAAAAAGCAACCCTGGGGAGAGGGTTGCTGTCAAACTTATACTCCAACTTTTTCCTTTTCCGTTTCCGCTTGTTTTTTGTAGTATTCCTCAGCCAGTTTATCAATCTCTTTTTTCAACTCAGCTACCATCTCTTTTTCCGGGATTTTCCGGATAATCTTTCCGTGCCTGAACAATAATCCTTCTCCCCGGGCACCGGCAATTCCGATATCTGCTTCTTTCGCTTCTCCCGGACCGTTGACGGCACAACCAAGTACAGAAACTTTAATCGGTGCTTTGATTTTAGATATATATTCTTCCACTTCGTTGGCGATGCTGATCAAGTCAATCTCAATGCGGCCGCAGGTCGGGCACGAGATCAGAGTAGCTGCATTGGCTGCGAGGCCAAAGGATTTAAGGAGTTCCCTCGCTACTTTTACTTCTTCGACCGGGTCGGCACTTAAGCTGATCCGAATGGTTGAGCCAATCCCGTAAGAAAGGATGGCCCCTAAGCCCGCAGCACTTTTCACCGTGCCGGAGAACAGGGTTCCGGACTCGGTAATTCCCAGGTGTAAAGGATATCTAAAGGCAGCCGCCGCTTTTTTATATGCTTCGATGGCCAGTCTTACATCGGAAGCTTTGAGGGAAACGACAATATCATGAAAATCCAGATCTTCCAGAATCCCAATATGGTATAAAGCACTTTCCACCATTCCGTCTGCAGTTGGGTATCCATACTTCTCCAAAATTCGCTTTTCCAGTGAACCCGCATTTACACCAATGCGAATGGGAATCCCGCGTTCCTTGGATGCTTTAACGACAGCCTCAACTTTTTCGCGGCGGCCGATGTTGCCAGGATTGATCCGGATCTTGTCAATACCGCCTTCAATCGCTTTAAGCGCCAACTTATAATCAAAGTGAATATCTGCGACCAAAGGAACGGAAATTTCCTTTTTAATTTCCGGAATCGCTTCAGCGGCACGCATATCCGGACATGCAACGCGCACAATCTGACAGCCAGCTTCGGCAAGCCGGTTAATTTCCGCGACAGTAGCTTTTACATCATGTGTTTTGGTGGTGGTCATGCTCTGGATGACCACCTGATCATTTCCACCAATTTGTATATTGCCTACTTTTACAGGTCTTGTTTCCGTTCGGTGATACATGGAAGCAATCGCTCCTTATCTATGACGTAGAAATATTCCCAGATGATACAGAACCATTTTATAGTATGCATAAATCATCGAAAACCGACATTCGGGCAGATGCTGCGCTTGCACCCGCAGGTTGTAGCAGTCAGCGGAACGGTGGGGCAACCTCAATAACAAAGTATACCACATATCGGCAAACAAAAAAGGAGCTTAGCCGCCCCTTTACATAAAACTTATTCTTTTTTTTCATTCTGGACATAGGCAATTAACGCTACTTTTCCATCCATCATCTGATTGAGCTGCTTTTCCAGATCGGTAATTTGAGCCATTACTTCCGGGTGATCCTTCAGGTCAACCAATTGGAAATCTTGTGCAGGATTATTTCTCACTTAAACGCCCCCTTATCCGGGATCTTTGTTTATCCACATACATTTTCATGGAAAAAGGAATCATCCCAAACCAGCGAACCGACCATGCCTCTCTGTTTGAAGCCTTTATGGATTTTCTTTCACTTCGCGGTGTCTCCATATACCACATCATTTTTTGCAATAAATAACTAATCCAATCTTTAAATGACATCATTTCCACCTCAACCTTTAGCTTGACCGGCGGAATGATAAATTAAACCTGTCTGCGCTGCCAAAACGAAAGGATTTTCTCCACTACATCGTCTGGGGAGCAGGAAGTTGTGTTAATGGTACAATCGGCAAAATCATATTTTCCGTCTCTCTCCCGGAATAGTTGCCGTACTTTTTGCCGGATATCTCCCTGTAACAATGGACGGTCCCGGTTCGCGGACAGGCGGCGGATAATTTCTTCAGGGGTTGCGTACAGATGGATCACCCACCCCTGTTCCTTCATCATTGCCCGATTTTCCGGTTTGAGTACAATTCCGCCACCTGTCGTAATAAGAGAGGGAGGCCCGGACAGAAGTTGTTGCAATACATCTGTTTCCTGTTCACGAAAAGATGCTTCCCCATATCGCTGAAAATACTCCGCTACGGAAAACCCCCATTTCTGTTCAATCTGTTGGTCGGTGTCCACCCAGGGCAAATTTATTTGTGCAGCGAGCTGTTGCCCAGCTGTCGTTTTTCCGGTCCCCATAAACCCGATAATAATGAGGTGTTTTTTTGCCGTTTCCATTCTATGTTCTCCTCACCTTTTAGCCATTATCTTACCGGATCCAGCGGATCACTGCCAGCGTGTGCGGATCAATCTCTGCTTGAATTGTTTGTTTGACTCCAAACCGCCCGGAAGCAGTTGCACGCACTTGAATATAGGAGTTTTCCGGTTTCAAGATTTCTGTAGTCACTTTTAATCCGTTAATTTGAAACACATCAGATTTAATCCGGTTTGGTTCCCGCTCCAGCCTTTGCTGGATCAATGCGATTCCGCTTTCGGCTGCATATTGTGCACGCATCCGTTCCCAGTACAAGTTCTGGGCCTGCCGGCTGTAAACCGATTGTGAGACTAGAAAACTAACCAGGATAAATAAAATAGTTAAAACAGCGACTACAACCGGTAAAGCCATCCCCCGTTCATCCCGTCTCATGGTTCCACCCTTCCGGCAACAGCTACACTCATGTCGAGATTTGCATTCCAATTTTGCAATCCGATATCAATCATCACTTTATCACGGCCGGGAACAAAAGTGATAAAGTAAACATGGTTAGCCAGGACGGTCATCCCTTTAAATGCGGTCTCCCCTTTTTTCTTCACACTTCTGACGACTTGCCTTTTCTGCCATTTATACCGGATCGTTTCCCCTGTCGGCAGATCAAACAGCAATGCCCCTTCATCGGTGCGGAAACCCCTTCCTTGCCGGATCTCAGCCTGAACTGATGTAACAAAAGCGATGTACTCCATCTGCAACCGATGATGGCTGACCAGCTTTTTGATCTCCGTTTCCAGAGTGCGGGCTGAAAAAAACAAGGCCGGGAGCAGCAGTACCAGCAATGACAGGGAAATAACAAGTTCTATGTATGTAAAACCCCGGTCATTTTTTAGAATCGATAATAGCGGTGGGTTTTTAAGTGCAATTTCCTCAGTTTTCCGTTTTTTTCTTTCCATTGAACCTCCACATCCATATGGTACAGAGAAACTTCCCTTGAACACTTCCATGAGACCAGATAGCTTTGTCCGGGAAAAATCCGGCTTGCTTTCACCTCGTCTCCCGTCATCGGGCCTTCTCCTGCTTGAGAGCGTAAAGCTTCCGTTTTCCCTTGCAGAAACGACATCGCTTCAAGGGCGGATAATTGTTGATGTTCCTGAGCTTTGAGCCCGAGAAAGGCAGGAATGGCAAACGAAAAAGCCACTCCCAACACAAACAGGGCCGTAATGATTTCGGCCAATGTATATCCTTGTTCGCTCTTGTTCATCGCTCCATCTCCACTTTTGGGCGTCCGGAAGCAACTTGCATTTTGATGGTACCGGTCAGTTGCCCGCCCAGGTAGAGTTGAAGCGTTCCGCCCTTTACCTGGCCTGTTTCCCTAAATACAATCCGATTAGCCGGATAATTGCTTTTTAACTGATAACGCGGCGGGATGGTTGTTTTTCTAAGAAGGTTGTTTCCCTGTTTCACAGTGATCAGATGGTTTTTGCTGTCAAGATGGACAATCACTTCTTGCCGGCGGCTGACCGCTTCCACCTGGGCCAGTTGCAAATCTGAGGCGATCGAATGGAGAAACATCTCTCTTTCCGCCCGTTCCCCAATCCGGGAAAAAGCAGGCAGGGAAAGCATTGCCAATAACCCCAGTAATGAAAGAATAAGAATCAATTCAACCAGTGTCCAACCGGCTTCCCGACGGTTTCTGCCGTTTCCTGTCATTTCTTGCAACTCACTCGTTTTTCACTGGATACCCCCGGAGAGCGATTGATAACATAACTGCCTTTTCCTCCCGGGCATTTGGGAACAGAGCGCAAATAACCCCGCTTTACCAGTTCGGCCACACTCGCAGGATATTCCCCAAATTCCAGATAGTAATTATCCGCCTGGGCGCTGATTAAGTTGCGATTGGCCTGATCAGCCTTCTCCCGGGCTTTTTCCCCGGCCTCTTTTAAATTTGGAATGGCGATCGCCAGGATCAGTCCGATGATAAAGAGAACAACTAACATTTCGATCAGAGTAAATCCTCTTTCATCTTGAATCTGTCGGTAACGGTTCATTTTTTGAACGCTCCTTTCTTTTTAAAGTGCCCTGACCAACTGCAGCATGGGCATAAACATGGCTATCACTGTCACAGCGATAAATAACCCGACCGCAAAGATTAGGATTGGTTCCAAACTTCGCGTAAACTGTTCAGCTTTATTCTTGATTATCAATTCCGTTCCCCTTCCCAAACTGAGCAAAGTTTCATCCAAGCGCCCGGAGCTTTCACCGATGGCAACCATCCTTGGCAGTGAAGGAAGAAACAAATGGGCAGATTGTTCCTTCAACGACTGGTGCAGTGAAGCCCCTTCCAACAACCGTTGTTTCATCTGCCTGACACAGACAGACAGTCCGGCCCATGGAGTAAGCTTTTCCATCAACTCTAATGCGGTCAGCAACGGAACTCCTGCTTTTAGCAAAGAACCCAGTTGAACGGACAGATAGTGAGTCATCCGGTATCGATAAACACTTCCCAGCAGAGGAAGACGAAACAGCCAACCTGTGAAAAAAACTTTTTTCTCCTTTGGACAAGCGCGCAGTACCCCTGCAAACAGAAGAACGGACAAAATCCCACCTCCTGTGCTCATCACAACAAGATTCACGATTTCATGGAGATTGAGCAAGATTTTTGTCAGTCCGGGCAGCTCAATTCCAAGCGTTTGATATAAAGTGGAAAAGCGGGGCAAAACAGCAGTAACCATAAAGGTCAGAGCAATCCCGACCAATCCCAGTACGAGACAGGGATAAATACAGGCCTGTCCAAGTTCCCGTATCATCCTGGCCCGGGAAGTGTAGTAACTCTCGCACTGATTCAGGCCAAACACATAGTCCCCGTGTTCCTCGGCAGCACGTATGAAAGATACAAACAGATCGGGAAACTTTTCTTGATGCAAGGCCTCAGAAAAACTGGACCCCTGTTTTAAAGCCTGAAGAAGGTGCGTTCCGGTCTCCTTGCGAATCATCTTTTGCTCAGTCAACAACTCCAGACTGGCGGTCAGAGGAATCCCGCTTCTGAGCAAATGGACCAACTGCTGGCTAAACAGGGCACACTTCTCTGAATTCCAAACACTGTTCCACATCTTCAGCCACCCGAATATATTCTTGATATGTCGTCTCACCCTTCTTCACCTTTGCCATCACCGCTTCACGAAGGGAAGACATTCCTCTGGATTGAAAATATTGACGCAGTTCAGTGAGCGGGCTCCGGTTGACTACCAGCTGTTGCACACCCTCCTCCATTATGATCACTTCAAAGGCACCGGTCCTCCCCCGGTAACCCATCTCCTGACATTCAGCACACCCCTCGCCCCCGCAATGGTTACATACAAGGCGGACCAAACGCTGGGCGACAACGCCGGAGAGGGCTGCGGCAACCCGGTACGGCTCGATATTCATGTCCAGTAAACGGGTGACAGCACTCGCTCCGTCTGACGTATGTAAAGTGGTTAAAACGAGATGACCGGTTAAAGCTGCCCTGATGGCAATGTCTGCCGTCTCCCGGTCGCGAATCTCTCCGACCATGATAACATTGGGATCTTGCCGCAACACAGCCCGCAGTCCCTGCGCAAAGGTCAGGCCTGCCCTGGGATGAATCTGCACCTGATTAATTCCGGGGATCTGAAGTTCAACCGGATCTTCCAAAGTAACCAGGTTTGCCTCCTTGTGGTTGAGATACTGCAGCATCGCATACAGGGTTGTGGTTTTCCCCGCTCCGGTCGGTCCGGTTACGATCAAAAGCCCGCTTGCATGCGCCAGCAGCCTCTGTAACCGCTTTATTTCCTCCCTTTCCATCCCCAGTTGATCCAAAGAAGCTGTTTCCGGACGGTTTCGCAACAAACGGAGAACAATTTTTTCGCCAAATAAAGTGGGAAGAGTTGAAATACGAACATCCAGTTTCCCTTCCTTTGACGCAATTGCCATCGCTCCGTCTTGAGGTACCCTTTTCTCCCCGATATCCAGATGGCTCATCACTTTTAACCGGGAGATCACAGCCGGGATTTTCTGCTTCGGCAGGCGGTCAATCTCCACGAGAAACCCGTCAACCCTCAACCGGATACGGAGCCCGTCCGCCTGTGGTTCAATATGGATATCACTCGCCCGCAGCTCCGTTGCCCGTTCAAATAAGTTTGAAATATAGGTAACGATATCCATCTCCCTTTCACCCTCCTTCTCCACAAAAATATTTTTAAAAAAAGGATAATTAGACATATTCTTCCTTAATTAGATAAATCCTTCTAATTTTCGACAAAAGCAAGAAATTTTTCTTTTGTCTATCAAATTTTAAATAAATTTTTTTGAATCATGTTCATTTCATAAGATAATAAAAATAAAACTATTAATTATTCTAGAGAAACTATTAAACCAGCGTGTGTGCTAAAAGGGGTTAAATTTGATACCTTTGGCTGGGCTGATTTTCGAACGTTATGGGTTAAGCATGTGGATATACAGAGGGAGGAAGAATGATTTGCGGGAGCAAATATCTACTGACACGTAAAAAATCACCGTCAATCATCATGCAGGCCGTTTAGTGTCTGCGTTCAACTACCAGAATCCGATCTTAACCTTGTTGCGATCTCCTTCCCCAGTCGGGTTACGGTCACAGCAAGGTTTCTTATTTGGACCAGCCCCGGGTGACAATCCTCTTCACGCGTATTCCGCCCCCCTCCGCCGTGCAGCCTGTTTCATTTGAATAAGACAGCACCAGAAGGGAACAGTAATCCTACCTTTCAAAATTCAATTGGCAGTGATCTGGAGGGCATCATTTTGGAAGCTAATGCCAACAGGAATCCGAACGAACCGAATCCGGATAAGGATAAACATCCTCCGGGGTAATATTTATTATTCATTACTGAGATGTGGGAAAGGTACAGCTATTACGGGATGAGATCAGTCCTCATCTTATATTTGACCACGCAGTTTATCAGCGGCGGATTGGGATTCGATACAGCCACTGCAGCCAGTCTTTACGGCACCTATACTGGTGCGGTATACCTTACGCCGATTATCGGAGGTTATCTTACTGACAGATTTATAAGCCTGCGGACTGCCATTACAATTGACGGGATTACGATGGCACTCGGGGATTTCACTTTATTTGCCATCCAAGAACGATGGGGATTATATCTCGGATTATTTTTATTAATTATCGGGAACGGATTCTTCAAACCAAACATTTCCACTCTGGTCGGTGAACTTTACAGCAAAAATGATCCGCGAAAAGATTCAGCATTTACCATTTTTTATATGGGGATTAACCTTGGAGCACTCTTTGCCCCGTTAATCGCTGGGCTTTTATATGAATACGTGTTTTACTCAACCACAGGCGGGATTGAACATTTAGGTTTTAAATGGGCTTTTCTAGCCTCATCCATAGGAATGACCCTTGGCCAGTTGACTTTCAATCTTTTTTCTAAAAAATACTTGGGTGATGTGGGCACAAAACCGGCACGAGCCAGGACAGCCCCTACAAATGCTGAGAAAGCCAAACCTTTAACACGGCACGAAAAACACCGGACAGCTGTGATCTTTATTTTAGCTTTATTTGTCATCATGTTTTGGGTCGGTTTTGAACAGGCCGGTGCCTCCTTTACGTTATATACGGAGGACTTTATTGACCGCACCATTTTCGGTTATGAAGTGCCGACATCATTTTTTCAATCACTGAACCCGTTATTCATTTTGTTGCTGGCACCTGTGATCTCAGCACTCTGGATTAAATTGTCAAAAACAAAACGCGGTGACTTTGCGATTCCGACAAAGATGTCTTTCGGTTTAATATTAATGGGAGCCGGATTTATGGTTATGGTTCCGGCCGTAATGATGACCGGAAGCGATGAAGCAAATATCACGATAAAAGCAAGCATGATGTTTATGGTTGCTACATATTTATTGCACACTCTCGGGGAACTTTGTTTATCACCCATCGGTTTGTCTCTGGTGAGCAAAATGGCCCCCCTTAAACTTGCTTCACTATTGATGGGGGTATGGTTTTTAAGTAATGCGGCCGCCAACTATCTAGCCGGACAAGTAGCCGCTATGACAGCTGCATTCGGTTATCTTGAGATCTTCATTTACCTGGGAATCGCGTCCATTGTACTTGGTTTCATCTTGCTGGCGCTGTCTAAGCAAATACAAAAGCTTATGCACCTGGATGAATTGGATGACATGGATGACGTCAGGGCTTTATCGTAATTTATCTTTTATCCGCTTCCCCATTTTCTGCTCAATGGTCCGCCTATGCGCTGCGGACCATCATTATATTTCTGCAAATTTGTTTAAAGGGAAGCACCTGGGTTCTAATCTTGTCCGCCTGGGAAATAATCTCCGCCAGATCCTTTGCAAAGGGATAACTTGTAAACTCGCAGGCATGATCAGGAAGATACGACCAAACCAAATGCAAACCATAGCGGTCAGAAACATAATCCTGTAGGTATTCCCCCGTAGCCGGCCGATAAATATAATGAAATTTAATCATTAAGTTTTCCCTCCTTATAACCGGACACCATCTCACGCTTATGACTCCTCCCCTTCATTTTCACATTAGAATCTTTGATATTCCTTTGAAAATATAATTGACTTATTCTGTTCCCTGATAAAGCTAACAGCACCCAAGAAGATTTTTTAAAGATTTATCGGAATTTACATGATATAATATTGATTGATAATAATTTATTTATTTAAAAAAGGAGGAGCCCATAAATGGTCATTCGCAAGAGAAAGAAAATCATCACGTTCTTGTTATTATTTACAATGATTGTCGGCATGGTAATTGGAGGCGCTTACAACGGTGTGATGGCAGAGGAAAGAGTACCGGCATACAAAAATCCAAATATGCCGATCGAAGCGCGCGTATCAGACCTTGTCTCCAGAATGACGCTGGATGAAAAAATCGGACAGATGGTTCAGGCAGAGCGAGAAGCCGTCACCCGGGATGATATAAAAACTTATATGATTGGTTCAGTATTAAGCGGCGGAGGGTCAGTGCCCGCTCAGAATACACCGGAAGGCTGGGCAGATACGGTCGACAATTTTCAAAAAGGCGCTCTGGAAACGCGGCTGGGCATCCCGATCATCTATGGTGTGGATGCGGTGCATGGTCACAATAATGTAAAAGATGCGACCATTTTCCCGCATAATATCGGCCTGGGTGCAGCGAATGACAGGGATCTTATGAAACGGATCGGAAGTGCCACAGCAGAGGAAGTACGGGCGACAGGTATAAGTTATACGTTTGCCCCCTGTCTTTGCTCTCCCCAGAATATACGTTGGGGCCGGACCTACGAGGGTTACAGCGAGGATCCCAAAGTGGTGGGAAAACTTGGTTCAGCTTTAATAGAAGGCCTTCAGGGCCACCGTAAAGACAGTGGATTTTTAAAAGGGACCAAGATTGCGGCAACCGCTAAACACTTCGTTGGTGACGGATTAACGAAAAATGGCATAGATCAGGGAAATGTAACAGAATATACGGATGAAGAATTGAAAAAATTTATCAAACCGTACAAAGAAGCCATAAAAACCGGCGCGAGATCGGTGATGATCACGTTCAGCAGTATAAATGGGCTCAAAACACACGGGGATTATCATATGATTACAGAAGTGCTAAAGGGTGAACTTGGTTTTACCGGCTTTGTAATCTCCGACTGGAATGGCGCTCAGCAGGTGGCTCCCGGTGATTTTCGAGAATCCATCAAACGAAGCATGAATGCAGGTATTGATATGTTTATGATCCCTCACGACTGGAAAAGGTTTATTACCACCACAAAAGATCTTGTTGCGAAAAATGAGGTACCGATGAGCCGTATTGATGATGCGGTAACAAGAATTTTACGGGTTAAATTTGAAAATGGACTCTTTGAGGCTCCTTTTGCCGACAGGAGTTTGGTTGCCAAAGGCGTCGGTTCAGCCGAACATAGAGAAATTGCCCGCGAGGCAGTAAGAAAATCGCAGGTACTCCTCAAAAACGATAACCATATTCTGCCCCTCAAAAAAGACGGATTAAACATTTTTGTCGCCGGGAAGAAAGCAGATAATATCGGTTACCAGTCCGGTGGCTGGACCATTAGCTGGCAAGGTGAAACGAAACCTGATCTGACAAAAGGTACAACCATATTAGAAGGAATCAAAGAAGTGGCTGGCCCGAATACAACCGTTGATTACAGCCAGGACGGAACGGGAGCCGAAGGACACGATGTCGCCATCGTAGTGATCGGTGAACCTCCTTATGCCGAAGGAGCCGGGGACAGAACAGATCTGGGGTTGTTGCAGGAAGATATTGATCTTTTAAATAAGGTGAAAACGACCGGTGTACCCATGGTGGTCATTCTGCAATCCGGAAGGCCCATGATTGTAACAGATCAAATTCAAGATTGGGATGCATTTGTCGCTGCCTGGCTGCCTGGAACAGAAGGTGCCGGTGTCGCGGACGTACTCTTTGGCGATTACAAATTTTCAGGGAAACTGCCCTATACATGGCCACGTAACATGGAGCAAGTGAATAACCATGACAAAAAGAACCCATTATTCCGTCTGGGATACGGTTTGAAAACGCGTTGAGAGGGCTGGGATTCCCTTCGGAGATCAGATGGGTTTGAAACCACAACAGATAATGACCGCCTCACTGATTGGGGCGGTTTTTCGTTTATGTTTCAATTCCATTATGGATGCAATTAAACCCCTTTAAATAAAGCCACTAATATCAACACTTTTCATTCTATTTCTTGCCCGTTAAGTCTGTAAACCCCCAATCCTGCACTCCCCTTAGATCAATTCGGAAAAGAGGTGATGATGGAGTTTTTTAGAGAGATTTTTTCCTGAACTATATAAGTTAAAGACGGTTTTTGTTATCTGAATTTCTTTTTTAGTCATGAAAAAACCTCCTATGAGAGGAGGTAGGATTTTACCTAAAAACGAAGCTCTTTAATCGTATTCAGGTCAATGCCATAGCGAGCATAGATTTTAATCGTGTTCTCACCTGTCAGCTTGGTTTCTTTAAATCCGAGTTTACTTGCAACTTGGACCACATGTTCGTGAGATTCCCCTTCGATTTCAAGATAAGGCGGGATCATCGGCCAATGGTCGATTTCCAGACGGGCACCATCAAGAATAAAACTGGTGCGTCGGTTTTCCTGATATCCCTTCGGTTGATAGCCAAGCTTACCTAGAAGTTGATTGGTAGCATCAAAGTCATCAACAGTGATTTCTACTTCAAGAGTTCCGTCGATCCCATCATGAACGATTTCTTTTACAGTGAGTGTGATCTCTTTGCCCGTATCACGCAGCCGAATCCATTTGCTCTTGTCTCCTGGTGTAATATCGTACACGTATCGACGCATGAACACCTCGCCAGTCTGTTGCCCTCCACAGGCATTGATCTTCTCCGTGATGTCATGAGGGTCCACCTCAATCACTTTCGCTTCAAATTCAATCGACATATTTGTTCCTCCCGAATGTTATACAGATTACATCGTCATTGAATGGACGTATCTAAGAAGCTTTCGGTATTCCTCTTCCCGGAGAGAATAGAAATTCACCCCCATCGCCCGTATTCCTTTTACCAATCCTTCTTCTGCTTCTTCGGTTATAGGAGACTATTACCTGACAAGTCAATATCAAAGATATTGGAGTGATGACTGCCAAACTGCTTACCCTTATGTAAGATTATATGTTTCTATGAATGCGCCAAGTGATGTCGAAGTCCAAGCGCAAGTGCTAAGACCTGGTGATACTTGGAGAAATGTAGGGAGTAGTTATCGCATAGCAGCTACTGACACCCACAGAGTATTTCCTTTCCCTAGATATTCATCTGCAAGTACTTGGAGATGGCGTGTAATGGTAAAGAACATGTGGGGCAACACAAGCAGAGGAAGCATTCTTTGCGAAGGATCGACTTGATCAGGGGACAACATCGCGTTATGTGGATAGTTGGATTTCTTTCCGAAATACTACACAAATGATAATTGGGCAATTGCGGGTAATGGTTCAGCGGTATGTGGCTTATTATGGGACAAGCCGAGGTTCTATCATTTGTCAGAGAAAATACTAAAAGGGGTAGAACCAGCAACCAGACGAGGAAACGCAATTCCCGTTATTTTTTCTTCAACTTCAACAAACTACAAAAATGGTATTTAGAATTAAAAATTTTTTATTTAGATAGGATTTCGTTTATGTAGAATATTCTATCTTGTGTATTTAATTTGAATATCAAAAATACTTTAGCGAGGGGAGGAAGGGAATGAAAAAAATACTATTATTAGTATTAGCCTTTTATCTTTCTTTACCACTTAATGTTTTTGCAAAGGATAATTATGAGTTAACGGACAAAGTAGAGATGAAAGCGATTATAGGCGATTATTATCTTACCTATAATTTAGAAAAATATTGGAGTTCTTCCTGTCAAACCAGTTATCCCTATGTACAACTTTCTGTTTCAGCTGCTGCCCCTGGAGATGTCTATGTCATAGCTCAAAGGCTAATACCCGGTGATACTTGGAGAAATGTTGGTAGCTGGAATCGAATAAAAACAACAGATACACATAAAGTCTTTACTTTCCCTAAGTATGCCACAAATTATGATACGCGTTGGCGAGTAATGGTACAATATTCTTCATGGAGTAGCGGTAGTAGTAGAGGGAGTATTATTTGCCAAGGTTCTAATTAACAAGTTTAGGGGGACAACATCTTGAAAAAAGTAATAACTGTTATGTGATGGTGCTTTGCCTTTCTTTGCCGCTGAACGTTTTCGCAAAAGGGGCCATACAAGATAAAAAACATAAGAAAGATTTGGAAATTGCAAAAGAGTACCTTGAAAAGAGCTCTGACGGGTTAACTATTGGATTCAGCGAGTTATTAGGTAAATCCATTTCAATGGACGATGCAGAGAAAGTAATCTCCAATTACTATGAGAAAAACCCTGTACCTAAAGGGATTTTAAACAATCCGGATTTACTTTCGGAAATTGCATCCAAAGAAAAAGCTAATGAAGACTTCATTATCTATGAAGATATGAAAAATGGACAACAACACCGTGATAACGGCGAAGTCTTCATTTTTGACCGTAAGGGTGGAGGTAAAATTGGTGTTTACATTTCTAAACATGGCGGTACATCCCTATCTGAACTAGCTGTAAGTGGGGCGAGCGGAATAAACTCCGATGGTGTCGGAACCATGGCTACCACAGGTGTACGGTCAACACTTTGCGTTGCAACCAATGGGTATGGAGCTAAGATGTTCGATTTGTCTGCTATAGGGAACTTTTGGTATAATGGGAGTTCGAGTAGCATTACTTCCCATGATGGATTATTTCATCGCTATTTTTGGGGGTCGAGTTTAACGATCTCTAATGTGAGTACCGGAAATATGCGGACGGTGTACACTGGCGGCTACAGGTACTCAGAGGTATATTCCCGTGCATATGTTGAAACTACGATACCTCTAGAATGGGGGAATATTGTTGTTGGTTCTGGAACATACGAAGCCAGCGTAGGAGTAACAGTAAGTGGAAATGTATACGGAAGATGTATTCGATTGTAATTTAATAAAAAAGGTAATAACATGTGCTTTTTCCGTATGTTAGTGATGTTTTGGATTTTACAATTTTTGTTTGCCCTACTCATGTTGTTCCTTGTCAATTACTGGCCAGACGGGATGTATATTATTTGGCCTTTGTGGGTAATTGCCTTACCGATTCTTTTGTACATTGTTATTAAAGATTGGATTAAGAAAGAATGAGCCCAGAGAGTCAAAGGGTATGGAAGTGGGAGGAATCGCTACCATACCCTCTCATTTGTACTTGGTTTCAAATTAATGCCACGTCTCAAAAACATAGGCTCACAAATATTTAAAATCAATCGGGGATTTCTGGATTTAACGATGGAACTTATGGCAAATACAATGGATTTACCACTGGCACTATAACGCTAACCCCTTTGAATGTAGGATCAATGAGAACGTATTACTTGGAAGGGTATAGATATTCTGACGTCTATACGCGTGTAAATGTAGGATAAACTTTTAGCATTAAGTTTCTAAATTGGACATTTGATTATGGTACTGTAGAATCGTACCATAGGAACAACAGTAACCGGAAATACGTATGGGGGGGTGAAAAAGATTGTAAATATATTAATGAGATTATGGAGGGTTCTGGCTACCATCATTTTTATGATTCTTTTTTTCTACCTTTTCCAGACTGTTTTTGCATTTAAATTGTTGTATGTGTATGGGGTGTGTATTCCTATTTTTGGAGTTCTTTTGACTACTACTTGGAGAAAAGCGAGCTTTCAAAGTGATGTTCTTTTGACCGCTTTTTTATATGTTTTGATTGGATTTTTAGGCATATTGGTATTTGGAAACAACGGTGAACCATTAATCATGAATTGAAGTAGAAGCTATATAGCCCCCAATAGATTTTCCCCCTTATTCGATAGACTTGAGGTAAGGGGGATTTTTTATGAAACGAAAAAGATATACCATCGTCTTTAAACAGCAAGTAGAGTGAGTACGTGAAGAAGAAGAGATTGGAAACGCAAGTCAAGTCGCCAAACGCTATGAAATATCATCTCGACTGATTTATCGGTGGAAATAGCCGGCAAATGGATCAAGCGGGGGTATGCAGCACGTAAAGTGCTGCAGATCGTCGGCGTGAGCGAACAAACTTATTACTACCAAAGAAACAAGAAAAAACAAGTCATTGACTATCGAGGAGGGCGCCCCATCCCTGGATATTCCCTGAACAGCCAACAACAACCTGTAAGTGATCTGCAAATCAAAGAGTGGTTGTTAGAGCTGATCATGGGGGAGGAATCGGTCTACGGCTATCGAAAGCTCACGGTCTGTTTGCAAAGGCAATATGGGCTTATGATCAATAAGAAAAAGGTATATCGCCTATGTAAAGAGTTGGGGATCTTACAACCTCAACGAAAAAAGAAAAACCAACATCCACGAAGAATCGCTTGTAATCGGGAGATTACAGCCTCTAATCAGCTTTGGGAAATGGATGTGAAATATGGATATATCGCCAATGAAAATCGATTCTTCTATCTTCTGTCTATCATCGATGTGTATGATCGGGCGATTGTTGATTACCATATGGGTCTCACCTGTGAAGGAAAACATGCCGTACAAGTTCTTCAGCGGGGATTACTCAAACGTCAACAGTATGAACAACCAGGTGGTCATTGTGCTTCGCACATACAATGGCCCCCAGTTTATTTGCCATGAATTTGAAATTTTGCATAAGCGAATTCCACCCACGCCGAACAAAAACGCTCATATTGAATCGTTTCACAGTTCATTAGAGAAAGAATGCTTGATCAAGCACGAATTTCAGAGTTATCCAGAGATCTACCAAGCAGTGACTGATTACATTGATTTTTACAATAAACGTCGTATTCATGGCAGTCTGTATGATTTGTCTCCTTATGAGTTTATGCAAGCGATCATAGATCAGGAAGTTCAGTCATTTGTAGTAAAGGTTTAGCCGAAAAGAAAAAATCCAGTAAAATTATGCAAATAAGCGAGAATAGGGAGATTAACTCAAATTTAAGGGGGTTAAACCGGTTTTTTTGGACGTAGCCAATCCCGTTTTCCACCTTACCCTTGGTTTGCGCCCGATACGGGCACATCTTTTCAAGGTGAAACCGTGGTGAGTTGCAAAGCTGGCAAACCGTTCGTTCCAAACGATATGGCCACCTTCATCTAATCCGGTAACTACGGTCTTCATATTGTCATACAGACAAGTTTCCGTCCGCCCACCGAAATACTCCATAGCCCGAACATGACATCCCATGAGCGTCTCAAGACGCTCATTTTCAGTAAACTCCAAATACATCATCCTGGAGTATCCCAGTACCATGACAAAAGCATAGATCCGCTTTTTCTTGCCGTTCCAGTTGACTGTGAATTGTCCCCAATCTACCTGGGCTTGTTTCCCCAGGTGGTGTTTCAATTTGCGGAATGAAACTAGATATCTTTCCGGTGATATGTACAATATCACCTACGCGAATAACCTTGCCATATTCCAGGTTAAAGGTGAGATCTTCACCGTTTTGAGCCTGAAATGTCACGACCATTGCCTTCCCGATCTCATGTAAGGGATGGTATTCAAAGTGACAGAACGAATTTGTTTCACCGTTTTCCAAAATGTCATTTTGATAAGACTGGGAGAGTGATTTGACAGCGCATTGAGGATTGTTGGTGAAATCTTTCATAAAGGATTTTACTTCTCTCTCCGGTCCTTCCACCTTGAGTTTGAGCATTAAAATCACCTCATTTTTTATTAATTATTTTTAAAAGTTTTTGAGTAAATAATCATCGGATGCCTGTAGTTACAATCTTTAAATCTAAAGATCACTTAAATTATAGTTATAATCGTTTAAATTAATCAATATTTCTGTACATTAATCCCGGAACTAAAATTTATAATTACAATATGCGATACAGAATAATCTAGCTTTTCATTCGTATATAGCTGCTTATTCCAGAACCTGTTTTGGAGAAGGAAATAATTGACTCCATCATCTACGAACTGTATTATATAAAATTATATGAATAGTCGGAAAGGTGAATGGAGAAATGGGAAATCCTATTGATTTAAGCCAATTTGACATGAACCTAGTGAGTTACATAATCCGAAAAAGAAGAAATGAGAGAGGACTTACACAGGAGGAGTTAAGTGACAGCTTCGTTTCCGATTCAACAATTTCAAATATAGAGAATCAAGAAGGGAACGTCAAAAAGCGAAACATATATCATGTCCTTGAAAAACTTGGTATTCTAAGAAAACAACTCCCGGAAGTGATTAAAGAGGTGCAATCAGAAATAAACGAAATACAGTTTCAATTGGAATTCATTGAAACTCTTATCGATGAGGGACATTTAGAGGAAGGGACCAGGGAATTGGAGTCTCTTTCAATAGAAGAATATCACCCGCTTCACCCTTATTTTCTCTTTCTTAAAGCCCGTCATTTCTTTAGAAAGAAAGAATGGAAAAAGGCAAAAGAACATTTCAACAACGCCATCAAGATTTTCGATCAGTACAAGATTAAACCCACGGACAACATTATATCTATGTGTTATAACGAATTAAGCCGTTGCAGTTCAAACCAAAATAATTTTGAGCAAGCTCTCATGTATGTAAACCGTGGTTTAAATACTTATGAAGAATCTCTTGCGAGAAATGACATCTAGTACACCCTGTTAAGTAACAAAATTTATTACTTATTAAGTTCTAATCAAAATGAGCAAGCCTTTCAATTATTAAGTGAAGTTTGGCCCCTCATACCTCAGATAAATAATCATCAAGTCGTGCTTGAGCTTTATAAATACCGAGTGATTCTTTTGCGGAAAGGAAAAAATTACCAAAAAGCAATCGAATGTTGTAAAGAAGGAATCCAAGTTGGTTATCGCAGGAAAAGTTTAACTCGTACTATCGATTTACTGTTATTACTTGGAAGTATCCATTTAAGAAAACAAGAATTCGACAAAGCAAATCATTGTTTCCAAATGGCTCTCTCTTTGGACAAAAATTTCGATTTTCCACGCAGACATATAGATACCTTTACTTACTTTGGTCTCTTATGTACGAAACAAGGAAAATGGCAGGAAGCGGATGAATTTTTGAAAAGAGCCATCGAAAAAGGCAGGCAAATAAAAGATATCTTTCGATTAACTAAGGCGTTAATTGCTAAAGGGAACTGTTACGTAGGTCAACAACAATATGAAAAAGCGGCCCCCTATTATCAGGAAGCCGCTGATCTAGTCCAACAGAATGACCACAAAAGCCTGCAATTTATCGCACTCTTTAAATTGGGGGAATTTTTTGATAGTCTAGGAAAAGAGGAAGAGTTTAACCACTGTACAAGAAGGCTCTTTTTCCTCCAACACGAAATGAAATTAGAAGATGAGGATGACTTTTATGATATTCTTTAATCTTTAATCTTTCCGTCATGCCTGAAGAAGACGAAGACACTGTAGGAAGTTAATTTGTAATATAACATGATTTTCAATTGCAGAATAGACAAAACTCAGCATCCCAATAAACAATAGACGCTGAGTTTTTTCTTTTTCCACAGGTCCTTTGCATTTGATCAAATTGACATCAATATCGGAATCACAGTTTATTTTC
Source organism: Paenactinomyces guangxiensis (assembly GCF_016055185.1). Lineage (GTDB taxonomy): Bacteria > Bacillota > Bacilli > Thermoactinomycetales > Thermoactinomycetaceae > Paenactinomyces > Paenactinomyces guangxiensis. The sequence goes on from NZ_JAECVR010000001.1 coordinate 78,327, forward strand.
AATAACCTTGTTCCAAGCATTAAGTGCAAAAGATAATGTGGCTGAATCCACCATTCAATTCCATTATGGATACAACTAAACGGTGGTGCATGGTCATAGGAGGGAACCACAATGTTCTTTCAATTCCACTATGGATGCAATTAAACCCCGACCCCTATGCAGACGCTTCAGATACTTCTCTGCATTTCAATTCCACTATGGATGCAATTAAACCATTCATTTCAGAAGGCAAACCAATCGGGGAAGTTACATTTCAATTCCACTATGGATGCAATTAAACCTGTGTGCTTGAACAGGGAGGAGATAAGCATGATGATTTCAATTCCACTATGGATGCAATTAAACCGGTAATCACAGTAACAATTGATGGGAGGAAGAGGAATTTCAATTCCACTATGGATGCAATTAAACCTCCTCTCAAAATAGCGACATTTGCAAATCGTAATTCATGATTTCAATTCCACTATGGATGCAATTAAACCTTTCATATGTGCAGCTCTGCCCCCGCTCAAAGGAGATTTCAATTCCACTATGGATGCAATTAAACCATGGCTTTCTCATTAATCCGCTTTACATTGAGGGCGGCATTTCAATTCCACTATGGATGCAATTAAACCCCTTCAAATAAACCCACTAATATCAACACTTTTCATTCTATTTCTTTCCCCTAAAGTCTGTAAACCCCCAATCCTGCAAAAATCCCGGGAGGTTCACAGACTTTAGGCAACTAAAGGATGTTGCTGGGCTCTGAATGTCTTTCTCCGATGATCGTTTTGGTTACTACATCTTCATTGCGAATGACATAGAAGATAATATGATCTTCATTTGGATTAACAACAGAGTTGAGTTCTCTCTGTAACTCACGGAGCTGAACTTTGGTGAGGTTTCCTTCAAAAGTGGAGTTTTGCATCCAGAACATGTATCGGCTGAATATTTTTTTCACCTTCGCTACCCGCTTGACATTTATATCATAGACACCCAGAACATACATGATGATCCCCTCTTTTGTTACCACCAGATTTTAAAACTGGAGTATATTTTTTCTCCAAGGATATGTTTCACAAGCTTGTAGCATTCCAGGCGGATTAATCGTTGATAACTTACATTTCTGCCAAGGGTTCGGTGCTTGACCGTTGTGTGCAGCTTTTTATGATATTCTTCAATGACCATCCGTCTGCCTTTTTCATTTAGATAGCAGATCCTGTCTGATTCATCAAAATGTTTTTTACTCAGCATCTTTAAATTGATCAATCTAAAAATAAGCCTGTCACTGAGCAGTGGTTTAAACACTTCGCTAATATCAAGGGATAAAGAGTATCTTCGATCGGTCGGTTCATGTAAAAAACTGATGGTCGGGTTCAGATGAGTTTGATAGATTTCATTCAATGTTGTAGCATAGACAAGAGAATTGATAAATGAAACAAGAGAATTCATTTTGTTGTTCGGCGGTCTCTTGATTCGTCCGTCCATCACAAATTCGGGGTTATTTTTGTTCATAATCTGATCTATTACTTGATAATATTTTTTTCGGACAATCCCTTCAACACCCATAAGTTGTTGAATATCAACGGACTTTTCCAATTTCTCTCTTTCGTTTTCAATCTGATCAGCTAATTGGTTGATTTTTTCTGATGAGTAGTTTCGTTGATACTGTCTGATATTTTTCATGATATTAGCCTGTGCCCCGCGAAGAAATTCTTTGGCGATGGGAATTCGTTCGGCCGGATCATGGGAAGCTATGGCTTGTCTGACCAGAACAGAGCCGGAAACTTTCGATTCCCTTGGCATAAAGCTTCCTGAATAGTATCCATAATAATTAAACAGATGAATGGGAATCTTGTTCTGATTAAAAAACTCTAATAATTTAGTATTTAACTCAAGCGGAACCATAACATAAACAGCTTCAATTTGTTCGACTGGCAAATAAAGATGTCCCTCACTATGCTCAAACCGGACTGTATTATGTTGCCGTTTCAGTTTGCCTTCACGGGTGATATAAAAGGTTTGTTTTGCCAACATTCATCACTTCCCTTAGCTGTAACAGAACTCAAAGTAAGCGCACTTCCGGCACAACTTCGTATTGGAATGCAGTGGCGGCATCTCTTCTAATCTGGAAACTTCAAGAATCTCGTCAATTTTTTGCTTGATCTTTTGGTTTTTCTTTTGATCAAGAGGGATCGTGACTACCTCTTTGATGGCAGGATAATGGATTTTGACCCCCTGTATATGATCAAATCCCAGAATGTTTTTTAAATAGTACGCATAAAACAACGGCTGCGACTCGTGCTCTTGTTTCACTTGCTTTGATGACTTGGTCTCATGAATAAAACCATCTTCGGAGATAAAATCGATGACAAATCCACCGATTCGAATCTCTTTTTCTTCACGTTCAAATGTTTCCTCATGGATCAGCCGTCCTAATTCTACTGACTCAAACCCTTCTTCCATATCAACTTTTTTCAGATATAACCACAGTTGCCGTTTACAACTTTCCAAATAATAGAGATGCTGTCCGCCTATCGAATGGATGTCCAAACAATCCCCTCCTAAATCATAAAAGGATTTTTCTCGGCTTCTTCCTTATAACGAAAACCAACACCTTGTGGATCATATGGGACATGAACAAATAACAGAACAATCCCTTCAGCTAATGTTTCCGAGGTCACCAAGTGGTTTTTGTGACAATTTGAAAATCTGTATACCTTCATTGGGACTGTATAGTCTTGAATACAATCTATAATCCTCTTACGATCTTTTGCTGTAAGATATTCTCGATCCGGTAACTGAATCTTGCTCAAGATTTGTTGCATATAAAAAGCTGGAATTACATCCACTGTGCGGTATTGCGATTGGCGCACCTGGAAGGTACCTTCGCTCTCATCAGCCGAGTAATCTTTCCCAAATCGATCTTTCGGCTGCTTGCCAAACACGGCATCTTCGTAAATATATCTTCTCATTTCATCATCAGAAAGGCTTTCAAATGCTGGATAGAGTTGATCAACCCACTCTTTGACATCAGGAAATGTGTATTTGTCCCCTATAATCTCCCAACTGCGTTTTAGAAGATTATTTTCGTGTTGAATCCAGTCTTGATTGTCCACATAAGGATAGCCTGCATTCTTGTTTTCTTCATCAAGTGGAAAAATCACCTGACGATAGACGAAATCGTCTGGCAAATAATTTCTTTGTTTACAAATCTGACACCCGCAATCCTCCTGGGATAACCCCACCCCATTTCGATGTAATCTTCCGCCTCTCTGGCTAAGGGCATCAATGGGGGCCAGTTCGGTAAGCTGAAGGTCACAGCTGATATCCAGGCTGAGTTCACAGATTTGCGTAGTCACTAAAATCACTGCATCTTCATCCGGATAACCAAATTCCTTGAGATCTATATGTTCTTGTTCTGTCCGATTATCCTTTGACTTAAATAATGCTTTGATACACTTCTCTTTATTTTGGCGATCTATCGGGGTAAACTCGGAGTGATAACAAATAATATTGTGATCCGGGAAAAGCTGCTGCAACTCGCCAGCAATCCCTTTTGCCCTTTCGACTTGATTTACAACGATCATCTGTCTGACGTGAAGATGTTCTTCAATCAAACTTCTGGCACTCGGGCTGATTCCTGTTTCAGGATCGTAGATAGGTTCAGATGCTTTTTCGATCTGAAAGGGCATCTTTACTCTGCTTTGATCCGGTGTTTTCCCGGTACTCTCGATACAGACGTATGGAGACTTACGATTCATTTTATTTAACTTTTCCAGGAACGATTGAGGCAGGGTAGCTGACATCAACAGGTGTGGAATTTGCATTTGTCTCAACAATCTCATACATTCCCCGATTTTTTCCAGGGTAAAACTTTGATAATAATGCAGCTCATCAAAAATGACAACCGATTGCTGAAGATTTCCAAATGCGCGGTCAGCGTATTTATGAGAGTGAAGAAGGCTGTACAAAAGGTGGTCGACCGTTGAAATCGTGACAGGATCATGATAAAAGTTACTGCGGAATGTCTGGTCTTGAATCGAATGAAAACGAACATCCAGAACACTTTCTTGACGATCATGTACAGAAGATAACACTTTCCCTGATTCTGAATGATAAATTCCCAGAATATCTTGAGGAATATTGTATCCTTGAGGTGATTTGAAATCAGCATACATCGAATTGACCGTAAACCGGGTTGGCAGTGTAAAGATCACTCGATTCGCCTGCTTTTGAGATAACCAGTAACGGGCAAAATGAAGAGCCGCACCGGTCTTTCCTTCACCACAGCCTGCGCGCAATACCATATAAGGATGGATCTGTTTTTGAATGAGTTGTTGCAGTTGATTCGGAGATGAAAAAACACGATTCCTAACATCCAGCAAGGTGCAATCGGGCAGCCACGAACTCCGCAGTTCTTGAATGACTTCAGCATTAACAGAGGGCTCATCTTCAATCAGATTTCCTTCTTCATTCTTGGCTTCACTAACCGCACTGGATGCATTGTCACAGAGACAAATCACGCTTAAAAAGAAAGTGTGCAGTGCTTTTTCCCGGGGCAATTCAATTTTGGGGAGGCTTTCTACAATCTGCCGGAGCAATTTTACCCGGCCTGCCAGAGTCGGCCCATCCCAGATCAGTTGATTTTGAGTAAATGGTTGAAAAGGTTTATGCGGTTCTTTGGCCAGAAAGGTTTGAATCATGTTGTTGACGATTTCAGGGGACAACTGTAAAGGTTGATGTTGCCTCATGTGCTGATAGCTGTTTTCATGAAGCATATGGTGATGGGCAAGCACGCTCGTCAAGGTTGCACGCAGCAGAGGGATATTTAAAAACGATTTACCTTCCCATTGAGTAAACAGTTCCCAGAGCACCGAAAAAGAAAGCAATGGATGTGACACATGTGTCTTTCCCCGGTCGCTTAATAGATATTTCTGCCAGACGGAATTCGCTTTCCCGATATCATGCAGAAAGACGGCGAGATGAAGAAATTTATAGATTTGATCTGTATCTTGACCATGTCTTTGACAAAAACGGTGATACACTTCTTTATTCTGTTCCCAGACAACTTGAAAGACGCGGGATGCGTCTTCCAAGTGCGGGAGCAAACCATGATACGGCTTTGCTTTTATCATACAGGATCAACTCTCCAATAAAATATGATCTTGAGTTTCAACAAGTTTTAAACACCGAATGGGACTGATCAAATCAATTTGCTTGCCAACATAGACAAGCTCATACTGAACAGAATACGAGTTGCGTCCCTGGTGATCAAAGGAAACAGGCCAGTTTAACACGGAAACATTGATACTGGGAGAGATGCAATCTGAAACAGCTTCAAAGGGTACTGCGCTGTGAATCGTCGTTGACTCTGCTTCTTTCGCTTCCTGTAGCCGTATATTCTTGATCTCTACCATATCATCCGATTCTCCCAGATAAAGGATTCTAGCCGGATTTCCAAGAGCTTGTTGGATCGCGGTTAAACTTTCTTTGTCAGACGAGATATAAAAACGATAGTGTGGCTGGATCATTTTTTGCCTGGTGACTAACATGGTCATAGAATCTTTTGCCGGATTCCACTTCATCCATTGTGTATAAGTTTCAACTGTTTCGCCTTGCTTTAAAATGCGGACTCCGATCTTTAACTTAGAACGCAATGAATAATCGTCCTGTGGCATTCCCAAAGAATTGGCGATCAAGCCATAAATAGTCATAGGTGGAGGAGCCGGATAAGTCAAATGTACGTTAATACTATGCGGAATGCGGAATGAGCACCAACCGGGTACGAAGCAATCTGCGGAAAGAACTCTGTCCATATCAGACCCGTTCTTTACCCATTTCTGTTTTTGCCCATTCGATCGCTTCAAACACACTTAACACAGGTACCTGGTATTGCTCAAAAATTTTGCGGATCTCCTTCTCATTTGACACAATGCCCGGTGCCCACCCCACACAAATACGGTCTCCAAGGTGTTTCGCTTCTTTTAAAAACAGCATCAACCCCTCGGGATCCATGCGGTTTTCTGCATCCAAATCCATTGTAGATAATCCCCGTTGATTGTAAGTTTGTTTTAATGAAAGGATCAGACATTCAGGTGCCAGAGAGCTGAGTTGTCGCGCTTGTTTGGCAAATCCGCTCAGGTGATATACTCCATCCATCAGCGCGTGAAGGCGCAGGATCCTTTCTTCTTCAGAAACCTGGACCGTCGTATGCCAGCCTGTCACTCTTTGCTTTTTTCCCTCGGTCACAATGGTTGGCTCTTGCACTCTGCCTACGTTTTCCGTATCGATCACCAGGTTTAATTTATAGATGTTATCCATCATTTGCACATGAGCGAGACGCATATCTTTGCTTTCGCGATTTTCCTTCGTGATATCCGAATGGCGTGTCAACAAATCGCTAACAATCTCTTTGGCTACCTGCCCCAGAGCCGGAGAAGCTTTAACAGGAGACCAGCGTCTCGTTCCCCCTTTTTTCTCCTCAGGTGCCAAGAAGCCGCGCAGGTCACAGCTCCAGCAATTTTCTACATCTCCACATGGCGTTTCCGGGGAACAACGAAAGCGTTCGGGGTGGCTTCTTTGAATCGTATCAAATAATGCGCGGCGCACCGCTTGCCCGGATACATACGGCTTACGGCCGTTATCGTATACTTTTAACTCGGTTAAATTTCCTGCACCTTCTCCCGAGTTCAAGTTTGAAAGATCTGTTTTGCTCAACCATGTTAAGGCAATCGATTTCACCATATTACTCCGCCCCCTTTTCTTTTTTCTTTTTCGTTGCCCAGAATGCACTCAGATTTGCGTAAATCATCATTGTATCACGAATAGTAAGGATATTTTCTTCATCAAGATGGCTTAAAATGTGATTGATCTTTTCCGCCCCCACATTGAGTTGCTCATCGGCTTTAGAAGATCGGTCTTTCCTTGAAGCTTGTACGGCTTTGTACATTTTAAAAGTCGCCTCTTTTAGCGCACGGATAAAAGCCTCCTTTGAAGCAGCCGCATTCAGCTTGGTTAACAGGGAAAGATCATCATAGCAATTTTGTCCGATTATCGCACCCAATGAGCGCAAATCAGCCTGTAATTGTTCACTGATCACTTTGTCCACCTCCGCATTAAGATAAGTGAAAAAATCAGGAAAGAAAGAAAGCCCAAGATAGCTAATGGAGTTTTTCACATCATTCCGCAACGAAAGCTTAAATAATTGAAAAAGTGCCTCCACAATCTTTCCGCGATCCTTGCGAAAAATCCCCTCAGCGATCTGGTCAATGAGGCGCGGGTCTTCTGATCTTATTTGGTAGATAAAATCGTAAACAACATCACCTTCTTGAACCTTGTTGCGACCATAAGGAATGCGTTTCGTAAGGTTAAAAATATCCTCCCTTACACTTACTCTGGAGAAGTCTTTAAAAATAACATTTTGTCCTTTTGAATATCGCGGTATGATCCAGTTTTTGATCGAACGCCGAGTGGTTGGGTCCAGCGGATCATAATGAAACTCCGCTTCTTCCCGAACATAGTTCATCCAGAAGTAGAGCTGTAACAAGGAAACATACAGTGTCTGAACCTTTAATTCCGCGATGTTAGTACGATAGCTGACCAGACGTGTCTCTTTTAAAAGATTGTACAGTTTTGCCTCAACTTTTCTGAATAGCTTGTTCAATGTAACCAGGTCATTCAACTCGGGAATCAACAGGTGAGTCACTTGTTTATTGGAAACAAAATAAGGATGCCAGTGCACTTGAACCGTGCTGTACAGATTGAGCAGATTGCAAGTCGGGCACATTTTTTCTTTGGCTACTGAAGAGTTATAGCCACGCACCGGCACTCCGTGATGTTGATTAAACAATACGTTTCTGCTCTGATTCATCGGGTGGAAATGGGCCGGATCACCTAAACGGCCACATAGAGGACAAACTTTTTTCTTTTTCGATCCAGGATGATATTGGTCAAAAAAATCATTGATCTCTTCTATATACGTCTTGGTAGCCCTCTTCCAATCCCCTTTAATCCCAATGAAATTGCGCATACTGGTCATCTCAACATTTTTTTGTGGATGGGAGAGGAATGGTTTCTCCCTTCCATGCTCATCAGTTTTACTTTTCAGAAACTCAATTTCCGAATCCGTTAGCACAGTTTTAAAGCGCTCATTAAGAAATCCGGCAGCATCCTTTTTGCTCCACTCTTGATTCCGCTTGAGAAGCTTTAGCTCCACAGGCGGTAAAAGGATCCGATTCAATTTATCCTTCATTCGCGTTTGTAAAAGTTGCTTCACTTCATCTATGTATTCGACCTCAATTTCAAACTCCAGATGCCCTGGTGCCAGATGAAGTGATTCCAGTAATTCATGGTCCTGAATATGTTCCAATTCTTGATAAAACGTAACGATCCCAATATCAGTCCATGGATCACCTGTTTTTGGTATAAGTACTTTCACTCTTTCACCTCCTTCAAAGTTTGCAGACAGCCAAATCCCTGTGAACTGTAGCTTCCGGCTCCCGATTCATAGAGTACCTGCTGTACCTTGGGAGGGGCTTGTACTTTGATGGGGATTTGATACCCTTTCAACTTTTTCTCTTTATATTTAGTGAGCACAGCCGCTTTTTTGAGTTGAAATTTTTCCGGATGCAGGAGACTGATATGAATCGAAGTATCTGAAGGGATCTCTTCTCCCCACTTAAGGTAATACCAGTTGGCTGCCGATTGGCGTACAGAGTCATAAAATCTGCTCTCCAACGGATGGCAAAAGCGCAGCCTGTCCCCATCTTGTATGGGAACTACAATCGGTGAGAGCGATTTATACAACATCGTCTCCTGAAATAAAACGGTTGCTTCCACCTTTACATCAACAAGCGGTATCTTTATGTCAAGCAATTGCAGATACCCTAGTTTCCACATTCCTTCAATCAACCGCTGCATAAGGACAGGCTGGATCGAATCCGCTTTAAACGAGCAAAATCCTTTCACTTCCATATGAGTCGCGGTATTTTTTCTTGTCTCAAACTGCAAACGGGAAAAAACAATGGGTTTATATGATTTACCACGATACTCCAATCCCTGGTTGTGTAACCAGCTTCCAAGTTCAAAATCTGCCAGTTTGATACATTGGTAGATGTAACTGCTGAGCGGATAGTTTAATTCATATGGAAGATTGACTTCTCGATCGAGGTAAAATTTGGCTGAAATACGTATGATTTCACCTCCATATGCGATAAGAAGAATAAGTAATGTTACTTACTATTGACACAAGTTAAATTTATCAGAATTCAATTATGGGGTCAAGTACTTTCTATTTTGCTTTCCAATTTATATCTTTTTTAACATAAAGGGTAAGCCATTTTTGCAGCTAGACTTATGGTATAATCATGTTTTATATTGTAATTATCTATAGATGTTCACTACTTTTTGATTTGTATTGAAGTTCATTTTGGGATTGAAAGATAAGGAAAATAAAGTAATGTTGAGTTGCATCCATGTTGGATTTGTTTGATATATTGCTTCTAAGAAGTATAAAAAATAATTGGCATAGACCCTTTTTCGAATAAAAGTCTGTGAACCTCCCGGGATTTTTGCAAGATTGGAGGTTTACAGACTTTACAGGCATGAAATAAAATGAAAAGTGTTGGTATTAGTAGGTTTATTTGAAGGGTTTTAATTGAATCCATAGTGGAATTGAAAGGCAACAGCCATTTTCCATCATCTCCCCTGTTTACATTTTTTCTAATGTGTCATAATAATAAGAGTAGCGGGAAGGACAGTCCGCCAACTGCCCGACCCTTAACCTTAACCTTACCAGTTCACCGCGTTTTAATTGAATCCATAGTGGAATTGAAAGCAACTATACGCCACCTTCCCGCTTACGGGCGCTCAGAGGTTTTAATTGAATCCATAGTGGAATTGAAAGAATGGCGGCGGCATTACAGCGGGGAAGATGGAAGGGACGTTTTAATTGAATCCATAGTGGAATTGAAAGTCGCGCTTTTCTTCATGGTGGTCTAAGCTTCGGCGTTTTAATTGAATCCATAGTGGAATTGAAAGTGGGTACGAAGTCACTATTTACCCAAACGCAGCTTGGAAAAGTTTTAATTGAATCCATAGTGGAATTGAAAGATAACTTTCGGTTTGTTCTGTTGGAAGTCCCGTCACGTTTTAATTGAATCCATAGTGGAATTGAAAGCCATTACGATTTTACGAAGCTTCTGCGTGTTCACGGGGTTTTAATTGAATCCATAGTGGAATTGAAAGGTCATATCCCTTGTTTCTACCGTGTGCTTCTCGTTCGTTTTAATTGAATCCATAGTGGAATTGAAAGGGATGAAAGCGGAGAGGAACCCACAGTCGAGCTGAGTTTTAATTGAATCCATAGTGGAATTGAAAGATAGGATGGCCTTTCTTTGTTTTGATGCGCTTGACGTTTTAATTGAATCCATAGTGGAATTGAAAGTCACGGCAGGGGGACCCCTTCCCCAAAACTTTATGAGGGTTTTAATTGAATCCATAGTGAAATTGAAAGAAAACTTAACCTTATCAGTTATACTATTCATAAGCGTTTTAATGGGAAGAGGTGCCTCTGCACAGGCACCTCTGTTCATTTATGTCAGAAACTCTAAATCCTGTCTGATCGCTGTCCTATTCTCACTCAAAAAAGAATAGCCGCTTGGTATGTGCTCCCCTTGGAACGGCGAAGGCCTGGGCCCGTTTAAATCCGGCAGGCGCCCCCCTGACAATGGTCAGCGCTTTATAGTATTCGATAAACGGAAAGCCGGAGGTTTCGCCCCGGGCATAGGCATAGCAGTGCATGGCTTTTACCCAGGTTTCGTAGGCTTCCTCGGGGATATCTATAAACACCTCGGGTTCAAAATCATACGGATCTTCCCAGTTATCCGCATAGTAGAGTTTCCTGGTAAAATGAGCCGGTAAGTCGCGTTGGATCGTCTTTAAGGCAGCATAAAACCGGGCATCTTCAACAATATGGTAAGTATTGGTATGGTCCTTATGGATGCTGCCTTTCCAGTGAGTGATGATTATATCCGGTTTTACTTCCCGGATGATATCGGCCACCTGGTATTTCACTTCTTCATTGACGGGCAATTCAGCGTCTTTGTAAGCGAGAAAACGGACATCAGCCCCGACGATTTCGGCAAAGCGGCGGGCTTCCTCTATTTTTTGCTTGGCATACTCCTCCGGCGAGAGGCGGGGATGGCCTTTTTCACCCGGCGTCAGATGCAGAAAAGTGGCTTTGTGGCCCGCTTGCGTGTACTTGGCAATCACTGCTCCTGCTGTCAAATCCATATCTCCCGCGTGACCGCCGATCGCCAGAATGTGTGATTTTTTGTCAGTTCCCATGCTTTCTCCTCCCGTTTCATGTAGTTATTTCATGATCACTATCTTAGATAGACCTCAACTTCCCACAGTGAAAATGCATCTGGTGTCCGTTGGGACGATCCTGCTTTGGCCCCCGATTTGCCGGGACAGGCTGTCATCGAGATGCGGATATATCGGGCACTTTCAAGATTGTCCAGAGAGATGGTATCTACATGGGGCCCGATGCCTTCTGTTTTTTGCTCCTTGGACTGATCGGCGATTGGGCGCCAGTTCTTCCCGTCACCGGATTTAGGCATGTGCGCGGACCTCCTTTTTGCATCTGTTTTATTATTCTTTCACGCCGGACATCACCATGCCGTTGATGTAATACCGCTGCAAACAGAGGAAGACAAGAAAAACAGGTACAACGCTGATCGTCAGACCCGCACTGACCAGGGCCCGCGTTAAGGTGGGGTCGAGGGTCATTTGCAGCATCTGAATCCCAACCGGCAATGTTGCCAGCTGATCATTGACCGTGAAGATCAACATGGCCCAGATAAATTCATTCCACTGGCTGATAAAGGTAAAAATAGCCAGAGTGACCAGTGCAGGCGTGGTGATGGGAACAACAATCTGCCAGAAGATGCGGAACTCCGAAGCACCGTCAATGCGGGCGGCCTCTAGCAGAGCGTCGGGAATATTCATGATAAACTGGCGCATTAAAAAGATGCCAAATCCGCTGACAGCAAATGGCAGGATCAGCGAGACAATCGAAGCCGCCAGCCCTCCATTTCCCCCTTCCCCAAACAGATCGTTCCCTCCCGCAAGCGGAAAGTGGATTATAATATAGAAGTTGGGAATTAAAAACAGGAACGCTGGAAACATCATCGTTACCAAAATAAACTTAAAGATCGTGTCACGACCGGGAAAATGCAATTTTGTCAACGCGTATCCTGCCAGCGTGCTGGTCAGCAACACACAGACGGTCACGCTTACTGCGACGATTATGCTGTTTTTAAAGAGAAGGCCCATGTTCAGGGTTTCAAAAACTTCCGCATAATTGTGGAAATCGAAAGAATTTGGGAGCAATTGATAATCGGCAGAGTTGATTTCATCGGGACCTTTAAACGAACCGAAAACCATCTCCAAAAAGGGCAGGATCATCATGATGCTCCCGAGCGCTACAACCAGGTACGAAAACCACGGAAATCGAGGTTTCATCAGTAGCTTTCCACTCCTCCCCGCCGAAAGATGATCAGTTGGATGATGGTAATGATAAAGACGATAACAAAGAGTACAAATGCCAGCGCACTGGCCATCCCCCATTCACTGAAGCTGAAGGCTTGTTTGTACATCTCCAATGCTCCGACATTGGTCGCATTCCCAGGCCCCCGTCGCCCGTCATCACCATGGTCAGGGTGAAGGATTGCAATCCGGAGATAAATCCGGTAATCAGGACAAAGAGCATGGATGGACGGAGCAAGGGCAAGGTAATATACCAGAAAAGCCTGGTTGCATTGGCTCCTTCCAGCACAGCGGCTTCATAGTACGATTCGGGAATCGCCTTCAGTCCGGCGGTGAGAATTAAGACAGCGGAGCCGATTCCGGCCCATGCGGAGACAACGATAATGGAAGACAAAGCCGTATCCGGGTCATTCAGAAACCGGATTGGCGGCAGTCCCAATCCCCCCAAAAGCCCGTTGATCATTCCGCTGTGCGGATCATACATGTACTTCCACACGTTTCCCACTGCAACCACCGTCGTCACCATTGGAAAAAAGTATAAGGTGCGCCAAAACCCTTCAAAGCGGAGCCTGGTGATCATATAAGCAAACATCACGGCAGCCGCAAATGATAACAGAACCGATCCAACAGCGAAAACCAGTGTATTGGTCAAAACAGGATGTAAAAATGGTTGATCCGGTGACAAAACCTTCTGGTAATTTTTTAAGCCAACCCACTGAATTGCACTTAAATCAAACCCGCTCCATTCCGTAAAACTTAAATAAAATGAAAAGGCGAGCGGGATGGCAAAGAAGATAAGAAAAAAAAGCAGCGTCGGCGACAGAAAAAGGTACCCGAGCACCGTTTTCCGGTGTTTCTTCGACCGTTTCGACCCGTGTTTTACCGCCGGGGAAAGCGGTGCTGCCTGTGGTTGTTCAGTAGCTTCCATTTCGGCACCCCACTTCGCCGGGAAAGAGACGGGGGATCACCGGGGTCCCCCGACAGCTTCCCGGTTATTGGTTCAATGTTTGCGTAATCTCCTCCGTTGAGGATTGAAGCGCCTGTTCTGGTGTGATCTGACCGCTCCACACGCTTTCAATATTTTTCATGAGAATCGTCTTGACCTTCTGTCCTTGCTCGATGTTCGGTTCCGGAACCGCATATTTCAGCGCGTCGATAAACGGTTGATTGTTTGGGTTGGACAGTTCTTTGTCCATCGCTTTGATGTCGGAGTTGCGTGCCGGAATGATTCCCTGGGAAACAAGGAAATTTCCTTCTGCTGTCGCACCGTTTTCCTGCGCTTCTGAATTGAGCCATTTCAAAAACTCCCAGGCTTCTTTCTGATGCCTGGACTTTTTGCTCACTCCGTAGAAGAAGGAATAGGAAATGGAACCCTGCCCCTTGCCATCAGGGGATGGAATCGGGGCGACACCGATGTTTTTGTACTTATCCTTCATCGTTGCTTTGAGAGACCCGTTCCACCAGCCGGCGTTGATCGTCATGGCCACTTTCTCGGAAGGGAATCCTTTCAGGACATTGAAACTGGTATCAGTCACTTCTTCCTTTATCAGCTTTTCCTGAAATTGTAGCGTTTTCAAGGCAATCGGTGAGTTAAGTTCTGCTTTTTTTCCATCTTTGCTGATAAACTGGCCCTCGCAGCATACAAGAGTGACAGGTAAGGGTGGACAACAGCGGTTTCCTGGAAACTTTCTCCCATCGGTGGTCCATAGCCTTCTACCAGTACTTTTCCGGATGTATCACGCTTCGTGATCTTTTTAGCCATTTGATACAGTTCATCCCATGTTTTGGGCGGGGCTGAGTAGCCTTCTTCTTGCAGCAATTTTTTGTTATAATAGAGACCGTATGTTTGCACCTCGGTTGGATACCCCAACAGCTTCCCGTTTACCGTCGCCCCGTTGACGGCAGCAGCGGGATATGAGGCTTCGATATCTTTTTTCACCTCTGCAGTCGGTTCAGCCAGCACGTTCCCTTTGGCCAGCTGGCCACCCCATAACGAGTACACATGGAGAATATCTGCTTGTTGTCCTGTTGTCTGTTTGGCCATAATTGTAGGCAGTAACTGGGCAAAGTCCACAAATTTGTGTTTAACCTGAATATTGGGATGATTTTTGTTCCATTTGTCAATGTACTTTTTCAATTCTTGTTCCTGTTGCAGGGAATAATGAGTCTGCAACGTTAACTGGACAACCGAAGAATCCCCTTGATCAGCTGACGGTCCGCAACCTGCAAGTCCCGTCACGAGTGCGGCTGATAACAAGACGGCGGTTACTTTCCTCTTCAGTAATCTCACCGCGATTCCCCCTTGAGAAAATGGACTTTATAACCTTTTACGCATCACATGGAATTGGCGCGTAAAGTGAAAACCGGTCTTTTTGTATAAATAACCCGCCGGGCTTTCTTCGCCGGTCCACAAAAACCAGGCCCCATGCAATCCTTCCGCCCGCATGGCTGCCAGAGCGTCAGTGAGCAAAATTTTGCCCAGCCCTTTTCCCTGCTGCCCGGGGTCGACCCCAAAGGGACCGAAACGCTCCGGCACTCCTTCATAGCCGCCGTACAGGCAAAAGCCGACAATTTGATTCTGGTGCTTTGCCACCCGAATGCGTTCCAAGGGCAATCCCTGCAAGATTCCTTCACGAATCGCCCGTCCCCAATCCGGGTTAAATACTTCCGTAGCAAACCGGATCAATCGGTACAGGTCACCGTCCCTTACCTGTTCAAACGTGTAACCTTCCTTGATTCGCCTGTCCTTTAACGCCTTCACTTCTTCCGGGATCATAAACCCGACAAGCGAGCGGTCCATCGCGACCGGGGAGTATTGCACACGGAAGCCAAGCTTTTGTAAAAAGGAATAACCATCCGGATACGCCTCTTTATCCATTCCGGGCAAAATGTAGTTGGGAGCGTAGGAAGCGAAAAATACCTGTTTTCGGCCGGCCTTATGCAGAAATTGAAAAGCCTCGTTGAAAAGTTGTTTCCCTACTCCCTGGTTCCGATAGGATTCGGCGACAAAGAAGAAAGGAATCCATCCGTTTTCCGGTTCCAAATTGGTTCCGTGCATGGGGAGGCACCGGCGAACTGCATAAACACATCCAATAAGCTGCTCCCCATCAAATGCCAGGCGAAGCCCTTCCGGATCGAAATTGGCGTCCAACAGGACAAGATTGCGAAACCGCTTCGGTGTAATGGGGTCCCTGGGCAAACACCGGTTCCATAGGCGAACGATTTCAATTTCATCTGATGGCAAGTAATGTCTGTACTCCATTCCCGTATACTCCCTCCTCTTTTTGCTTGTCTTTTTCACCTTTTTGGATACTGTTACAGAAAAAAGGAAGGGAAACCGCTTACACAAATCCGGGAGGGTTGGTGTCGAATTTTGCAAGAAAATATGCGGCCGCAAAACCCTGCATTTTCTGTGAGAGTGTGTGTCAGTGTGGGGAAGGCAGAATTCTGTCTCGCTCCCGATTGGCGCCCTGCGAGGAAGCAAAAGTGGCCGATCCAAAAACTGCACTACAAGGGGAGCAGGTATTAGGCAGGGAAGCGGGGGGCAAAGAAGAGTTTGCTCCCTTTTTCCCTTATTCCGATTTTCCGCTCGGTCGGCCTCAAAAAGGCCTCTCCCCGGATTTCTGCTCCCCCCGCATTATTCAAACTTTCATCCCAAGGTTGTGACGGCCAGTCATGAGGGTTTTCTGTGAGATCGACGGTTATGAACATTGGCATCTGTACTTTATACTGTATACTGTACTTTGAATGTTGGGGAAAGCTTTTCTGCTTTTTTAGGAACTCCCTTTGCATCAGCGCACCAATTCAGCATAGAGCTTGTAACGGTCACCTCGATAGGAGGATTGGACAAATTCGATGGGCGAGCGGTTTTCGTCATAAGTGATTCGCTCGGTCCGCAGCACCGGCACGCCCTCTCTGATCTGTAAAAGCTCCCTCTCCCGCGGCGACGGCATCCCCACCTCAATAGTCTGTGAAGCATAGGAAATCGTAATTCCGTAATAGTGTTCCAAAAACTGATACAACGACTGATCATGAAGATCCTGCTGTCTGAGTTCGGGAAATTGTGAGAGCGGCAAATGAGAAGTTTCAATGGCCATCGGTTTATCATCAGCTAAGCGCAACCGGGTGATTGAGATAATGGAACCGCCTTTAATTTGCAACGTGTCCTCCAGCTTGGGAGTCACATCTTCAACATTGACGTGGATCAGGCGTGCTCCGGGCTTCATTCCCCGGCTCCTCATATCTTCACTAAAACTGGTCAACTTCAACAATCCCTGATTAATCTTCGGCTCGGCCACAAAGGTTCCTTTTCCTTTTTCCCGCACAAGTTTCCCTTCGTTAACCAGTTCCAGCAGAGCCTGGCGAACCGTCATCCGGCTGATTTCAAATTGTTCACTCAATTCTCGTTCAGAGGGAATAGCATCTCCCGGCCGTAACTCTCCACGTTCAATCTGCTCGGTCAACCATTGTTTCAGCTGATAGTAAAGGGGGATTGGAATATTTTTGTTTAATACAGGTTTCATGAAGAATAATTCCTCTCTTTCACACTTCCAAAGACTGAATTTGTACAGGGGTTCAGGAGGTTATCTCCACCTTTCAATCTTTCTTTTCAATAACAGAATGATAGACAACTATATATCTAAATAATCTTCGTCAACTTTTCATTAAATCCCTCCTTGTTTAAAAATCATAATTTGTTACACCCCAGCAATAATCATAGAAACATTTGAGTATATTTAAAGGAGAGACAAATTAGGGAAATGGCTATTCATGCCGGGATTGATGGAGGAGGATCAAAAACCGGGGGGTGGAACATTGTAGAACAGGTGGAAGGACGTGAATGATACCATGGTTCAGAACTTTCTATCCGTATATTTTTTGCAATTGCTCACATAATAAAAATGCAAGCCGATGGGGAGTAGCCAAGCGGTAAGGCAACGGACTTTGACTCCGTGATGCGTAGGTTCGAGTCCTGCCTCCCCAGCCAAAACCCCCTGAATAATTGAACCCGGTCTCCGGCCGGGATATTTTATTATAAAAAAGCAGCTTCGCACGGGGAAGCCGCTTTTTTGAGTTAAGCTGTTTTTTGGTTGGCTATACTCTTTTTTAATGCAACCCCGACAACGACAACCACGATGGCCAATACAATCGGGATCGCAGTTACCAGAGTATCCTGTCCATGCAAAAGATACTTCTCTATGATAGGATCTTCTACAATAAGCTGGCCGGCAGTATAGCCGAGGATGGCTGAACCGATATATACAAGCCAGGGCAGCTTATTCAACAGGGTGGCAATCAATCTGCTGCCCCACATGATGATTGGAATGCTGAGCGCCAATCCGAACAGGACGAGAAAAATATTCCCATGTGCCGCTCCGGCCACTGCCAGCACATTATCAAGGCTCATTACCACATCGGCCACAACAATGGTTTTAATGGCGCTGCGCATGCTTTTACCTGTAGAAACATGCGTATTTTCTTCTTCCTCCAAAAGCAGCTTTACTGCAATCCACAAGAGCAACATGCCGCCAAGGGTCATCAAGAGAGGAATCTTCAACAAGTATGTAGCGATAGCTGTTAAGGAGGCCCTTAAGAGAACTGCCGCTCCGGCACCAAATAATATTGCTTTTTTCCGCTGGTTTGGGGGCAGGTTGCGGGCTGCCATGCCAATCACCACAGCATTATCCCCACTGAGAATGATATCCAGGATGATGATGTTAAAAAAGCCGATCCAAAAGTGTGTATCCATGCTATAACCCCTTTTTCATACTAAAACGGACTCGCAAAACCTCACTTTTTTACGATAACATAGAAGAAGCTCCCACTTGATAAAGTGCTCCTTAAAAATAACCAATTGCAAAAGGCGGGAACAACATGACTGATGAACAGATTACCGAACAGCTATCCCAATTGCCGGGGTGGCAGCGGGAAAAAGACGCGATCACCAAAACATTCCGTTTTTCTACTTATATGGACGGGATCCGGTTTGTCCAACAAGTGGCCGAACAAGCGGAGAAGCTAAACCATCATCCCGATCTTCATATCGGTTACTGTGTCGTTACGGTCTCTTCAACCACCCATGATTCCGGGGGCATCACTTACAAAGACTTTACCCTCGCCAGACAAATAGAAACCCGGAAACGGCTTATGACCGGAACAGATGGCGAATCACTGACACCGTCAAATTGGGGACAATCTCCATGGAGTAAGTGATTTCCACCCGTTCCCACTGCTTGTGTGCCCCTTTGCCATAAGGTCCGATATTGATGACCGGTACATCCAGCTTACGGATCGCTTCCATATCCATCTGCTGCTTCATGCCCCATGCGGGCATATTTTTTTCAAACGCTTGCATATCTTTTTCGTCATCGCTGATCGCCACAAAGCTCATATCTGAGATATAGGGGAAAAACTTTCGCACCTGTATCGGCTGTTCACAGTTGGGCTGAATCTCATTCACTCCCTGGTTGACAGCCTCGATCAAGCGGTTATCTCTGTGGTCCGCTTCGGAAAGAACCACTCTCGGAATGTAAGAGGAGGCATAAAACAAAATGATTGCCGGTTCTGAGTCTCCTCCCCATTCCCACAATTCTTCAACCAGACGCCGGGAATAATTGCGGAGATCCAGGTTTTCTTCATTGAGCACATTCATGGAGAATTGAAGCATCTTTTGTTCAAACTCCGTCCCAAACTGTTCCCGGCAACGCTGATAAAACTCGTCATACGTATACACCCGCGGTTCAACCTCAATCGGCTGGTAGGGATGGCCGCTCAATTCGCAGTAACAGCGGTAGCGGGTCTGAAACTTGGAGATCGCTACTTCAAACGCTGTGGTGGCCGTCTCCTTCAATCTTTGCAGAACATCCTGGGGGGACCAGCTGTGCACGAAAACATTATAATAGACAAAGGCTGTCCGGGGCGTTTGTACATCGTAATGCGGCTTCAAATCCGTCTGCTTGAGTGATACGGGGGGCAATGTTACTTCACCAAACATTTCATCACAAAGATCGGTATTGTAATCCAGGCGGGAGGTCAGTTCCGAAACCAGCAGATTAGGATCAAACCCTTCAAATGCCTGGCCTACATGCGTTTCTTTTCCCACCACAAAAAAAGCGGGCAATAGTTTTCCGACTGTCCCCAGATAAACATAGCGATGAGGGTCATCATCATACCGGGGAGCTGTATAATCGGAGTTGATCGCGGCGATAAACTGTAAATTCTCTTCCCGGGCAAATTGATCTATATCAGCCAGCGCCGATAAAATACCGCGTGAATTATTTTCTTCATCACAGGTGATCGCCAGCAGAAGGTTACCGTCCAGCTCGTCGCGGTGATCGGAAAAATAGCGCAGAATCGCAAGGTGGCTCGCCACTCCGCTTTTCATATCCACGATCCCGCGTCCCCCTAACCAGTTCCCGGATGCAATATCTGCTCTGACCGATGCGGGAATCCGGCTTTTTTTCCACAGATCAACCAACTCATCGGGGAAAAAAGCATATCGTTTCCATTTTCCATAGTCTTCTACACCCACCGTATCCATATGCCCCATGAGGATGACCGTTTCATTATTCATCGGGTTGGCACCTTTGACCAGCGCCAGCACATTGTACCGTTCATGCTCATCCTGACGGGTAGGCAGGAGTTTCAGATCATGGGGATGCTCTTTAAAATAGGGGAATTGCTGAAGGATCTCATAAATTTGATAGGCCATGTCCCGTTCCCCAATCGTCCCGACAATGCTCGGGTGCTGAACAAGTAGTTTCGTCAGCTGCATGACTTCTTCTTGAAATCGAATCAACCTGGACCCTCCTCATCCCATTGTGACATTAGAAATAAGAGAATTCCTCTTCATTCCGATCCGGAGATAGATCAATGATCTCTGTACCTTCCACAGCTTCCCGAATTAAACGCGCAGTATCCAGTTTCGCCTCCTGCCTGGCCGCCACTTCCCGATCCGGTTTTGTTTTTGGCGCTTTCGGCAAAAAGACCGTGCAACAATCTTCATAAGGGAGAATCGAAGTTTCATAAGTGCCAATTCGCTTTGCAATCGCCATGATTTCCTGTTTGTCCATACCGATAACCGGCCTGAGCACGGGAATTTGCACCACTTCATTAATCGCATTCATGCTTTCCAGTGTCTGGCTGGCCACTTGTCCCAGGCTCTCTCCTGTTACCAGGGCCAGGGCTTTGTGTTTTCTGGCCAGCTCTTGAGAGATTCGTAACATTATTCTACGCATCACCGTAATTGAATAGGACTCATAACAATGTTTGTTAATCTCTGTTTGAATTTCGGTAAACGGCACCACATGAAGGCGAATCCGCCCCCCGAAGCGGGTGAGAATTTGCGCCAGGTCAATCACTTTTTGCTTCGCCCGCTCACTGGTAAACGGATAGCTGTGGAAGTGGACCGCCTGAAGTTCCACCCCTCGTTTTAAAGCCAGATAACCTGCAACCGGGCTGTCAATCCCACCGGACAAGAGAAGCATGACCCGTCCGCTGGAACCGACCGGCAAACCGCCGGGCCCCGGGATATCGTTACCGTATACATAAGAATACTTTCCTCTCACTTCAACATGCACAATCAGATCAGGATTGTGCACATCCACTTTTAACTGTGGGGAGTGAGCCAAAATATATCCGCCGATGCGACGGTTCATCTCCTGAGACCCAATCGGAAACCGTTTATCCGCCCGTTTGCTGTTTACTTTAAATGTCCGCACCTCGGGCCCCTGGCTTTCAGCAAGTTCAAGAGCAGCTTTCTGGATCAACTCAATCTCTGAGTCAAGACGAACAGCCGGACTAAATCCGACCAGGCCAAATACTTCGGAGAGTTCCTGAATCATCGGTTCAATCGCCTGATCATTAAATTCGACAAAGATCCGGCCACGCATTTTGGTTACGGAAACTCCTGTGAATTTTTCCAGCTTCGCGCGTATATTATTAACGAGCCTGTCTTCAAAGTCTGCTTTATTTTTCCCTTTTAAGGCCAGTTCTCCATAACGGAGCAAAATACAATTGCTTTTCATCATTTACGCACCTTCATTACCTGTTGGTATTGCGGAACCACACGAAGTAACACATCTGCACAATGGTCAATATCTGCCGCCTTGGTCTGAAAGCCCATACTGATGCGAATGGAACTAACCGCTTCGTCGTTATTTAAACCCATCGCTTTTAACACCCGGCTTGGTACTTCGGCTCTTGATGAACAAGCAGATTTACTGGATACAAACAGATTCTCCTTCTCTAAAGCATGCACGAGTACCTCCGATTTTAAGCCGGCAAAAGACAGATTGACAATATAGGGAGCGCCCCCTTCAGGTGTCAGATCCCCATTGGCGCGCATCGGATGGAGTGAGTCCTTTAGTCTCGCCAGCAAAGTCTCTTTCCAGACCTCACAGTTCTGCAAAAACTGTGAGCGTTTCTGCTGTGCCAGCACGATAGCTTTGGCCAAACCGGCAATTCCCGGCACGTTATATGTACCTGAGCGGATTCCGCCTTCTTGCCCCCCTCCGGCCAGCAATGGAGCGAGAGTGATATTTTTACGCTTGTAAAGGGCGCCGACTCCTTTGGGGCCATGAAATTTATGGGCAGAGAGGGAAAGCAGGTCAACGTGGGCCTGCGCGGGCAACAGGGGAATTTTGGCAAATGACTGCACCGCATCCACATGGAAGGTTACTTTAGGATATTTTTTCAGGCGCCGTCCAATTTCTTCGATCGGTTGGATTGTACCCACTTCGTTATTGACATGCAGGACGGAAACGAGTACGGTTTCCTCTGTAATCGCCTTTTCAACCTCTTCCGGATCGACTCTGCCAAGTGAGTCAACAGGAAGATAGGTAACCTGACAGCCCCTTTTCTTTAACTGTTGAAACACCTCATAAACTGAAGCATGCTCTGCCTCTGTTGTGATCAGATGTTTTTTCCGCTCCGGATTGCGCTCAGCAACTCCTTTGATCGCCAGGTTATTCGCTTCGGTTCCACCCGAAGTGAAAATAATTTCATGCGGGGTACATCCGAGGGTTTGGGCAACCACTTTGCGCGCTTGTTCGACAAGGCGCTCAGCTTTCATCCCCAGTCCGTGCAAAGAGGAAGGGTTCCCGTATACCTGTTTCATGACATCACTCATCACCTCGATCACTTCCGGATCGGTTGGTGTTGTCGCACTATTATCCAAGTAGATCAAGCCTGTCTGCCCCCTTTCTTCTCATCAATAACTTCACCATTCTAACATAAAACAAAACACCTGACATCGTTTGCAGGTGTTTATTTTCGCTTACTCGACCGGCGGACGATCAATTCGGATGCCAGGACGATCTCTTTTTTAGTATGCGCTTTTTCAGGGTCGGCCAGTACATTTAACAGAAGTTCCATCGCTTCCATTCCCAGTTCGTATGCGAGAATTTTCACACTGGTAAGCGGCGGGTTGATAAACGACATGAGGGGGGAGTCGTTAAAGCCCACAATCCCAAAGTTGGATGGGACCTCCAATCCCTGATGTTCGGCAAATTGTAACGCCCCGAGCGCGAACAGGTCATCTGCGGCCATCACTGCGTCAAACTCCATCCCTGACTCCCACAGACGGCACAGGGTCCGGAAACCTCCATCAATCGAGAAATCAGCATAAACAATGCGTTCAGGGACAACAGGCATATTTTGTTCCATCAGTGCCTGTTTATAACCGTTGACCCGGTCCAGACTGACAACCAGATTGGCATCCCCGCTGACAAAAGCGATTTTTTCATATCCCTGTTTGAGCAAGTGTTGCGTAGCCAGCCTGGCCGCCTGAACATTATCATTATTGACTGACAGCACCGGCTTCTCAACATTTCTCCCGATCAGAACAAACGGCACATTTTCTTCGATTAAAGCAGAAATCAGCGGATCTTTGAGGCGCGAACTGGATACGATTAACCCGTCGACCCGCCGTTCCCTGATCAATTGCAAGCATTTCTCCTTCTCCTCTTCCGCATTGCGGCTGATCGATAGGAGAATATTATAGTCCCGGGTCTGGGCAATGGTTGACATACCGCGCATCAATTCAGAAAAAAAAGGATTGGAAAAAGCCTGACCTGCCTCGCGGGCAATGGTAAACCCGATGGTACGCGTATTGCTTCGCGCCAAACTTCGGGCGATGGCATTGGGAACATAGTTGAGAGTTTCCATCGCTTGATGAACACGCTTTTTTGTTTCTAAACTGATGCGATTGCTTCCGGCGATGACCCGCGAAACCGTCGACGGGGAAACATTCGCTAATTTTGCAACGTCCTTAATAGTAGCCATCACTGAAAACTCCTTTGCCTGACGTGCAATTGGCTTCATTATACTCCAATTTGAACTTTTATATCGTTTAACTTTTCCCCTTAAATACTCCTGCCTCCATTAAATCCAATACCGTAAGTACAAACATCGCATGTGACCAGGTGAGCGGGACAACCCATGCTGCTTCTCCGGTATGGCGATCAATCTGCTCGGGCAATAAGTCTAATTGGGTTCGGTGATCAACCGCCCAGTTGAGCCATTTTACCGCCTGCTCCGTCTGCCCCTGCCTGACCCGGTACATCGCCAGCCAGAGAGTGGTTAGAATCCAGGGGTTACCGCCAATATATTTGTCATCTTCATACCGTTTAATCCCGCCGATGGGCTGGCTGGTCAAGCTCCGCTCAATCGCATCCGCTGTTTTGACGGCCCGTTCATCCTCAGCGGGAAACAGTGCAAAAGGAACGCTGACTCCGAGCAGGCTGGCATCAATGACCGGATCTTCCCAAATCATATGCGTTCGATAACCTTTGTGATTGACTTGAACGGCTGTCCTT
This sequence comes from Paenactinomyces guangxiensis, assembly GCF_016055185.1. Classification (GTDB taxonomy): domain Bacteria; phylum Bacillota; class Bacilli; order Thermoactinomycetales; family Thermoactinomycetaceae; genus Paenactinomyces; species Paenactinomyces guangxiensis. Next base: position 102,677 of record NZ_JAECVR010000001.1, read on the forward strand.
TTGCCTTCTGCTTTTGCTTTGGCCATCTGTTCCGGAGAGACGGCTAATTTAAGCCCGCGGAAAAAAGCTTGCCGCTCTTCATTCCACAGCTGTCCGGAGATGGCAGCACGTATGTTTTCTGCAGCTTGTCTCCAGGAGATGGACAGTTCCTCCCGGCCAAGTGCTCTGGCGATTTCCGCAGCACCGGTCAGCCCGCCATAGACAGCGGCCGCGGTATAGGTATGCTCTCCGTCTCTTTCCTCCCACAGGTCCCGGCTCGGCAGAGGGAGGCCCGTCTCGGGATCGATTGATTGCACAAGGAATTGCGCTCCTTTTTTTACTGCCGGCCATACTTCTTCCAGAAAAGAAACTTCCCCGGTCATCAGGTAATGTTGCCACATCCCCCACAAGATGGAACCTGTTTCATCCATTTGCAATCCCCATTGCGGAGCGAGACGCCCGTCGAGATAATGGCGCTGCTGCCAGGAACCATCCCCGCTTTGGGTTTTCAATGTCCAGCGGTAAAATTCATGTCCCATCAAAGGATACCCGGCACGGTCAACAGCCGCAATAATATAGGCCGCATCTCTTCCCCAGCAGTAAGCATAACCTCCGCAGCGGCTAAACTCCTCATCCAATTCGGGAGCGGCGATCACACTGCCGAATTTCTCATCCATCATCAAGCGGAAAATAATAAGGGAGCGGCGGTATAAACGATCAATCGCTTCATTTCCCGTTCTCACCTGCTTTCCGGAGTCCAGGTAGTTTTTCCAGTAATCCAGCGTAAGCCGGCGCAAAGCCTCCCTCCCTTCAGAAACAGCCTTGCAAAGTTCGGCACACGCCTGATCGGGACCGTCACCGGCAGCAAAAAATAAAGTGATCTGTTTGGACTCTCCCGGACCGACTGCTCCCAGGCTCCAGGATAACCCTCCTTCTTTTTGCATGTCGATGGGATTGCCGTTCAACCTGGCCTGTTCAATATTTTCCCTTACATTTCCTGCCTGGTAGCCGGAAACAGGTTCCGAGGCTGAGACCGCAACTGCATATTGATGGCGATAATGGACAAGAGCGTCATGTTCAAAATCAAACATCGTCGTGTTGTATAAGGGGTTCTCTCCCATCTGCATGGAGGAATAATAAAGAAAAGTAAGAGAATGCTCCTGTGTTCCGCGATTCACAAGGGTATAGTGGCGCATCATCACATCGGTTTGCGGAACCATCTCGTCCTCACAAGTCACTTCCAACTGCAATTCCGGGGAATAAGCTCTGGTTTGAAGAATCGGGGTATCCCCAAGATAAGATTGTTGATGTTGCCAGGGTTCCTGATGGAGCCAGGATACTTTCTCCGATTTTCCGTGAACATATACACCGGCATAACTTTCTTCGACATGTTGCGGACGATCAATCCCGGGCCACCACAAGCGATGCAACTGGCCGCGCCGGTCCAGGGCAGCCAGCATCCGCGAGTTTCCGATTACCGCGTCAATCAGATATGGTTTTTTCTGCATATAAGCCTCTCCTTTTGTGATAAATGATGCAATCACTCGTATCAGTCAGACGCTTCCGAATGTCCCCCTCAGAATCATTCCCTGGTAGGGAGCCAGTTGAAAGACACCTTTATACTGGTTGACAGGAAACTTATCCCCCTGCAAAAGATCCTCCAGCTCAGTGGCGGAAGTCCCAAACGGGGAGGTATCCAGGCAGACCGTGCGCTGTTGATCACTGTTATTGAAGACAACCCCGACCACTTCTTGCTCATACTGCCTGACAAATGCATAGATACCTGCGTTTGCATCGACATACCAGGTGTGAACATTTCCCCGGCACAATGCAGGCGAACTCCGGCGAATCGAGATTAAGCGACGGTAATAGGCAAGGAGTTCCTTATTGTGGCAGGATTCCTCCCAGATCATCGGCCGCCGGCAATCAGGGTCCGTTTTTCCCTCCATGCCTATCTCATCCCCATAGTAGATGAGCGGTGTTCCTATATAGGTGAACTGAAATAATACAGCAAGGCGAAACTTTTCTTCCGCACCGCTGCAAGAGGTCAAGAAACGCTCCGTATCATGTGAATCAAGCAAATTCCATAACACCCGGACCGCTTGCTCCTTATAAATCATCCGCGACCGGGTCAGTTCTGCGTCAAATTGTCCGGCATCAATCTTGCCTGTCGCAAAAAAGCGAAGCACACTTTCCCTGAACAAGTAATTCATCACCGAGTCAAACTCATCCCCTTCCAGCCAGGCAGAGGAATCGTGCCAGATTTCGCCGATAATCAGGGCCGCGGGGTTGATTTCTTTTACTAACTCGCGAAAATCACGCCAGAACCGGTGATCCACCTCGTTTGCCACATCCAGCCGCCAGCCGTCAATCCCCGTTTCTTCCATCCAGTAGCGAACCACTTCCAATAAATATCGGCGAACCTCGGGATTTTCCGTTTTAAGCTTGGGCATCGCCGGAACCTGATTGGCAAACGTTTCATAATTGGGCTTTGGTTCCTGCACAACCGGAAAGCTGTGGAGATAAAACCAGTCTTTATACCGCGACCGTTCACCGTGTTTAAGTACATCCTGAAAGGCGAAAAACTGATCTCCGGCATGATTAAATACCGCATCCAATATGACTTTAATCCCCCGCCGGTGCGCTTCCTGCACCAGTTGTTTAAAGGTGGACAGCTCTCCAAACTGCGGGTCGATCTGATAGTAATCCGCCGTATCATACTTATGATGAGAAGGCGACAAAAAGATGGGTGTGAAATAAATGGACGTCACCCCAAGCTGTTCAAGATATGGCAGCCGCTCGATGACTCCCTGCAAATCCCCGCCATAAAAGCTGTCCGCGCGCGGCCTCGCATCCGGGGTCCATGGTTCCGTCCTTTCCGGGTCGTTGGATTTGTCCCCATTATGAAACCGTTCGGGAAAAATCTGATAGACAACTGCCTCATTCGCCCAATCCGGCGTTTGGAACACCTCGGAAGGATGGATATAGGCATATTGGAAAACCCCTGCATCTTTTTTCATGGCGGCAAACCCGGTCTCGCCAAACCAGGCTTTTTCTCCAATGGTATCCTCCAGCCGGAACACATATTTAATCCGCCCGGTCTGACTGTCAATCCGTCCCTCAAAGTAATCAAACAGTTCGTCTGAGGCGGTTTTTTCACAGTCCGCCCATGTTCCCGGTTCATCTTCACCCGAATAACGGTCGGCGTACCATACCCGGCACATGGCCAGATCCCCTTTTTTGGCACGCAGACGCACACGCAATTGATGCGGAGAAAGCGGATAGGCAAAAGCCCCGCCCGTACGATGAAAAATGGCCTCTTGAATCATAATCCCCTTTCCTTTCCCCACCCGGATTAACCTTTACTTGCTCCTGCGGTTAAACCGGAGATGAAATAACGTTGCATTGATAAAAAGACGACGGTAATCGGTAATGCAACCAGGACTGAACCAGCGGCAAATAAAGTAAACCGCTTGCCAAATTGATCATTGATAAAGTTAAACAGACCGACGGCCAGTGTTTGATTTTCCGGGCTGGTCAGTACAATTTGCGGCAGCAGGAAATCGGTCATTGGCATCATAAAGTTAAACAGGAATACAACAGCGATGATCGGTTTTGCCAGTGGCAGGATGATTTGAAAGAAGACAGTTAAATGGCTTGCTCCATCCATTCTGGCCGCTTCATCGAGACTTCGGGGAATAGTGTCAAAATATCCTTTCACCAGCCAGGTGTTAAAAGGAATTTGTGCTCCGGCATAAAATAAGATCAAACCCCAGTGGCTGTCTAAAAGATCAAGCAAATTTAACAACAGATACAGGGATACCATGGTCATCATCGAGGGGAACATCTGTAGCCCAAGAAACGCCATTAACCCGTATTTTCTGCCGACAAATTGATAACGGGAAAAAATATATGCCGTACCCGTGGTGATCAACACAGATAAAACAGCGTTGATCAAGGCAATTTTCAACGTATTGCCATACCAGGTTACATACTGGCTGTTGGGATTGGTAAAGAGCCAGATGTAATGATCGAAGGTTGCATTTTTAGGGATTAAAGTCGAGGAGAAGAGACTCTCCCCCGGGCTCAGTGAAGCTCCGATCACCCATAGAACCGGAAAGACACAGACCACAACCATCACGATCAAAACGAGATATGTAACGGCCAGGGCAAGATTGGATCTCTGTTTGGCACTCCTCATTGAATCATCCCCTCCTCTTTAAAGGACCGTGTTTTACGGAATTGAATCAGGGCGAGGATCATCACTACCAGTCCGATGATGATGGAAATGGCTGCCGCATAATTGAACTTATTGGTCACGAAGGTCAGTTTGTAAACCCAGGAAATCAGGATATCTGTTCCACCGGCCGTTTGTCCCGGTACAGGGGGATTTCCTTCGTTGAAGAGATAAATGACATTAAAGTTATTGAAGTTTCCTGCATACTGAACAATCAGAAGAGGAGCCGTCGCATAAAGAGCGATCGGTAAAGTGATGTGGCGGAATTTTTGCAGGACCGTCGCTCCATCCACTTCAGCCGCTTCATAAAGGTCAGAAGAAATCGCTTGTAAAACCCCTGTATATAAAGCCAAACTGAAAGGGAATCCGAGCCAGACCTGAATGCCGATCAGAGCCACCTTGCACCAGAACGGATCTGTCAACCAGGGGATGGATGAAAGCCCGATATCATTCAGCATTTGGTTGACCGGCCCAAAGTTGTCATTAAACATACCGGTGAAAACGATACATGAAACAAACGGTGGGACTGCCCATGGCAAGATTAAGACGGTGCGAAAAAACTTTTTAAATTTCACACGTTTCTGGTTGATCAAAACAGCCAGAATCAGGCCTAATGCCACCTGGAGGGTTGTAGAGGCCAGAGTCCAGACAACGGTCCAGGAAAATACGTTCAGAAAAGAGTTTTTCCAGAATTCCAGCTGAAAGATATTGAAAAAGTTATCCAACCCGACCCAATCTATTAATTTAGCCGGAGGTTGATGGTAAAGATCATAATTGGTAAAAGCAATCAGAACCATAAAAATAATTGGAAATACAACAATAAAAACCAGCAAAAGCATTGCCGGGGCAATAATGAGATAAGGAAATCCCTTGTCTGTCACTGTGCGGTATGTTTCCCAAATTCCGGAAGGGCGAACTCCTCTTTCCCTGAGTTCCCCCACTCGATAGGCATCGCGGATGTTAAACCCGTAAATGAGTAAACCAAATAAAATGAAAAAAACGGAAATGATACCTTTTGCCAACAGTTCAATCGAGTGGTCCAGGAGCGGGATTTCTCCCAATGTCATAAGTCCCCACAAACCAATATTAAATAAATCATAGAAGACATAGAGAAAAGAGATTTGCAATACGAGGAGCAAGACTCCTTTTATCCATTGCCCATTGTACATCTGGCCCACACCCATCGACAAAGCCGAACACAGAGCAGCCGTGTTCCGTTTGCCCCAGCGATTCCCGGATGTTTGAACCTCCGCATCCATCGCACTCCCCATCCTTTCTGTTCAATGATTGGGTGAAGGGCAGGTGCGATGAACCTCATCGCACCCGCTTTACCTTTATTGTTTTTGTACCTTTATCTGTTCCTTAACCAGTTTTACTGCTTGATTCAAAGCTTGTTCGGGTGATTGTTTGCCCGAAGCGATAAAGTTATGAGCATCATTGATCGGTGTCCACACCTGGAACATTTCCGGAATGCTCGGCATGGGAACCCCAAATTTTGCCTGCTCGGCAAATCCGTTTACGACCGGATCATTGGTAATCATCGGATCTGCCAAGAGTTCCTTGTGCGGTGGAATTTCCCCTGTTTGCTCAAACCGGGTTTTCAAGGCCTCTTTGCTGGTTAAAAACTGCATCAGCTCTGTGGCATATTTGGGTGATTTACTGTAGGCGGACAGATACCATCCTTTGACACCCGTCAGAGTTTGTGCATCTTTCCCATTTACTTTGGGAAGGGGAGCCACACCGAGATCAATATTGGCACTCTGGTAGTCGCGAATCGCCCACGGGCCGTTGATCACAGCCGCCACTTTACCCTCTTTAAATAAACCGTTGATCACATCAGCCGTCACACCCTGGGGGATGAGGCCTTCTTTATACCATTTTTGCACTTCGGTCAAAGCCTTGACGGTACCCGGATTATTCAATCCAATGTCATTGGGATCCAATTTACCTCCCTGATCTTTGAAAATATATCCTCCGTTTGCAGAGATCAGGAAATGAGTATAGTACAGGTTGGCCGCTTCAAAGAGCACCCCGTATTTTTTCTCGGCCGGTTTGGTATTTGCTTTCGCGAATTGATACAATTCCTCAAAGGTTTCCGGCGGTTTTGGCATCAGTTTTTTGTTGTATATCAGTGCGATACTTTCCGTTACTTTCGGCAGTCCCATCAGCTTGCCATCATAAGTTAAAGCACGAATGGACCCTTCCTCATATTGACCCGTGACAGAATCATCAACTTTGATGGGTTGAACCAACCCTTTAACAACCGCTTGTCCCAAATTATCGTGCGGCCAGGTCACCAGGTCGGCTCCCTTTCCTGCCGGCCCATCGAGTGTCAGTTTTTCCTGCTGTTTTAAAAGAGAGACGGGAACCACTTCCACTTTAATTCCGGTTTTCTTTTCAAATTCAGCTGCCAGTTTTTTGGTATGTGCGATTTGCTCTCCCTGATCCGCGTTTTCCCAGACAACTAGCTTATCGGGTTTTCCCTCGGCTGCTTGCCCGGCATTCGGGTCACGTTTTGGCCCACATGCTGCCAGCAGTCCCATCGCTAAAACCAACACCATACTGATAAGAAAGCATTTTTTAAACATTTGTCAGCCCCCTTTTGTGCAAACGGTTGCACAAATAACAAAAAAATAAAAAGCAATCAATTTATCAAGAAAGCCTTTACATAACCAATTTTACACTTGAAATAATGTTCTAACAAGCACTTTTTTATCTTCTATTCTTTTTATTTTTGGGACAACCGTTTGACCAGACCTCAACCCCATTTGCGACATCCGGATCAAAAGGCCGCCCGGTAATACCCATGAATTTCCGGCATCCTGTTACAGAAGCAGTTGACCTTTTTCATTGATGACAAGTACATGGGCTCCAACAAGGAGATGCGGTCGATGGCCGAGCCAGTTGCGAATCCCTTGAGTGTATCCCATAGCGCTCTCCCTTTTTCCTAAGAGAATGGTATAATAAACATAACGTGTTATTTTTTCTGAGTCCCGTTTTGGGATTCTTTTTTTTGAGATTGTGTATATCTAAATTCTTCAGTTTCGATCTCTTTAGAACCTCTCTAACTGTCCATTTTGTTGTTTTGCTCGGCAATGGTTGGCAACAGATTTTTCCGGTCGGTCCTCCCGGCTGTAAGACTGGAGTCAAAGACGTCGTTCCGGCACTTTATATTGAAACAGTTTCTCAGCTCCCGGGTGATCTCTTCGATCTGAAGCCGGGAATAACCGAGTTTTGCCATGGCATACACGACAAACCCGACGGCCTCCCCTTTTTTGATGGTTGCTGACTCATCGCGCGCCAAACCCTTTTTTTGAACCAAATCCTTTCCCTCCCTTCTTTTCCGATACAAAAATATCACACACTTTACCGGAAAAAATGATTCGCCCGTCTTCCGTTTCGGTGTGAACGATATTTAAGATCGGAATATGAATTTCTCCGCCTTCTGCCGTTTGAAGTGCGACGATCTTGATCCGGCGGTCGGGATGTAATTGAATCCCACAAGAAATAGCCACGGTTGCGTCTAGACTTTTTTGTTGTTTCTTTTTCCTGATCACCCTTCAGGCATTGTTGGTGATCGTTCGTTGACGGTTGAACATGATCTGTTTGTCCTTTTAGAATTTTAGGCAAATTATTAACCTCCTTTAATGAGTGATTGAAAAAATTGGCTTGAAACAATTTTCCAAATCTCGATCCTGGTTAAATTATAGTATGATCCCTTTAGTTTTTTCAATATTTCGCAATTTAGAGTTTCCTTTAAAATCAACCCCGTGGCGACTAATAAAGACACGCTTTTCCCTATTTCACAGCCCATAATTTTATGTTTTTTCATAAAATCGGAATTTTCGTTTCCATTGTCTTGCGATTGTGCAATAATTGCTTTGGAATAATACCCCATTTCGAGGTGAGACTGATGGATCATCGCAATAATGAAAACTTAGTTCGATACATAATCAGAAAAGTGAGAAAGGAACGAGGACTCCGCCAGGGAGACCTGGGAAATATATCAGCTGCAGTAATCAGTCTTCTTGAAAGCGGTAAAGCGCCGTTGGAAGGGGAAACATTTGAGTACATGTTAAAGCAGTTGGACTTGTATCCGAAAGAAAAGCTGGAAACTGCGGTAGAAAAGGAACAAGAGAAGATGAGAGAACTAAATCTTATTCTTCAATGTATTGAAGCGGCTTTGGACAAAGGAAGCCATGAAGTGGCATTGAAACAGCTTAAAAAAATTAAAATAGAAAAATTCCACCCCCTTGCACCATCTGTCTATTATTTGGAGGGGCGGTACCATTACTTAAAAAATGACTGGAATAAATCCAGTAAAATATTTCATCATGCGCTTGATCTCGTTGATAAGAACAATATCGCCCCGCCTGTTAATGTACTTTCCTATTGTTATAAGGATTTGAGTAATGGTTGTTTTTATCAAAATGATTTACAAAATGCACTTATGTATGTAAATCAGGGAATTGAGGCATTTGATAAAAACAAAGGGAGGAAAGAGGTGATATACCGCTTATACGCTAATAAAATTCAGTACCTGATGAAATTGAGTCAGCATGATCACGCTGCCCAAATCCTTAATGATACCTGGCTTGATCGTTCAAAAATTGAAAATATATCCGTGGTACTCAACCTATATCAGTTTCGTGCCGCGATCTTCAGAGGAAGAGAAGATTTTGAAAAAGCAATTGCGATTTGCAATGAAGGGATCGAAATTGCTGTTAGATACCGAATTAAAAAACGTCACCTTGATCTGTTAAATATTTTGGGCACTGTCTATTTAAAGCAAACGATCTATGACAAAGCATTGCAATGCTTTCAAATAGTCCTTTGGATGGACGAGGATAACGAATACCGTCGAAGAAAAATTGATTCTCTAAGCAACATCGGTACTCTTTTTATCAATCAAACAAACTGGGAACAGGCTGACGATTATTTAAATAAGGCTTTAAAAATGGGCCGGGAAGTTGGGAGACATCTACCGATTGGCAAAGGTACTGATTATCCGTGGGAATTATTTCTTTTCTCAACACCAACATGAGACGGCTATTCCCTTCTACGAAGAAGCTGCGAAACTTACGCGAAAACATGGATTTAAACAAAGGCTTCATACGGCTTTATTGATGTTATCACATTGTTTTGATAAGATTGGTAATAATGATGATTTGATCAGATGTTACAAAGAGCTTCTTAAAATTGAAGGTGAACTCGATTTAAAAAGTGAGGAGGAGCTGTATGATTTCTAGTTTAGTAGTGAATACAAATCAGATTCAACGCGGGGATGACGATACTGATATTGAGGATTAATTATGTTAAACAGTGAGAGGATCTGTATGATTTCTAGTTCAATGGTGAATACAAATCAGATTCAACGCGGGGATGACGAAATCAACGATTAATTAAGAAAGAGCTTTCGGTTTATAGCCAAAACATCTTTCTTAATTAACAGATCAATTTGACTAACTATATCAAATAAATCGTCCACCTTCCGGGCATATTTGCAAATAGATTTGCGGTTGAGAAAAAAGGAGTTTTCGGTTAATGCCGATCTCCTTTTTTCGTTGGAATCGTTTTACTCACGAATCTTTACAATCAAGTCCTCTACATCCTTTAATAATTGCCCTCTAACCAAATACTTATCAAAAGATTGTTTTTTCAATAGAATCCCGAAGATGGTTAAAGATATTTCTATATCAGGAGATGAAAATTATGTTTCGTGCCATTTTTTTTGATCTGGATGAAACACTGCTGGATCGCAGCCGTTCTTTATTGCGGTTTATCGAGTTTCAGTATAAGGTGTATAAAGCCTCTCTTAAACATATTCCGCTCCATCGGTGGCAGCAGCGTTTTGTTGAGTTGGACGAAAAAGGTTATGTCTGCAAAAAGATTATTTATACCCGATTACTTGAAGAGTTTAAGGTTCAATCTTTTTCCATGCAGGAATTATACGCTCATTACCTCCACTCATTTGCGCCACACTGTGTTCCCATGAAGGAGATGGAGGAAACGGTTCGATCCCTTCGATCAGCCGGCAAAAAGGTCGGAATAATCACTAACGGCCTAACAGAGTTCCAAACCCGAAATATCAAACAGTTAGGATTGCTTCCTTAGCTCCTATCTCTACTCTATCCTGGATAGAGCCATTTTCTATTTCAATGAATATTTTGTTCATCTACTTGAAATTATGTAATAAATAGCCACATTTCTATACAAATGTATTATAATTGAATTATGAATTGTTAAAATACAGGAGATGGTTTAATATCTGCTTAGAGTTATTGGAGATCGGTATCTCAAAGTGAAAAGAAGATATTAGGCAATTGGACAAAAATAAATTATATAAAAAATACCTGAATTAAAAATTTTCGGAAAGGGGCAGTTCCGTTGAAAATCAGGCCCAAATACCGAAAAAAGTACGGGTTGATTCCTTATGCTCTAAATCAATTAGAGCAGGCAGTGATGCCAAATGCGGCGAATCACCGTGAGTCATATCGATGTCCTGAGTGTAAACGGCCGGTCATGCTCCGGACCAGCAAGCTGAAAAGAAAGTTTTTTGCGCACCGTGTAAAAAGGTACTGCAAACTGGAGCGCTCCTCCTCTGTACTCGCCAAACACGTTCTTCGCCTCACCTTTGAACAGTGGCTGAAAGGCAAAGGTGATCCGATTGAAGTCTCTCACTTTTGCCAATCCCGTCAATCCATCCCTCGTGAGGAAATTGCTTATGTGAAGATTAATTCCAGTATGTCATCCCCGTTGGCAGCAGCCGATCTTGTCCTGTTTGACAACTTTGATGTTCCTTTTAGAGCATTTAGTTTTGACCATCGTAACCGTTCCGTTAGCCCCATTGCCGTGATGGAGCTTTCCTCGGAAGAAGTCCTTTCCAATCCCTATTTGCTGTCCCCGTTATATCCAAACAGTCAAACTCCTCCTTTTAAAAGTGATTCCGGTCCTGAACAATTAAGTCTGAGTCTGTTTTCATCAGATTGATTCCAGAACTTTTTATATCCCGCTCCTGTCTATGCAATTTCATCCCTCTGCTATAGAGAATAGACAAATTAGCCATATACCCCTTAAAACACATCTTCTATTCCACTTCAAAGTATAGATCCGCATGAAGTTGGCAACCGGGATTAAACCCGGCTCCGCAAGCAGGGCATTTGTAGCCGCAGGACAAATACTGGTTGATTGAAAGCTCAGTGTTACAAGCTCCGCACAAAACCGCTTTTTCAGCAAAACGGCTTTTCGGCCAGGGAATGGCAGAATGTCCGGCTGTTTCCTCATGGCAGGCATGGCACGGATAATACCGGCCGCAACAGGCAAACCTGATGGCGATGATATCCAGGTCGGTGGCATAGTGAATACAGCGTGTCTGGTTATCAATCGGTTTTCCGTATATAGATATCTTTTTCGTCATGGATTCCTCTGCTCCCTTGAATATGCAGTTTTGGATTTTATCGTTTCCCCCTGTCTCTTCATTGTACCAAACGAAAGATAGGGCATCAGGAATAAAACCCGCATTCGGGTTGAGATTTAAACGCTCATCCCCATGCGGGTTTTACGGATCTAACGTTGTAAATAAATTTCTCGTAAAAAGCTGGTTCCCGATTCCGTCGGAGGCAATCCAAAAAGCTGGCTCAACGTGGCTCCGATATCGGCCATGGTTGTCCGAGTTCCGATTGGGCCTGGTTTTACTCCGGGACCTGTGACCAGAATAGGGGTGTATTCACGCGTGTGGCGGGAGTGGCCGATGGTGGGATCATTCCCGTGATCTGCGGTGATGATCAGCAAATCATCCCCCTGTAACCGGCGCAGAAAACGGCCAAGCCACTCGTCCACTTGCTGTAACAGGGAAGCATACCACTCGGGATTTTCCTGATGCCCGGCTAAATCTGTTTCCTGAACAGTAACTAAAAAGGCGGCATCCCCTTTTTCAGTCGTGTATAACTGTTCTAATGCTTCCAATACCTGCTTTGTTTCTACATGTGGTAGAGCAACTCCCTCTCCATAGAGTACATCAGCGGTCTTTCCAATCCGGTATACAGGTACTCCGCTTTGCTCGGCCAAATAGGGAAACTGCTGTTCAATCCGTACTCCGTACCCTAAATGGCGAACCTGGTATCCCTCTCCGTACACCTTTGCCCGCGGACTATCCACCCCCCACTGACCGGGATGGTGTTCCCGCACGACAGAGAGGATCTGTTCGATTGATGTATAAGGTCCGCCCAGGGCAATCACCCGGCTCACATCGACCGTTTCACGCACCCGGCTCGCAATTTTTAACGTATCCGCAAATGAAATCCGTGAAAGATCTGCCGTTACATTGATAATATTCCCTTTGTCGCTTTCAATGTTGTCGGCCACCACGACGGCATCTTCCACCAGCAGAATGGGACGGTGATCCCAGGGAACGGTTACTTTGCAGCCCGCTTCTTGCAAGGCGGAGGCAATGGATTCCCCCACCTCCCTCATCAACCGGCGTACCGGTTTTAACGGGCGGCTTCCCATCAGTTCCTGATGGCCCATATATGTATCCGCACCAAAATGGGCCAAAGCAGCCCTTCCGAATGCGCCCCGCGCTAGTCCCGTCCCGTCGACAAGCTGATTTAAACCCAGATGGTACAGAGTGGGAAGCGTGAGACCCGTCACCTCGCGGATATGAAGATAGGTATGGGCATTTACATCCTGAGGCCTCTCTTCTTCACAATCTTCCATCGCTCCAATGCCGAAACTGTCCAATACCAACAAGATCGCTTTAGGCATTTTTCTATCCTCTCCAGTAAAAGTGAACCACTTCAGGTTTCCCTTGCCGGATGCCGCAAACCAGGGCGACATGCGACCGGGTGACAAATATTTGCGTACGGAAGGAGAAAATGGCTGTATCACCGGGGTGAATCTGCTCTATCGCCGATAATGCACCATAATAGTCAATATACTCAGCAGCGAGCGGAGAAGCAGGCACTTTCCGGCTAAGGATATCCGAAGATTTGGAACCCACAAATGCACCTGTCATCCGGGAGCGTCCGTAAAAACCCCCGCCAATGACATATGTATGTGCGTCATCTTGATGTGAAACTTCAGTCACATAAATGATCGCCGGTATTTCCGGCAGATCTTCCCGCACTGCATGAAGAGGGGTTGTACCTGTCAGCGCATGACCCGGTTCACCATGAGTGACTCCGGCAGCCTTCAGTTCGGGGATGGTCAAACAGCAGGTGCCCCCCGGGCCATTGATCTGTTCAACTTTCACCCCTGCACCCTCCAGAATCAGACGGGCCGCTTTCAAAGTCTCCAAATTGGCCGTAAATTGATATTGGTCTCTGCCAGGGTCCATCTGCAGAACGGGAAAAGAAGTGACACCGGCGATTTTAATGCCTCCCAGCCATAACAGTTCAGGAATCATTCCGGGCAATTCCTGCAACGAAAATCCGCCCTGCTGCCCCGGGTAAATCTCATCTCCCTTTTTGATCACACGGAGCAAAACAGGTTGCCTCAACCCCATCTTTTCAGCTTGCCGGGACAGCTGCCGGGCACGTTCCAGGCTAAACAGAGTCACCACTTCAGGTTTGAGACTTAAAACCTCGTTCCATTCATTTTTTCCCGGTTGCACAAGATGTCCGACATGACCGAGCTGCACTCCGGCCCGATGCAATATACGCGCTTCATCCATATCCACCGCCACTGCCTGTGGAATCCCCTGTTGTGAAATCCACTGGCAAAGGGGAGGAACCCGCCCAAACTGTTTGCTGATAAAATAAAGAGTCAGTTGAGCCTCTCTGGCGGCTGCGGCCAGCTTTGTCGTATTTTCCAGCACAGCATCCACATCAATTAAGTACGTGTTGGGAGGAATCACCCCCTCCTGGTGAAGCTGAACTCCGGCTTGAATCAACCCCGGGTTGCGCCGGGACATCATATCAAGAAACATGAGACCCCTCCTGTAAGTCCCCGGCTATTTTTGTTTCCCGGTCCGCTGTACCTTCTCAATGGCCTGCTGCAAAATGCGAATCACGGTGTCGGCTCCCGACTTCATCGGGTTTATTCTTAACCCGCAGTCGGCCAATTCCGGCCTTGCTTCCAAAAAACTGCCGGATACGCGGTAGATCATGGGCAAGATTTCATATCTTGACTCGGCTCCCACCGGATAGACTGCGGCTCCAAGCGATTCACTGGCAGCAATCACTTCTCCCGCTATCGGCTCTTCCAATTCAACATTTACATTTTTGGATTGTGCATTGGTAATATAAGCCAGTCGTATGCCAGGTACTTCTCCTTCGTTTAATCTCCGGCACAACTCTTCCACCTGTTCCCCCTGCACAGCCAGGGAGACCGGAGCGAAAACGATCGAGCGCAACAATTCCATCGCTTCCCATCCCTGAACTTGCCCGCCCCCCGAATAATTGATCCGATGTACTCCCTCAATGGCTTCCTGATGTCCGACGATCACTCCGATCCCTTCGGGGCCCAGCAGTTTAAATCCGGAAAATGCAGAGTAGTCCGCCCCCGCCTGCACTCCTGTCCGTGCTACTTTTAGCGCACAATAATTATCATCCACCACAATGATACAATCATGGCGTACAGTACGCACACAGCTGATGAGCCGGTCCAGCTGGTACGTATCCTGAGGTTGCTGCCTGGCATGTTGAATATAAAAGAGACGGCATTCCGGATGTTGTTCAACCACTTTTTCCACTTCTGCCAGATCATTATAATCAGTAAAGATCGGCTGTAGATGGAGCATACGAATGATTTCTTTTGTTGTGGTATAAACAGGGGCCTGGTGCATAAACAGGGATTCTCCCGGTGAAAGCAACCAGCTCAACAGCGAGCGAATCGCTCCTGTTCCCGCCCCGCGTACCAGTGCAGCCGCTTCTGCTCCAAAAAACTCGGCCAACACCTGCTCTACTTTCGCCGTTGCGCGCGGTCGTTGAAAGTCGGGGTGAAGGCCGACATCACCCTGCTGGTACCACTCTTCGCCGGAAAAGTGGCGTGAAATCGTATCAACCAACTGAAACTGAAGCCTCTTCGCTTCTTCCACTGTTAACGTGGAGAGAACCCCCCCGGCATACGGCAATGATTCCAGATTCATGTCAAGCTCACTTCCTTTTGAGCAAAAGCACTGGCAGGATTATCAATCAGCATTTGCCTGATCTGTTCCGCGGTGAACCCGGCTTGATTCAACATGGGGACAAACTCACGCAAAACCACATCATAACCGGGGCCGCCATTGCTGAAAAAATGTGATTTCCGCGTCAAGTCGGCGGAGAGAAGAACTTGCCCGCCATATCCTCTCTCCCATAGATCCAGCAGCATGGCCACCCGTTCCCGGTCCGGGAGATAATTGTTTTTCCCAATCGTATCAAAGGCCACATAAGCCCCCGCTTCCACAACCCCGAATACCGCCTGTCGATCCTGATTAAGATCCTGATGCCCGATGATTAACTGATCCATGGGCAGACCGATCCGGCTGAAAAGTTCGATTTGCTGTAATGCCATCGTCCCGAGAGTAGTGTGGGTAGTGACGGGCAGACCTGTCATCATCCCTGCCAATCCGGCTCCTTCAAGCAAACATTGTTCTCTGGCGGTTATTTCATTCAAACTGCTGCCCACTTCACCGATCACTCCCGGAAAAATCCCCGTCCCGTCGATTCCCTCCCGAATCTCTTTCACCATAAACTCAGCAAATTGCTCACGATCCCAGTCTTTGATCTCCTCCGGCAAGTAGGGATCTTTATAACAGCCGGTACTGGCGATGATCTGTAAACCTGTTCGGAGACTTAACTCCCGCAGATAAAGGACATCTCTTCCCATTCCAACATTGGTTACTTCAATGATGGAACGTCCGCCCGCCCGGGCAAAGCGCTGCAATTCCAACACCATCGCTTTTCGGTCGTCCAATCGGGTATCCGGGTCTTGTTTCACATGAGACAAGTCAATACAGCAATGTTCATGAACCGCACAAATTCCTAATTGGCTTGCTTCAATCGTGCCTGTTACTGTTTGAATCATGGCAACCATCCTTCATTGCTATTTCATCAAGGGCGGTGACATTAGTCCTGAAGCCACTAACAAGTTAGCGATAATACCTGTGACAATCGCACCAATCGGCCCGATCGCCATACGCACCACGGGCCGTCCGGCCGCCTCGTTGAGTACATAAAATCCCCCGATCAAGAAGTACCCCAACCCCGGTGCCATCATATTGGCCGCATTTGCCCCTCCGATCAGCAGTGCTACTTCAAGAAGACGGGTCATTGCGGTACGAATGTTCTCACCGGCTTCCCGCACACCCGGGTAGCGGTCCAGAAAGCGGGATACACTGCTTAACAGAAAAACTTCAATAAAGATGATTACACACCCGAGAATACCTGCCAGCCACGGGTTGGGCGCAAGCAAGCCAGCCACAAAAATAAAGGTAAATCCAACCGGGCTGTAGACTCCGGTAGCAATTGCCGTACTGGCGATGAGAGGGATAAATCCAACGGCTCGTGCTGCAGCCGCAAGCGCGGCATCGGTCCGGTTACCTTCAGACAACAACTGTAAGGAAATGGGGTCTCCCGCCAATACCAACAGGTTGGCCGCAGCGGCAATCACTCCCCCCATCATCATGAAGAAAACAACTTGTTTGCGAATCCGATTCACTCTTTCGCTGAAAATCGCGGCCAGATCCACCGGGGAGCTTCCATCCGTTTCAGGCTTTTTCTGGCGTATCGCAAAAATGATAAGAAAGATCATGCCTGTGATCAGAGCAACCCCTTCTTGATTCAATGTGACGGTTGATTGCCCGAACGTTAACAATTTTTGCTCATTGCACCACACAGCCAGCTGTCGGGCCAGAGCAGAGACGGCAAAGGTAACAATCCCTTTCTTGATGCTGAATTGCAAAGCGACGGCAAGAGCGGGGAAAGCCATAAAACCGACCACAACAGGTGCCCCGACTTGCTCCAGCGGTTTCAGCACATCAACCGGCAACATTTTGAATATATTTACAATACTGTCTAAACCGGCGGACAAACCCGCTCCATAAATCCCTCCGACTACGGCTGCTCCCGCATTTCCCCAGCGATTGGAAGGAAGCGATAAGCCGATCATATCAGTTCCCAATAAAATACTGTGGATTAACAAAATTTTTGCGGTGAGGGAAAAGGGAATCCCAAATCCGATCACTAACCCGAAGCTCATGGCAAAGGAGGTGAGTGCCAGAGTACGCCGGTCCATTCTCCCCTCAATATTTTCCGGCAGGATGGGGCGAAGACCATCATTAAATACAGCGATATTCCGGTTAGCCAGAAGCGCAGCCATCGCTCCGACCAGTGTGGCGAGAATCAGTTCTGTCATCAGCCCGCCACTCCTTTTTGAAACTCTTGAATGGCCCGCATGATCATGGACACGGCCATCTCTTTGTGATCAGCGGTAAAGCCGAATGCTTTCTTCCCTGCCTGTACAGCTTCCCTGATTTTCTGTTCAGTTGGCTGTCTTCCCGGCATGGAAACCGTCTCACATTGAGACGCACCCAGGATCGCAATCGCCATCGCCAGGGCTCCCCCGCCGCCCGTATGACAGGCGCCCAGATAGTAATCCCCCGTCCCTGTTTTCAAAGCCAGCGCAGCTTCGAGATCGGAACGGATCTCTGTGATGACTCCTTCGGGACCGTACTTTTGCACCAATGCCTCCACTTCTTTTTTGTCAACCTGTCCGCCGATGATTATTTTCATTAAGCATCCCCGCTTTCATCCATGTCCTGAAGGATTGAAACATAATGCAGACGTAAGTACTCCTTTTCAACATCCGGGATGGAGTCATTCCATGTTTGACTGAGCCAGTCAATCTCTTCCTCGGCTGCTTCCATGCAGGGAGAACATCTGAGTTCCGCCAGGGACTCAGCCGTTAATCCGGTTGTCAGTCCATCTTTTCGAGAAATGCGTGTGAGAGCGGTCGCTAAATGGGTCGCCAACATTTGAAGTTTTTCCAGGTTAAGGGTACGTGTGCTCTTATTTTGCAGCCGATCACACGCTGTAAGTGTCACCCGGGCCGCCTCTGCTGAAACAACCCCGCCATGCACCAAAATTTCCAGCCGTTGCTCAAGTTGTTGCAAATATTCATCCCCCCATCGGCTTTAATATCTTGGATATGTCTCCCCTTGTTCTACCATTTGCTGGACACGGCGAACCTGAACAGGATCCAGTCTGTCGATAATCGGATAAAACTCTTCTGTTTTGTGCGCCGTAACAACTACCGCTTCACTCATTGCCAGAGAAGTCTCATAGGCTTGTCTGGACTGAAGCTTTCCTCTTCCCAACGGTAAGGAGAATTTCACTTCATCTTTATTCCAGACAGCGGCATCGATTTTACCCTCTTTCAGCATATCCAGCAGTTGCATATAGCTGATTTCCACCCATTGAACCCGCTTCTCTTTACACTCATATTCCGTTAATAACGCCTGGTCAGTGGAGGAAGGGTCGATTCCGACATACATACCGTCGCGAATGACGGTTTCCCGGGGATTAGAAAAGAATACCTCATGCCCCGATACATAAGAGCCGGACCCCAACCCTTTTACGAGTTGGAGTTCCTTCGTTTTTTGGACGGCCACTTCCCCGGCAAATCGCGAAACCACCGCAAAGTCGTAGCGGCCATGTCGGAGTGTCTCAATCCGATGAGCCGCACCCCTCATATAAGCCAGACTAAAAGGAATTCCCTGTGATTCAAACGATTCCATCAATCCGGTCGCAAGCCCTTCATATTTTCGCGAATAGGGAAGCGGCATCACTCCCACCAACCGGCCCAGCCCGGCGACTTCCCACAGGGCGGCTTCATCTTTTTGGATTAGAAAAGTTCCCATGTGACCACGGGTTTCCAAACAAACTGCCTTCATTTCTTCCAATAATTTTAATGCTCCCTGGACCGTCCCCCTTCCAGTCGACAATTGCTTTACAAAGTCGTCAATCCTCGGGATTCGTTCCCCTGCTTCCAGACTTAGCAGACGACGGGCAATTTTCATCGCTGCATAACCATTCTTCGTATAAAAAAGTTTACTGGTATCACTCATTAGAAATCACCAATATACAGAATTCTGTACTCTAAAACCATTTTAATATTTATATATAACTATTTCAATTGAGAATTAACGAAATATTTATGCGCGCATAAAAAACGCCGACGATCCGGGTCGGCGAGTACTGCATTTAAATATGGCAGGAATCAATTCCCCGCTTTTGCAAATAACGCTGGTGATATTCCTCAGCACGGTAAAAAGAAGCAGCCGGTGTAATTTCCGTTACAATTGGATTTTTCCATTTGCCTGACTGATCCATTTTTTTCTTGGAGGCTTCCGCCAGTTCCTTCTGTTCCGGTGTGTGATAGAAGATCACGGAGCGATACTGGGTGCCTACATCCGGGCCCTGACGGTTGAGCGTGGTGGGATTGTGATTATTCCAAAATACATCCAGCAAATCCTCATACGAAACCTCTGCCGGGTCATACTCCACTTGAACCACTTCAGCGTGCCCTGTTTTGTCGGTACAAACATCTTCATAGGTAGGATTGACAGTTGTTCCGCCCATATATCCAACAGCCGTGTTTTTCACACCCGGTACTTTGCGAAAAGTTTCTTCCACTCCCCAGAAACATCCTGCTCCAAAAGTTGCTATAGCCATCTTGATCCCCCCTTTTTCTCTTCTCATTATAATATGTCACGTCTGTCATGCAAAATGTAAGTACCCAACCGGAAAGCAAATCAGAGGTTTTTCGCTTCCCTGCCGTCAAAAACAAGATGTAACTTGCCGGTCACCGGATTAATCGTCAATCCATGGACCATCAGATGTGATGGGAAAAGAGGGTGATTTCTGATCAGATTTACACTTTCCATCACTCCGCTTTCTACATCCTGACATCCGTGTAACCAGTTCTCGATGTCGACACCACTGTGGCGCAAGTTCTCCATTCTCTCTTTTGATATTCCCTTTTTCTCCAGCTCAGCAAGAACAGGTGCCGCCTGCAGTCCGATCATCCCGCAATCCAAATGTCCCACAACAAATACTTCCTCTGCCTTTAAAAGAGTAACAGCGACCAAAAGACTTCGCATGACACTTCCATATGGTTCACAAATAAGAGCACCCGCTGTTTTTATCACTTTGGCATCCCCGTTTTTGAAATTCATCGCTCGTGGCAACAATTCTGTCAAACGGGTATCCATACATGTGACGATCACCATTTTTTTGCTGGGAAATTTGTCCGTCCTGTAGGGTTCATACGATTGACTGCTTACAAATTCTTCATTAAATGACAAAATCTCATCGAGATTGCTTACCAACATGCTCTCATGCTCCTTTGCATCAGATTTCATCACTTAGTACAAGGTAGTAAAAGAGAAGCACTTTGTATAATAAAATTTATCCCGATTGTTGTCCAGTTCTCAATATGAACAAAAGCAAGAGGAAGATTCTATCATACAAGACTGCATGATTGAAACCTGAAGCTATACGCTTTCCCTCAATGGGGAAAAGGCTTTCTCATAAACAGTCAGTTCGTATGATATACTTATGAGAGAAACAAGGTGATGAGAGGATCGGTATAACTATCACCAAAAATAAACCCTGAAGGAGTTTGAGATTGCCCCATGAATGCACGGTTGAAATATATACTCATGAACATTCTCGGTTGGACTTTCCTCATCCTCGGTATACTGGGCATGGTTTTTCCCGTATTGCAGGGGCTTCTCTTCACTATTATCGGGCTGTTTATATTATCCGACTATTCTCCCTGGGCTAAGCGTTTACTCCAAAAACTAAGAAACCGCTATCCTAAAATGTCTGCAAAGTCGGATAGGTTTTTGAAGAAATTGAAGTGGAAATCAACCTCCTAGCCATTCTTGTTTTAACTTCCATACAGAAAAAACCTGCAGCTTTTTCTGCAGGTAGTTTGGCTTACAAAAAACCGTTCATTTTTCCTTTACCCGGCAAACTCCGAGACCGTCACCGATCGTCAGTAATATTGATTCAAGCCGGGGATCTGTAGCAATTTGCCGGTTAAACTTGCGAATCGTTTGCGGGGAAGGCCCTTGATCCTCTTCATCAAAAATACGGCCGGATTGGAGCAGGTTATCGGCAGTAATAATAGCTCCCGGGTTCGCCAGTTCAATTGCCTTTTCCAGATAGTAGATATAGCTTGGTTTATCCGCATCGATAAAAAAGAAATCAAATTTCTCCCCTTGACGGATCAATTGTTCCAAACTTTCCCTTGCATTTCCAACCTGATAGGTAACGAGACTGCTTAACCCTGCCTTCTCAATATTTTCCTTCGCAAAGTCAGCGTGTTTTTGGCTGATTTCCAATGAGACCACTTTTCCGGTTCGCGGTAAAGCCCGGGCCAGCCAAATCGTACTGTAACCCCCGAGAGCCCCGATCTCCAGGATCCGTTTTGCACCGGATATTTTAGCAAGCAGATATAAGGTTTTCCCTACTTCAGACGGGACAGAGATTTGCGGCATCTCCCTTTCTGCCAGGTCCCGCTGATATGGACCGAAGTACTTCGTCCTCCTGAACAAACAAAGAACGGACATATTCTTTTTCCAACATGCAGGCACCCTCTTCCACTCTTTTTGTATTCATTGTTGCTTCTGTATAAGATCTCCGATGAAATATCAATAGTTTCCAATTTCCGAATAAAAGTCCTGATCCTATTTTATCTTATGCAGCACAGAAATACTCCTGTTATTCTCATCCCCCACAAAAATAAATAAATCTTCAATCAAACAGTCAAATGCCCGGGCCAGTTTATTTGCAAGAATCAGTGACCCCTTATATTCTCTGCCAGGCGGGCATGGAAGACTTTACCATCTCTGAAAATAAAAAAGATACCACTACATAAGTAATGGTATCATTTTCCGTTGGAGCGGATGACGGGAATCGAACCCGCATTACTAGCTTGGGAAGCTAGGGTTCTGCCATTGAACTACATCCGCAAAATTCTTTTTTATTATAACATGCACACTGGATTACAGCAAGAAGACTTCAAAAAAATATACCGGCAACTCTCTTTCCTTAAAAAGTCAAGGTTCCCTGCCGGGAACCCTGACCTGGTCCGGATGAATTTAAAATAGGATCCTGAATGGTACGATTAACGTCATAATGATCAACGCCAGCACGCCAATTCCAACTGCCCACCAGCCCAGTGAGCTTCCTCTGCGGGCACTGATCACCCCAATAATAATTCCCGCCGGTGCCAATATATAAGGCCAGAGGAAAAAGGCAAGCACTGACAAAATAATTGCTGTGATTCCTAATCCTCTTCCGGCATCAGCGGTTTCTCTTCCATCCTCTGCCCGTCTGTCCTTTTTTTCCCGAAGAGCTTCAGGAGATGAAACAGCCATGTCCTCGGCAAACTCCTCATCTCGCTTGCCTGCATCCAGGGCGGCATTCAACTCCCCATCATCTTGCGGCGAAGCTGCTGCATCCACTCGTGCTTCGTCCGTCTGTACAGCCTCCGGGGACTGTCTTCGCTCATCATTGCGTTTATCTTTCGCCATATTTTTCCCCCCAGTAAATCCGAACCTACACATAGTATGTGTGTTTCACAAAAAAACATGAAAAATCCATCCTGACAGGATCAGGATGGATGATGTGCATTTCTTTTATTTTTTATCTGCCTGTGTGTAATCGTTCTGGCCAACCGGGTGGCGTATAATTCCTGTTACACCGGGTTGTTCGGCCGCTGCCGTATTGTAAAAGTACAGCGGAAAGAGGGGCATTTCTTCAAACAGGATTTTTTCAGCTTCATGAAGAAACTTGTCGCGCTCCTCCTGATTGGAGCTTTGGGCCGCTTTTTGCAGATACTCGTCATATTTTTTGTTGCTCCAGTTGGTTCGGTTCATCGAATGGTCGGTTTGGAAGCTTTCCAGGTAATTATAGGTATCATTGTAATCCGCCAGAAAACTGGATGTGGTCATAATATAGTTTTTGCTGCGCTGGTCAGCAAAGTAAACCTTGTTTTCTTTGGCCTGGAGCTGAATTTCCACACCAAGGTGTTTACGATACATCTCCTGAACCGCTTCAGCAATTTTTTTGTTTTTCTCGGTCGTATTACTGTACAGAAGTGTAACCGTTGGGAGTTTGCTCCATCCCTCTTCCTTCATTCCTTCTTCCAACAACTTTTTCGCCTCTGCAAACTGGCCGTCCTGGATGAGGTTGCCGCCTTTTTGGCGGAAGTTATTGGGGGCAGAAGGGGCTACATACGCGTATGCAGGTTGCTCTCCGCTTTGCACAATCTGTTCGACAATCAATTTCCGGTCGACAGCCAGAGCAAATGCTTTGCGGATTTTAACGTTCGTAAACGGTTCTTTTTTCACATTGAAGCGGAAGAAGGCTAATCCGTTTGATTCCCAGGTTTTTACTTCACCGCTTTTGATCATCTGTGCCAGAAGATCTCCGGGAATTGACTTTTTGGCAATAACATCCAGTTTTTTGGTTTTATACATTTGATATGCAGTGTTGCTGTCTGTCACAATGGAGAAGTGAATCCCGCTTAGTTTTACAACTTCCTTGTTATAATAATTTTCATTCCTGGCAACTTTAATATGTCCATCGTGTTTCCATTCGGTCATTTTAAAAGCGCCGTTGCTGACATAACTTTTCGCTTCATTGTAAAGGGCGGGATTTTGTTCAGCCCCTTTTTTATAAACAGGGGAGTAAACCGAATAGGCGGTCAGCTGAAGGAAAGAAGGTGTCGGGCGCGTCAGTTTTACTTCCAGTGTATAATCATCCAGCGCTTTCACACCGACTTGATCCGCACTGCCCTTCCCTGTGTTATATTCCTCGGCTCCTTTTATAAAGTACAGAAGAAATGCGGCTTCTGAAGCGGTTTTCGGATCCAGAACCCGTTTCCAGGCAAATTCAAAATCGTGGGCTGTCAGGTTTTCACCGTTAGACCATTTGGTCTTGTTAAGAGTAAATGTATAAGTGAGTCCGTCGGAGCTCGTTTTCACTTCCTTGGCAATCGCTTTCTGGGGCTGATGATTTTTATCGAGTCTCATCAAACCGACAAACAGATTATGGGTTACATCCAGCGAATCTTCATCAAAAGCTTTCGCGGGATCAAGTGAGGTAGGTTCTCCCGTTAAATTAAGATTGAGAATTTTTTCAGTCTTCTCAGTTTGGTCCGCCCCCGTTGTACAGCCGGTTAAACCACTTACAATTGCAATGAGTAAGACAATGGATAAGATCCCAAACTTTTTCAAATTAGTACCCCCTTATTTGTTTATCTCAAACTTTTTTCGCTTATAATAAAGAGAAATCCTGCAAAATGAAAATGTTTTTATGGGTAGCGAATGATTTAGCCATTCCTGCCGATCAAAAACTGCAAGAAATCATCCTGCAATTGTTCTCCATGCTTCTCTTCCAGCAGTCCGTTGATCATCAAAGAAAAGATAAAACAAATTTTACCCTGATAGGACAGATATCCCGATAAGGTTTTAACCCCATACACCGTACCCGTCTTGGCTCTGACATCCCATCCGGCCGGCAAAGACAATGTACGGTTTTTTAACGTGCCGGAAATTCCATATTGAGCCAAACTGTCAAGGAAAACAGAAAAGTAGCGATGCTTTGCGTAAAAGCGCAATAATTGCATCATACCTCTTGGCGAGGATAAGTTATACATCGACAGTCCTGAACCATCCGCATAATTGCCCGGCAACGGCAGACCCCATTTTTGCAAGGTCAGATATACACACTTCTTCCCCGCTTCAACTGAACCCTTTCCACCGGCTTGGAGCCCCAGAGTACGCAAAAGGACCTCCGCAACCAAATTTTGGCTTTCCTGGTTAACGGTTTGAAGAACCTTGTGAAGCGGAGGAGAGTAGTGTGTAATCTGAACCTTTGCCTCGTCCATCCATTTGACCGGAACCGGTCGAACCCGCACGGACTTCGGATTAACGACGATCCCTTCCTTTTGACAGGCAAAGGACAAAGCCTGTGCAAAAAAGTGGGGACCTGACGGAACAGCAATTTCCACTTCTTGTTCCGTTCGGGAGAGCTTACCCGTCACCTCAAATTGATAAGACCCTCGCAGGCGGCGGATCAGATAATCGGATTGATCGTCGTCACTCCAGTGCATTTCGGAAACAGTGTGTGCTTCAATAAAAGGATAGGGATTTTTTAATTCAGGTTTGGGACCCGTCCGGTCAACTTGAAAGGGAATGCGATTCCTTTCCAGATTAAGAGCATGGATGGGCGCCGCAAAGCCATTTTGCAAATCATCCCACATCCATCCGCTTCCCCGTGATTGCAGCACAAAAAGTGAATCATCCAATGCTGTTTTATTCAGAATAGTCACACCATTAGCTTTTAGTTCTGCCGCCACTTTCCGGACATCATCCCATGTAAAAACAGGATCACCGCCGCCTTTTACCCAGAGAGTTCCTTCATGTACGCCGCAGGTTGTTTTCCAACGATAATCAGGACCAAGCAGATCAAGGGCAACAGCGGTTGTCCAGAGTTTATTGTTGGAGGCGGGAATAAACCATGTGTCTGCATTCCATTCTTCGGTTTCATTCGCGGAACATTCGTGGACGCTGAAACCTATATTGGCACCCACTTCCCCGCTTTTTTTTCGCCAGTTGGAAAATAGCAGCTGAAATGGATTGTTCATGGGAGATCTCCCTTAAGATTTGGTATCTTTTGTAAGCTTTTGATCCAAATAACTATAAATGATTCCCACGATTTTACGATTCCAGCCAAAGTCAAACATTCTGCTGCGAATCGCTGCATGAATATCGACAGCCAGGCGGATCGGTGTAATCTCATATATCGTAATCACAATATCATGTGTGAATCCGAGCGGATTTCTATACTCAAACATCACTTCCCCGCGCTCTTTATCATAATGGACAAACTTAAAAGAAGGATGTTGTTTCGGCAATTGCAAAAGCTGATCACCCGCTTCGAGCGATCTCCCCCGGTAATATCGGCTACGCAGCCAGTCTTCGGGCGCACGGTCTCCGGTTTCGGTAATTCCGCTGAAAAAGCGTCGCATTCCTGACATCACTTCACCTCTATCTCCGCATCATTTTTTCTAAACGATCAATACGGGCAAGAATTTCTCTAATAATTTCGTCATATTGGCCGGTTTGCTCCTGAACGCGATTATTTCGTCCGGTATTTTGTTTCTTTGCCGCCCGAAGCTGTTCTTTTAAATATTCATTCTCCTGCAACACATCCTCATAACTTTTGATGACCAAATCCAAAAATTCATTTACTTCATCAATATCATACCCTCTCATTACATGTTTAAAATCTTTATTAAAAATTTCCATTGGTGTTAATCGCTTCATGATGACTGCACTCCCTATTCAACTTTTCAATTCACTATTATATATGAATTTGCCCTTCTCTCAAACTAATGAAAAAAAGAAAACGCAGACCTTTTTTCAGTAGTCTGCGTTCTATTTTGATTTACTTCGCCTCAGGGAACGTGCGTTTAATGATATCCACCATATTGTTGATGATTCCGCTGACGGGCCGGCCGTTACGCAAATCCTGAACATATTGGTTCATTTGTTTTACAAATTCCGGATTGGCGGAAACATAAACATTTCGGATGGCCGGATCTGTAGCGCGGGCTCTGTTGGCGATATTCTTTTTCATTTGATCTGTTAATTTATCATTTCCTTTTAACACGACAGCGACATAAGCATTTCTGCCTAAGATTGCCACTGCGGATGATTTAACCCGGTTTAAATCGGTAATGGAATCAGCCACATCATCCGCGACACGGAAGTTTTGCGCCATCATATTGTTGGAGGTATTATAGCGGGCATTGTCTCTTACAATGCGGTAGGAAGGATAATTATTCCTGGTATCATTTCCGCGATTGGCGATGGTTCTGTTTCTCACATCATCATCCCGCACGTAATTCCTTACATCATTACCCACCCGTGTGGTACGGTAACCCGGCCTTTCCAAGGATTCATCCCGCCTGTCATTGGTAGCGCATCCTACGCTAGTCAAGAGAAGGGTAAGGATGATCCATCCACTTAACAAACGATTCACTTTCATCATCTGTCCTCCTCTGGATCAGGAATTTGATTCACAGTTAGTATTTGATCATCAAGCAAAAATATGTAGCCCGTTCCCCTGAACCCTTGTCATTCCACTATTTAGTCGAAAAGAAAAAAACACCCCGCCCGACAATCGGACGAGGTGTGTCTGAGTTAATCATCATCTCTTTGACCCAGGAAAATCAAAACAAACCGCAACAACTCCAGCAAGGCTACGAGGGCTCCCGCCACATAAGTGAAGGCAGCGGCCCCAAGCACGCGATTGACGCCCTTCTCTTCATCCGGAGCTACAAACCCTTCCTGAATCATGATTCGTTTTGCCCGCGAACTTGCGTTAAATTCTACGGGTAATGTAACCAGGTGGAATAAAACAGCGATGGAGAAAAAGGCAATCCCAACCAGCAATAAGCCCGATGCCCTCATAAAGACTCCCGCCAACAACAGCCAGGGAGCCACTCCCGAAGTAAAGTTCAGAACGGGAACCATTCGATGGCGAAATACGAGGGCTCCATACTTCTCTTTATGTTGCAAGGCATGGCCGCATTCATGCGCCGCAACAGAAACGGCAGAAATGGAAGAAGATGAGTAAACGGGTTCCGACAGGCGAACAGCTGGTGCCGTCGGGTCATAATGGTCAGACAATGTTCCGTGAACCGGTTCGACGGGAACATGATGCAATCCGTTCATATCCAAAATTCGCCTTGCCACCTCAGCCCCCGTCATCCCGGATCGTGACCTGACCCGGGACCATCGACGGAAATTTGACCTGACTCTAAACTGAGCCCAGAGGGTAAGAATCAGGCCCAGTATAAACAGTAACAACCCAAACATTCTTTATGCTCCCTTTCTATCCAAAATCCAATGATCATGTATGCTTATTTAGCCAGAATGATTTTTCACCTATATTTATTCCTTTTCAAAGATTGAATTAAACTGTCAAAACTTGATCTAAAGAAGGCTTTCATCGCTGAAAAATGATCATGTCACTTTGTTTACGCATACCCACGTTCAACACAAGGCCGACAGCAATAAGTTGGGTAGTAAGGGAACTCCCCCCATAACTGACAAAGGGTAAAGGCAGGCCCGTAATGGGAACAAGCCCCAGGGTCATACCAATATTTTGAAATACTTGAAACACAAGCATTCCGGTGACACCTGCAACAATATAAGATCCAAAACGATCATCAGACCGGGTGGCGATCAAAATCATCCGGTAAAAAAAGATCAGATAGACACATAACAATAAGCTTCCGCCGATAAAGCCATGTTCCTCCGCAAACACTGCAAAAATAAAATCATTATGAGGTTCGGGAATCCAATTTCCCTGTGCCTGTGTGCCCTGATGGAGCCCTTTTCCCGTCATCATCCCGGAACCGATCGCAATTTTGGCCTGTGTCAACTGATATCCCGCACCTGTAGGATCAGAGGCAGGATCTAAAAAGGTTTGAATGCGGCTGATCTGATGGTCTTCCAAGATCACCTGCAATAGGGGGTGATCAGTCACATATAAAAGAAGAATCCCGCCGGAGATGATGGAAACGAGGAGAATCCCACTCATAATCCATTTCCAATCAAGCCCCCCCACCAGCAACATGCTGCAAACAATTCCTACGAAAACTAACGCTGTACCCAGGTCGGGCTGTGATAAAATAATGAAAAAGGGAATCCCGAACAGACCCAAAATCAATCCCAATCCGGACAGGTCCCGCCACGAGGAAGGCTTCTTTTCAGACAGGAGCTTTGCCAGCAATAAAATCAGGATCAGCTTCATCATCTCTGAAGGCTGAAATTGAAAATTGCCCACTCCAATCCACTGTTGTGCACCATTTACTTTAACACCCAGACCAGGAATAAATACGAGCAGTAAGAAAAGCAGTCCGATTCCATATAAGAGGTAGAGAAATCTGCCTTGAGACAAAATTTTATAATCAAACAGGAGAACGGCGAACATAAATAGAAACCCCAATAAGTACCACCACGCCTGTTTTTCTACATAAGATTGGTTGTCAGTGTAGGTTGCACTGGAAATGGATACAATGCCAATAGTTGCCAGAATGAAGAGAATAAGTATGAGCAGAAAATCGATCTGCCAGATCAGATGGCTTTTTTTCATTTTTAAACCCCTATTTCTCCTATCAATCTTACGTTCACCTTAACACAATTTTATTTTTCGCAAAACATGTGACTGAAGGAGTTTGTACATATGAAACGCGATAAACCCGACTTTTGGATCATATTGATTACCTTTTTATTACTCGGCTTCGGTTTGGTGATGGTATTCAGTACCAGCTATTATAAAGGCTTGACCGATTTCAAAGATCCCTATTTTTTCTTTAACAGACAGCTGGGATATGGCCTGACCGGCTTGGTTTTGTTTTTTATTTTCTCCAATATCCCCTATACCATCTACAGAAAATACGTGGGATTGATCCTGATTATCTGTTTCGTATCGCTTTTGGTAGTACTGATTCCTCCAATCGGCAAAGTGGTAAACAATGCCCGCCGCTGGATTGACCTGGGGATTTTCTCTTTTCAACCTTCTGAATATGTCAAACTTGGCTTGATTATTTATACAGCTTCGATCATGATTAAGAAGCAACCCATTATCGACAATTTTAAACGCGCGGTCATCCCCCCGCTCGTCGTGATTGGAATCGCCTGCCTGTTGCTGATGAAACAACCCCACTTCAGTGCCATTGTCATTATTCTAACCACTTGTATCACCGTCATGTTCTGTGCGGGTACAAAAGTGAAGCACTTGCTGTTCCTCGCTCTGGTCGGATTGCCGGTCCTGGTTGTGGCTCTGTTTTTAGGAGATTACCGGGTTGATCGTATCACTGCTCTGTTCAACGGCTTCAGCGACCGCACCGGTGAAGGTTATCAGGTTACCCAATCACTGATTGCCATCGGTCCGGGTGGATTAACCGGTGCCGGATTGGGAAACAGCATCCAGAAATATGCCTATTTGCCTGAAGCACACACAGACTTTATCTTTTCCATCATCGCAGAAGAGCTTGGTTTTATTGGCGGGGTCTTTCTTATTTCCCTTTTTATTTTCTTTATCGTTCGCGGGGTGCTTACCTCACTGCAAGCGCCGGATCAGTTCGGTACGTTGCTCGGAATTGGCATCGTTACCTTGCTGGCGGTTGAAGCCATTTTTAATCTAGCCGTTGTTACCGCTCTCTTCCCGGTAACCGGGGTTCCCTTACCCCTGATTAGTTACGGGGGAACCGCTTTGATGATGAACTTGGTCGAACTGGGGATCCTGATCAATATCTCCCGTTATCGGGTTCGAAAAGCAAAAGCGTCCAAGGCCGCTCCTTCTGCCCGGCCCGTACAAGCTTAGCTGATAGAAAATCCCCCTTTTGGCTCTGTGCAAAAGGGGGATTTTATTTATGATGTGAACAGGCCTTCGCCGGGACTGCTCGCACTGGCATAGGGTTTTCTGGGGATTCTTCCGGCATCGTAGCCAAGACGTCCGGCCCTCACTGCCCATTTCATCGCTTCTGCCATTTTCACCGGATCTTTCGCCCCGGAAACGGCTGTATTTAAAAGAACCCCGTCTGCTCCCAGTTCCATCGCCTGAACAACATCAGCGGGGGAACCAATCCCCGCATCAATAATTACCGGTACAGGAGATTCCTCGATAATCAGCCGTAAATATGCAGGATTGAGCAACCCCTGGCCTGAACCGATCGGGGAACCTCCCGGCATAATGGCATGGGCTCCGGCTTCCGCCAATTTTCTGGCGAGAACAGGATCGTCTGAGGTGTAAGGCAACACTATAAATCCTTCTTCAACCAAAAGGCGTGTTGCTTCCAAAGTGGCAATGGGGTCGGGAAGCAACGTTTTGGAATCGGCGATAACCTCCACTTTAATCATATCGCATAGATTGGAGGCACGTGCAAGCCGGGCAATTCTTACAGCTTCCTCCACTGTGGTTGCGCCTGCTGTATTGGGCAATAACGTATAACGTTTCAAATCGAGCATCTCCAAAAAGTTAGGCTGGTCCGGATCATATATATCCATACGGCGAATGGCAAAAGTGAGCACTTCTGTTTCAGAAATCTCTACTGCCTTCTTCTGTACATCAAGTGAAGAAAATTTACCCGTTCCCAAAAATAAACGTGATTTAAATTCATAAGCGCCGATTTTCAGCATGGATCGATTTAACCTCCTCCGACAAAATGAACAATCTCTACTACATCACCCTCGCCCAGAACCGACTGAGGATGATCCTCTTTTTGCAGTACTTTGCGGTTGTGCTCCACTACCAGCACCCGCTGTCCCAAACGCAGATGATCAAGTAAGTGGGCAATGGTAACAACCCCTTCGGCCACTAAATACTCTTTCCCGTTTAATTGAATCTTCACATTTCCTCTCCTCCTTTCACTTCTGACCCAGAAAAGATACGGTCCGGCTGAAATGGCTGTAAGACAGCGGGTTCTTCACCCAGAACCAGCCGGCAGATAAGACTTCCGGTAATCGGGCTGAGCAAAATACCGTTTCGCTGATGCCCGCTGGCAACCAGGAGATTTGAAATCGCAGAACATCTGCCCAGATAAGGGTTTCCATCCTGTGAACCGGGCCGGACACTGGACCAAATCCGATTGATCCGGCCTTCAGCGAGTCCCGGCACCGTCCTGATGGCCGCTTCTAGCAGTGTTTGAACCGCTTTGGCATCAACTCCCGGGCCCATCTGATGAGGTTTCTCAGTGGCACCGACAATAACCTGGCCATCAGCTTTAGGGACAAGATAAACGCTTGAGGTAAAGATTGTTCGTCCAATCAATGGTTGCTGCAGCAGGATCGACAGGGACTCACCCTTAATCGGAAAAACCGGAAGTTCCAATTGCATCCATTGGGCAATCCATTGGCTCCAGGCTCCTGCTGCCAAAACGACATATTCCGGGCTCCATTTCCCCTGTGTGGTGACAACTTCAGAGATTCGGCCATTTCTTTGTTTTACATCAACAACCTGGCAGCCTTCAATCAATGTGGCTCCCAGCTTTTTCGCTGCCAGGGCAAACGCACGGGTTAAGCGCGGCGCGGAAACCTGGTGATCTTCAGGCAAATAAAGCGCTCCTGCTGCCTGCGCAAACAGATGGGGTTCCAGGCGCAAACATTCTTCCCGGCTTAACCAGTAAGAGGTCTGTCCCGAGCTTTTTTGCCAATTTCCCCTCATCTGTAAGTGCTCCGCTTCCTGCTCATCAACGGCTACTTTTAATAAGCCTGCGCGATTCAACTCTATGTCTAACCCCGTCACTTCCCGCAATTCTTCCTGTAAGCGCGGAAACATCAAACGGCTGGATAAGCAGAGTTCCGTCAAAGGACCCGGCTCTGCCATTTCTGATTGAGCCCCCAGCATTCCGGCTGCGGCCGAGGAAGCATGTGCCCCGATTCGGTCACGTTCCAGGACAATACTTTTTACGCCCGCTTTAGCCAGGTAATAAGCGATGGAACATCCAATCACTCCGCCACCGATAATGAGTACATCTTTATCCACCTTCTCCACTCCTTTTTAACTGCTGTACGGCTTGTTCCGGAGACGGATGGCTGTAAACAGCTGAGATCACGGCGATCCCTGCACATCCTGCTCCCATGACATCCGCCACCTGATCTGGTCCGATCCCCCCGACAGCGATCACCGGGATCTTCACGGCTGCTACAATTTTCTCCAGCCGTTTCAACCCCATCGGTGGAACGCCCGGTTTGGAACGGGAAGGGAAAATATGGCCGACCATGATATAATCCATTCCATCTGATTCCGCCCGAATGGCACTTTCCAACGAATGAACCGACCGCCCCCGGCGGATATGTGCAACCACATGATTATCAATTTTCCAATCGGCTGTATCTTCCGGGAGATGAACTCCGCCGCATCGCAATTGTTCCGCCACCTCCATATGGCGATTGATGATGAGAGAAGAGCGGGGAATGAGATTGTGGGACAAAATCTTTTTTGCTATTTGAAAAACTTGATCTTGTGATTTTGATTTAAATCTTAAGTGAAAATAATCGACCCATGGCACAAGTCCCGGCCACAGTCGGAGGAGGTCATCTGTTTGCTGGTTTTCTTCGGTGATCACATGCAGCTCCACCAGTTTCCCTCCCAAACAAAAACACCGACATCCAGGGGACATCGGCGTTTCGATTTCATCATTCAACCATTCCCCACATTCCTTCCGCTGGTATCATCCAGTTCAAGTTCAAAGGGTTGGAACAAAGTTCCTCTCAGCACCTTTGGTGCACCCCCAGTGGTCCGACAAGTATGTAATTGTCTATTTTATTGTAGCAAGCTTGTTTCTGATCCGTCAACCAACTCGTCTTCTCATCTTGGGAGCAGCCCATCCCTCAGCAAACATGATCGTCTAGGGTACAGCTTCAATGGTAACATCTCCATAGACATAAGTTTGACAGGCAAAGCGATAACCGGATGAAATTGCTTCTCCGTCGATACGGTAAAGCTCCTGTTCACTGTAATCACTTAAATTCTCTTGCCCTTTAATCACCCGCATTTGACAGGTGCCACATTTTCCGGTGGTACAATGAAAGGGTAAAGGGATGGACCTTGAAACTGCTTCCAAAAGCAGGTTAGCTCCCATGGGAACTTCCATCTGATAGGTTTCTGTCCCCAGTCGGATCGTCACCTCAGGCAAACAAAATCCCCCCTTTGATTGATCTGCAAGACAACATGATCCGCTCTGCAATCATATTGCCGGCACAGAAGGCTGTTTTCCAAAACAGCTTTTACGTAAAAAACCATCATCCCGAACAAAAGATGATGGCAGTGTTAGATCAATCATTTCCTCACTTGGTGTCCAGTGATTTGCTTTGGCTTTGATTCCAATAGTACAAACCGACCGCGATTCCGATAATCGGCAGTGCAATCAGTAAGAGCCGGGCACCATATTTGTGCATCACTTCAAACACAGTTTCCCAGTTTGCTCCGAGAATATGGCCGAGGCCGATAAAAGTTGCACACCAAACCATTGCCCCTGAATAGGCAAACAGTGAAAAACGGGAATACGGTAGCTTTGAGATGCCTGCCAGATAGGCCGTGACATGACGGACTCCGGGAATAAAATAGCCGACAAATAACAACCAGTTTCCATATTTGCGAAAAAGAACCTGGGTGATCCGCAATCGGCGACGGGTAATAAAAATCTTGTTGCCGTATTTTCTCAAAAACGGATACCCCAACTTCGTCCCCAACATATAGCTGATTGTTATTCCACAGGCCGAACCGGCCAGGGCACTCAGATAAGTAAGAGCCAAATTAAGTTGTCCGATTGAAGTCAGATACCCGATAAAGGTCATCATGATCTCATCAGGCAAAGGCAGCCCGACGATTCCTAATACCAGAAAAAGAAAAATCCCCAGATATCCATACTCCTGTAGTAAGTCAATCAATGATTGTTCCATGGTACAACCCCGTTTTTCCTTAACATGCAGAACACTCTTAGAATATCATACTATAAATTTGAGAAAAAGATACGGGAAATCGTGAGATTTTCAGAATCCCCCGGGCATTGAAGCCGGTTGACTGCCTCTGCAGTTGTTTATTCTGACTTACTCTTTGTAAAAGGAAGAAATGATTTCGACTCCGTTCATCTTCATATGGTATAAAAAGACTAAGTCCATGAGGTCTGCATCATGAGCCAGAGCCCCTAACTGATTCGCCTGTTCAACGGAAAGATCATATGTCCGGACAAGGGATTGGGGAACAATCACCCGGGTATGGATGTTCTTCTCATTGGCCAGCAGCCGAATAGCCATGGCATTCTGGTAAATACACAGATCGGTACAATCTCCAACCACGATAAATACAGAAGTCCCTTTATCAAAAATCTGTTCCAGCCATTCAAAAAAGCGCAGGCCGTTCTCATTACGGCCAAAAAGTCCATTCGTGGCATTTTTAAAGAAAGTTTGGACACCCTGCCGTTGCTGTATGGCTTGGAGAGGGCCGACAACCTGCGCTTCAGCTGTTCCCCGGATACAATGTGGGGCAAATACCTCAAATTCCACTGCATCAGCAGGGTGGTTATCATTTAAAAAAATAAGATTTTCATTTGGCAGACCTTCATCCAAACATTGATTGGCAAACCGGGCGACCGGCTCTACCATCTCATTTACCCGTTCACTTGATAAGGCCCCGGTTTCACAAAAACCTTTGAGGATATCGACAAAAACGAGATAAACATTGCTGATATCCCCGGCTTTTTGTACGATCGAAGTGATCGACTCTTGCGGTGCATTTGCCAGTTGAGACGACATATAAGAGATGAAAGCACTTGATGTTTTCAACTTGATTCACACGCTCCCCGCAGTTGAAAAGTGATGATTCGCTTTCATCTTATCATGAACGCTGTTGGGGTTGAAGCATACTTATGTGTACCGGGTTAATCCTTTTACCCTTTCCTCATCCAACTCTTTCACCACTTCCACCAATAAGCGGACTGCGTTCTCTACATCCTGTTTGCTTACCATGGAGACATGGCTGTGAATATATCTGGCTGCCACTCCGATTACCAAGGAGGGAACTCCGCGGCGGAAAAGATGGAAGCGGCCTGCATCCGTCCCCCCGCCCATCATGGTATCCACCTGGTAAGGGATGTTTTTCTTTTCGGCAATCTCGATGACAAGGTTACGCAATTTAATATTGGGGATCATGGTTGCATCCAAAAATGTGATCAAAGGCCCTTTCCCCAGCTTGGCTTTATTGTCGCCACCGGCTCCCGGCCCGTCCTCTGCAACACCTACATCAAGAGCAAACGCAACGTCCGGGTCCACTTGATACGGAGCGGTTGTGGCCCCGCGCAAACCGACTTCTTCCTGAACAGTTGCCCCGGCAATAATCGTATTCGGATGGTTTTCCACCTTTAGCTGATTAATTACTTCAGCCGCCAGATAACAACCAACCCGGTTATCCAGTGCTTTGGCGAGGATGGTATCGTTATCCGGCAAAATCTCAAATGGACAAATGGGAATAACCGGATCACCGACGCGAATCCCCCACTCTTTTACCTGTTCATCACTGTGGGCACCCACATCGATAAACATTTCTCTCATGGGATAAACCTTATTGCGCTCTTCAGCTGTTAAAATGTGCGGGGGTTTTGAACCGATCACACCTGTAAATACCCGATTCTCGCCCACAATGGAAACGCGTTGGGACAACAATACCTGTTCCCACCATCCTCCCAGGGGGGTAAAGCGCAAATAGCCCTGTTTGGTAATCTCCGTCACCATAAATCCTACTTCATCCAGATGGCCGGCAAGCATAATTCTCGGCGTGGCACTCCCCCCTTGCTTTTCTCCGAAGATGCTTCCCAAATGATCTGTTTGAATAACCGCATCTACCTTTTTCAGCTCCCGGTACATAATGTCCCGGACTTCTTGCTCATACCCGGATACACCTTTCGCTTCTGTCAGTTCCTGAAGTAAGCGCATAAATTCTCCTCCTGCATAAGAGATTGATTTTCTATATTTTCTGCCATCTCGTTTCTAAATATACAAAGAAAAAATAGGTCGAAAGTACTATTGTAAAAAAATTAATAATAATGATAATGTTTTGTTAGTATGTATCAATTTGTTTTTCACCTAAATTTATATATTTTGTTCTGCTAAGGAGGCAAAACATGAGGGCAATTAGAGTGCTGTCGATCATTTTGGCGGTTTTGTTTTCATTCGCTTCCATCGCTGTGGCTGAAACGCCATCAAAGAGTAAAAAAACGTCCCTCCCCGTGTCGGAAAAGGAGATCACTCCGATTCACAAAGTAAAGGGATCCAAATGGCTGAGCAATTTGCACCATCATCTTGCAAAATCGGACAAGACGGACAAAATCCCTGTGATTATTACCTATAAAACCCTCAATCAATCTGTGAATTTACAATCTGCAAAAAAACATATCGAAACATTTGCCCCCCGTCATGTTTACAAAAATATCCCTGCCATGTCAGCCACCCTTACGAAAGCTCAAATTGAAGAGCTATCCAAGTCTACGGATGTGGTACAAATTGAATATGACGAGCCCGTCAAAGCATTCTCGCAAACGGCAAATACCTGGTACGGAACGCAAAAAGCGCGAACAGACTTTGGGGTCACCGGTGACCGCGACGGTCAACCCTCTTCGTATTCAAAAGATGATATCGTAATCGCCGTGATTGATACCGGAATCGACGCCTCCCATGTGGATTTAGACGGCGGCAAAGTCATCGGATGGAAAGATTATGTCAATAACCGTTCCGCTCCGTACGATGATCAAGGGCATGGAACGCATGTTGCCGGTATTGCGGCAGGGTCGGGCGACGGAAACTCCGCCTACACAGGGGTTGCTCCCGGGGCGGCACTTGTCGGGGTCAAAGTGCTTGACCAAAATGGCAGCGGTTCAATGAGCGATGTAACTGCCGGCATCGACTGGGCCATCTCAAACAAAGATGTTTACGGAATCAAAGTGATCAATATGAGCTTGGGAACGACCGGAAGCTCAGACGGAACAGATGCCACTTCTCAAGCGGCCAACCGCGCGTCAGATGCGGGAATCGTCGTTGCTGTGGCAGCAGGAAACAGCGGGCCGGCAAGGAAAACGATCGGCTCACCCGGTGCTGCTGACAAGGCCCTTACAGTCGGGGCGATGGCTGATCCCGGAGAAAAAGGATTTAATCTCGCTTCTTTTTCCAGCCGCGGCACCACTGCCGATGGCCGCATCAAACCGGATATCGCTGCTCCCGGCTTTAACATTACCGCCGCCCAGGCAAACAGTAACAACGGATATGTCACCTATAGCGGAACCAGTATGGCTACTCCTTTCACCGCAGGAACGGTGGCTCTCATGCTGGATGCCAATCCTTCCCTAACCCCTGAGCAGGTAAAATCAACTCTTGCTTCTACTGCGATTGATTTTGGTCCTACGGGCAAAGATATTGACTACGGCTCAGGGAATATGAGAGGATATGAAGCCGTAAAAACAGCCGGAAACTTTAGCGGTACAGGTCCTTCCTTGCCAAACCACCTTTTTGCTCAGGGATCCATCAACACCTCCGGTTATAAGGATGAATGGACGTTCCAGGTTGATTCAACCCAGGCTCCCATTGCCGTCACCTTTATCATGCCCGATTGGACCGGTTCCTGGTTCTCCTCTTCTCCGGATTTTGATATTTATCTGTATGATCCCAGCGGTAATCAGGTCGGCAAATCTGAAGGAACGAAGAGACAGGAGACAATCACCTTTAGTCCGACCCAAACAGGACAATATAAACTTCGCGCCTATTCTTACAGCGGTACGGGTGCATACTTCTTTGATATCAGTTCATTTGCTTCAGAACTGACTCAAGTGGCCAACGATCAGCGATAAATTGATGCCCCTGTGCATACAGGGGGATTTTGCTGCTCCACGAACAAACCCTCAGATCCAAATCGCAGTGAGGAATCTGAGGGTTTCCTTTAATATTCAAACATCTGTATGTGGAGATTGTCGGAAGCATCAGCCATCGCCAACTCGTTCTCCAATTTGTTTATCACCTGGCTGTAGTAATTGGAAGCCCGGTCGATCTGACCTGTCTGTACTAAATCTTCATACGCCTGGTAACATTCTTTAAGCAATAGCCGTCCTTTAAATTGTTCTTCGCTTAAAATGGACGGGCGGCCATCTCCCTCTTCATTGTAAAACATTTTATACCGTTCCAGATAAGCGTCATAGGAAAAGAAATCAGGATTCATCCATCCTCAACCTTTGCTGTTTCATTTGCTTTATCAGTTGATATTTTTTCTTGTCCTATCCTTAATTATGCAATCACCCATTATTTGTGAGGTGAAAACCAAAATCAGATCACCTTGTCAATCAGGCCATACTCTTTCGCTTCTTGCGCAGACAGGTAGAAATCACGGTCTGTATCCTTTTCCACTTTCTTCAAAGGCTGGCCTGATCGTTCGGCCAGGATACGGTTAATCATATCCCTTGTTTTTAAGATTTGTTTCGTTTGAATATGAATATCGGATGCTTGCCCTTGTGCCCCTCCCCACGGCTGGTGGATCATCACTTCGGCATTGGCAAGTGCCATTCGCTTCCCCGGCGCACCTGATGCGAGCAACAAAGCTCCCGCCGAGGCAGCCATCCCGATGCATATAGTGGAAACATCGGGGCGAATGTGTTGCATAGTATCGTACATCGCCATCGCCGCAGTCGTCGATCCCCCCGGAGAGTTGATATAGAGATGTATATCCTTCTCAGCATTCTCTGAAGCAAGAAATAATAGTTGGGCTACGACCGAGTTGGCGATCGCATCATCAATAGATCCCCCGAGAAAAATGATCCGTTCTTTCAGCAGCCGGGAATAAATATCATAGGCGCGTTCACCACGGTCAGTCTGTTCCAGTACGGTGGGAATTAAGTTCATTTGTTTATCCTCCCTCCATCATGCTTCACGCGCTTTCAAGTGTGATGGTTTGCTTTACACTCCGGAAAACAAGTGTTTTTCCTTGAAAACGATCTTCTCAGGCAGCAAGAGAACATTTCGGGCCGGTACCGGACTGGTGAACCTTACCAAATCCTGAAGAAACCTGCGTGATTTTCAACGGCAAGCTTCCTTTTTTTGGCTCCAGTGTCCAGGTGGAAATCAAAGGTTCCGTTTTACTGTCACCTTTTCGCTTAAAAGGGATCACATGAGACGATTTTTGATCTGTTTTCTGATACGAAGCTTCTCTTGAGGCCGTCAAAGAGACCACCGGACATTTACTTTTTTGGCTCATAGCTCTCTTCCTTTCCGGGTTTCGGATATACGGCTAACACCACCTGGTAAGCCGTCTTCGACTGATGAGCAGGCTGATATTTAGCCGCCAACTTCTTCAACAGGTCTACATATTCCTGTACAAATTCCTGGCGCTCCTCTTCATTCCTCAAGAAAATTTGCGTTTGCAAGGTAGCGCTGGGGATTTTCTCATCTTGATCCGACTGTTCCATCAATTGAAGAGTATCCTTTTTGATACGCTCTGTCGCATGAATAAGGTGGGCAAGCGAGCTCTGGTCCTTCAGTTGCTGCAAGGCATGTGGACTGAGTCCCAAAGTATCGGCCAGCAGAAAAGAACGGGCGACTGATTGATATAAAACTTCAACCAAATTTTTAACCTGGCGAGTGCCCACCTTGCGGACTAACCCTACTTTTTCCAGCGTTTTCAAATGGTAATTAATCCGCTGTGGCGCCTCATTCATCAAGCGGGCCACCTCAGCTGCCGACGCAGGTTCCACCAGATGGGAAACAATCTCCCCGCGCAGAGGATTCAATAAAGCTGTTGCTTGTTCCGGCAACTCAACCACATATGTTTCTAAAATATCTGGCATTATCTTCACTCCGTGAAAATAATTTGTTTCGTACAAATATATTATTACGAAAATGATTCCGTGTCAATACATTTCCGCCTGTTCACAGGAAAAGTTTGTATCAAGGTGGCTATTGGCAACACAATTTAACATACTTGCGCAAGAAGTCTCCCGCTTCTACAAGCGTGAGATGAATTGGGCTTTGTTTGGTATCCCCTTCTGGGGATACTTAGAACAAACTCTTTTCCTAAAAGAAGGAAAAAAGCAATACGTGTCGAAATTCATCATGCGAACATGTGTACCTTGATCACTGAGTCATTTGGGGGTGTGGTGAGGAGCAGCAGTCACCACGTAAAATGATTCCTGCAAGACCGTAAATAGGACCTATAGAGTACAACGTATCCTACGGATTGCTAATGCGAGAAGTAGTAGATGGTCCGGTACGGTGGGAGAGGATCATTGCAAAAAGAACCTCTGATCACCAGGAATTGAATACCAAATAAAGGAGTGAGGCCCTATGAGGAAGGCGTACAAGTTTAAGCTGAATCCCACCCCTGAGCAGATCAAGAAGATCAGAATGGACTCTTTTTTTCATGTGCCGCTGGCTGTATAACTGTATGCTAGAGCAAAGAAAGAGCGCTTATAAA
The DNA here is from genome assembly GCF_016055185.1 of Paenactinomyces guangxiensis. Lineage (GTDB taxonomy): Bacteria > Bacillota > Bacilli > Thermoactinomycetales > Thermoactinomycetaceae > Paenactinomyces > Paenactinomyces guangxiensis. The sequence continues at coordinate 143,909 of NZ_JAECVR010000001.1, forward strand.
TATCATGGAATTGCACTTACAAGCCACCGAGCTTCCTTCCGTCAAAAAAGAATGTCCGGAGTTTAAAGAATACGCTGGTAAGAAAGTAGAATGGGTGGACCCCTGAAACACATCACAGGCTTGCTCGAAATGTGGGGAGATCGTGAAGAAAAAAACTAGGAGAACGCATCCATCGTTGCTCTTGCGGATATACCGCAGACCGGGATGTGAACGCAGCACGGAATATCCTAAAAAAAGCAAAGGGTTACATTCCCGAACGACCCGGTCAACTGGAATTAAACCTTGCTTAGGGCATGGAACGCGCCTTCGAATGGTAGTGGGTGGCTACACCAGATGAAACGAGAAGTTCGCCATTTCAATGGCGAGAGGTTCACTCCAAGTTGGAGTGCTTTTTAAAAGCGGAGTCATGATCAACCGTGTTTAAGGACGCATAGTGTAAACATACCGCATCAAACAAAATGTGGGTGCACTGGTCAAACAGGGACCCGAGAGGCTGTACACTTGCCTGTTCCCCTGTGCGGCGATATTTGGTTGCCGCAGGAACATGCAGCGTATAAGTTGCCAAACCGGCCAGCTCCGATTCAGGATTTGTGGTGACAGCAACGACAGGACAGCCGAGTTCCCGGGCTTTTCTGGCAACCAACAAAACACTCTGGGTTGTTCCCGAGCCTGAAACGGAAACCAGAACATCCCCTTTTTCCAGAGCCGGAGTAATGGTCTCGCCAACCACAAATACATTTGCACCCAGATGCATCAGGCGCATCGCAAAAGATTTCGCCATCAATCCTGAGCGGCCTTCACCTGAAACAAAAATCCTTTTTCCCGATTGAAGGACAGAGGTGAACTCCGCGATCGCTTCCTTTTTCAGCTTACTCAGAACCGTATCGATCTCATTCATGATGGTAGTAATATCACTCATACCGAAGTTCCCCCTTCTGCCGATGTAGTCAACGCTTTGATCGTACGGGCAGCCAGAACGGGGTCCTGAGCCTTTGTAATTGCAGACCCAATAATCACAACAGACGGCTGAACCTTTGCCAGAGATGGCAGAGATTCAGCGTTAATTCCCCCCGCCAGGGCCACTTTCCGGTTTGTATCCCGGAACCGGGAGCCGGGCAAATGAATGCCTGCCAAGCCTTGTTTTTGCCCGGTGATTTCTTGCTGATCTTTACTCACATGCGCACAAAAGATCGCCTCGCGGTATACAGTTAATTTTTCCAACTGATCATCTGAAGTGTTCAGCAGATCAATCATTACCTGCTTCCCGTGTTTCACAGCCACATTCATACATGTTTCAATGGTGACGACGGGAGAGGCTCCCATAACAGTCGCAACATCGGCTCCCGCAGCATAACACATTTCAAATTCATATGCGGCATTGTCAAATGTTTTTATATCGGCAACAATCGTTTTGCCCGGAAACTCCTTACGCAAAGCCCTGACACTTTCCATGCCAAACTCTTTGATCAGGGAAGTTCCCACTTCAATCCAATCAATATACGGATAAACCCGTTTGGTGATGGCAATCGCTTGTTCAATCGTGAACCGGTCGAGAGCAAGTTGTATTTTCATAGAGTTTTCACCTTTCATGATTCTTGGTCGTTTTTACGGCATTGGCGCATAAATTCAGTTAATCTGTCCCTGGTTGGAAGGCCATCCATATCACCGGGGGACATCACGGCCAAAGCGCCAATCGCGTTTCCACGCAATACGGCTTCCGCGGTCGATAATCCATCCATCATTCCGCTAATCAGACCAACCGCGAAACCGTCTCCGGCCCCGACTGTATCAATCACTTTTTCCACCGGATATCCTGCAACCTCTTGTTCTTCATCAGCCGTTCGGAAATAAGCTCCCTGAGGGCCCAGCTTAATGGCGACAAGCTTCACTCCCTTATCAAGGAAAAAGGCGGCAATATCCCTTGGCTGTGAATATCCGGTTAAAATTTCGCCTTCTGATATACCGGGCAATACCCAGTCAGCCTGGACGGCAAGTGATTGAATGATACGAATCATTTCTTCCCGGCTGCTCCACAACTGCGGGCGCAAATTGGGGTCAAAAGAAATAGTTTTTCCGGCTGCTTTCATCACGGAGAGTGCATGTTGGGCAAACGCACATGCGGTCCGGGAGAGCGCAGGCGGAATTCCTGTCATATGCATGTGGCGTGCCGCAGTAAAATAGGGGGCTGAAAAATCCCCGGTACTGATATGGCTGGCCGCCGATCCTTTGCGAAAATACTGCACTTGAGGATCACCTGTGACCACTTTTGACTTGAGCTGAAAGCCGGTGGGATGGTTGGCATCAACTGATACCTGTGATGTATCCACTTGTTCATTTTTTAAGGTTTCAACGATATATTTGCCAAATGGATCATTTCCGACCTTACTTACCCACCCGACTTGATAACCAAGGCGTGACAGTCCGATGGCAACGTTCGTCTCAGCCCCTGCCAGATTTCGTGTAAAATGCTCCACCTGATGCAGCTCGCCGATTTGATCCGCAATAAATAAGGCCATTGCTTCGCCAAAAGTAACAATATCTAATGATTTCATTTACGATCTCCCTTCTTCAATTCCATCCCGATAGCTAAGCTACAAAATGAAATCAGTTTTACAAGACTCTATTTGTGAAGGCAAAGCACTTATTTTATTAAAAATGAAACCGATACCATCAGTAAATCAAATGGACCGGATAAAACAAGATAAGAAGAATTACAGACCTTTCACAGAAGGTGTAGAGCCTCTGATGATTAACTTCCCGGCAAAAGCAATATTTTGCGAAGGAGAGTGATCACCTTCAAGGCGGCGAAAAATTCGTTCCATCGCAGTCACCCCAATTTGATAGGTTGGCTGGGAAACCGTCGTAATACCCGGCCCGATGAGATCAGTCCACTCCATCTCATCAAATCCGGCGATCGCAACATCATCGGGAATACGCAGCCCTTTATGTTTTAGAGCATGAATCAATTTGAGCAGAATAACCCCATTGGCAGCAAATATTGCCCGTTTGCCTTCCCGGGAACTCTCCAAAAAACGTTCCAGCTGTTTCAATAACGGCTCCGCCTGTTGCAGATCTGCTTCATACAAATCAGCCACGGGGAAACCATATTGAATAAGTATGTCTTTAAAGGCATTAGCCCTTTCCTGACGGGTACTGACTCCTTCTAGAGGTTCGGTGAAAAAGGCGATTTGCTCGTATCCCCGGTTTATCATAAACCGGATCGCCTCTTTGGTTGACAGTTCGTTATCGACACCGACCGTATCCAGTCCCAATTCCGGGACTTTCCGGTCAACAAGGACGATGGCTGTATGTTCTTCAGCCAACTGGCGCAGAAACTGATTATTTCGTCCGGTTGTATTGATCAGTAAGCCATCAATCCGGCGTGACTGAAGCATAAAGATATATTCCCGCTCTTTGGCCGGGTCGTTATCAGTATTGCAAACCATGATACTGTAACCCCGCTGCTTGCATACATCTTCCGCCCCTCGCAGTATAGCGGTTGAAAAAGGATTTGTGATATCGGCGATTACCATGCCAATCAAATAGCTGCGATCCTGTTTCAACCCCCGGGCCATCTGGTTGGGCCGATAGTTTAGCTCCCGGATTGCTTCTTGAATCCGGTTACGGGCATTTTCTGATAAGATGTGATATTGCCCGCTTAAATACCGGGAGACCGTTGTTTTTGAAACCCCCGCGGTATGTGCCACATCTGTAATTGTTACTCGTTCTGTCAGTTTTTTTCTGATACTCTTTGCCATTTGCCTAACAACCTTCCGGTAACGGAATTTATGGAATCGGTTTCATGAAATCGGTCCCATTGTAGTACAAACTTTAGTCAGTGTAAAGACCTTGAATGAAAAAACTGCTCAAGAAAGCCATCCGGCATTACAGACTGGCATTTGGCAGGAGAGAACAATCCAATATCTATTTGGAAATATTATACAATATTGTATTATTTTTTGGTCAAATTTGTGATCAAGTGTTAATCATTTCATGAAAACATAATGAAGTCTTTCAAAACCACATAATTTCACGTCTGCACTCTGCTATGATGAGGAAAATGCTTCAGATTTCGGTTCAGAAGAGAGGTGGGGCCCGTGACTAAGCGGATCAAACCGTTTTTAAGGTTAGGATTTATCATGATATCCGTCTTTCTGTCAGGCGGGTGCAGCAGATTGACAGTTCTTGATCCAAAAGGACCGGTAGCGGAACAACAAAAAGACTTAATTCTTTGGTCGATTGGGTTCATGCTCCTAATTATTGCTGTCGTCTATGTGTTGTTTACATGGATTCTTGTGAAATATCGGGAGCGTAAGAATCATAAAGGATATAACCCCCAGCAGGAAGGCAGCAAGATTTTGGAGATTGTCTGGACACTTATTCCGGTTCTCATCGTGATCGCACTGGCCGTTCCAACTGTGAAAACGATTTATGCACTGGAACAGCCTCCGAAAGAAACGGCTCATAAAAAGCCGTTAGTCATTCACGCGACCTCGGTAAATTGGAAATGGATTTTCAGTTATCCGGAACAAAACATCGAAACTGTCAATTATATAAATATTCCGAAAGGTCGTCCGGTTCTGTTTAAATTAACATCAGCTGATTCGATGTCTTCCTTTTGGATTCCCTCCCTGGGCGGACAAAAGTATGCGATGGCCGGTATGGAAACCCAGCTTTACTTACAGGCAGACCATATCGGAACGTATGAAGGAAGAAATTCAAACTTTAACGGGAGAGGATTTGCAAAACAGGAGTTTACAGTTAAAGCACAGACAGAAGAAGACTTTAACCAATGGATTAAAGAAACGCAAAGCAAGGCTCCGAAACTTACGAAAGCTCGATATGATGATTTCATGCAGGAAGGTCATTCGCAGGAAATGAGTTTTTCTTCCACGCATTTAGAATGGGTTGATCATGCAAAGGACCCTGAATATGCGCTCAGGGTGCGAAATCAGCTGGAGGATTCCCCGGAAACACCGAAAGAAAATCCTCATAAACATTCCCATTCGCATTCAGAGAGGTGGGCTGGCAAATGAAGTGGGACCAATTTTTTGTCACCGGAGACCCGCTGATTGCAGGTGCGGGTGTTTCCATTATCTTAACTGTACTTGGGATTATTTTTGTCCTGACATATTTTAAAAAGTGGAAATGGTTGTGGAATGAGTGGCTTACCACTGTTGATCATAAAAAAATCGGGACTATGTACATCATTTCTGCCGTTTTGATGCTGTTCCGAGGCGGGGTAGACGCCCTTCTGATGAGGACTCAGTTAGCCGTGCCGGGTGCCGGTTTTTTGAGTGCACAACATTATAATGAAATTTTTACGACTCACGGCACCATTATGATTATCTTCATGGCCATGCCGTTTTTAATCGGTTTGATGAACGTTGTGATTCCACTGCAAATCGGGGCGCGTGACGTTGCCTATCCGTATTTGAACGCCGTCAGTTTCTGGACATTTTTTTTCGGAGCGATGTTATTCAATATTTCATTCGTCATTGGCGGTTCTCCGTCAGCCGGCTGGACCAGTTATATGCCCCTTGCCGGCAATGAGATGAGTCCCGGACCCGGCCAAAACTATTATCTTCTCGGATTGCAAATTTCCGGGATCGGAACATTGCTCACAGGGATTAACTTTCTGGTCACGATTCTTAAAATGCGTGCTCCCGGCATGACTTTGCTTCGTATGCCGATGTTTACGTGGTCCACATTGATTACGTGTGTCATCATTATTTTCGCCTTCCCAATTTTAACAGTCGCCTTGGCACTGATGACCTTTGACCGTCTTTTTGGCAGCCATTTCTTTACACTGAGCGGCGGCGGCATGGACATGCTGTGGGCGAATTTATTCTGGCTTTGGGGACACCCGGAAGTTTATATTGTCATCTTGCCCGCATTCGGGATGTTCTCCGAAATTATCAGTACGTTTTCCCGGAAAACGCTGTTTGGATATAAAGCCATGGTTTATTCGATGGTTGTTATAGCCGGACTCAGCTTTGTTGTCTGGGTTCACCACTTCTTCACAATGGGGTCAGGAGCGGCGGTTAATTCCTTCTTCTCTATCACAACAATGGCAATCGGCATTCCGACAGGTGTTAAAATATTCAACTGGCTGTTTACGATGTATAAAGGAAAAATCGAGGTTACAACACCGATGCTCTGGTCACTCGGGTTTATGGTTAACTTTGTCATCGGTGGCGTGACAGGTGTGATGCTGGCCATGGGGGCTGCTGATTATCAATATCACAATACCTATTTCCTGGTTTCCCACTTTCATTATGTATTGATTGCCGGAACGGTATTCGGCTGTTTTGCAGGCTTACATTTCTGGTATCCGAAAATGGTCGGCCACAAGCTGAATGAACGGATTGGAAAATGGTGTTTCTGGCTGTTCATGATCGGTTTCAACATCTGCTTCTTCCCCATGTACTTCCTGGGATTGGACGGGATGCCGAGACGGATATACACCTATGATGCTGCTGACGGCTGGTTTGGTCTAAACGCAGTTGCCACTGCCGGCGCATTCTTGATGGGGATCGGTTTCTTTCTTCTCGTATACAACATGTACTATAGCTTTCGCTATGCAAAACGTGAACAAACAGGAGATGCCTGGAATGGACGCACTCTGGAATGGTCTACTCCAACGGCGATTCCCCCTCATTACAACTTTGCAAAAATCCCCGAAGTAACGGGTTTAGATGCGTTCTGGAGGATAAAACAGCAGAATAAACCATCAAACAATGAAATTGTTAAACCGATTCATATGCCAAGGAATTCCGGCCGGCCGTTTGTCATGTCTGTTTTCCTCTTCATCAGCGGTTTTGGCCTGGTATTTGAGTGGTGGTGGCTGGCCATTGGCGGTGCCATCGGTGCCCTGCTGTGTATGGTTCTCCGTTCCTTCGATTACGATGACGGTTATTATGTCAGCGTCGAGGAGATTAAAAAAACAGAACAACTATCTGTATAAAAGGAGGCGGGAAAGTTGGAACAGGCGTATAAGCACCATCAGCAACACGCAAATCCTGACACGCCTTTAGAATATCAATCTGAAACGGGAAGATTGAACATTCTCGGCTTCTGGATCTTTCTCGGGGCGGAAATCGCTTTATTCTCTACGCTGTTTGCAACTTATTTTGTCCTGATGGACCGAACCGCGGGCGGCCCTTTGCCGGGTGAGCTTTTTGAAGTTAAAGGCGTGTTGATAATGACCCTTTTTCTGCTGATGAGCAGTTTCACATGCGGACTGGCAATTCATGAAATGCGCCGCTTGAATCTGAAAGGGCTGTATGTCTGGCTGACCGTAACTCTGTTATTGGGAGCAGGATTTTTAGCGTTTGAAATAAACGAATTTGTTCATTACATCCATGAAGGCGTCACGTTATCCACGAGCGCTTTCTGGTCTTCATTCTTTGTCCTGACGGGTACACACGGTGCCCACGTAACATTTGGTCTCGGTTGGATCATTTTAATTATGATTCAGTTAAAGCAACGGGGTCTGACCGCAGCCACTTCCAGTAAAGTGTTTATTTCAAGCTTGTACTGGCACTTCCTGGATGTGATATGGATTTTCATTTTTACAGGTGTGTATTTGATAGGGATGGTGATGAACCATGGATAATCACAAACAGAGTCCATCACCGGCACATAACCATTTTCCGTGGAAACATCTCATTGGTTTTGTGCTTTCCATTGTACTGACGTTGATGGCACTATGGGTGGCCTTCCAATCCGGCCTTTCTTTAAAATCCATTCTGGTTATGATCGTCATCCTCGCTATTTTTCAAGCTGTATTGCAACTGCTTATGTTTATGCACTTAACAGAGGGCAACAGCGGAAAGATTCAAACAGGGACGATGCTTTATGCGGCTTTTATTGCGATAACCATCGTTGCCGGGTCCATTTGGGTCATGTCCTCAGGACACGCAGCACATGACGGAAAACAGAAAACACATGAAATGCACTCTGAATCGCCCGCCCGACTGGAAAACCATCAATAAGAAGTAAAAAAGAACCTTCCCCATACGGATGTCCCAAAACGTGTACTTCCGTTTTCGGGACATCCTGTTCCCCTCTTACCTGATCAGATCTTCCTGTGCCGACGTTCTAAAACCGGAGAAGCAAAAATTAAAAATGCTGCAACATGTGCAAAAATAATATTGCCTATAAAGATGATGCCAAATAAAAGATGAGACCATACACTTAATTCAGTGGTCACATAAAGGATAAAATATACCCACATCGCAACAATAAACGGAAGATGCAAAAGAGCCAGCCTTCTTCTCTCCGTCCATAAGAACAACGGTGTCGCGCTGGCTACAAATAAATAAACCATAAATACGCTCATGATCAGTCTCTCCCTTTTGAACAACTGAATGTGACAGGATTTAAAACTCTTTGTGAACATTGTGTTACATCCAGTATACCAAGAACAGGGAGACAATGTCATATATCTGTACAAAAAGGCTCCATTCATCCAATACACTCTATAACTCCATAAAATGGCCCAACATTCCGATATTTAAAAGCAGACATCATCGTTGAAGCTGTTCTTTTAAAGTATGTAAAAAGCAATGCGCTTGATCTAAGTAAAAAAGACGCCGGATCAGCGTCTTATAGAAAACAAGCTCTCCAGGAAAGCAAACAATAAGCCGAGTTCTGTACTCCGAGTGGTACAAGCGACGGCTTGTTCGTCTTCCACCCCTTGGAGTGGCAATCATCTGTCTAGGCCGTGTATTGCTACACGGCTCAAGCGACCTACCCGAGATCGCTGCGGGCAACAGCTGCACAAATGTGCGGATCTCCTATCAGGTCTTGCTCCGGGTGGGGTTTACCTAGCCAGCATGTCTCCATGCTGCTGGTGCGCTCTTACCGCACCGTTGCATCCTTGCCTGTGAGGCACAGCCTCCATCGGCGGTCTACATTTCTGTGGCACTAGCCTTAGGGTCGCCCCCACCGGCCGTTAGCCGGCACCCTGCCCTATGGAGCTCGGACTTTCCTCCCGTGGGACCTTGCGGTACACCACCGGCGATTGCCTTGTTTACTTTCCTCCGCAACAGAGGTAATTTTAACAAACGAAACGGTTTATATCAACAGGTAATTATCGGAAAATACAGCTTTAGTATCACTCTAATCCTATTTTTTTATTCAAAAAAAGCGAAATGGATTAGTATTAACCCGGGATGCATAGATCGGCACTGCTTTCTCCAACTTTTGCATGAGGACCTGACAAACGCGTTCCACCACAAGATGCTCCACATGATGGCCCGGGTCAATCACATGTAAGCCGTGGGCCAATGCATCCTGGGCCACATGATAGTCAATATCACCCGTAATGTAAACATCAGCTCCCGCACGTTTCGCATCCATGAAGTATCTGCCGCCGGAGCCACCCAAAACGGCAACAGATTGGACCTTTTGTTGCAGATCCCCTGTGATCCGCAATCCTTCAAGCTGGTACGCTTGTTTTACATGTCGGGCAAACTCCCCTAATGACACAGGTTGTTCCAATCGGCCCACCCGACCGAACCCTAAATCTTTTCCTTTGATCTCCAGAGGATATACATCATAAGCCACTTCTTCATACGGATGTGCATTCAACATCGCATCAATGACTTGCCGCTCGATCCTCTCAGGCACAACCGTTTCCAGGCGAATCTCTTTCACTTTCTCAAGCTGCCCCTGTTTGCCGATAAAAGGATTGGTTCCTTCTGTGGGCAAAAAAGTTCCCACACCCGGGGTGTTAAATGTACAGTGGCTGTAATTCCCGATCCAGCCGGCACCGGCTTCTCCGAGTGCCTGAAGCAGTTTGTCATGATGGTCTTCAGGTACAAAAACAACCAGTTTTTTCAGTTTTTCTTCCCCATAGGGGATCAGGACTTTTGTCTCTTTTAACTGAAGTTTTTCCGCCAGCACATCATTCACTCCGTCATCAGCCGCATCCAGGTTGGTATGCGCAATATAGACATTGATCCCGTGACGAAGCATTTTTGCAATCATTCGCCCTGCCGGTTGATCGGTGCGAATGGATTTTAACGGCTGATAAATGACCGCATGGTGGGCAACAATCCAATTGGCTCCCTTCTGAATCGCCTCATCGACCACCGCCTCAGTCACATCCAGGGTGACAAGCACTCCTGTTACAATCGTATTGGGTTCACCAATCTGCAAGCCGATACGATCATTTTCAATGGCTAAGGACGGGGGAGCGTATGTATCTATACACTGGATCAATTCTGCTCCGCGGACAGCCATGTCATCACCTTCTCCCATTCTTTCATTTCCTGTTCCAATTCCTCTTTTCTTCTCCGTGCTTCTTCCGACCTTCCATTTTCCAGTTGCCGCAAAATTTTTTGTTTGGCACGCCAATCTTCCAACAGCTTTTTCTTGAGAAGCGGGTGCTTCTTTCGCCATAAAATCGGACCGAGCTCCAACAGTTGTCCGGCAGTCAGTTTCGGATGCCGGTAGAGATGCTGTCCCTCGCCTGGTTCGGCTGCGATCACCTCATAAAAAATCCCGGCCTCTTCTACAATCGTCTCTTCAATGATTTGGAAATGGTTTTCATTTAGCCAAGTGCGAACCCGTCTGCCGCCGACATTGGGCTGTAGCACCAACCGTTTGATATGGGAGAGCTTTTCTTTTCCCTCCTCTAAGATTTGTGAAATCAACGCCCCGCCCATTCCAGCTATAACGACAACATCTATCTCATCCTGGTCCACAACAGATAACCCGTCACCAAGCCTGACTTCAATCAACGGTGAATACCCCATCATGGAAACACGGTGCTGTGCGTTTTCAAAGGGGCCAGGATTTATCTCCCCCACAATTCCCCGGCGCAAACGCCCTTGTTTGGCCAGATGCAGTAACAAAAAAGCATGATCTCCGCCGATATCAGCCACACGCATCTGATCGGGTATAAAATCTGCAATCGTTTGTAAACGATATGAAATCTGCCAATCATCATTCAGAAACTCCCGTTTCATCGTCTGCCAATCGTCCCTTCCCTGTTCCTGCGCCTTTCTATTATAGCATCACTCACAAATGCTCGGTGAGCATTCCTCCAAAACAGTAAAACAATCTCATTCCGGAGGCCTTTCGGATGCAAACGGCATAACTGGTAAACAGGGCAAACCCGGCAAGCATGGGCCTGCCGGATCTTTAGCCTATCCCTTTTTGTTTTTTTCTTTAAAATACAACCACTCCTGAAAGAAAGGAGTTAAATCTTTGCCGGCAACTTCATTCGCGACACGAATAAAATCACGGGTTGTTGCCGTCCGGTATTGAAATTTATCGTAATAGGTATGCAGAATCCGGATTACTTTATCTTTACCGATCTCATCCATCAAGTTAAACATCATCGCCGCCGGGCGAATATACACCATTAATCCATAGACGGAGTCCGGATAATCATAAAGTGAATCGGCAGATGTAACTCCGACTGCTTTGTGGATTTCGTTGGTTCGCACAGTGGCCCTGTTCAGAAGATCTTTTTCATCTTCTTTCATTTTCTCCTGCATGTAAAGAAACTCGGAGAAAGTGGTTAATCCCTCATCCAGCCAGGGCTCTTTCACCTGATTATTTCCCACAACACCGTACCACCATTGGTGTGCCAACTCATGGACAACAACGTTTATGGCCGGGCTGTGCCCTTTTCTTGTCGGAACTCTTGGAATTGAAGTCACCAGGCCGGGATACTCCATACCGGCGATCCCGTATCCGGTTTCACCCAGAACGACATCAACTTCCTTGTACGGATATTTCCCGAACTTTTCGCTGTAGAAATTCATTCCTGAAACAGCGGCATCGCGAAGAATCTGAGACACACCTTCCATTCCCTTGAGATACCAGAGATTTACCTCTGTATCCCCTGCCTTTCCTTTCAGCACCTTGTAATCTCTGGTTAACACCGCAACAAAATCACGTACATTTTCTTGTTTGATCGTAACCGGGGAACGATAATCCTTTGCCCGGTCATAACCGGTAGAGATAATTCGGTATCCTTGCGGGACGCGAAAGGTTACTTCAAAGTCGGACATTTGGGTATAGAACGGGTCACCAGTGGTCGTATAGGGTTCTAAATGCCATCCCTCTTGATCCTTCACGGCTAATATCGGATACCACTGTGCAAGGAAAGCCGTATTTTTATAAACGTTTAAGCGGGTGCCTCCGTATGGAAGGCGAAGGCGATAATCCATTTCAATTTTAGCAGATTTGCCAATCGGAAGAGGCTCGGGCAGCCTTACTTTCATAATGGTGTCCCGGATCTTTGCCTTGACCGGAGTCCCGTTTACTTTTACATGGGATACTTGAATATAACCGGGACGGCTTGGCTTTGACTCTTTCCCGTATTTCCATTTGTGAAAGGCGTTGGGATAAAGATGAAAATAAACCTCCGTCTGTGGCTCCGATCTCGTTTTCGGAAGCGAAACAGACATATGTCCGGTCACTTCATCTTTATGATGGTCATATGTGGCCTCTATTTTGTAGATCGGCCGGTCTGCTGCCGCCGTTGCCGATGGAGCTGTTGCTTTATGCCGGACGGGAGCTTCTCCGGAAAGCTGTCTCTCCGGCGGCAGATTTGCCAAGGTACTAACCAAAGCCATCATGACCAGGACAAAACTCATACTAAAAGAAAAAAACCGACGCTTCATCTGTCGATTCACCCCTGCAGTTAGAATCAGTTGTTCCTGAATAGGATGACCCAACTGCAGTAAAAATATGACAGGATTCCGGATCGGTTTTTAGTGGTTCCCTTCCTTCCCACTCTTTGATCTTTTTTTGGGGTCTGCCCCCGGCTGGAAAACGGGGCAAACAAATCGTCTTCCACGATGAGACCGGTTTTTACCCCCCGTCTGTTTAGAGGTTGCCCCTGCGCTCTTGCTCCCGTTCGATAGCCTCAAAAAGGGCCTTAAAATTCCCTTCCCCAAAACCTCTGGCTCCCTTGCGCTGGATAATTTCAATAAACAGAGTGGGCCGATCGACCAGCGGATTTGTAAAAATCTGCAAGAGATACCCCTCATCGTCGCGGTCAACCAGAATACTGAGCCGCTTTAAGTCTTCCGCCTTTTCATCAATGTTCCCGACTCTTGCTTTCAACTCTTCATAGTAAGTTTCGGGGGTTGAGAGAAATGGTACACCATTTGCCTTTAATGCTTCTACTGTTTTCACAATGTCATTGGTGAGGAGGGCGATGTGTTGCACCCCGGCTCCCCGGTAGAACTCCAAATACTCCTGTATTTGAGATTTCCGCTTTCCTTCCGCCGGTTCATTGATCGGGAATTTGACCCGTCCTTTTCCGTTGTGCATCACTTTGGACATTAAAGCGGAATATTCCGTGCTGATATCTTCGTCATCAAAATGGATCATTTGTTTAAAGCCCATCACCTTTTCATAATAAGAAACCCATTCATCCATCCGCTCAACATTGCCCACAATGTGATCAATGGCTACCAGACCTGTCGATTCTGAAGGAATCTCCAGGTCACAGGCAACAAATCCGGGGGCAAACAATCCTTCATAGTTTTTGCGTTCAATCAAGGTGTGTATGGTATCTCCGTAGGTTCCGATCACTGCTTTCCTGACTGCCCCGTGTTCATCTTTTTCTTCAAAAGGTTCTTTGATGACGATCGCACCACGTGAAGTCGCTTCCGAAAATGCCTTGTCAACATCGCTGACTTGCAGGGCAATATCTTTGACCCCGTCGCCATGCTTTTTCACAAATTCAGAAATCTCGTGATCCGGTGAGTAAGCGCCGCTAATGAGAAATTTAACCTTTCCCTGTTCGATTAAATAAGATACTTTTTCACGGCTCCCTGTTTCCAGGCCACAATAAGCAACGGGGCGGAATCCGAAGGTACGGCAGAAGAAGTAGGCAGCTTGTTTGGCGTTCCCAGTATAAATTTCAAGATAATCAACGTCAAGAATGGGCAAGAAATCGTCTTTCAGTTCTGCAGATACGGAAGAATCACGAAGCATACCATTTCCCCCTTATGATCTGTCTTTACTTTCAGATTAACTGTGAAAAAAAAACGACGCAAGCATCTACGGTGCTGCGCCATCGCTTTGTCGCAATGAAAGACTGCGGAATTCTTCAGGGATCATCGAGTAAACACAGGTGTTTTCCAATCGGTTGTCCACCGCCACACGACAATTTCGCAGAACGCCTTCCAATCGGTAGCCAAGCCTTTCCGCTACTTTACGGCTCCGTACATTTCTTTGATCACAGCGGATTTCAAGGCGATTCGCTTTTAAAATTTCAAAGGCAAAAACAGTGAGGCCCCGAACCGACTCTGTAATATATCCCTTACCGGTGTAACTCGTCCTGCACCAATATCCGATTTCAAACTTGGGGATGCTCCAATCCAAGCGATGCAATCCACTACTTCCGATAAACACACCTGTTTCTTTTTCAAACAAATGAAAACGAAGGTCGCTCCTCTCCAAAAACTTGCAATGCGCGCGTCGCACACTGGCTTCCGATTCTTCCTTTGTAGGAGGATGTTGTGCCCAGGGCATCCATGGCTGCAGGCTCTCCAGTGATTCGAGGATCGCTTCATTCACCGATTCTCCGTCTCCGGGCAGCGGTAAGCGAATCAATAATCTCTCCGTTTCAAAAGAATGGGGAAAGTCTTTTAAGATCGGGGGCAGTGGATCCATCTTTGGCTTCTCCATTTCTAAGTAAAATTCTTTATACCAAATTTTACAGAAAACAACCAAAAAAACAAACCGAACCTATGTTTAGATTCGGTTAGATTTAGATGTTTATTTATTGTTTTTTGGAGAACTGGTTCACATATTGTTCACGCAATTTATACTTCTGTATTTTACCACTGGCAGTCATCGGGTACTGATCCAAAAAAATAACTTGCGCCGGAATTTTATATTTAGCTATTTGATTCACACAATAGTTTATGACCTCTTCTTCCGTCAGTTGTACCTCTTCTTTCTTTATGACAAAGGCAATCGGGATTTCCCCATACTTTTCATCCGGCACACCCACAATCTGGACATCAAGGATTTTGGGATGTGTATAGAGAAATTCTTCAATCTCACGCGGATAGATATTTTCTCCGCCACGGATAATCATATCTTTCAAGCGTCCGGTTATCTTAAAATATCCCTGTTCATCCTGTACAGCCAGGTCTCCGGTATGCAGCCACCCCTCCCCGTCAATCGCTTCGGCGGTCGCTTCCGGCATCTTGTAGTAGCCCTTCATTACATGATAACCGCGTGTACATAGTTCTCCCTGCACTCCGGGTGGTACTTCCTTCCCGGTCTGGGGATCAATGATTTTCACTTCCACACCGGGCAGGCGTTTACCGACGGTAGCTACACGAATCTCAATCGGATCATCGGTTTTTGTCTGAGTAATGACCGGAGAAGACTCGGTCTGTCCGTAAGCGATGGTTAACTCTGTAATTCCCATCTCCCCGGTTACCCTTCGCATCACTTCGATGGGGCAATTGGAGCCGGCCATAATTCCGGTTCGCAGCGTACTGAAATCCGTGTTGGCAAAGTCGGGATGATTCAGCTCGGAGATAAACATCGTTGGTACCCCATGCAATCCTGTACATTTCTCCTGCTCAACAGCGTTTAAGACAGCTCCCGGCTCAAACATGGTAAGAGGAATCATGGTCGCCCCCACACTGGCACAGGCGAGCGTACCCAGTACACAACCAAAGCAATGAAAAAAGGGAACTGGGATACAAAGGCGGTCGGCCGGGGTCAGATTCATACACTCCGCAATGTTACGGGCATTATTCACAATGTTATAATGAGTCAGCATAACTCCTTTAGGAAAGCCGGTTGTTCCGGAAGTGTACTGCATATTAATGACATCATCAGGGGACAGAGACTGCTGTCGGGCATAAAGCTTCTCATCTGTCATTTCTGCTCCCATCTCAATCATATCTTTCCACAGAAACATGCCGGGATAGCGCTTTTCCCCCAGGAGAATCACATTTTTCAGCCGTGGCAACCGTTCTGACTTTAATTGTCCCGGGGCACATGTATTAAGCTCCGGGCAAATCTCAAAAAGCATATCCACATAACTGGTTCCGCGCACCTGTTCCATCAGGATCAGTGTCTCCGTATCTGACTGACTCAGGAGATATTCCAGTTCACGGGTACGATAATTGGTATTGACGGTGATCAGTACGGCTCCCATTTTACCGGTTGCGAACTGTGTAATCAGCCATTCAGGCTGGTTGGTAGCCCAGATGGAGAGATGATGACCTTTGTCTAACCCCAGCCTCATCAATCCTTTGGCTGCTTGATTGCAAACGGATTGAAATTCCTTATAAGTCCACCTCAATCCAAGTTCCGGATAAACAACCGCTTCTTTTTCCCCAACCTTCTCCGCTTGCCGGTCGAGAAGGCTGCCTACAGTGATGTTGATCAACTCTGCCATCTGTGCCCCTCCTTTGAATTGGATTCATATTGGGATTAGCAACCAATTTCCCGTGCAATAATATTTCGTTGGATTTCGGAAGTTCCCTCTCCAATTTCCGTCAGTTTGGCATCGCGGAAAAAGCGTTCCACTTTGTAATCATGCATGTAGCCCCAGCCGCCATGAATCTGTACAGCCTGGTTGCAGACATTCATGGCAACTTCGGATGCGTACAGTTTGCAAATAGATGCTTCTTTTGTAAATTTTCTTCCCTGATCTTTCAGCCAGGCCGCTTTATACACAAATGTTCGGGCCAGCTCAATCTGCATATGCATATCCGCCAGCTTATGCTGAATCGCCTGAAATTTGGAAAGAGACTGTCCAAACTGGATACGCTCGCGCGCGTATTTTAAGGCCAGTTCATAGGCTCCCTGGGCAATCCCTACCGCCATGGCACCAATTCCGATCCGCCCGCCGTCAAGGGTAATCAGGAACTGCTTAAATCCTTTGCCAATCTCCCCAAGGATCTCCTGATCGGAAACCCGAACATTTTCCATAATAAGTTCTGTTGTATTGGAACTGTGCAGCCCCATTTTGATATAATTATCTATAACACGAAAGCCTGGTGCATCTGTAGGTACAATAAAAGCTGTGATTTCTCTGGTATTTCCCATATTCCCCGTCATTGCCGTTAAAGCCAGAAATTTTGCGTAACTCGCATTTGTGATAAAACATTTTGAACCATTGATGACCCATTCGTCACCATCTTTAATTGCTCTGGTTTTTGTTCCGCCCGCATCCGATCCCGCATTGGGTTCGGTGAGTCCAAAAGCACCCAGTGTTTCTCCTTCACACAGCGGAACTAAATACTTTTGTTTCTGTTCTTCCGTGCCAAACAAATAGATGGGTGCACAGCCTAGAGAAATATGTGCAGAATAAGTAATTCCCGTTGAGGCACAGACACGGCTGAGTTCTTCCACAGCGATCGCAAAGCTGATGGAATCTGCTCCGCCCCCTCCGTACTCTTCGGGAAAAGGAAGCCCCATCAAGTTCAGTTTTGCCATTTTAGCGAAAACTTCTTTGGGAAACTGCTTTGTGCGGTCTCTTTCATCCGCACCGGGGGCCACTTCGCCTTCAGCAAAATCACGCATTAACTTACGGACCATTTTTTGCTCATCTGTCAGATCAAAATTCAATAGCCCCACTCCTTATGTCTATCTATTTGTTAGCGCTTTCAATAACATTATAGGTGTATTCATTACATTTCTTCAAGAATTTTTAGAAATCCCTATTATATTCGGTTTGACGGCCCATAAACTCATTTGCATCCGCGTGGGAAAAGGGATAAAATTGAATCAATAAAAGACTAAAAAATAAAAAAAGCACCCCGGATGAGGTGCTGCAAGAGATAGAAGCTGATTAATCGAGAAAATCCTTCAGGCGTTTACTGCGGCTGGGGTGACGCAGTTTACGCAACGCTTTTGCTTCGATTTGACGAATCCGTTCACGCGTGACACCAAACACTTTCCCTACTTCTTCCAGAGTCCGCGTGCGGCCGTCATCCAGACCAAAACGGAGGCGAAGTACGTTTTCTTCCCGTTCAGACAGGGTATCCAGCACATCTTTCAACTGCTCTTTCAACAGTTCATAAGCAGCCGCATCCGCCGGTGCCTGCGCGTCATCGTCCGGGATAAAATCACCGAGATGTGAATCATCTTCCTCACCGATCGGGGTTTCCAGTGAAACGGGTTCCTGAGCAATTTTCATGATCTCACGGACTTTTTCCGCACTGAGCCCCATTTCTTGGGCAATTTCCTCAGGAGCCGGTTCACGGCCTAATTCCTGAAGCAATTGTCTTGATACACGGATCAGCTTGTTGATTGTCTCCACCATGTGAACGGGAATACGAATTGTTCTTGCCTGATCGGCGATGGCACGGGTGATCGCCTGGCGAATCCACCAGGTTGCATACGTGCTGAACTTGAAACCTTTGCGAAAATCGAATTTCTCCACCGCTTTGATGAGGCCCATGTTTCCTTCTTGAATGAGATCCAGGAAAAGCATGCCACGACCTACATATCTTTTTGCGATGCTGACAACCAGCCGCAAGTTGGCTTCTGCCAATCTCCGTTTTGCTTCTTCATCGCCTTCTTCAATCCTCTTGGCAAGCTCCACTTCTTCTTCAGCTGATAACAGCGGAACCCGCCCGATCTCTTTCAAATACATGCGGACAGGGTCATTGATTTTCACTCCAGGTGGAACGCTTAAATCATCATCCAGGTAATCATCAGCATCGTCCCCATCGTTTTCACGACTATTATAATCTTCATCGGCATCATTCAGGACTTCAACACCTTGTTCGCTCAAATGCTCGAAGAAATCATCCATCTGCTGCGGATCCTGATCATAGGGGGCCATTTTTTCCATGATTGTTTTATAGGTGAGAACTCCCTGTTTTTTGCCGGTTTCCGTCAATTGATCTTTCACCTGATCCAGGTTTAAGTCCATTTCTGTATCTACATTTTGTTCGTTCGCCAAAGTATGTTTCCTCCTTTCTGATGAACTCGCTTAATTCATCCGCAATTGTAATTGTTTTCTCAGCCGGGTAATCTCCAATGACAGCTGGGCGGCTTTGACGGGTTCATCAGCACGCGATAATTGTTGAACCATTTTCTCTTTCTGCTCAATCTCTTTCAGAAGGGGATAATTGCGTATATGTCGGACGTAATCGAGAAGGGCTTCTTCGGAAACTTCGTCAGGTAACTCCAGCATGGCCAGTTCACTGGCTTTGGGAATTAAAGATTCATTTGGAAGGTAACGGATAAAACTTCCCGCGTCTTCAGGATACCCATGTTCGTAATAAGCGTAAAGATAGGCAGCTAATGCAGCATAAATTTCAGTATTAAAATCAGCGCCTAAATGACTCTTAACCCAGTCTGCAACCGCTTTGTCCCGCATCATATGTGCGATCAATAACATCTCCGACTTTTCGGCGACAGAAACAGGGTGTGATCTGCCGATCATACGTTTGCTAATCTCATGGTACCCATTATTCCACTTACTGTGCTCTTTATCCCTTTTGGCTTCTCTCCTTTTACGGCTTCTTCGCTTTCGTTGTTCCTCTTTGATGGCCTCCAGAGATAACTGAAACTCTTCCGCAAGCCGGCGCATATAGTGATCCTGTTCAATCGCCAGCGGTAAACCGCTGATCACATCGATTGCTTTCGCCAGGTATTTCATACGTTCGTCTTCATCCCGCAGGTTATAATCTTTTTTTAGACTTTCCAGTTTAAATGCGGTTAATGACAACGAAGCGGCCACGATTTCTTCTTTAAATGCTGTCCCTCCGTGGCGGCGAATATAATCGTCAGGGTCCATGCCAATCGGCATTTGTGCTACTTTTACCGTACAATCATGATTGCTAAGTATTTCCAACCCGCGTAAGGCCGCAGATTGTCCTGCACTGTCTGCATCATAGCATATTACCACTGTACTGGCGTTACGTTTGACCACCCTCGCTTGATCATCGGTGAACGAAGTACCCAGAGTAGCGATCACATTACGGATGCCCGACTGCCAGGCAGTAATCGCATCCATATAGCCTTCAAAAACAATGGCTTGTTGCTCTTTACGTATTTGATTACGCGCACGATGAAGGTTAAATAAATGATTCCCTTTATGAAAAAATGGCGTTTCAGGGCTATTTAAGTATTTAGGTTGACCTTCACCGATGATCCTCCCGCCAAATCCGATGATCCTGCCTTGAGAATCATGAATGGGAAACATAATCCTTCCACGAAAACGGTCAAAATATTTTTTTTGAGAAGGGGAGTCCCGAGTAGCGATCAAACCTGCTTTCTCAAGCAGTTCTTCTTGAAAGCCCCGGCGTTTAAGTATCTGGAGGAGGAACTGATATGAAGGAGGTGCAAAGCCTAACTGGAATTCTTCAATGGTGTCAGATGAGACTTCACGCTGCTTTAAGTATTCTCTGGCGGCAGTGCCGTATTCAGTATGAATTAATACATGGTGGTACAATTGAGAAGCCAAGTTCAACGCTTCCCTCATCTGCTGGCGCTCTTCCTCTTCTTTGCCACTGAGAGCGGGACCTGACTCGGGAATGTGGATCCCCGCCTGTTCTGCGAGGTGTCTGACGGCTTCGATAAAAGTCATTTGTTCGATATCCATCACAAATTTGATGGTGTCGCCACCAGCTCCACAACCGAAGCAATGAAAAATCTGCTTTTCCGGAGATACGGAAAAAGAAGGGGATTTCTCCGAATGAAACGGACATAAACCAAAATAGTTTCTGCCGCTTTTCTTTACCTGCACATATTGCTGGACGACATCTAAAATATCAAAGTCTCTGCGGATGCGTTCAATGATGTCATCAGGGATTCGTCCTCGCATAGAAAACCACTGCTTTCTATCCTATACCCAAATTTCTCTATCCGGAAAAGTGTATTTCCCACAATAACTTCTATCTATTCGCCATCATTCGTCAAAGTCCTTCAGATCTTTTGTGTGGAAATGATTTCCTATAATCTTGATGACTTTAATTGTTGGAATTCCTTATCCTCCTATTCTACATAAAAATAGGTTCTCCTTCTGTTAACCTTTTTTTACAATTAGAAAGAAGGGGGATGGAATATATTGTTGTTCTAAATTTCACCACTCCCTTTCCTGCCCTCTTGACAAATTCTTTTACTTCTATCTTAGAATCATTTTAATAAAAAAATACCCGACAATTGCCGGGCAATGAATGCAAATTTTTTATGACAATTGCATCTCTTTTTGGCTTTGTCCGGATCTGGCCCGAATCACTGCCTGTGCCGCCGATAGGCGTGCCAGCGGAACCCGGAACGGAGAACAGCTCACATAGTTTAAGTCCACTTCGTGGCAAAATTGGATGGAACGCTTTTCCCCTCCATGTTCACCACAAATTCCCGTCTTTAAGCCTGGTTTTTTCATGCGCCCCTGCTCCACGCCCATTCGGACCAATTGGCCGACACCTTCTGTATCCAGGGTGATAAAGGGATTATCAGGCAAGATCTTGTTCTCTACATATGTGTGCAAAAATTTACCCTCTGCATCATCGCGGCTGTAGCCAAAGGTGGTCTGGGTTAAATCATTGGTTCCAAAAGAGAAGAAATCAGCTTCTTCAGCAATTTCCCCCGCTGTGAGAGCAGCACGCGGCACTTCGATCATCGTACCTACCGTATAAGGAATCGTACACCCTGTCTTCAATTGAACCTCTTCAGCTGCCTGATCAACCAATTCCCTCATCTGTCTCAGCTCATTCACATGGCCGACCAGCGGAATCATAATCTCCGGTTCAACTTGAATTCCTTGTTTCAGACATTCGGCCGCGGCCAGAAAAATGGCTTCTGCCTGCATCTTGTAAATTTCCGGGTAAATGAGCCCCAGCCGGCAGCCGCGATGTCCCAGCATCGGGTTAAACTCGTGCAGTGAACGCACTTTTCTCAACAGGGCTTCTTTACGGATCAGCTCTGTACGGTCCGACTGTTCATCCATTTGCATTTTGGTCAGTTCCACCAGCAGATCTTCAATATTAGGCAAAAACTCATGCAGTGGCGGGTCCAGTAAACGGATATTGACCGGAAGGCCAGCCATCACTTCAAAGATTCCCTTAAAGTCTTCTTTCTGCATCGGCAACAATTTCTGTAAAGCCTGAAGCCGTTCATCTCTGGTTTCCGCCAGGATCATCTGCTGTACGATCGGCACCCTGCCGGCTTCCATAAACATATGCTCCGTCCGGCAAAGACCGATCCCTTCCGCTCCCAGCTCTCTGGCCTTGGCCGAATCTTCAGGATTGTCAGCGTTTGCACGCACTTGCAATGTTCTCACTTGGTCAGCCCAGTCAAGCAATTGTTTAAATTCCGCCGACAGCTCCGGATCGATCAGCGGCACTTCTCCTTGTATCACTTGCCCGGTGCTCCCGTCAATGGAAATGAGATCCCCTTCACGCAATAGAAGTTCGCCGATTGCCACCTCTTTTTTACGCAAATCGATTTCAAGCTGCTCACACCCGCATATGCAGGCTTTCCCCATTCCCCGTGCCACAACAGCTGCATGGCTGGTCATGCCGCCACGGCTGGTCAATATCCCCTGGGCAGCCAAAATTCCATGTATATCCTCCGGGGTTGTTTCCGGACGAACAAGAATCACGGGTGTTCCGTCATGTGCACATTTTTCTGCCCGGTCGGCGTCAAACACAATCTTGCCGGATGCAGCTCCCGGAGATGCAGGCAATCCTTTAGCGATAACAGTCAGCTTAGCCTCAGGATCTAATCGACGGTGCAGCATTTGATTTAATTGGTCCGGGTCTACCCGCATCAAGGCTTGATCACGGTCAATAATGCCTTCTTCCACCATATTGACGGCAATCTTGACAGCAGCCTGGGCTGTCCGTTTTCCGGCCCGGGTCTGCAAGATATAGAGCTGCCCGCGTTCCACAGTAAATTCAATATCCTGCATATCGTGATAATGCTGCTCCAACAGGTTGCAGATCTCTTG
This sequence comes from Paenactinomyces guangxiensis, assembly GCF_016055185.1. Lineage (GTDB taxonomy): Bacteria > Bacillota > Bacilli > Thermoactinomycetales > Thermoactinomycetaceae > Paenactinomyces > Paenactinomyces guangxiensis. The sequence continues at coordinate 166,827 of NZ_JAECVR010000001.1, forward strand.
AAACTGCTGATAAACAGCCGGCATTTGCTGTTTCAGCCGGGCAATGGGCTGAGGAGTCCGAACGCCTGCAACTACATCTTCGCCCTGGGCATTCATTAGAAATTCTCCATACAATTCTTTTTCCCCCGTCGAAGGGTTACGGGTGAAGGCAACACCTGTACCGGAATCATCACCCATATTGCCAAACACCATCATCTGAATATTGACTGCTGTTCCAAGATGATCGGGAATCTTATGGATTTTGCGGTAAATTTGCGCCCGCTGATTATTCCACGATTGAAAGACAGCGATAATAGATTGTTTTAGCTGGTGTTCGGGGTCCTGTGGAAACTCCTTTTTCGTCTTTTCCCGAATAAGTGATTTAAATTGTCCAATCACCCATTTCCAATCCTCCGCACTCATTTCCGTGTCCTGTTTATAGCCTTGTGCTTCTTTACGGCTATGAATGATCTGTTCAAAATGGTAATAATCCACACCCAAAACGACATCACCAAACATCTGGATAAAACGCCGGTAACAATCATAGGCAAAGCGGGGGTTACGGGTAAGCTTTGCTAACCCTTCAGCCGTTTCGTCGTTTAACCCCAGATTAAGAATGGTATCCATCATACCGGGCATTGAAAAAACAGAACCGGAACGGACAGAGACTAGCAAGGGGTTTTGTGAATCTCCCAACCGTTTTCCCGTCTCTGTTTCCAGTTGCCGGATGGCAGCACGAACCTGACCCATCGTGTCCTCTGTCAATGTTTCATTGGCGGCAAAAAAAGAGGAACACGCTTCTGTTGAAATGGTAAATCCCGGCGGGACAGGAAGGCGGGAGCGTGTCATCTCTGCCAGATTAGCTCCCTTTCCTCCCAGAAGAAATTTCATGTCAGCACGGCCCTCACGAAATAAATAAACTACTTTTTTAGTCATGCCGGACTTCCCCCTTTTTTCAGCATGTCGAGAATGAGATTGGCCGTTTCTTCTACCGCTTTATTGGAAACATCTATTCTTGGACATCCTACTTTGCGAATCACTTTTTCCGCATATTCCAACTCCTGCAAAATCCGGTCCATATTTGCGTAATTCGCGCCCGAAGCCAATCCCAGGGATTTCAACCGTTCGCGGCGGATATTATTGAGCTGGTGCGGTTCAATCGTTAAACCGATACAGCGGTGGGAAGGGATCAAAAACAACTCATCGGGCGGTTCTACTTCCGGAACCAGCGGAACATTGGCCACTTTTAAACGCTTGTGAGCCAGGTACATCGAGAGCGGAGTTTTTGAGGTGCGTGATACACCGATCAACACCACATCCGCACTCAGAAGTCCCCTCGGATCTCTGCCATCGTCATATTTGACCGCAAATTCGATGGCTTCCACTTTACGGAAGTACTCATCATCCAATTTATGAATCAGACCGGGTTCCCGCCTTGGAGGACCGTGAAACAGCCTGGAAAGGCCATCGATCATCGGGCCCATAATATCAACAACGGGTACCTGTTTCCGATTGGCTTCCTCTATGAGAAGCTTTTGCAGTTCGGGAACGACCAGCGTAAATGCGATCAGGGCATTCTCTTCTCTGGCGGCCTGAACGGTTTCCACAATCGTTTCCCGATCGACCACATAGGGGATCCGGCGAATATCCATATTGTTTCCGTTAAATTGGCTCGATGCTGCTCGTACGACAAATTCAGCCGTTTCACCTACAGAGTCGGAAACGACATAGACAACTGGTTGATGCTCTTTCATCGAAATGGGTCTCTCCTCCCCTTACATCTTGACGTTTTGTCCAAGTTCGACAAAAGCCTTTACTATGGTGGTTTTACTGATACGTCCTATAATCTCCAGATCTCCGGGGCTTTCCGGAAAATCTCTTACAACCGGCAGTGAATCCACCTGGTGTCTCATCATTTGTAAGGCGGCATGATACAACGTATCTTCCGGACGGCAAGTAATGATATTGGGCATCCGGGTCATGATCACTCCAACCGGAACAGATGAGAGATCTTGCTTTCCCATCGCCGCTTGTAACAGATCTTTTCTTGAGATCACTCCGGACAGCTGCCCTTCTTTTTTGATGACATAGAGCGAACCGACATCTTCCAAAAACATGGTGCAGATCGCATCATATACCGAAGTCTCTTCTTTTACTACAATCGGCAATGATTTATACTCTTTTACATATAAATTACGGATGTGTTCACCCAGCAGCTGATTGGCTGTTTTTCCTGAATAAAAGTAACCCACCCGCGGTCGGGCATCCAAGAATCCGGCCATCGTTAAAATAGCCAGATCCGGGCGCAGAGTGGCACGCGTCAATTTTAATTTTTCCGCAATCTGTTCGCCGGTGATCGGTCCCTCTGCTTTTACAATCTCCAGGATTTTCTCTTGGCGCTTGGAAAGCTCGATTTTGTCACACCTCCCATAGTAACTGAAGGTCTTTTATAAAATGTGTCATACTTTTAATCAAAATACCCTATTTAGTATATACTATATCTTTTACACCCATCTCTGCAACTGTTTTTTCTATGAAAGTGCTGGTGAACGAAAAGATGGTTGTTCTGAAAAATACCAGAGGAGACTATGATTTTACAGACCTTTTCTTTGACACTCCCACCACCTGGCTAACACTTGAGGTGGGGGATTCTTGGGTAATCTCTTCTACCCTATTGGTACACATAGCATTTTACATGCAAGATGGTTGGCTTGCACAACAACCCCATATGCTATCCACTTTTCAAAGAGCAACCCAAGGTAAAACATCAACAAAGGAACACATGTTTGTAAATTGGTTTTACATAAAAAATGTTGGACTTGTGAGAAGATTGAACCCTCCCTCGTGACAAGCCGATGCATCCTCCACTTATAGAAGATGGGGGATGAATCGGTGCAAAAATGATAAAATGAAAAAGAAGACTTGTACATTGGAGGAACCATAATGCTGTTTTCAAACCCTGTTTCAATAACCAGTCCGCTTGATCTTCATCGTCTGCACCAGATTGCCGATGAAGGAATCAATAGAGTGGAACTGCAACTGCCGGAAGACCGGTACACAGCCACTGAGCTGAGCGAGATGCTGAAACTTGGCAAAGTAACCCCGATTGCTTTTCGGATGCCGAATTATCTGGGGTTAGGAACCTCCTCATTCTCCGTTGATGAGTGGAAGTACTGGTTCGAAACGATAGATCCAGTGCTCGATACTGAACATCGACATATCATTTGCCACGGGGCTGCCGTTCCCCTGGGCGCTATTTTTGAATACTTAGATGCGAGACCTGCCGATTTTAATGCCCTGCACGATTTTAAAACACAGTATGTAGAGCGCATGATTTCCCAGATCCAACAACTGGGGAAACTGGCAAAAGATCGAGGCATACAGTTGTTAATTGAAAACACGCCAGTCGGGGGACACGCTTATTTTGAACCTGGACAGTCAACCATCTACCCCGCCCTGCGCACTCCGCGCCACCTGTTGCAGATCGTTGAAGCCACCGAAGCCAAAATCTGCTTTGACACAGCTCATGCCCGCATTACATCAAATGTGTTAACCTATATGCATCGCTCACGCAGCATGTTTGCAGCTGCCACGGAGAAAGAAATTTTAAGCTCAACCAAAACATGGATTGACTTTTATAAAGAGATAAAACCCCACGTTGCACTAATCCGCCTTTCTTACGCAATCAGCTGGGGGGATACTCCCCAAACCTGTCATATCCCGTTTCCTTCGTCCGCTTACGAAGAACTAATCAGCTTTGCCGAACAGGCGGATGATCAGGTGCCGATTTCCATAGCTGCTGGCCGGACAAAAGATGAGTTAAAGCAGATGTTGCAGACGCTGCATGACTTGAAAAGAAGTTAAAGAAGCAAGGAAGGAAGCCTGGATTTGCATGTCCAAGCTTCCTTTCTTTACCTTATATCCTTCCTCGTAAGCCCGTATACAAGACTATTGTGAAAATGGCCGTACAAATTTTCTCCATCCCTGATGATTCCTTCCTGTCTGAAGCCCAGCCGTTCCGGAATGGCTCTGCTTTTCTCATTCTTCTCACCGCAGCGGATTTCCACACGATTTAACTGATATTCTTCAAAGGCGATCCTTACCATTTCTTTGCAGGCCCGGGTCATAATTCCTTTCCCCTGAAATTTTTCAGCCAGCCAGTATCCGATCGAGGTGTTGGAATTTCTCCAATCTATATGATGAAAGCCGATCATACCAACAATCTCATTCTTGTAAAGAATAGCGGCCTGAAAGCCTTCATTTTCTGCAAATTGCTTCAGCCACATCTTTATAACGGGAAGGTAGTCTTCTTCCGACTTCATATCATCCACCCAGGGCAGCCATTCACGCAAATAATTCCTGCAACTATCTACAACCTTGAAAATTTTCCCGGCGTCTTTTTCCTGTAACAACATAAGCGAGATTTCATCATCAATTCTTACTTTGAACATAGCGACCCCCTGTTTCTGAATACAGTTATACTTCTCTTTTTATAAAATAGATTTTTCCATTGCTTTTTGCCAGACATTCTTAAAAAATAAGGCGTGCAAGTGATCTGTTTGCACGCCTTTATTCCGTTTTAAGAAGGAAATACGATCAACTCAAAAGCAGCAAACTGCTTGACAAGTCGTGTAATCTCTTTTAGCAGGGCAAGCCTGTTGTTGCGAACCTGGCGATCTTCGACCATCACCATTACTTCATCAAAAAAATGGTGGATTTGCGGAACCATACGGGCGATTGCATGGTACATCCCCAGCGGGTCTTCGTTGATCTGGGCGGTGTTCAATTGTGAGGTTGCTTCGTCTAAAGCACGGACTAAGGCCCGTTCCGCCGGTTGGATCAGAGCCGGTTTATACAGCTCCACATCACCCGCTTTAGCAGCTAAGTTTGCAGCCCGGGTAAACCCTTCAACTTCATGTTTGAACATTTCACGATCAACTTGATCCATCAAGACGCGGGCTTTTTTCAACACGAAAGAAGGGGCATTGATCCCTGCGGCGAGTACCGCATCAATCACATCATAACGAATGTTTTCTTCCTGCAACACCGCTTTCAGCCGGTTGGCAAAGAACCGGAAGAGATCTCTCTCCGCTTCATCCTTCTCCACTTTTAAGAGAGCGGCTTTTTCCAACTGATTTAACGCCAGTTGCCACAGGTTTTCCAGAGACACTGAAGACCATTTGTCCTGGAGTAAAATTTGCACAATGCCGGCTGCTCTGCGGCGCAGGCCGTATGGGTCCTGGGAACCTGTCGGCTGAATGCCGATGCCAAAGCTCGAGGCGATTGTATCGATTTTATCTGCAAGGGAAATGAGTACCCCAATGGTGGTTTGTGGCAATTCATCCCCGGCAGAGCGCGGCAAGTGGTGCTGGTACACAGCTTCTGCGACCAGATCCGGTTCTCCGGCATGCCGCGCGTAGTCACGCCCCATCCATCCTTCCAGCTCGGGAAACTCTCCTACCATTTGTGTCGACAGGTCAAACTTGCAGATCCGTGCCCCTCTTTCCAACAACTTCATCTCCTGTGGGTTCAGTTGAAGTTGTTGTCCCAGTTTCAGGGCAATCGCCTGAATGCGGCGTACTCTGTCTCCCATCGAACCAAGTTCTTCCTGGTAGACGATTTGATCCAATTTTGCCACCGCTGTTTCAATGGAAAGTTTTAAGTCTTCCTCATAGAAGAAACGGGCATCGGCAAGACGGGCGCGGAGAACTTTTTCATTTCCTCTGGCCACTAATTCAAGCTCCTGATCATTTCCGTTGCGAACGGTGACAAAGAAAGGCAAAAGTGTTCCTTCTTTGGTTTCTACCGGAAAATAACGCTGATGTTCCTTCATCGTTGTGATTAACACTGCTTTTGGCAATGAGAGAAACTCTTCGTTAAATGACCCGCTGAGCACTGTTGGATATTCGACAAGATGAACCACTTCTTTCAACAAAGCGGGGTCAACGGGAATCTGCCAGTTATTTTTCTCCTCCAGCTGCCGCAACTGGCTTAAGACCAGGTCTCTCCTTTCTTTGATATCGGCGATCACATATTGCTCGCGCAGTTGTTCCACATACTGGTCAGGAGAGGAAATGGCAATTTCAGTTCCCAGAAAACGATGTCCCCGGGTGAGATTGCCGGCTTGAATCCCTGCCCACTGAACAGGAATGGTTTCTGCTCCAAACAGGCAAACCAGCCAGCGAACGGGACGGATAAAGCGAGTGCGATTACTTCCCCATCGCATCGTTTTGGGAAAATGCAATCCTTGAAAAACTTCGGAAAGACCCCGACTCAGTTCATTTACCGTTTTTTCCCCGGGGTGGTGAACCTGTGCAAACACATAAGTTTCTCCCTTAAACTCTTTCAATTGCAGCTGTTCCACGGAAACCCCCTGCTTGCGGGCAAATCCTTCTGCAGCTTTACTCCAGCCGGCATCCGGGGTTTGTGCAATGCGCGCCGCCGGGCCTTTCACTTCTTCATTGATATCCTCTTGCCGTTCTGCCACACTGCTGACAAGCACAGCTAAACGCCGGGGAGTGGCGTAGGTTTGGTATGCGTCAAAAGAAATCCGGCGGGAAGTGAGCCATTCGGACAGCTTTTCACCCAGCTGTTCCACCGCACCTTCAACAAAGCGGGCCGGGATTTCTTCACATCCGATTTCGATCAACAGATCCTGTTTATTCATCGTTTCCCCCTCCTTGTTTCAGCAATGGATAACCTAGTTTTTTACGTTCTTCCACAAATGTTTTGGCCATTCTGCGTGCCAGATTCCTCACCCGGGAGATATACCCTGTCCTTTCAGTCACACTGATCGCTCCGCGCGCTTCCAACTGGTTAAAAGTGTGAGAGCATTTCAATACATAATCATAGGAGGGAAAAACAAGATTTTCATCGAGCGCCCGCTCCGCTTCTCTTTCATAGGCATCAAAAAGACGGAAGAGCAGATCTTTGTCTGACAACTCAAAAGTATATTTAGAATGCTCGTATTCAGGCTGGCTAAATACATCCCCGTACTTTACATCGTCAATCCAGATCAGGTCAAACACATTTTCTTTCTCCTGGATGTAGGAGGCAAGCCGTTCCAAGCCATAGGTCAATTCTACCGAAACAGGATCTACTTCAAGGCTTCCCACTTGCTGAAAGTAGGTAAATTGAGTGACTTCCATTCCATCCAGCCATACTTCCCATCCCAGACCGGCTGCACCGAAAGTGGGATTTTCCCAGTTATCCTCTACAAAGCGAATGTCATGCTTCTGAGGATCAATCCCTAAAGCACGGAGACTGTCCAGGTAAATTTCCTGAATGTGATCAGGAGAAGGCTTTAAAATCACTTGAAATTGATGATGCTGGTAGAGGCGGTTCGGGTTTTCACCATATCGTCCGTCAGCCGGGCGGCGGCAAGGCTCTACATAAGCCACTTTCCACGGCTCGGGGCCGAGCGCCCGCAAGAAAGTCATCGGATTTAATGTTCCTGCCCCTTTTTCCACATCATAAGGCTGTACCAAAATACATCCCTGGCCGGACCAGAATTCTTGCAACTTCCAAATCATCTGTTGCAAATTCATATCTATCACACCTCCATCATTTTTCAGCAAAAAACCTCTCATCCATATGACAGCGTTTCGCGTAAAGCAAGGACGCTTCAGTCATAGGGACGAGAGGTTGTTCCCGCGGTTCCACCCTATTTGGCTAAAATAGTTAGCCCTCTTCACTGTTCAATTTTCGCGCTCAAGAATTGCCCTTTCACCAGGAGCCGTGATCAGGCTTCCACCCTCCCTGACTCGCTTTACAAACGGATTTCCTGGTTACTCTTTTCTCTCATCACGCTTCGCAAAGCTTTACCCGCTCTGCTCCTTCAACATTATATAGAAAAGATATAGCAAAGATAAAAACCATTGTCAATACATGTTTATACCCAATTTTGCCGAATCTGGTTCAAAATCTCCCGTGACTTTAAATGAAAAGGTAAATATTCATCCATAAACGCATGATTCATTCTTTCCAACTGTTCTTTCGTTTCCGGTTTAACCTTTATTTCGCCAAGCCGATCCAGTTCAATCCGGGAAAGCAGCGGCAAAATTCTCGCACTTGCTTCTGAGATTGGAAATGCGTCCCGGTCGACAGACTGACAATCGGCACACAAAAATCCGCCCTGACTAACACTAAATGAGACAGGGCGGCGGTTTGAGCGGCAATTGACACAATGGTGCAAAACGGGTTGAACCCCTGATACCCCCATCACCCTCAGTTCAACAATTCTTGTTAAAATATCCGGATCTGTACCGTTTTCCAACTTATCGAGAGCTGAAGCCAAAAAACGGTACAGAGGGGGGTTCGGCTCTTTTTCCTCTGTACACTTGTCGATCAAATCCAACCAGTAAGCCCCATAAGCGGTGAGCAGCAGATCAGATCGGATCAGGCGGCGGGAGTGAATCAGGTCGGCCTGTGATAAAGTCCCCATTCCGCTCCCTCCGGAAAACCAAACAAAATGGGCCTGTGTAAAAGGTTCCGTCACAGCCCCAAAACGGCTTTTCGTCTTTTTGGAACCGCGGGCCATAACAGCGATTTTCCCCTGGTACTCAGTAAAGATGAGGACGATTTGATGACTCTCCCCATAATCCTTTGCTTTCAGGACAATCCCTTCTACTTTGTGCAACATACGAGTGTCCTTTCCTCAATCGTTTTCTTCCTCTTCTCCCTCCTGGCGGTCTCTTTCACGCCCATTTCCTTTAAGCACTTCAAACTCTTTGTACAACAAATAGGCTTCGATATTGCCAGTTACCCGAAAACAACTCCAAATGAAATTGCGCAACCAGCATCATCCTTTCAGCTGAACCCGTTTCTACAACCATTAGGATGACCTGTTGGGCACAGGAGTATGAGATGGAAAAATTAACATCATTACCAGGCATTTATTGCTCATCATTGTATCCAAACTGCCGCAGCATCATCTCTTCATTCCGCCAGTCTTTTTTCACTTTGACCCATAAGTCCAAAAAGATGCGGCTTCCCAACAACCGCTCCATTTCTTCCCTGGCACGTTTTCCTACTTCTTTGAGCAGGGCGCCTTTTTTACCGATTAAAATTCCTTTCTGCGAGGGTCTCTCAGTAAAGATGGTGGCACGAATATCGATCAGGTCTTTGTCCTCACGCAATTTCATCTCCTCAACCACTACCGCGACCGAATGAGGGATTTCTTCCCTGGTCAACTGTAAAACTTTCTCCCGGATCAACTCACCGACGATAAAACGTTCGGGATGGTCAGTCACTTGATCAGACGGGTAGTATTGAGGCCCTTCCGGCAATCGATCCATAATCAACCGGATCAGCGTTGAAGTATTATTGCCCTGCAAGGCGGAGATGGGAACCACTTCGGCAAAGGAGTAGAGATGGCGATATTGGTCGATGAGCGGCAGCAATTCATCGGGATGAACCCGGTCAATTTTATTGACGATCAAAAAAACGGGCGTGTTCACCTGCTTCAGGTTGTCTATAATAAAGCGGTCTCCTGCCCCCATTCCTTCAGCCGCGTCCACCAGAAATAATACCAGATCTACTTCCTCCAGCGCATCCTGTGCCGTTTTTACAAGCCATTCCCCCAATTTGGAGTGTGGCTTATGTATCCCCGGTGTGTCAAGGAAAATGATCTGGCCCTGATCGTCCGTGTAGACACCGCGAATTTTATTTCGTGTGGTCTGGGGCTTATCTGACATGATCGCGACTTTTTGACCCACAATATGGTTCATCAATGTTGATTTCCCCACATTGGGTCTGCCGATCAGTGCGACAAAACCTGAATGATAATTACTCTGCATGCATATCCCCCTTATGAAAAGCCCCCGGTAACAATTGAGTTACCGTTGTTTCTGTGATATCACCACGCAGATTGGCTAACCAAACTTTCATATCCCAGGGACAGAATTCCACTAATACCTGTCTGCATGCTCCACAGGGAGGAATCGGGCCCGGGGTATCGGCGACAACGGCAAGGCCCCGGAAATGGCTGTTGTCCCCTTCTGAAACAGCCTTAAAAAGAGCTGTCCGCTCTGCACAGTTCGTTAATCCATAAGAAGCATTTTCAATATTGCATCCCTGGATGATGCGGCCATCTTTAGTGAGCAGAGCCGCTCCTACCGGAAAATTGGAATATGGAACATACGCTTTTTTCCGCGCTTGCATCGCTGCTTCAATCAGTTCTTTCATCTGATCCTCCCCTTTTGGCTGGTTTTACTATTATAATGATGGCTTGAGTTCATTACAATAATTGCACTCCGATGACAGCTACCAGTGTGCCGAGAATCATACCCAGGAAAATGGGAAAGCGTTTTGGCCGCAGGCGAATACGCGTACCTACGATCAATGCAGCCAGGAAGTAAACAAGAAGTGTGACAAGCAGGTTACCGATCACAAACACAATTAACGCGGCGACACAAAAGGCCATTGAGGTTGTCATACTGGGTTCCCATTCAGTTTTGCCCATGCGGTGAAACCAGGCTTTCAGCATTAAGGTCAAAAAGAAATCAAAAGCAATAATTGCTGCGAGCCCGATATTGGCCGGATAGGACGAGTTACCGGTCAGCCCCGTAAACAATGAATTGATGTAGGGGTAAAAAACGCTGATCCCAATGATCACCGCAAGCCCGGCGGTCAACAAAACAGCACCTGCTGCCACGTCTTTGGCTACTTTCGCCAACGGATGGTATTCCTCAGTAACCATATCGACCACAGCTTCCACAGCAGTATTGATCAGTTCAGCAAACAAAACCAGCGCGATGGTTACAAATAACACAAGTACCTCCGTTTTATTCATTGGGAGGTACAGACTGAGAAGCAGTACACCCAGCGCGGTCAAAAAGTGAATGCGCATATTGCGCTGGGTGACTACTGTATATTTTAATCCTTCGAGAGCATAGCGAAAACTGCGCAGTACTTTGGTCACCCACATAAGTAAGACTCCCCTACCTTTGGAGACCGATCCGGCCTAAAATCTCCTCCTGCCTGTGAAACATCTCTTTTTCTTCTTCCATGGTCTCGTGATCATATCCAAGCAAATGCAAAAATCCATGAACCGCTAAGAACCCCAACTCCCGTTCCAAAGAATGGCCATATTCTTTCGCCTGTTCTTTTGCTTTGGGAAAAGAGATGACAATATCCCCGAGCGGAACAGCATCCTCCTCTTCCGAGAGCACCCATTCTTCGTCAGGCTCCCACAGGGGAAAAGAAAGAACATCTGTGGGGCGATCCATCTCGCGGTATTCTTTATTTATCTGTTGTATGGCTGGATTATCCACGATGGTGACTGCGACTTCCACCGGCGGGAGCTCTTCACTTTCTGCTGCAGCGCGGAGACATTTTTTAATCCATTCCATCGCTTTTTGCTCCTCATCAGTCACTTCCACTTTTAACTGCAGATCCAATTTTAAGCTCATCAGTGTTTGACCCCTTTAATTGCCGGTTCTTCTGGATATTCAATGCGGGAATGAAAAATTCCTTTTAATGTTTCGCACATCGATTTAGCAATTAAATCTAATTCTTTAAAGGTAAGATCACACTCATTAAATTGCCCGTCTTCAAGCCGGTCGCGAATAATCTTGCGGACCATGTTCTCAATGCGCGACGGGGTCGGGCGTGATAACGAACGCACCGCCGCTTCCACGCAATCGGCTATTCCCACAATCGCCGCTTCCTTAAACTGTGCTTTGGGACCGGGATAGCGATAATCCTCTTCCAGAACCTGCGCCCCATCTTTTTGCTGGCTAAGCGCTTTATAGTAAAAGTACTTGAGCAAGGTGGTACCGTGGTGTTGGGCGGCAATATCCTGAATAGGTTCGGGAATCCTGTATTGCCTGAGCAGCTCTACACCGTCACGCGGATGGGAAATAATAATCGTTTTACTGAGATTCGGAGATATTTTATCATGCGGGTTTTCCCTGTAAAGCTGGTTTTCGATAAAAAATTGGGGTCGTTTCGTTTTTCCCAGATCATGATAATAAGCTCCCACCCTTGCCAGGAGACCGTCGGCACCGATCGCCTCCGCAGCAGCTTCTGCCAAATTGGCAACAATGACTGAATGATGGTAGGTACCGGGTGTTTCAATTAACAGCTTTCTCAGCAATGGATGGTTAGGATTGCTTAACTCCAACAGGCGCAAGGGAGATAAGATTCCAAACAGGGTTTCAAAGTACGGAAGGAATCCGATGGTAAGCACTGCTGAAAAAATGCCGCTCAGAATTCCAAAAGAGACTGATTGCAGTAAATCTTTCCAGGTTCCCTCGGCAGGAGCCAGGAAGTACAAACTTACAATCGGGATGATGCTCGCCGCCGATGAAATAGCCCCAGCCTTGAGAATCGAGCTTCGCTTCCGAACACCTGCCAACGCAAAAGCACTGGCCGCACCGCTTACCAAAGCGACCATTCCATAATGGAAATTGAACAGATTATGTGAATCGCCGTTATAAAAAACACTGGCCGAAATCGCCAATAATATGACACAACCAAGTGCCAATTCAATATTTAGAAGCAAAGTGATCAGCATCGTTCCCAAACCGACGGGAGCCAAATAACCAATCGTATTCCATTCCAGATTCTGTCCCAATGCGATAAACTTCATCCCCAGTAATGTGAGGAGAAGTACGGAAAACAGCAGGATCAGATTAACATTATTTTTAAACAAGTTAAAGTGGAAGCGGCGCACATAATAAAACAACATCGCAAGCAGAAGCAAGATTAGAATGGCCAGCCCAAGATAAGGGAAAATATTAGTTTTTTTGCGAAGAAGTCCCAATTGCTCGAGCTTTCGGTATTGATCCTTGGTGACAACTTCATCCTTGGAGACAATAATCTGCCCTTTATTAATTGGGATCGCTTTGACAGCGTCACGGGCAGCATCCCGCAATTGCTCTGTTTTCTTTTCATCATACACTTCATTTGGAATAATGCTCTGTTTAGCCAGCTCGCGTACCACTGATCTTGAAGGGCCGTCAAGCGCATCGCTGTCCAGGAGAGACGTGACCAGATCACGGTCAACGGACTTTCTCTTTTCCTCAAGCTCCTCCTTACGTACTCCTTCTTGCAAGATATCGTATACAATCTCTCTTGTTTTTAAACGAATCTCCGTCAATTGATCAGGGGACCTGCTTACCAGATTTTGATAAAATTCCGGAGAAAAATCATTAGACGGCTTTTTTTCGAGAGTTCCCTTTATTTTTGTAATTTTTTCCTCATTTGTATCAGATGGATTGGTTATTATTTTTCGGACTTCTGCAAAAAAATGATCAATATGATTAATTTGTTCATTCGTCAATGTATCATCTTTGGTATATTGCCTTTCCACTGCTTTGGCAGCTTGAGTTTTTGCTTCCTCCGTCGCATATTCATCCACTTTGGTAATGGGTGAGACAATGGTGGCAGGACTTTGTTTGCCGATCTGGATATTGTATTGTTCCGGAAAGACATGGTTCATCAACAATAAATAGAACGCGACCCCAAAGATCGCGTATAGGAGAAGTTGGATACGAACACTTGAATCCCATTTATTTGACAATAATCTTTTTCTAATCCAGTTTGATGGCGGTTCTATCTTTTCTTTCATGGTGAACCGGCTCCTTGCTTTAATCCTTTGCAGCTGCATCTTTCTCATAAGCATCAATAATTTTTTGTACCAGGGTGTGCCGTACCACATCTTCCTGGCCAAGATAGACAAAACGAATATCCGGAACGGTGCCCAGGATTCGCTGTGCTTCTTTTAAGCCGGATTGTTTGCCTCTGGGTAAATCCACCTGGGTCACATCGCCCGTAATAACCATTTTTGAACCAAAGCCCAGGCGGGTTAAAAACATTTTCATCTGCTCAGGGGTCGTATTTTGTGCTTCATCCAGAATGGCAAAGGAATCTTCAAGCGTACGTCCCCTCATATAGGCCAGGGGAGCGACCTCGATCAAACCCCGCTCCATCATTTTTGCAACTTGCTCTACCCCTAACATCAAATAGAGACTGTCATACAGAGGCCTCAGGTACGGGTCTACTTTTTCCTGCAGATCACCGGGCAAAAAGCCTAAGTTTTCACCTGCTTCCACTGCCGGACGGGTCAGCACGATCCGTTTGACACGATTCTCTTTTAACGCTGTTACAGCCATTACCACTGCTAAAAATGTCTTCCCTGTTCCGGCAGGGCCGATGCCAAAAACAATATCGGCTTTTTTTATGGCGGTTACGTAATGGCGTTGACCCAGTGTTTTCACACGAACCGGTTTTCCTTTTTGGGTGACTCCAATTTGCTCATGAAAAAGTTCCAGTAGTTCATCTGCAATCCCCTGGGCCGCTAAACGCTGAGCGTAAAGCACATCACGCTCCGTCAGTTGAATGCCCTGTCGAATCAACGATAACAGGGTATGGAATAAGTGATTTAACACTCCGCATTCTTCCGCTGAGCCGGAGATGATCACTTCTTCCCCGCGGGAGACAATCTTGGCTGAGGTATTTGCTTCAATATGTTTGAGAAAAGCATCGTGTGGACCGAACAAACTGAGTGCTTCCGCAGGATCACGCAGACGAATTTTAATCGTGTTCTCGTTTGATTGCAATGGTTCATTCTCCTTGCAGAATCGGTTGTGGAACCGCTATGTTTTCAATGGCATCAAAGTGTACTTTCAAATAAACTTTACCATTCTCTTCGCGTTGGTGCAAAACTTTTTCCTCTAGAATCCGCCCATCCCGACCCAGCTTTTGTAATAATTCCTCCTTTGCTTGTCTTTTTCCAAGATTGGCAGCTTCCTGTTCGGTCAATTTTTTCTGTATCCATTTCATTTCCAAATATTCGATCTCAACCCATCCAAACGGCAGTCTCCATGTTCCAAACTGGATGGATTTTACTTTCTGCACAGTTTCATATTGTTTATAGGGCAGTTCGTTGCCAAATGGATTTCGCAACACCGTTCTGCCTAAATACACAGCAGTTGCTTTTTCCCGAAAACCGGTGTAAACCTTTCTTTTCTGAACAGTCGGAACAACCACTTCAGATTCATACCAAACTTCTCCCAGCACTTTTCCCTTTGCACCGACAATGGTTCCCGACTCCGGGTCATCAGGGACTCCGTATTTTCCGGAAACGAGAACGTCCCCTTTTTTCACCATATCATTAACTTCCACCAGCGGATTGCCTTGTTCCACCCGCATATCATAGACCAGGGCATCCTTTCTCGATACCAGATCAACCGGGCCGTACCCGTCCTCAGCCTCGGGAGTTGATTCAATCCCTTTTTTCTCAACAACGGTAACAATCACTCTGGTTCCCTCAATTCGAAATCCTACCCAGGAAGCCTGGGGTAAACGGGACAGTAAATAATACTGGACCTGCTTGCTTTCGGGGAGGCGAGCCTTAAGTTGTCCAAAAAAAACGCCTTCTTTTTGCAATAAAGTACGTACATGCTTCTCCGGAATTCGTTCTGTCCCGACAATTTGGATTTTCCATACAAATGAACTCATGAGAAAAATAAGAAAAAAGAACAAAATAATACCCAGCAAAAAAGCTTTCCGCCGTTTTACCCTGTTTACCAGAAAAGGAACGCCTGCTTTCCTGACAATTCTCATTCGTATTTTATTCCTGCGCATAAGTGCCACAAGGCGAAAAAAGTCATGTACCAGGATGGTGAATTTGATTTTCCCCTCATCCACCCAATGAATATTCTCAACCCAGATGCCGGCTTGTACGGTCTGGTTTAGAAACGAAGCCAAATTTGGGCCATAACATTCCAGTTCCAATTTTCCTTTCAGGATATTTGGCCATTGGATCTCCAGCAACCTTGCCCTCTCCTCACTTTTCATATCTCAATTCATGAATGGTTCCTTCTATCAGTACAACCTCAGGATAGATGGCTTTGATCATCAAATTTTCCCCGGCAATGATGATGGAACCTTGATGTATCTTCAATTTGATCTCACGATTACTAAAGTGATACATCCCGCGGTGATTCTCCACTTGCAGACGAAATGGACCAATCATTTCGATCCGGGGAACTTCACTTGTCAGATCTGGTGGTAAATCAAACCATTCAGAAGCCCATTTGCGCATGTGCCCCCGCCATCCCCCCATGATCAACCCCCCATCTCCTTTGCTAACTCTTATGCTCCATCGGTCCGTTTTATGATGTGCGAGCGGGAATTGATGTAATTGAAACTCAGACACTCACGTGGCGGGTCGTTCGCCAAAGTCAAAAGAAACAGCGGTATAGGACGGGCTATACCGCTTTTATGCAGAAACTGCTTCATTGTTTCAGTTCATTTTGAGCCTGAGTAACGAAGCGTTTGGTAATTTCTCCGCCTACAGAACCGTTGGCACGGGAGGTTGTATCAGAACCCAAATTGACGCCAAACTCGGCAGCGATTTCCTCTTTAAACTGGTTCACCACAGCAGCAGCTCCGGGAACGAGCAGCCTGTTGGTATTTGCCCGGCGTGGCATATAACATTCACCTCCTCAACCTTAGTATGAAAACAAGCGGAAGGTTCTATCAGACGCATATGTTTCCATGTTAAGATCAGGAAAGTGTTCAAAGAAAAAAGCTGCTGACGGTTGTTAAAGCAACTCTGTCAGCAGCTTCAGGACCAACTGTATGTTCCTTTAGCGAAAGGAATTAAACCGATAGGGCCTGCGGGCACGCGGCGGTCCCAAAATTTCTCTCATGATGATTCCCTGGCGGAATTGTTTATGATTTAATTTGAGATGTTTATTTTTTCGTTGTGGCTGTTTAGCCGGAACCCCGGACAGATCTTGCAAAATGCGGGAATCTGGCAGTTCGTCCATCTCTGTTTCTCTTCTTTCACCCTCAAAGCCTGTTGCAACCATCGGGCGGGATGAGTGGTAGACAGTTGAATCATCTTCCAAATCCTCTTCCCAGTCAGCAACGTATTGAGGCTGTTTTTGGGTCGTTTGGACTGATCCCTTGAACACTTTCCACCCAACAACAGCCAGGATAATGAAAAAGATCAGCCAGTCCATGCCGAACACCTCCCCGCAGGTCCCTTCATTCCGGTCCCGCCGTTAGTTCTCTTCATCATTCGATTCACCAATAGAGCGGCGCATCCGCGTATCTGCTTCCATGTTTTGCAATGTGTAATAATCCATAACACCCATTTTACCGGAACGAAGCGCATCCGCCAGTGCCTGTGGAACCTGGGCTTCCGCTTCAACAACTTTAGCTCTCATCTCTTCCACACGGGCACGCATTTCCTGCTCCAGAGCAACAGCCATAGCCCGGCGTTCTTCCGCTTTCGCCTGGGCAATTTGCTTATCTGCTTCCGCTTGATCCGTTTGCAGTTTCGCCCCAATATTTTTGCCGATATCCACATCAGCGATATCAATGGATAAAATTTCAAAAGCGGTTCCGGCATCTAATCCTTTAGCCAGGACCGTATTGGAGATCAGATCGGGATTTTCCAATACTTCTTTATGGGTGCTGGCTGAACCGTTGGTCGTTACGATCCCCTCGCCGACACGGGCAATAATTGTTTCTTCACCCGCCCCCCCAACGAGGCGATCAATGTTGGCGCGTACAGTTACCCGGGCAATCACTTTCACTTCAATCCCGTCTTTTGCGACTGCTGACACAACCGGAGTTTCAATCACTTTAGGATTGACGCTCATCTGCACCGCTTCCAGTACGTCACGTCCAGCCAGATCAATCGCCGCAGCACGTTCAAACACCAGATCAATGTCAGCCCGCTGAGCGGCAATTAAGGCATCAACAACACGATCCACATTTCCGCCGGCCAGATAATGCGTTTCCAGCTGGGAAATATCCACGTCTAATCCTGCTTTGCGCGCCTTAATCAAGGGATTCACAATGCGGGCCGGAACAATTCGCCGCAGCCGCATCCCAATCAGTGTGGTCAAGCCGACATAAACACCGGAGGCCATGGCGCTGATCCACAGCATGACAGGAACAAAGGTAAATAAAATGGAAAGGGCAATCACAATCAGAACAACAACAAAGGCAATTCCCAATATTCCTTCCATCCCTATAACACCTCAATTTTAATTTTATGTCACTTTACTATACACGACCCGCTTACTGATCTTCCACTTTTCTTACAACAACCCGGGCTCCTTCTACCCGGATCACTTTCACCTTGGCACCGTGTGGAACAATATCTCCCTCACTCACAACGTCTTCCCGCTGCCCGTCAAATTCTGCAAATCCTGACGGGCGCAAGGGAGTAATGGTCACCCCAATCTTTCCCAGCAGCTCCCGGCGATCTTCTGAGGAAGTATATCCTTGCTCATTTTTTTGCGAGGATTGCAGGATCAATTTATTCCACGACGGCTTTAAACCGAAAAGCCTGATTGCCAACCATAAGATAAGTGCTGCTAAAACAATTCCGATTGCCAGCGAAACGACACCCATCCAAACACTTGAAGCGGCTGAAATAATCGCTCCAACCATAGCGGAAAACCCTAAGATCCCCAAAACACCAAAAGCAAGTACAAATATCTCAAGAATCAGCAAAATGCCCCCGGCCACAAAGAGAGCCAGTGTACCCCATCCGGACGATCCTGCCATATACGTTCCGAAGAAATAGAGAGCAAAAGCTCCCAAACCAATGATTCCAGGCACTCCGAAACCGGGAGAAAAAAACTCAAGACCCACCCCGATCAGTCCAAGGGTGATGAGCATGGTTACAAGATAAGGATTGGTGACAATGCTTACAATCATATCCAACCTGGTCACCTCATTTTATCCATTTAAAAAAAATCAGCGTGTAAAAAACACGCTGTCAGCGGAGTGATTCTTGAACCAGGCGGTTGACCAGCCTGCCATCAGCTTTTCCTTTCACTCTGGGCATAATGGCACCCATCACCCTGCCCATATCTGCTTTGGTGGCAGCCCCTACTTCCTGGATCACTTGCTGTACCAAAGCCCGAACTTCTTCCTCTGACAATTGTTCAGGGAGGTACGCTTGCAGAATCTCTATTTCTTCTCTTTCTTTTTGTGCCAATTCTTCACGACCAGCTTTTTCATATTCGCTTAGTGAGTCTTTCCGCTGTTTGATCTCACGCATGATCACTTCCAGCACATCATCTTCACTCAGCGCGTGCCTACGGTCGATTTCTTCCTTTTTAATGGAGGCACGTAGCATGCGAATCACGGACAGTTTTGTCTTCTCCTTATTCTTAAGAGCAGACTTCATATCCTGTTCCAGTTGTTTCACGAGACTCACTGGTGCGACACCTCACTACCGACGCTTTTTACGAGCGGCTTCCGATTTCTTTTTACGGCGAACACTCGGTTTCTCGTAACGCTCGCGCTTCCGCACTTCAGAAAGCACTCCGTCTTTGGCGCAGGAGCGCTTAAAACGGCGCAAAGCCGCATCTAACGATTCATTTTTACGAACGCGTGTTTCGACCATGCTATTCCCTCCCTCCACGGGTCAGTAAGACCACTTGGGCCGATGGCCTTACTTTGAAGGAAAAGACCCACACATTTACGCAAGCAGCGGCCTTATCCCCAGAGGAGACGGTCAGCACCCACAACACCTGCATAAGAAGACAAATATAATTCCAACGATGCCCGAGAGAGCACAGGTTGCTCTTTTGTTCAGGTAGCTGATCCCCTGAACTTCCGTTGGGACAATACAGTCAAACTTTATTATATCTCATTTCGCGGGAGCATGTCAAAAATTAACCCGGAGGCCAGGTAAGATGCCGTCCTCCAAGAAGATGGAAATGGATATGATAAACGGTTTGCCCTCCTTCTTCTCCCATATTGTTGACAACGCGGAACCCTTTTTCCTGCAATCCCAATTTACGTGCAACCTTTTGCACACCAAGTAAAATTTTTCCGGCAAGGCGCTCGTCTTCCTCCTTGAGCTCCATTAAGGAAGGGATATGCTTTTTCGGAATGACCAGCACGTGGGTGGGTGCAGCAGGATGAATATCTTTAAACGCGAACAAATCATCATCTTCATACACTTTTTCGGAAGGGATTTTTCCGGCGACAATCTGACAAAAGATACAATTGTCCATTCCTTATTCCTCCTATTCTTCATTCCCAATTATACCAGACGTGAAGCATCATTTGGATGAGCAATACCCTGGTTTTATTCATTCAACACCAATAAACCCTTGTCGGCATATACTATATCACGATTTGCCGTAAAGGGGGGCAACCCATTGCTAAATGAGGCACGATTGCGAAATCTCATTCGCCGGATTCTGAAAGAAGAGTTGGCGCACGTAAATGATCAAAATGATGAACACGAATGGGAGACCAACCAAAAGCCCTGTGCAGTTTGGTCAAAAGAACCTGTTCAACATGAGAAAAAATGGGAGGAGTTACCCCTGCACCAGCAAACGCCTGATGAGGCGGCAAATGCACCATGGGCAGTATTTGGTTCACCAAAGCCTGTTTCAGGAAAGCCGGCAGGCTCCAAACAGGAACGGCCGCGGGCACTTCCGGGCTGGTCTGAACCTTACCGCCCCGACTTTAGCAATTTTGACGCTCCGCCCTATATGCCGAAAAAACCCATGACCAGCTAATCCAGTCCCGAAAAAATCAGCTCCGCGCCATTTCTTCTCACTTTCTTTTTGAAGCCGTTGATACTTTTTTTGTTTGGATGCCGGTCATGCCTGTCCCTTGTGTCCCATATACTGAATCATACGAGGGGGCATGATCGGATGAAAGACATCATTATCCCTTTTGCTACAGGGCTGACCATTTTTATGTTTGGATTGCAATTGATGCGCAACGGCCTGGAAAGGCTGGCACAGGATCGGCTGCGTGAAGGGCTTGTTAAATTTACACGAACTCCGGTACGCGGTTTTTTCACCGGAATTGTGTCAACTGCGTTCCTGCAAAGCAGCAGTGCGGTAACTGTCTTGACCATCAGTTTCGTGAATGCAGGCATTCTCACCTTTGCCCAGTCAATCGGAATTATACTGGGAACCAACATAGGGACTACAGTAACCACACAAATCTTAGCGCTTAATGTAGAGGATTTTGCCATTCCCCTCATCATCGCAGGAGCCGTTCTCCGAATCCTGCCATTTAATAATATGGCTCAACTGGGACTGGTAATCGGTGGGTTTGGCTGTATCTTTCTGGGGATGGAAACCATGCAGTGGATCACTGTCCCGTTGAAAGAACGCGGTTGGATTTCCTGGCTGCTGGAAAACGGCGGGAATCCGATTTGGACCGGGATTGCCGTCGGTACTTTACTCGCCGCAATGATCCACAGCAGCAGTGCGTGTATCGCAATCACCATGGGCTTCTATGCTTCGGGGGTGGTCTCACTTCCGTTTGCAATCGCCGTGGTATTTGGGAGCAATATTGGAACTTGCGTAACCGCACTGCTGGCAGTGATCAACACCAATACGGCCGCCAAACAGGTAGCTCTTTCTCATCTGGTGCTCAACATAGCCGGAGTGGGGATATTTGCCCCGCTCATTCCGTATATCAGTGAGTACGCTCCTGTTTTATCCACTGATGCTGCTGCCCAGATCGCTCATATCCAAACTTTATTCAATATCATCTGTTCGGTGATTGTACTGCCATTTTCAGAAGCATTTGCCAGAGGGATTATCTTTCTTATTCCCAATAAAGCAGCCACCTGGAAATAAAACCGGGTTCTTAATAAACACCCGTTCCTTGTCCACCCGTAACAATGGCAACACTGGCGCTCGCACCAATCCGGCTGGCACCGGCATCAATCATCTGCTGTGCTGTCTGAAGATCACGAACCCCGCCGGATGCTTTAACACCCATTTCAGGGCCAACCGTTTTTCTCATCAGTTCGACCGCTTCTACAGTAGCGCCTCCCTGACCGAAACCGGTCGAAGTCTTCACAAAGTGGGCACCTGCTGCTTTTGCCTGTTCGCAGGCCCGGACAATCTCTTCCCTGCTTAAAAGGCCTGTTTCCAGGATCACTTTTACAGTCATTCCCTCTGCAGCTTCCACAACGGATTGAATATCTTCTTTGACAGTTGTCAGGTCACCGGATTTCAGGGCCCCGATGTTCATCACCATATCAATCTCTGTGGCTCCGTTTTGCACCGCATTGCGGGTTTCAAAAGCTTTCACTTCTTTTGTTGTTGCTCCGAGCGGAAATCCGACAACCGTACATACTTTCACTTCGGTACCCGCCAAATGCCGGGCTGCTTCTTTTACCCAGTACGGATTGATACAAACAGAGGCAAACCCATACGATTTTGCTTCTTCACACAATACCTGAATTTGCTTCCGGGTTGCCTCCGGTTTTAACAGTGTATGATCAATCAACGCTGCAATCTCTTTCCCATTCATCTCACATTTTCCTTTCTCTTTTCTGTGAAAGTATATGTTTAAGGGAAGGCAGAATTCTGTTTCCCCGGCATGTAAATTTTCATCCCTCGTTTTTGTCATCCCAGTGATAAATATTCTTCTTTAAGAGATGAAACGCCCTTTCGAACACCGGATCGTTTGTATCATAACCTTTTTCCTTTTGCAACCGCAGTGCCTCTTCCATACTGCACCAGTTTAATCCGCGAATTTCGGACAACTGGGGTGTCTCTCTTCCTTCAATAGCCTCCACCAGAAAATAAATAACTTCTTTGCGGACTTTGCCGGCATCCCGGTGAATGTATTCATAGTGCGCGGTATACAGTTTTTCAATGATTTTACCTATAATCCCTGTTTCTTCTTCTATTTCCCGTAAAGCTGTCTGTTCATCTGACTCGCCAGCTTCTTTCTTTCCTTTAGGTAATGTCCATCGTCCGTATCGGTCTTCAATAAGCAAAACCTGAATCTGACCGTTCCGTTTCCGGCAGACCACACCCCCGGCGGATATTTCTTTCATCTGATTCCATCCTTTTTTCTATTCTTGCTAAGTGATCATAGCATATTTTAAATAAATGGAACAAGTGATGGGGGGATGAAAGCCTGAGTTTGTGAAAAATAACAAAATCTATGGAGTTTCTCGCTCGGGTGATTTAAAAAGTGGTTATCATCGGGTATACTTACGGAAAAATATACATTTCACGCAGGGGGAAACTGTATGCAGAAAATCACAAGCCAAAGCGAAGATTTTTCACGGTGGTATATTGATGTCATTCAACGGGCCGACTTGATGGATTATGCTCCCGTTCGCGGCTGCATCGTGTTCAAGCCGGACGGATATGAACTATGGGAAGCCTGCCAAAGGGAACTGGACCGCCGCTTTAAGGAAACAGGCCACCGTAATGCCTATTTCCCTTTGTTTATCCCAGAAAGCTTCTTTCAAAAAGAAAAAGAGCATGTGGAAGGCTTCAATCCCGAACTGCCGTGGGTAACTGAAGCGGGTGGAGAGAAACTGGAAGAACGACTGGCGATCCGTCCGACATCGGAAACAATCATTGGACATATGTTTGCCGAGTGGATTCAATCTTACCGTGATTTGCCGCTCAAGATCAATCAGTGGGCAAATGTTGTTCGTTGGGAAAAACGGACCCTCCCGTTTCTTCGGACAAGCGAGTTTTTATGGCAGGAAGGGCATACCGCGCACACAACTTCTGCGGAGGCAGAAGAGGAGACCCTGATGATTCTGGATCTCTATACTGACTTCGTGGAAAATATATTGGCTATTCCTGTTTACCGCGGCCAGAAAACCCCTTCGGAGAAATTTGCCGGTGCGGTCAATACATATTCGATTGAAGCGATGATGAAAGACGGAAAAGCTCTCCAGGCAGGTACATCCCATTACATGGGGCAAAATTTTGCCAGAGCATTTGACATGAAATATCTGGATAAAGATAATACGCTCAAATATGTATATACCACCTCATGGGGCGTCAGCACACGAATGCTGGGGGCCATTATCATGGTGCACGGGGATGACAAAGGGTTAGCCCTCCCGCCGAAAGTTGCTCCCACCCAGGTTATCATCGTCCCAATCGGTCCCCAGAAAGAACTGGAACGTGTCGTCACATATGCCAACAAACTTCGTGACCGGCTGGCCCAGACAGGGGTCCGGGTCAAGATTGATGCCCGGGAAGATATAAGCCCGGGGTGGAAATTTAATGAGTACGAGTTGCGCGGGGTTCCGGTACGCCTGGAAATTGGCCCACGTGATTTACAGAACGAACAAGTTGTTCTCGTTCGCCGTGACACTGGCGAAAAACTGTTTGTCCCTGAATCTGAACTACTAAACAGGGTACCCGGCCTGTTACAGGATATTCAGTCTAACATGTACAGCAAAGCAAAAGATTTTCGCGATTCAAACTCACATGTAGCCCGACACTTAACGGAGATGGCCGAAATCATTCGTGACAGACGGGGGTTTGTCCTGGCCGGATGGTGCGGAGAAGACAGCTGTGAAAAGTCTGTCAAACAAGAGACTGGAGCAACAAGCCGCAACATCCCGTTTGATCCGCCGGAGGTCTTGCCCGCATGTATCGTCTGCGGCAAACCTGCCAAACATACTGTGTGGTTCGCAAAATCATATTAGACCGGTCACAAAAATGACTCAAGGTTTGACTTGAGTCATTTTTGCTGTCCAAATCTATTTTAAAGCTTCGTATAACCGCTTTTTCGGCCTCTGCAATCCATCCGGACTCCGGTGACTTCGTCAGTTTTTGAAACAGCACAATCCGCAAAGAACCGGCCTATCAGATCATTATGGGTTTTGGTGAGAATCCGGTTTAGGGATAAAATTGAATATCTCATGAGTTTCAAAACTGTCCACAAGTCTGCTCAACCACTCATAATAAGCGAGAGCCTGATGTAACTTTTGTATATCTTTCCCGGCCATCTCCCTTATTTCTTCTTCCACATCATGATCGTTTGCAACCTGGTTCA
Organism: Paenactinomyces guangxiensis; assembly: GCF_016055185.1. Classification (GTDB taxonomy): domain Bacteria; phylum Bacillota; class Bacilli; order Thermoactinomycetales; family Thermoactinomycetaceae; genus Paenactinomyces; species Paenactinomyces guangxiensis. Next base: position 191,589 of record NZ_JAECVR010000001.1, read on the forward strand.
GTTCAACCAGAGATCTGCGAATCGCTTCTCTATTCATTTCGATCCCTTTGCGCCATTTAATACAGAAAAAATCAATAAATGTTTGATACCAATCCTGTTCGGCCTGGTACAGATCTTTTCGCTGCCCTTTCACCCATACTTTTTCTACCATGTTTAAGTCAGACAGAAACCTTACACCCGCGCTCATACTGGTTTTACTCATCCCCAGCGCCTGGCTCATTTCTTCCAGAGTCATAGGAGCGTCATTAAAATAAGTAATCCCGTATAACCGCCCCATCGATGGGGACACTCCGTATAGATCCATATTTTTTGCGATTGATTCAATGACTCGATTCCGCGCTTTTTGAATTCTTTCCAAGCCGTTCATTTTTAATCTCTCCCGCCGAAAGGTGGATTTATTGAATTATTATTAGTATACTTTATACAGTTCATACGGTAAAAACTTTACAAACCGTCAGCTGTGATGATCATACCTTCATCACTAAAAAATTTCAAGGAGGTTGAGAAATGGTTTTCTATATATCGATTGCCATTATCTTGCTATTTGTCATATGGGGAGTTGCCTATCCTGAGGTTTTAGCAAGCACAGCAAATGAAGCCTTTAATTTTACAATCGAAAAATTCGGCTGGTTTTACCTGATCGCCACTCTCGGATTTCTCATATTTTCACTTTATCTGGCATTCAGCAGGTATGGAAAAATTAGACTCGGTTCCAACGACGATGAACCGGAATACTCTAATTTAAGCTGGTTTGCCATGCTATTTAGCGCCGGCATGGGGATTGGCCTGGTTTTTTGGGGGGTTGCCGAGCCACTCTCACATTATCTTACACCCCCGGAAGGGGCTACGGGAGGAACCCCCAGATCTGCCCAATTGGCTATGCGCTACTCTTTCTTTCATTGGGGTCTTCATCCCTGGGCCATCTATACAATTATTTCATTAGCACTTGCTTATTTTAAATTTCGTAAGGGGTATAAAGGATTGATTAGCTGGACTTTTACTCCGCTGTTGGGGGACAAAGTAAATGGCCCCATTGGCAAGATCATTGATATATTAGCCATTATTGCCACCGTTTTTGGGGTTGCCACATCTCTGGGACTGGGAACCTTACAAATCAATGGGGGATTGAACATTCTCACCGGGACCCCCAACACGATTTGGGTGCAGCTGATCATCATAGCGATCGTGACGGTCCTTTATATGATTTCTGCAACTACCGGGCTTGATAAGGGAATTAAGATCCTGAGCAATTTCAACATCATTCTCGCATTAGCACTGTTATTATTTGTTCTGTTCGCAGGCCCGACTTCCTTTATTTTTGATACCTTTACCGTTACCTTGGGTGGATACTTACAAGATCTTGTCGAAATGAGCTTGCGGCTCACCCCCTTTACCCAGGGAGACTGGGTCGGGAGCTGGACCCTGTTCTACTGGGCCTGGTGGATTGCCTGGGCACCTTTTGTCGGAACGTTTATCGCCAGGGTTTCAAAAGGGAGAACTATTCGGGAGTTTATTCTCGGGGTTTTATTGATCCCCAGTGCATTTAGTTTTGTATGGTTCTCTGTATTTGGAGGAACCGCTTTGAAATTTGAGATATTTGACAAATTCAAACTGGCAGCTGCTGCACAAGAAGATGTAACTTCCGCCCTGTTTGTCACCCTCAACCACCTGCCTCTCGGACTGATTATTATGGGGCTGGCTACGCTGTTAATTATTACATTTTTTATAACCTCCGCCGATTCGGCAACATTTGTGCTGGGAATGTTTTCATCAAACGGTGATCTGAATCCTTCCACCAGAGTAAAGATCATCTGGGGAATTTTGCAATCGGCAATCGCTATTGTCTTATTGTTCAGCGGAGGTTTACAGGGTCTGCAAAAAGCATCTATCGTTGCTGCTCTGCCATTTGCAATTATCATGGTGTTCATGTGTTTTTCGTTACTAAAATCCTTGAAAACGGAGATAAAAGAAGAGCAAAAAAAAGAACGGGAACGACTTAAAATTATAGATTTGATACTAAGTAAAAAAGGCCAATATTGATAAAAGAAGACCGATCCACATGAACGCGGATCGGTCTTCTTTTTCTATCAATTCACCCCAGTGTCAAATGAAAGCGGTCAGAACCCTTACAGCCAAGCCCGGCTCCATCATCACATTTTTATAAAATCCGGTAAAAATCTTATTTCCACAGATTTCCCAGCAAATCGGGTGCAATATTTCCGCCACTGATCAATACCCCTATACGTGAACAGCCTTCAGCCAATTTATTGTGCAAAACAGCGGCTAATGCAACCGCAGCTGACGGCTCTATCACAATCTTAAGGCGCAACATGGCAAATTTTACAGTTTCCAAAATCTCTTCATCAGAAACAGTAACGATTTCTGCCAGATGGTTTTTTATAACAGGAAAAGTGAGCTCACCCGGGATCTGTGAACGGAGGCCGTCTGCGACTGTGTCCGGGGGAGCGATCTGAATTCGCTCACCGATCTGTAAGGATTGAAGTGTATCATCAGCACCGGCCGGTTCCACTCCATATATATTTATTTTTGCATTGATGCCATGTGCAGCAATACAGGTTCCGGAGATCAAACCGCCGCCGCCGATGGGGGCCGCGATGGCATCCAGGTCAGGAATTTCCCTCAACAACTCTAATGCTGCCGTTCCCTGACCCGCCATGATATGTGGATGGTCATAGGGGGGTACCAGAGTCAGGTTCCGTTCTTTGGCAATCTGTTCAGCAAAAGTGACACGGTCTTCCTTGTGTCGGTCATAAAAGGCGATTTCAGCTCCATATTCCCGTGTTGCTGCTACTTTAACTGGGGGTGCATCCAAAGGCATACAGATCACTGCTTTGATTCCCAGGAACCTGGATACCAGCGCGACAGCCTGGGCATGATTGCCGGAAGAATAAGCAATGACACCCTGCTTTTGTTTTTCCACGGACAATTGGCTGATCATATGATAAGCGCCGCGAAATTTAAAAGCGCCTCCGCGTTGAAAGTTCTCGCACTTGAGAAATACTTCACACCCACAACGGCTGTTTAACGTACGTGAGGTCAATACCGGGGTTTGATGGGCGACTCCCTGCAGCCGCTGATATGCATTTTGTACATCGTCAAAATCAATGATTTCGCGCAAATTATTTGCACCACCCTTTTTTTAAACCACCATATCTGATACCGGCACCAATACCAATGAAAACCACTTGGATTGTTTTTCTATAATATTATATTTATTAATTGTAAACTATTGTTTGTATTATTTGTATATTAAACTTTCGATTTTAATAAAAAGATACTATTCCGTATATATTGATAAAAAGATCCTACGCAGCTCAGACATTTTAAGAATTTCATATAAATAATAGAACCTATCATTTGTGTTTTAGAACACATCCTAGTTTCAAATAAAATAATATTCTATAAGTGTAGTAAAATCAGACTAATATGGAGGGAGAAAAATATGTTTAAGAAGTTCAAGCTGGTTCTGCTAGCTGGTGCTACTATATGCACCATGCTTTCCCTATCGCTCTCGCCAACTACACATGCAGAAGCAAAGAGTACAGCCGCTCAGCCATCTGAATCCGTAACAATCAATGCAGTGATTGGTGATGACTATCCTTACAAAAATGATAGTTGGAACTCAGCGGACCCCTGGGGTTTTTACAAACGCAACTGTACTTCCTTTGTAGCTCATCGCATGAACAATAACCATAAGTTTAAATTTACCAACTATATGAATGGCGGACACTGGGGTAACGCCAATAACTGGGATAACAATGCAAGAGCACTTGGTTACACAGTGAACAAAACACCTAAAGTGGGAGCCATTGCTCAATGGAACAGTGGATCATATGGACATGTCGCTTATGTAGCTGAAGTAAGAAACAATGGTACAGAAGTTGTGATCGAAGAGTACAACTGGGCTACTAAATATGGATATGGTAAGCGCACTCTCTCTACCTCTAGTGTTGAGAACTTTATCCATGTGCTTCCCGGCTCTTCAGATGAAATCACTGGTACTGTCCATACAGATAACGGGCTGCCTGTAAATGTAAGATCAGGTCCAGGCACGTCTTACAGCATAGTAGGCAAAAAGTATGATGGAGACGTTGTAACCATTGAGTGCCAAATTAGAGGGGAAACGGTAACAGGTAAATATGGTACAAGCGATCTCTGGAATCGAATCGGCACAGGCCAATATATCTCCGATACTTACGTGTATACAGGTTCGGATGGTCAAGTTGCCCCTACTTGCCCCTCCCCTTAAGGCTAAATCTAAAATCTACTAATTCCATATCTTGATGACGATAGAGGTCTTCTCTATCGTCATTATCATTCTCGAATTATTGCAAAAGTTTAGAAAGACTGGAGAGGATATTAGTGAAGATTTCTAAGAAACCGATTCTATTATTATCCTGCATTCTTATGTTCAGCTTTGCTTTGAGTCCATCCGCTTATGCAGCAAGCGTCTACACGGAGTTTTTTGGGATCTTTGAGAAGGGTCCAGCTATGCCTCTTTATTCTGATTCCAATTCTGAATGGGTTCCACAAGGACTTGCTTATGTGAAAGAGAAGAATTGGATTCTAATATCCTACTACTGGTACACCAGCAATCAAAAGGCCAGTACTATCGCTGTGGTTGATGCTGCTACCAGGCAATATGTGAAACAAGTTTACTTATATGAGAGCACAAGCAACCCACAAATGGGACATGTAGGAGGTCTGGCAGTCAGTCAAAACAATTTGTGGGTAGCCTCTGAAGAAAGCGGTAATAGCTACAATCTCTTGCAAGTTAAATTAGACGATCTCATCAACACTCCTGATCAAGGAAAATTAATTGCGGCCAAACGCTACTCCTTAAGTCACGACGCTTCCTATGCAAGTTATTATAATGGAGTTCTTTGGGTGGGTGACTATACGCATGGTTCATCCGGTTTATGTTCCCCCACTTCAGGAGGAAAAGTATACGGATACACATTGAACAGCAGTGACGAACTCTCTTCCACCTCTCCCTCACAAACATGGAATACACCGGACCGCATTCAAGGTATGGCTATGACTGCTGATCGCGTGATCTACAGTCAATCCTGTGGTCGTACTAATGACAGCAAATTAATTACGTATACCAAAGGTACAAATGGAACCCAAGTAGACAGCATGGTGGCGCCACCGATGAGTGAAGGATTAGCCATTATTAATAATTCCCTCTATGTCAGCTTTGAATCCGGGGCCAAACCCTACCTTTCAGGAGGGAAATATCCACTTTACCATCTATACTATAGCCCATTAGGCAGCTTTATAAATAGAGTAACCGGGGTCGTAAATACAAGCGGAATAAATTTAAATGTTAGATCAGGCCCAGGCACCAGCTACAGTATTGTAGATCAGGTAGCTGACGGAACCAAGGTAACGATTAGATGTCAGATCAAAGGGGAGACCGTAACGGGTACATATGGTACCAGCAATTTATGGGATCAAATTGGGGAAGGCAAGTATGTTTCCGATACTTACGTGTATACAGGTTCAGATGGTCAAGTTGCGCCAACATGCGCGCCTTAATCTACAATCATATAAGCTTTTATACAAGGGGGATTAAAAGTGATGTATCTACGTAAAGGGCTGCATCCATTTTGGCTTCTTGCTTTGGTAGTAGCTTTGCTGGTCAGTACGATCTATCCATTACAGCAAACTCAAGCTTATGAGGCATCTTCGACCTCAAAAACCGATCCTTGGACTCAGAAATCCGTTCTTCATTACCTGCTGTTTACCAAGGATACAAACGTTGAACAAGCTGTTGCACAAATGAAAAAAGAGCTTGCTCTCACTGATTCTGAAATGAATCAGCTCGCCCAAATCGCAGCAGACGAATTCATCTATTTAAGAGAACTAAAAAAAGAGTCAGATCAATTTGTTTTAGATGAAAAGCTATCAAAGGAAGAGAAAATACAAAAGATTAAAGAAACAGGCTATACCCGGAAACATGATCAAGCGCTTACAAATACTGATCAAAAGGTACGTCAAGTGTTAAAGGGTCGCTATTCTAAATTCCGCCAGTATATCAAAGCTTGGTGGGCAAAAGAGAGTACTATGCGAATAACAGAGTTTAAAACGGAAGCAGCTGCTAATAATATCCGTGTTTTTGCTACACAATATAATCCCAATCAAGCAGGCGCCTTAGAAGTAGCTCTGCCAGATAAATATCTCAAATTTGCTAATTTAGGCTGGCAAACGTCTCCACCATATAACAATCCACCATACACGGTTGATATTACACGGATATCAACTGGTAAATCCATCACTGATGTTCATGTAGATGAAGTAGGTCCTTGGAATCAAGATGATAACTACTGGGACCCGGATTCTGAACGCCGCATCTATTCTAAATTATGTTGTACTTCCCAAAAGTTAGATCTGGGAGTACCAGAGTCTTATGCAGCATATTATAGCAATTACAACAACGGAAAAGATCAGTTTGATCGAAACGTTGCTAACCCTGCCGGAATTGATCTTACTCCGGAAGTAGCGAAACGACTAGGCTTAGCTTCTTTACAAAATGACTGGGTCACCATTACCACTGATGACTTAGATCCGAGTGGAAATGGAACGATTACAGGTACTGTACACACAGACAACGGTCTTCCCGTGAATGTAAGATCCGGTCCAGGCACGTCTTACAGCATAGTAGGTAAAAAGTATGATGGAGACGTTGTAACCATTGAGTGCCAAATTAGAGGGGAAACGGTAACAGGTAAATATGGTACAAGCGATCTTTGGGATCGAATCGGCACAGGCCAATACATCTCCGATACTTACGTGTATACAGGTTCGGATGGGCAGGTTGCTCCAACTTGTTCACCTTAATATGATCCAAAGGTAGATTGTTGACAATATAATTTATATTTTGAATACAATGGGGCTATTGTAAAAAATCCATCTCGGTTGAGTGAGCGGGTTCTCACCTCTCATTCTGTGCTGGAGATGGATTTTTTGTTTTTTTATCAAGTAGACAAAAAACCCGGCGAACCGGGTGTTTACGTGATATTCGATGTTATCCAGATACCATCACATCGGACAATTGGAGGTAGCGCTTCCCCCGTATGTATAGATATTTGACTTTCTTTTCTTTTTCCAATTGCTTAATATGCCTTGTAATCGTAGCTCTTGTAGATAAGATTGCACAGGCAATCTCCTCATGAGTAATAGGTACAGTTAAGACTACATCATCATTTTTACTCTTCTTACTATATTGTTTAGACAGGTAGATTAATAGATTAATCAAACGATCTTTCACATACTTTAACCTCTGAATAGAGGTGAGCTCTTGAGAACGAGCAGAAAAATCTCTTAATTTCTGTAATATCTCTAAAGTAAGTTTTTGTTGATGAATTTGCTCCCAGTCTAGCATACAGATCTCTGCATGTTCATTGGTACGGAATTCATAAACATTAAATTGACAAGCAGCAACTTCTACAACATGCCCCTCTTTTAAAATGTCGATTAATACTTGACTCCCGTCAGATAAAAGCTCCCATAGATAAACGATCCCTTCTTTTACAATATAGACTTTATCATGATGCAGAGAGATAATTTCTCCTGATCGGAGAAGCTTGCTATGAAAACAATGAATTTGATTAAAAAGCTGTTGATTCATTGTTATTCCTCCATCATTCAATCCCACTCTGATACACTTCTTGAACCCATTGAAACAGACATATTAAAGAAGAAGGATCGTGCCGTGGAGGCGCGTGACTATAAAAGAAAGGAATTGGTCTTGTTTGTACCTTCCTTTCCGATTAAACGTACATTAAAAATTTTGAAGCAAATCCATTTAATCCTGCATCGCAAGTCTACTGTGAAAACGTTTGCGAATCAACATGATGAAAAATCTGCCAACGCCTGCAACTCTGAAAATAACAACATGGGATTTGCCCAATATTCAAACAAAAGATGACTAAAATAATGGCATAATCATACGTACATCATATGTAGATGGATGGGAGGGTCAGACTCCCAAGATAAGCTTATGTTACTACATCCAAACATGAACCACCTACCTTAAATCGTTGAGAAACAGCTCCTTCACGGGGGGCTCTGAGCTTGAGACAAGTTCAGGAAACTTTACACCGATTCTTAGGGGAAGTCTCCGTAAGGCTAACCTAGCCGAACATATGACCCCCTCCTTAGGCCATATCGATCTGTATGTGGCCCCAACTGTTATAAACTGTCTTATTTATATTTTATAAATAGATTGTTTCAGGAAAATAAACACTTGTTTCTAAATTGTAAATTCAAAGAGAGAACGAGAATTCGAAGACCTTATATCTATTTAGATCAACTTATTAATTTAAATAAAAGCCATCGATCAATCGAACAGTGAATTTTAAACGTAAAACAAAAATAAATAAGACTGTTAACCGAAATACAGTTAACAGTCTTATTTTATCATAATCGCCATTACACGGCAGCGGGGCTCGGAACATCATCAATCACGCGGACAAAGGTGCCCCGGCAATACTCGGAACCTGCTTTGTCAATGCGAACACGGCATACTTTACCAACCAGCTCTTCATTGGCAGGGAAGATCACTTGCAGGTAATTGTCAGAGTAACCCATGTACAATCCGCTCTGCGGGTCTTCTTTGTACGGACGCTCAGGAATCACTTCCAGAACATCACCGACAAACTTCTCAGCATACTGATAGGACAAATGATTAGAAAGTTCAATCATGCGCTTGACCCTTTCATGTTTCACTTCTTCCGGAACCTGATCGGTCATGCGGGCAGCCGGAGTTCCTGTCCGTTTGGAGTAAGGGAATACATGCAACTGGTACATCTTCAATCCCTCGATCAAACGGTAGCCGTTCTCAAACTGCTCATCTGTTTCACCTGGGAAACCAACGATCACATCTGTTGTAATAGCCACATTTGGCATCGCCTCATGCAAACGCATGATTTTTTCTTTGTACTCAGCTACTGTATATTTGCGGCGCATCCGTTTGAGGACGGTGTCATCGCCGGCCTGGAGAGGAATGTGCAAATGGCGGCACATTTTTTTAGAGGCGTTGAGCACTTCAATCACACGTTCATCAATCTGGCTTGCCTCAATTGAGCTGATGCGGATACGTTTCAGGCCTTCCACCTTGTCCAGATCCCACAGGAGATCGGCCAGTTTGTAGTTTTCAAAGTCTTCGCCGTAACCACCCGTATGAATTCCGGTCAGCACAATCTCTTTATACCCGGCTTCCACGAGCTGGCGTGCCTGATTCAAGACACTTTCCGGTTTACGGCTGCGGGACAGTCCTTTTGCCCAGGGGATGATGCAGAAGGTACAGAAGTTGTTGCAGCCTTCCTGAATTTTGAGAGAGGCGCGTGTGCGTTCCGAGAAAGCCGGCACATCCAGCTCTTCAAATTCACGCTGCTTCATAATGTTTCCAACAGCGTTGATCGGTTGGCGTTCCCGGCGGAACTGTTCCACATAATCAAGCAATTTGTCACGTCCCTGGGTACCGATCACGATATCCACACCCGGGATTGCAGCCACTTCTCCCGGGGATGTCTGGGCATAGCATCCCGTTACCGCTATAACCGCGTCCGGATTTTTACGAATCGCCCGCCGGATCACCTGGCGGCTTTTTTTATCCCCAGTGTTGGTTACCGTACAGGTATTGATCAGGTAAACATCCGCTTTCTCTTCAAAATCAACCCGTTGGTAACCCGCTTTTTTAAACATTTGCCACATCGCTTCTGTTTCATAAGCATTTACTTTGCAACCCAGGGTATGAAAAGAAACAGTTCTCATTTCGTTTCACCTCCTAAATCATTTCGTGCAAACAATATACAAGACAAAGCTGCCAGCGAAGCTGTTTCCGTACGAAGAATGCGTGATCCCAGGGTGACGGGAATCGCCCCTGCACGCTGAGCCCCGGCAACTTCCGACTCCGTAAACCCTCCCTCCGGTCCGATGATGAGAAGGATCTGCTTGGAGGAAATTTGCGCCAAGCTTTTGGCAAGGGGAACTCCGCCCTTTTCATAAGCAATCAAAGCCTCTTCAGTACGGTGGATTTCCTCGAGCAGTCCGGTCCAGCTGACGGGACTGGCTACCTCGGGAATAAAACCGCGATGGGCCTGTTCAGCCGCTTCCTTGACAATCCGCTGCCAGCGTTCACGCTTCTTCGCCGCTTTGCGGGCATCTATCTTAACAATTGTACGTTCTGATACAAAGGGTAGAAAACGGACAGCACCAATCTCTGTCCCTTTTTGTAAAATCCATTCCAATTTATCCCCTTTTGGCAATGACTGGGCAATCGTCACTTTTGTCTCCGGCTCACCCAGCGAAGAGGATTTGTCTATCACCCGGCACAAAACAGCTGCCGGATCGATCTCTATAATCTCAGCGAGATAATCATTTCCCCGGCCATCACAACAGACCAGCTGATCTCCCGGACGGCTTCTCATCACATTTTTGATGTGGTGCACATCTTCGCCGCTAATCCGGATCCGGTCCCGGTCCCTTTGTTCGGGGGAGATAAAATAGCGTTGCATTGGACACTCCTATCAGTTTACCATTTTTTTGCGGCAATTGCCACCCAGCCTTCATGGTGAATGGTTTCCAGCACCTCAAGACCGAACTCTTGCAGGGATTGAATCACCTGGTCAGCCTTTTCCTCTATAATCCCCGATGCGATGAAAATCCCTCCCGGAACGAGAACCCGTGGGAGTTCAAAGACAAAGAGCAAGATAATTTCTGCGAGGATATTGGCCACGACACACTCCGCAGTATCTGAGACGCCTCTCAGCAGGTCTCCTTCACGGGCCGTGACAACACCTTGCATGTTATTTAGTTTCACGTTTTTTTCTGTGTTTTTAACAGCAAGAGGATCTAAATCAAGAGCCAGTACACTTTCAGCTCCCAGTTTAGCCGCAGTAATACTCAAAATTCCGCTCCCGCTGCCGACATCTATTACACGCATGCCCGGTGTCAAATACTTTTCCAACAATCTCATGCTGAGAACGGTCGTAGGGTGGGTCCCCGTTCCAAATGCCATCCCCGGGTCGAGTTCAATCACCTTTTCCCAGTCGGACTCGGGTACATACTCTTCCCAGATCGGCTTCACGGTTAATCTCTCTGATACCCGCACCGGTTTATAATAGTTCTTCCACTCGCTGGCCCAGGACTCTTCGTTAACCGTTTTGGCTTCAACGGTGGCCGGTCCGGGATGGATACCAAACTCGTTAAGCTGTTGCACCCTGCTCCTCACTTGCTTGAGCAAGGTGTCTACATCTGTTAATTCAAACTCGGGCAGATATGCTTTAATCTTCACTCCCTGTTCAGGGTAATCCGCTTTGGACAGTTCAATAACCTCTCCGTAGCTGGTTTCCCACTGGCGTTCAAGAACTTCGGGGTCCTCGATGGCCACACCATCTGCCCCCAATTCCTGAAGAAGATTACTGACAGCTTCGACGGCCTCCCGGCTTGTATGCACACTTAATTCAACCCAGTTCAAATTCGTCCTCCTTCAAAATAGACAAAAACGGGCTGACTGCCCGTTTGTTGCTTGTTGACAAAATTTTCTTTAAGGGGAGGGAATTGGGGCTTGCTTCCGGATAGTTTGTCCCATCAGGCCGCTGCGCCAACTAACGCTCCCCATTATGCTTGTCATCCATGTTAAACGGGGAATCTCCCCATCCGGTTATTTTTAATCGCCTCGAAATGCTTTTTTCATTTTATCAAAGAAATTACTATTTTGTTCATTAATGTATTCTCCACAGAGACGATTAAAATCCCGTAATGCTTGTTTTTGTTCTTCTGTGAGCTTGGTTGGGGTGACAACGCGAACTTTGACGCGTAAATCTCCCTCTCCAAATCCACGCAAACGGGGAACCCCTTTTCCTTGCATTCGGAATTCTGTACCTGTCTGAGTACCGGCAGGAATTTTTAATCTTGCCCGCCCATTCAAGGTAGGAACGATTACCTCGTCCCCCAGGGCAGCCTGGGCAAAAGTGATCGGCAACTCACAGGTAAGGTCATCTCCATCCCGTTTGAAGAAATCATGTTGTTTCACCAGAAGGGTAATGTATAAATCCCCGGGAGGACCGCCGTTGATTCCCGGCTCTCCTTCTCCGCTGACTCGCAGCTGTGCCCCTTCATGGATTCCGGGAGGAATTTTTACATTGATCTTTTTCTTCCGCTTTATCTTACCAGAACCTCGACAATTGGAGCATTTCTCCCTGATCACTTTGCCTGTTCCCTGACAAGCATTACAAACCCGGCGATTAACAATTCTGCCAAACGGAGTATTTTGTACCACTTCCGCTTGCCCGCTACCTTGGCAGACAGAACAGGTTTCCGGATGTGTTCCCGGCTTTGCACCGCTGCCATGGCAGGTATCACAGGTTTCTGTACGCGGGATCACTACATCTACGTTTTTGCCAAAAACAGCATCTTTAAACTCAATTTGCAAACGGTATTCAAGATCTGCTCCCTGACGCGGAGAGTTTGGGTTGTTACGCCGCCCACCACCAAAGAACATATCGAAAATATCCCCAAAACCGAAGTCCTGGCCTCCAAAACCGGCTCCGGTTCCGCCAAAGCCGCCACTGGGGTCGGCATGTCCAAATTGATCATAGTGAGCTTTCTTCTGGGGGTCACCTAGCACCTCATAGGCTTCTTTTACTTCCTTAAACTTCTTTTCAGCGTCAGCCTCTTTGTTGACATCCGGATGATACTTGCGGGCAAGCTTCCGGTAAGCTTTGCGAATCTCATCATCTGAAGCGTTACGTCCAACGCCCAATACCTCATAATAGTCGCGTTTGCTCACATGATCACCTCCTCTATCCATCCCCTGTAAAATGTTTTGTCTAATGAGTGAAGATTCATTCCTTCATAAAAAAGAGAAAGTCAAGCCAAGGCAGAGCCTCGACATTGACTTCCAAGTCGAGGAGATCTCTTTCCCCTTCTCCTCATTATTTCTCTTCTTTTACTTCCTCATATTCTGCATCTACCACATTATCGTCCTTTTTGTCCTTGGCTTGGGACGTATCTGAATCTGCACCCTGTGTAGCCTGGGCTTCCTGTTGCATTTTTTCATACAGTTTTACAGACAGTTGTTGTACCACCTGTTCAAGCTCTTCGGTCGCTTTTTTGATCGCCTCATCATCGTTTGATTCCAGCGCTTTTTTCAGCTCATCCCGCGCATTGTGGGCTTTATCCACATCAGCGGCGTCTACTTTGTCACCCAGGTCTTTGATTGTTTTCTCAGTGGTGAAGATCAGCTGATCTGCCTTATTTCGAAGCTCCACTTGTTCTTTACGTTTTTTATCCTCGTCAGCGTGCAATTCAGCGTCGCGAACCATTCTTTCAATTTCTTCATCGCTCAAGCCACTGGAGGATTGGATCGTAATGGCCTGACTCTTGCCGGTTGCCTTATCTTTGGCAGATACGTTGACAATCCCGTTCGCATCGATTTTGAACGTCACTTCAATTTGCGGAAGACCGCGCGGTGCCGGTGGGATATCAGTCAACTGGAAGCGGCCCAGGGTTTTGTTGTCAGCAGCCATCTGGCGCTCACCCTGCAGGACATGAATGTCTACGGTTGTCTGGTTATCAGCTGCCGTGGAGAAGATTTGCGATTTATCAGTCGGGATTGCTGTGTTGCGCTCAATAATCTTGGTAAATACTCCACCGAGGGTTTCAATTCCCAGAGATAGCGGAGTTACATCAACCAGGACCACATCTTTGACATCCCCGGCGATAATGCCTCCTTGAATCGCTGCACCCATTGATACAACTTCATCCGGGTTAACGCCTTTGCTTGGTTCTTTGCCGATCAGCTTTTTAATCGCTTCCTGTACAGCCGGAATCCGCGTGGAACCGCCAACCAGTACGACTTTGTCGATATCGCTCGGGCTTAAATTTGCATCGCGAAGAGCCTGACGGGTGGGTCCCAAGGTGCGTTCAATCAGGTCACTGCTCAACTCTTCAAATTTTGCACGGGTTAAAGTTACCTCCAGATGCTTAGGACCGGTAGCATCTGCTGTTAAAAACGGCAGAGAGATCGTTGTGGTCAAAACACCGGACAGGTCTTTTTTCGCTTTTTCAGCTGCATCTTTAAGGCGTTGCATCGCCATGTTGTCATGGATGAGATCAATACCATTTTCCTTTTTAAATTCTTGAACCAGGTAATCGATAATCACCTGATCAAAGTCATCCCCGCCCAGTTTGTTGTCACCACTGGTGGCGATCACCTGGAAGAATCCTTCATCCATTTCCAGAATGGAAACGTCAAAGGTTCCTCCACCAAGGTCAAATACAAGGATTTTCTGTTCTTCATTTTTCTCTAAACCGTAAGCAAGAGCCGCCGCTGTCGGTTCATTAATAATCCGCAAAACTTCAAGACCAGCGATTTTACCTGCGTCTTTAGTTGCCTGACGCTGGCTGTCGTTGAAGTAAGCCGGTACAGTAATCACTGCCTGGGTTACTTTTTCTCCAAGATAGGCTTCTGCATCCGACTTCAGCTTTTGCAGAATCATGGCTGAGATTTCTTGTGGGGTGTATTCTTTGCCATCGATTTTCACTTTATGGTCGGTTCCCATATAGCGTTTGATTGAGATAATCGTTTTGTCAGGGTTGGTGATTGCCTGGCGTTTTGCTGCTTCACCTACAAGGCGTTCTCCTGTTTTTGAAAAGCCAACCACAGACGGGGTGGTACGTCCACCTTCTGCATTAGGGATAACAACAGCTTCATTTCCTTCCATATATGCTACACATGAATTAGTTGTTCCAAGGTCAATCCCAATCACTTTACTCATATCACATGCTACCTCCTACATCCAATCACGAAGTTAGTATATCAAATTAACTGCTTACTTTAACCATTGATGGGCGAATCACGCGATCCTGATAACGATAACCAGTCTGTAACTCTTCTACTACAATACCAGGTTCGTGTTGATCGCTTTCCACCTGCATGACTGCATTGTGCTGATGCGGATCAAAGGGTTTGCCTTCTGCTTCAATCATCGTCAGTCCTGCTTGAGACAACACATTGAGAAACTGGCGGTAAACCATCTCCACACCTTCCTGGAGACCCCGGAAATCATTGTTTTGATCAGCAGCCTCCAATGCGCGCTCAAAATTATCCAGGACTGGCAACAATGATTCCAGCAAAGGGACAACAGCAAACTTAAGAGCATCTTCTTTCTCTTTACGGGCCCGGCGGCGGACATTTTCCAAATCCGCATGAGCACGAAGAAGTTGTTGATGGTTTTCCTCAGCTTGCTTTTGTAATTGCTCTGCAAGCCCTTTATACTGATCCAGCTGCTTCTGTAGTTTATCCATTTCCGTCAGGTCATTTTCTCCGGAAGGGGCTTCATCTTCATGAAAAGCTTCCTCTTTCATATGTAAGGAATTGAGATCAAGCTCCTCCGGATTCCCTTTATTCATTTCGGGATACTCTTCTTGATCGGAATTTTTGCTCCGTAGATGCTGGAACTCTTGGTTTTCAGTATCCATATCGGATCCTCCTAAGTTTTAGAAGAAAAGCTCTTCTTTCATTTTAACAATGGTATGAATGCGTAAGATGGCTGTACTAACCTCTCCAGCTGCCTTTAACGCATGGTACTTGACAAGCAACGGATCGACGACACCCATTTCAATCATATCCGCTACGATCCCCCGATCGCAATCGATACCGAGAGAATCAGACTGACGCTTTAACTGAAGCGCTTTGACCTGCTCAATTTTTTCGAGCGGATTAAATCCGGCATTGGCTACCACCTGAGCCATCGGTCGACGCAAAGCCTCAGCAACGGCAGAAACCCCAAACCTCTCCATCCCCTGCACTGTATCACGGAAATGTTCAACATCACGGGCAAGGGAAAGTTCGATGGCTCCGCCTCCCGGGACGTATCCCCCACGAACAGCTGCTTGTACTGCGGAGGCTGCATCCTTGCTGATGCGCTCCCGTTCTTCCACCACTTCCTCAGTAGCTGCCCCTACCAAAATAGTAGCAAATGGTTTGCCTCGTCCTCCGCTGATGCGGATTTTTTCCAATACCTCATCATCTTCCACTTCTTCACAAAATCCGAGCATACTCTCCAATTCCTCTGGTGGTTTGCGCAGACCATTCCGCTTGATGGGCCTTGCCCCGGTATATTCCGCTACTCTGTTTAATTCATCACGCGCGACGCGTTGAATAACCATGATTCCTGCATCGGTAAGCACTTCTTCGGCATGGGGATCAACCCCTCGCCCAGTCACCACAAGTCCTACTTTAATATGAAGAAGATGTTCCAGGGCTACATAAAACTCTTCCTTCAGCCTTTCCTGTTTTGCAAACCCGGCATCAGTGCCGCGTGCCTCTTCCTCAACCATTTCTGGTTCTAAGGGATCAGCAAGAACGAGGACCCGCACATCTTCTTTAAAATGAGGCATCTGTGAATTCATGCGTGTCTTATTGACTAAAATTCCGGAAAACACATTGCTTTCGGCCCGGGGGTGTGCGATTACCGCACTGGAGAGCTTAAAATGTTTTTCCTCCAGCTTCTCCCGTCCCACCATATGAGCGGCTTCAATGACTGCCAGAGTGATATCTTCATTTTCACGGCTGGCAGTATATGCGATTCGCTGTAACCATTCATCATCCAGTTCCCAGATAGGTCGTGCTTTTTCCTTCATTTTATTTAAAGAGAAGCGAATTCCCCGTTGAATACCGGCAATCACTTTGACCACCGGAACTCCGCGGGCAACCTGTTTGGCCCCTTCATCCACCAGTGCGGCGGCCAGCAGGGTGGCGGTTGTTGTTCCGTCCCCCATTTCCTCTTGCTGGGCTTTTGCTACATTGACAATCATACGGGCAGCCGGATGTTTGACCTCCATACGCTCTAAAATGGTAACCCCATCGTTGGTAACAATGACTTCATTATTTTCATTCACCAACATTGTATCTAATCCTTTGGGACCAAGAGTAGATTCAACAGCTGAAGAAACCGCCTTAACCGCGTTGGCGTTGGTTTGAAGTGCGGACAGGCGAGCCTCCCCTTTGTCTGAGTTGAAATGATCTTTGTCAGGCACCCCGATTTCCCTTCCTTTCCTTACATAGGGATAGGGGTTCGTCTGAACCCCTAATACGCACAGAGCGTACGGCGATCAATCGCCCAGATTCTATTTATAGCAGAGAATTACTCTCCATCATAAAGGGTGCTCAAACGGACGGAAAAATCTTTAGCAAGAAAATCAATCAAACCAATGACCTTCCCGTAATCCATCCGAGTTGGGCCCAGGACTCCTATCGTGCCCACAGGCTCGCCGTTAATCATGTAGGAGGCTGAGATAATACTGCAATGGTTGATAGATTCAATATGATTTTCATATCCGATTTTAACTTGCACTCCTACAGGCTGTGGCTTCAATAATTGGACAATGGTATCACTTTCTTCTATCAAATCTAAAAGAGATTTCACTTTTTCCACATCTTGAAACTCAGGCTGGTTCAACATCCGGGTTGCTCCGCTGGTGTAAACGCGCTCTTCTTGTTCAGTCCGCAAAATTTGATCCAGCAAAACAGTTAAATTCTCAAAGTAGGCCACATGTTTGGTCAATTCATCGGATAGTTCACGCTCCACCACCTGTTTCAGACTGCCCAAAGGCAACCCGTTTAAGCGATGGTTCAAGAGGTTTACCAGCTTTTCGATCGTCCCGAGCGAAACTCCTTCCGGCACGGTTACACGCTGCTGATGGACGTGACCGGTATCTGTCACCAGAATGGAAACGGCGGTACGATCAAAAAGAGGCACAATTTGTAGATGCTTCAACTTGCTTTCGGAGAGTTGCGGTCCCAGGATAATCGTCATATAGTTTGTCAATTGTGATAGAATCGATGTCGTATGCTGAATGGCCTGCTCTACACGGTCGATCTTTGTGGCATAATGTTTGTGTAAAGCGATGATATCTTCTTTTTTCCATATACGCGGGGTTAGATGATCAACATAGAAACGATACCCCTTTTGCGAAGGTATCCGTCCGGCAGATGTATGCGGTTGCTCCAAAAAGCCCATCTCTTCTAAATCAGCCATTTCGTTGCGGATTGTCGCCGCACTAAACCCGACTCCTTCTTTTTTGGAAATGGTTCGAGAGCCCACAGGTTCGGCTGATAAGATGTAATCGTCAATAATCGCCCAGAGAATCAGTTTTTGCCGCTCAGTTAACATCTGCCTCCCCTCCTTGTTAGCACTCCTGAACCTTGAGTGCTAAAATACTATATTTAAATTACCAAACGCCCGAAATGATGTCAATGTTCCCCGTGATAAAACCTTCATCTTAAAGAAAGGAAGCAAATACTTCATTGCCAAAAATCAATCCTTTCTCCGTCAACGCAATCCGGTCCCCTTTTTTTTGAATCAGCCCCTGCTCAAGTAAACGGGAAAGTGCCGGTCCAAAGGTTTCTTCCACAGTTGTTCCGTACAGGGATTGAAAGCGGGTTCGGCTCACCCCATCCAAAAGCCGCAAGCCCAGGATCATAAAGTTTTCCATCTCTTCCGTCCTGTCAACCGTATACTGCTCTGCCACCGGACGCGTACCATTCTCCACTTTTTCAATATATGCACGAATCCCTTTGAGGTTGGCATGTCTGACCCGATTCATATAACCATGCGCTCCCGCCCCCAGTCCATAGTATTCCTCGTTCAGCCAATAGGTTGAATTATGGCGGCTTTCACGGCCCGGTTTGGCAAAGTTGCTCACTTCATATTGCCGGTAACCTTGTTTGTCCAGGTAAGAGCGGGTCAGTTGGTACATCTCCAATTCCTCGTCTTCAGATGGAAGCGGCAGTTCTTTTCTTTCATATAGACGATGAAAAAGGGTTCCTTCTTCTACTTTTAAGCTGTAGCAAGAAAAATGATCAGGACCCAGAGAGACCGCTTTTTCCAGTGCTTCCTCCATATCTTCCACCGTTTGCTCCGGGAGGCCGAACATCAGATCAAGCGAGAGATTATCAAAGCCTGCTTCACGAGCTTGATCAACACTCCGCTCAATGTCCTCCACCCCATGTATTCTTCCGATCTTTTGCAGCAAATCCGGTCGAAAAGTTTGTGCGCCAAAACTGATGCGATTGACTCCTCCTTCCCGCATCACTTGAAGCAATTCAGGTCCGGTCGTGCCCGGGTTGGCTTCTACCGTAAACTCCAGGTCCGCTGTCCAATCAGGAAAATAACGAGAGATTCTGTTCAAGAGCTTCCTCATCTGTTCCGGAGTGAGAACGGTGGGTGTTCCTCCTCCGATAAAAATGGCCTGGATTTCCCGGGGAGAAACTTCTTGAACCGTCATTGCCATCTCCCGCTCAAGAGCTTCCAGGTATTCGTCTACCGGCTGCCCATTGACCACATAGGCCGTAAAATCACAGTAATGACATTTGTTTGTACAAAAGGGGATATGAATGTATATCGCTTTTGGAGCCAAAGCTTTTTCCTCCTGTCCACAAAAAGCCGTAAGCGGTTCTGCTCCAACCACTTACGGCTTTGGTATATCTGTAAAAGTGTCAATGAATAATTTAGAGCGGAGAAATCATATTTGCGGCGAGTGACTTTAGCTGCCGCTACAGAGCAGAGTTCCACAGGGACAAGAAGTTCTAAGAGTTGGAGCTCCAAGAACTTCTATGCCGTCAACATGATTTCGGAGCGGCGCCAATCAGATAACTTTCATCCCGGAGTTGTGCCGGCAAGCCATGAGGGTTGCGCAAGTGTGGTTTACGGGGAAGGGCAAAAACCTGCCTCTCCCTAATGTTAAAGGGTCTTTCATCCCCAGCTATGGAAAAAAGCTTATTTGTTTTCATCCATCTGCAACACAGCCATAAAGGCTTCCTGGGGAACTTCCACATTTCCCACTGCTTTCATACGCTTTTTACCTTCTTTTTGTTTCTCCAACAGTTTCCGTTTGCGGCTGATGTCTCCGCCGTAACATTTGGCAAGAACGTTTTTGCGTATCGCACTGATCGTTTCGCGGGCGATCACTTTGTTTCCGATGGCCGCCTGGACAGGTACTTCAAACATTTGCCGTGGAATCAGCTTTTTCAATTTTTCTACCAGTAACCTCCCCCGGTGATAGGCACGATCCCGGTGTACGATGAAAGAGAGGGCATCCACCGCTTCCCCGTTTAAGAGAATGTCCATTTTAACCAGATTGGATGTTTTGTAACCGATCAGTTCATAATCGAAAGAGGCATACCCTTTGGTGCTGGACTTCAACTGGTCGAAAAAGTCGTATACGATCTCAGCCAGCGGCAGTTCATAGATGATATTTACACGATTGGTATCCAGATAAGTCATATCAATATATTGGCCGCGCTTGTTTTGGCAGAGCTCCATCACCGTGCCGACAAAATCGTTGGGCACCATAATACTCGCTTTTACATAAGGCTCTTCGACATGGTCAATTTTTTGTTGCGGCGGCATCAAGGTCGGGTTTTCAATCTCAAGTACGGTTCCGTCGGTCTGATAAACTTTATAAACAACACTTGGAGCGGTGGTGATCAGCGGAATGTCAAATTCCCGCTCGATCCGTTCCTGGATGATCTCCATATGAAGCAGTCCCAGGAATCCGCAACGGAAACCGAAACCAAGCGCGGATGATGTTTCCGGCTCGTAGGAAAGGGAAGCATCGTTTAGTTCCAGTTTCTCAAGTGCTTCCCGCAAATCATCATAATCGGCTGACTCAACGGGATACATCCCGCAAAAAACCATCGGATTGATCCGCCGGTATCCGGGAAGCGGCTCTGGCGCGGGATTGTTGGCATCGGTAATCGTATCCCCCACACGGGTATCTTTTACATTTTTAATGCCGGCAACGACAAATCCAACCTCACCTACAGACAATTCGTCCACAGGCACGGGGTGAGGGGCATATACACCCACTTCAGTTACTTCAAATGTTTTGCCTGTTGCCATCATCTTGATCTTCATGCCTTTTTTGATCGTTCCTTCAACCACCCGCATGTAAATGATCACGCCTTTATAGGAATCATAGA
Organism: Paenactinomyces guangxiensis; assembly: GCF_016055185.1. Classification (GTDB taxonomy): domain Bacteria; phylum Bacillota; class Bacilli; order Thermoactinomycetales; family Thermoactinomycetaceae; genus Paenactinomyces; species Paenactinomyces guangxiensis. Next base: position 212,608 of record NZ_JAECVR010000001.1, read on the forward strand.
GTGAGTCGAAGATAAGGGCACGCAGCGGAGCATTAGAATCACCGACAGGAGCGGGAACTTTCTGCACAATCTGCTCCAGAATCTCTTCAATGCCAATGCCGGCTTTCGCCGATGCTAAAACGGCTTCGCTGGCATCGAGGCCGATCACATCCTCAATCTCTTGCTTCACGCGCTCCGGTTCAGCGCTTGGCAAGTCAATTTTATTGATGACAGGAATGATTTCCAGATCGTTTTCCAATGCTAAATAAACATTGGCAAGGGTTTGCGCCTCCACTCCCTGTGCGGCATCAACAACCAGCAATGCCCCTTCACATGCCTGTAAGCTGCGCGAAACCTCATACGAGAAGTCAACGTGTCCGGGGGTATCAATCAGGTTGAGGATATACTCCTTTCCGTCTTTCGCTTTATAGGGAAGCCGAACCGATTGGAGCTTGATCGTAATCCCCCGCTCCCGTTCCAAATCCATTTTATCTAAAAATTGATCCTGTTTTTCCCGTTCTGTCAAGGCACCGGTCACTTCCAAAATCCGGTCAGCCAGAGTTGATTTACCATGGTCGATATGCGCGATAATCGAAAAGTTACGGATCATTGCCTGACGCTCTTTTTTATCCATCCCCGTTATATTCCCTCCTGAAAAAACGGCCAAGACTGCATTCCTTAATTATAGCAGTCTGCAAGCGGCACTTCAATGTATATCCGGGATGCAGAAACCGCCTGCCTGATTCAAGCAGACGGCTTCCTTTTTATTTAAATTATTCCACCCAGCTAAACAGGAGTTCAACCACTTTGCGGGTAATTTCGCGCATGCCCGTTCCAACCTCGTTTCCAATCGCCGCTAACCGGTTGGACTTTGCCTCAGCTTTGCCGCTGACTTCTTCCACTTTTTCCTCTGCCTGTTTGACCGGATTCTTTGTCTCAACAACCTGCCCGAGAACAGCAATCTCAATTTTTCCATCTTGCGGAGTGATTTGGATTGCGCGCGGGCCCCCTTCTGTTCCCTGCATCTTATGCATATTTTTTTCGGCTGAATCGATTCCCAGAAAGATTCCCAGTATGAACATACAAGCAAGCCCGATGATTTGTATCGTTACGCGCATCCTTTTTCACCTCGCCGGATTTATACTCAGGGTTTTTGCGGTTGGCCCATAACCGGTGTCGCATCGAGAACTCTCTCTGTTAACACTTTTGCCAAAATATCTACCGAACGATACGCTTCTTCAAAATTATTTCCTACTCCGCCCACTTCAACCAGGGTACTGTTCGGGGAAAGGGACTGATTATACTCACCGTTATTGCCATTCGTGCGCTTTTTGATGACCACTGCTCTGGAAAGTCCGGGAAAAATTTGATTGACCCGATTATGCAGATATCTCGCCAGCTTCAGATTTTTTTCGTAATTTTTACTGGACCCCCCGACGACAAAAGCAAGCCTCGCATACGTTTTCCCATCTTTGCCTTTGATGGTTGTTTTATTCCGCGGAAGAGAGTCCCGATGGATATCTATGAGATATTGAAGATCGTCATTTTGTTTCATCACACTCTGCACCATTTTACGTGACTTTGCATAGGAACTGTTCCAGGTGTACTTCCGCTGGACAGTCATTGCCCCTACACCCATTTTTTCAAGTTGTTTGGCCATATATTTGCTGATCTGAGTCACATTTTTATCTACATCACTGGCTTTGCCGGGATTGGTTTCTCCCAGCTCCGGTAAATAGGACTCCCAGAAGTGAGTATTATAGATCAACACATGCTTTGTATTTGCCCCCTGCCTGAGCTCTGCATCAGGTAAACTCTCCTCATCATTTGAACTCTCAGACCCCTGCATTCCTTTTAAAATTTCCTTTTCCAATTCCGGGGGAGGCGGGGACTCAATGGGGATCGAAGTGTAATCCACATCGGAACTGGCCACGTCAATTTCAGTATCAAACAGGGCGAACAGAGGAAGTTCTCTCCCCAAAAAAGTACGCGGGTCCCGAAAGTCGATACTTGTCGCCATCTCAAAAATGAGCCGGGATACCATTTTTTCAATTCCGTAGGCTTGTACATGCTCCTGCAGATAAGGAACCTCTCCTCCAATCAACATGACTAATGTTTTGTCTGAAAGATGAGAGGTTACTTTGCTTAAATCAGAAGTTTGCATACTATTTTTGGCCTGAAACATAGCAAAAGCACCAGCAATCGAAAAGATGAGTGCAGTCCCCAGAATCAGCAGAACAAACACCCGTCTCTGCCCCGGTCTGGATAAGTTTACTGTGGTAAAGCCCCGGTATTGGTTCCTCATCCTGTTCACCTTCTATCAGCTTGTCTCACCATAAACTATGAGAGAGTTGAAAGAAGTAGAACCCGAAACAAAGAAATAAAGGATATACCGGAGCATATCCTTTATGCAAAACTATCACCTGTCGCTGGAGACAGAGCCGCTGCCACGGAAAGCAGTTGGATGAACCGCATTACATCTTACAACTTGCAGTAATCATTAATGAATATGAGACGAGACATTGTCCATTGTTACCGATTCATGCAGGGCACAGTTGATCCCGTTGGCAACCAGCTTGGCAATATTGGCGATAAAAGAATCAACTTCCTTAGGTGTAACAATCAGGTTTTGTCCAAGAGGGGCCAGCACTTCGTGGATCAACTGGCGTTTCTCATCCGGGTTGAGACTGCCAAACATCCCCATCATCTGATTACCTGTTTCTGCCGGGACATTTTGTTGCTGCAGTTCACGAACACTCGGCCGGTTGTGGGGGTCAAGCGGATTGCTGCGAACCCCCTGCATCTCGCGGCTCAAGTGTGAAAGCACAAAATCAATCGTATCATGGGCAATTGTCACCGCATCTACAACAGTAGGGACCCCTACCATCTATATTTTGCGGTATAGAGGATTCGTGATCTTTTGCGGCATTTTCAAGGCTGGCAACGATCTCTTTCGCACAGCTTACAGCCTCAAAGAACTTCACTACATCAAAGTTAATCGCTACCTCAATTGTCTCTGCATATACCTTCACCTGATCAATAATACTTGCTAGCATCTGCCTTTTTTCTTCATGGGTCGCTTTGTTAAATAATTCCCCCCAGTCGGCCAGCAGGTCTTGCAGTTTAAGCAAATCGATTTCAGAGAGTCCATTCGCATCCTTTAATGCTTTCATCTCCTCAACCAACCGCTCAGCATTTTTCACCTCTTTCACCGCTCTTTCATACAGCTCTTTTAACTGAGCTTCAGAAAAAGGAGACTCCTCACCCATCAGAATCTTTAACAAGTGATTGTTAGCATTTTCTTTCGCTCTCTGCCACTGCTCCAGATCCTGTTTCGCTTGATTCAATTTCTCTTCAATTTCCTTAGAGGCATTCATGGTTTGCTTTTGAATCTCAACTAACATATTGGAGCTGATCAACTCTTTTAGGTAGTCCTTTACTTTATCAACAACCAAAGACTCAATTTTTTCGGCCCGATGGGTTCCTCTTTTGGCTCCACAGGCTTTCACTCCTGCTTTGAGTCTTTTTAAACATCGGTATATGCCATATAGTTCTCCTCTTTTTGTCCGCTTGGAATCCAACCAATCCCGTTGACTCCCATAGGTCATATTACTACCGCACTCACAGGTTAAGATTCCCACTAACAGACCTTTCCCTGTACCTTTTCGACTTGGGACTTTTCTTCCCCAATTGGAAACCATATTCGACCGGCTTTTCTTTATTTTTTGTGCCTTTTCCCAAACCTCAGCAGGAACGATTTCATATTCCGGCCAATACCTGTCAGAGACAAGCTCCTCTCCTTCTTTGGTATAAGCCTGATAAGAACCAAATTCGCCTTCTACCGTCTTCGTCTTACCATAGGATAAGTAACCCTTATAAATGGTATTTCTTAAAATCCTTCGCACGCTCTCGGTCTTCCACTCTCTGCCTGTCTTGGTTTTCAGCCCTCTCTCATTTAAGATGCCTGCAATTTTCAGCATCCCAAAACCCTCAGAGGTATATAGCCTGTATATCTCTTTCACCACCTCCGCCTCTTTCGGTTCAATCTGTAACATATTGGATAACTCCGGATGATTTCGGTACCCATAAGGAGGATTCCCACCTGTCCAATATCCTTCCTTATGGATGAGTTTCATCATGTCGGACACCCTGACTTTGGTATCCAAGGATGACTTTTTCGCTGACCAGAACTCAATAAAGTTGAGGATTTCATCTGCATCCCCATTGTTGGTAAATTCTCTATCCTTATCGACGACCCAGATTCTACAATACCTCAAGAACTTAATTGCATGGTTTAAGCTTTCCGTCGATCTTCTGCCGATCCTGTCTAATTTATAAACCACTAGGATATCAAACAGACCCTTTTTCGCATCTTCAAAAGCCCGGTTCAGCCCTGTCCTCTTACTACTATGCGTATGGAAACCGGATACCCCTGCCTCTACATATTCCAACCCTGTAAACAACCAATCCGGCTTACTTTCTATATATTCTGTACACTTTCTCTTTTGCAGGGGTAAATCATTTTCATCATCTGAAACCGTTCTTGCAGATGCTTTCCCTGATCTTGAAATCAATTTCTTTTTTCCCTGCGTCGTTTGCTTATTGGTACTCGCCCTCATAAATATCGCCACTCTCAACTTTTCCGCCATTCCAGTTACACACCTCGATCATCAACCGTTACTTTATTACAGGTATTATACATCTTTAGAAATAAGGAAGCCAAACCATGATCTGAGCTAAAGAAAAAAAAGAAAGGCCTATTCAGCTCTCCTAATCATTCATACCTAACATGCTTCTCTCTTGATCTTGAAACTTTACTGTGTAGTACCTGGATGCAACTTGAATGAAAACTTTCTGAAAGTCTGTAACCCTGCTTTCAATTTCAGCAGGAGACAACTTGCTCTTCGCTGGTACGATTCGAACGTTGTATTCTGTCATCGTCATATCACAGTCCTTTCTGCTATGGAGGAATATTATTTCCGCAGGAACAATAAATCATTCAATCTCTTTGGATCATAAAATAAAAATCTGCCTATTTGCATGGCAGATCCATCTTAATTGGTAATTTTCAAATGTGGCCTCTCATTCTTCGAATCGTTCACCTACCCCATTATGACTTGAATTGTCGGCGATGTTTCCACTGAAGATACTGGTAACGGATAAAACACCCGATACAAAATCCCATGATGGCAACAAGTGAAGCAGTTGCTACCATAATCGAAAATATATATCCTACTATGGGAAAACCGAAGAAAAATCCAAAACTCCCAAGTCCCAGACAGATAACAGAGATCCATTGGTTAAACCGTTGTTGGTCTCCGTCTTCTTTTGCATAGGAAGACAAGGGCTTTTTTAAAAAAGGCCGGGTCAGCGAAAAGATCGGATTTTGTTTAAATAATAAGCTGTACACTCCAACCAGCAGAGGGATCAACAAGATGGCGGGAAGGCTCAGTAAGAGGGCCGCAGTCACGGAAAGCACGGTAAACCATTGATTGGCACGTACATAGGGAACAGGGATCTCTTTCAAATCGAACACCCTTTCTTGATGTAAAGATTTTTTAATATATTTTCGGAATTATCACACCACCCGTGAACCAGCTTATTCTTACGATTCCTGCCCATTTTTATTAAATGACTATTTTTTAATATTGATTAATATGTAAAATATTTAATATTTTAATTAAAGTTAATTCTATTGAAATTTTGTTATTCCTTTATTAAATTATTGTACATCAAAAATAGTAGTTTGAGTAGTTATTCATTTTTTGGAAAGTAAGTCAATATGACTACATCACAACTTAGGAATAAATGATCCTGTAACCATTTAGGGAGCAGGCTTTTTCGGGGAGTGATTGTTATGAGCGACCGACCGGGAGGAAGAAAAAGCGAGGGGCTTCTTTTTGTCAAACCAAAATAAAAACGACCCGTAATGCGGTCGTTTTTATTTTGGCGGGGCCATTAAGCATTTAAAGCGTTCAGCTTTTTGACAAGACGGGACTTTTTGCGGGCAGCTGCGTTTTTATGGATAAGGCCTTTGGTTACAGCTTTGTCTAAGCTGCGGGTTGCTTCTTTCAACAATTCACTTGCCCGTTCTTTATCTTGTTGGTCAACAGCCACCAGGAACTTTTTCAAAGTCGTACGCATGGCGGATTTTTGAGCCGCATTGTGGGCACGACGAGCTTCGTTGGTTTTGGCGCGTTTGATTGCGGATTTAATATTAGCCAAAAATTTCACCTCCCGGATCATGCTACGCATTCCATATATGCAACACGCAATATTCTAGCATGTGGACTTGTAAAAAGCAATAACGGGAGGCCGAGAATAAATAAAACAGGTGAATGTAAAAATACTGCTAAGCGATGGAGTGGAAGGGGGAAAACAATGAGTCAAAATCAAGTTGATCTGAGCGGATATTCCATTCGTACCGACCTGGCGCGGGAAGCCCACGACATGGCGGTTCAACAGCGTGGCGACGGAAGTTCGATCCCTGGAGTGCGGATCGATGAAAGAACAGAAAACGGCATTACCACCAGCTGGATTTGGATCGATGATGAGACGGGGGCAAGGGAGATGGGGAAAGTACCTGGTACATATATGACCTTAGAGGTTCCTGCTCTCCGTTCTCAGGACTCGATGCTGGAACAACAGGTGGCAACTCATTTTGCCAATCAATTTAACCGCTTTCTCGAAGAAGTGGGGATTGGAATCAATGACAGTGTGATGTTAGTAGGGCTTGGTAACTGGAATGTGACTCCTGATTCGTTTGGTCCGTTAGTCATCAAAAATGCTCTTATCACCAGACATCTGTTTACACTTGCACCGGAGCAAGTTTCTGAAGGTTACCGGTCCGCGTGTGCCATTTCACCCGGGGTTCTGGGAATAACCGGAATTGAAACAACTGAAATTGTGCATGGAGTTGTCGAAAAGGCACAGCCGGATTTTGTCATCGCCTTTGATTCTTTGGCATCCCGGGCCTTGTCGAGAGTGAACACAACGATTCAAGTAGCTGATACGGGAATCAACCCCGGTTCGGGAGTAGGCAATAAGCGCAAAGCCTTGACGAAGGAGACCCTGGGTGTACCCGTCATTGCGATTGGAGTTCCCATCGTTATGATATTACAGGTGTGGAAACCAATGACTTGTTTAAAAAGATTGCCCGAACTTTCCCTACTCCCTTCAAAAAACAACTCTCGCTTAAAGTGGGTTAACGAACAGCAGGGATGGAGCACAAGCTCTGTCCCTTTTTTTATGGTTTATTGGTAGTGATGAAACGGTTGGTGTCATGATATGTACCCTCTAAGAGCTGCAAACTTTGGTTCTAAGGCACGAATACTCTGCTGTTAGTCAATCTGTGAACATTAAACAAGCTTAGAATAATAAGTATTTGAGAGTATGGAAATATATGGATAAATAAATGATTGCAAAAAGGTAAATTAGGGGTGCAGTTGAAAATTTGAAGCAGATAGTTGGGAAGTCACGGCAATTTCACCTGCAGTGACTTCCCTTCCGATGCAACTCTCCTTTTTCATCGTTAACCAATCTTCACCTGCTCTTTCGATTCCTCAGCCATTAACTTCCTTACCGTTGGGCTAGTCTCTACCTCTTTTTCGTTTTTGAACGTTCCCATTAGATGATCAATAGCCGGGTTGGTTACGCCATACCAGTAATGCTCACTTTTAAAGTGATGCAAGAGATGATATTTTTTCAGCTTTCTGCCCCATGACGTAAATGGTTTAACAGGGCGGTGGGCCACATAATGTTTCCATTCATAGTAAAGATGATAGGCAATCCCGCCGGTTAAAAAGCCCACCGTCAGAGATATATCTTTCGTTATGAAAAAGGCGATAATCCCGACCGCGATAAACTGGGGCCCCGTGTACCAGAGGGGCAGAAAAAGCAGTTTGAGATTATTGGGGTCTTCATGGTGATCATAATGCAGGCGCTTTAACAACTGAAGCAGAAATTGATTTTTGGGCGGTTTGAGATGAAAGATAAAGCGGTGAGTGAGGTATTCACTGATGGCAAACAACAGTGCTCCCAGTGCAAGGGCTAACCAGGTCCAGCCACGATCAGACCAGGTCAGCGTAGTCGATATTCCCGCAAAGAAAACGAGACACATTATAAAAATATCGGGAAAAAAGAGAAACTCCTTTAAATACTTGGACATCTGACTTCTTCCCTCTCTATGGTGTACTTATATCGTTATTGTATCAAATTTTCGGAAAATAATATATGACCCATCAGTCAAAATCGCTGCCAATGTGAGTCTGGCATAAAAAAAGTGCCGCGACACTTGGCCATGGCACACTTCAAAACTGAAACGGCTTATATAACACCCATTGCTTCCTTCATTTTATGCAATGTATCCTCTGCCACCTGACTGGCTTTTTCCGCTCCTTGTTTCAGGATTTGCATCAATTCAGCAGATTTTCTAATCTCTTGATACTTTTGTTGAATCGGAGTGAGATGGTCGACCGTTACTTCAATCAAATCGTTCTTCAATGCCCCGTATCCTGATCCTGCATATTTTTCTTCCAACCTGGTAATCGGTGTATCAGTAAGCAGGCTATAGATGACCAGCAGATTGCTTACCCCCGGTTTGGTCTCCGGATCATAGCGGATCTCGTTTTCCGAGTCGGTAACCGCACGTTTCAGCTTTTTCTCAATCGTCTTGGGGTCATCTAAAAGGGAAATGTAGTTAAAAGCACTTTCCGCACTTTTGCTCATCTTTTTCTCCGGTTGATCCAATCCCATGATACGGGCACCCACTTTACCGATCATCGGCTCGGGGATGGTAAAAACCTCCCCATAGTCACGGTTAAATCGTTCAGCCAGTTCCCGGGTCAGCTCCAGGTGTTGTTTTTGGTCTTCGCCCACCGGAACACGGCTTGCCTGATAAAGCAAAATATCTGCCGCCTGAAGAACCGGATAGGTATAAAGCCCGGTTACGACTGAATCAGCTCCTTTGCTTTTTTCTTTGAATTGAACCATCCTGTTCAGCTCTCCCATGCGGGCGACACACTGTAACAACCATCCGGCCTCACTGTGGGCCCGAACCTGTGATTGAACAAAGAGTGTCACTTTGTCCGGGTCCAACCCGACCGCCAGATACAATGCCGCCAGTTCTAACGTTTTTTCACGCAGTTCTGCCGGGTCGCGCGGTATGGTCAAGGCATGCAGATTAACCACACAGAAATAACAGTCAGCTTGATGCTGCAACTCCACAAATTGTTTAATTGCACCGAGATAGTTGCCCAGATGGACATTTCCTGTCGGTTGAACTCCTGAAAGTACGCGTTCCATTCCTGATTACACTCCTTTTTTGATAATAAAAAACCCGCCCCAAAAAGGGACGAGTTGCTCGCGGTACCACCCTGATTCGTCAGCTTCGTAAAGCCAGACGCACTCCATGAAGATAACGGATTCACCGGCTTAATCCTACTGAGGCCTTCTGTTCGGATCGCAGCTCCAGAGCCCATTCACACAGCCTTCTGTTTGGCTTGCACCACCCGCCAACTCTCTGGACAGCTCCACTATGCTACTCTTCTCTTTCATCGCTTCGCTGTTTGATTTCGTTATGTTGCAATCGTACACCAATCAATGATTATGAGGTATTTTGCCCCAATTTTATACAGATGTCAAGCACTGTTTATTTTATTTTTGTCATTCGCGGTTCATCCCATGTCCCCATCATCGCGGCCCCCGGGATAATCATCTCCCTGGGCGGATTTTCCTGCCAGTGCATCAATCGCCGTGGCATCCCCTAAATCGGCAGCCTCCCGCAACCACTTCTCTCCCTCTTGCTGATTTTTCTTTAACCCGTCTCCGTTTAACAAGCGGATTCCCAACTCGCAGGCGGCTGCGGCATCCCCGGCATTCACCGCCTTCCGCAGCCAATTTTCTCCATCTGTTTGGTTTTTTGGGATTCCGCGCCCATCCAGCAGGCGGGATGCCAACTCACTCATGGCTTTGACATATCCGGCAGCAGCAGCTCTTCGTAACCACCGTCTTCCTTCCTGCGGGCTGGCAGTCAGCCCGTTTCCATCCAGCAAGCGCAGACCTAACTTATACATCGAATGTTCATACCCCAGTTGTGCGGCTTTTCTTAACCACTTCTCCCCCTCTTCTTGATCACGGGGCAGCCCTTTTCCATCCAAGAGACGTTGCCCCAGTTCATCAATGGCATACGGATAATTGGCCGCTACGGCATTTCTCAGCCACTCTTCCCCTTTTTCTCTGTCCCGGGACAAGCCATTTCCGTCGAGGTAACGCTCTCCCAACTCACTCATTGCATTGACATATCCGGCTATTGCCGCTCTCTTTAGCCAGCGCTCCCCTTCAACCACATTTTGTGTTAATCGGCTCCATCTAACAGCCGGGACCCAAGCATAAACATGGAATGGTTGAATCCCGCCTCGGCAGCTTCCCTTAACAATCTTTCCCCTTCTTTCAAATCCTCCGGCAATCCTTTTCCATCCAGCAACCGTTGTCCCAGTTCATCCATTGCGGGATAATAACCTGCCTGAACTGCTTTCTTCAGCCACTTTTCCCCTTCCGCTACATTCACAGGCAAAATATTTCCGTCCAGCAGACGCCCGCCCAAATTGGTCATCGCCCGGTTGTGTCCTTCTTTTGCTGCTCTCCTTAACCATCTTTCTCCTTCCTCTATATCCTGTTCCAAACCGGCGCCGTCAAGCAAACGGATTCCCAAATTGCACATGGCGGGTTTATGCCCGGCCATGGCTGCCTTTCTCAGTAAATGTTCCCCTTCCCGTGTATTTTTTTCGATTCCGTATCCGTCCAACAGGTAGGAACTATATAAATTCTCGGCACTATAATATCCCGCCTCGGCCGAAAGTTTTAAGCATTTCATGCCGCTCGGTGTAATCGCTCCTTTTTCATTGAGCGAGAAAATGGCAATTTCGTATAACGTAGCAATCTTATTTTTTTCCCACAGCTTAGTAGGAAGTGTCTCGGCAATTTTACAACATTTCCCGTCCTGGCCCATATGGAAATCGGTCCAGAAAAACAGAAACCTGGCAATGGTCTCAATCGGGATATCATCGTATTCGGAAAGCCACTCCACAATCGAGCGTAAGGCACTCCTGCGGTCATGGCGGCTGTAATAATGGTTCCGCACAAAGTCGGCAAAGGCATTCAAGCGCAACTTAACCCGGTTTAAATCCAATCCCTGCAACTGGTAGCCCACATGCTTTTTTAATTTAAAGTGCAGTTCCGGCTGGCGTAAACGTAAACCGAAATGTTCCAGGTATACTTGGATGCTTGCTAAATCAAGAGGTGCTACCGGTTCAAAGATTGACAGCAGCAAAAGCGTTTCACTTAAAACCCTTCTGTCCTCTTCTGTTACATTGGTATCATGCCATTTGTCTGCCTGCCACCGGTAAATATCATCATTATCAATATTTACATGTTTGGAATTCCACTGTTTTTCTCTCACTTCTCTCGCAGCCTCTGCTACCCTTAAGGGCCAGCCATTACTCGCTTCCCAGACTCTGTCGTTAAATTGCTTGGCTTCCTCATTGATTTCCTCAACTTTTGTGACCAGCGGAATTTCGGAGCGGTCAAAAAGCGGGATGATCAACTCAGTCACTCGCAAGTGATCTTTTAACCAGGCTTCAACCGGAGTATTTCTTCTCACTGTCAATAACACCTTCGCTCCCACAGGTAAAGTTTTGGGTAAAAATGACAACCCCGATCCACTGGAGCTGATCTCATCGAGTGCATCAATGATTAAAATAACTTGTCCACGCTCAGCGACAACATGATCCAGCGCTTGATAAAGCACTCGGTTATATAGCTGCATCATTTCTTTTGTCTCTGTCCGAAAAACATTATTTGACCGGTGTTTTAAGCCGGATTGTCTTCGCAAATATTGTTTGGAGCTCAAAGGAGAATTCAGTCCGGAATCATCTTGTTCTGACAGACCTTCCAACTCTTCATGAGAAACTTTGTTAATAATTAATGTATTTGCCTGCGCAACAATCGACCCCACAATTTCGTGAGGCAGATTAGATTGTTTGCCAAAATGAAGGAGGCATCCGGGTAACCAGGGAGCCAACCGGCGAACATTTCTTTTCTGTGATCCCTGCGGGACCATCTGTTTTACCAATTCTTCAGTAATCTTGCTGCAGATCGCCGATTTCCCGGAACCCTCGCCTCCGGAAAGCAGCAGATACTCCCCGGTCGTATGGGAATGAAACACAGCCAATTTCTCAAGAAGATTTTGAATCAGCTTGTCCCGCGCGCCAAAATACTCCAGATGACCGTTTCTCTCACTGGCAATCTGTTTAATTAATGTGACTAAACCGGGATCACGGGATAAGTCTGAGGTAATTAAACCATGTAAACTTTTGTTGATCTCATCGAAATGCTTGTATAAAGGGGATACAATTGCGGCTAAAATAGCAGGTATTAATTCTCTTTGAAATTTTGTATGAAGCTTGGATGGAAGGTGGGTGACGGGGTTGCGTACCGTTTTGGCGATAAAAATAAGCTGCCGGATTCCGTCATCAATACTTTCATATTGTTCCTCACTTAAAAACAACTCTTTTCTCGGAAGCAATTCAAGCAATCCAATCACACGGGGCAGGTTATAGTTCTTTTGATCCTTCCAATTTTGCCAGGACTCCGGGAAGGTGACGCGGTGAATCGCTTTCAGCCAAACCTCTATCTTCCGCAACAGATCCTCGGGCTGAACCCCGCTGTCCATGGTAAACTGCAGCAGTGAATCGGCAAAATCCTAAACATAATAGAACTGGTTATCCCCTTTTAATGCTTCAATCAAGCGGTCCCCGAGGATTAACACCTCATCAAATTTTTTTACAATCCCTTTATATTCCTGACTGTGGCTAAAATCATCCAGAACATGTTTCTCAAAAAATGACTTACTTGCTTGAAAGGGTAGTTTCACATCTTTCATCGACACCCCTCCCGCCATCTGTTCTTTAAAGAGCCAAAACTGATGCTCCTGTTTTCTTTCTGTTCCGCAACAACCCTATGCAGGGTTACAAATCAGTCTGGGGGAGACGTATGTTCTTTATAAATAATATTATCCAAATTCTAAATATTTTAAACTTATTTTTATCAGAACAAGCCGTTAAATTTTCTGTCATTTATTGGTATAAGCAATTCCTTTCTGGCAAATGATAGTCATGACTCAACAGGTTTTTGCCATTTTTAAGTAAAAATCGGTCATATGTTATTTACAAACTAAAAAAATTGTGCTAGCTTTTTTCTAGATTAGGAGGTGAAAACCTGCTATTTCTTAACATGGAGATATCCTTCTGTGTTAAAAGTTGCAGGACGGCCTATGGGGCACGTTTTACCAGTCAACATGCACGTGCTTACATCACTTATTTTACTCTTGATGGCTTCCTTGATCATCTTCTTCCGCTTGCGTGCGACTAAAAAACCGACATCAGTTAAGAAAATTATCTTGCCTCCGTTGGGGATGAGTACAGGATTTTTGATGTTTTTGTATCCGCCCACACATATTCCACTAAGCTGGGCAATCATTGCTTTTCTGGCAGGAGCGGTCTTTCTCTCCATTCCTCTTATTCAGACATCAAAGTTCCAGGTGATTGACAATCAAATCTATTTAAAGCGTTCACGCGCTTTTATTGTTATTCTGATCGCTCTACTGATCATCCGCCTTTCACTGCATACCTATATTGAGCAACATATCAGCATTTTCCAGACAGCCGGGCTATTTTTCATTCTCGCTTTCGGTATGCTGCTCCCATGGCGGCTGGCGATGTACTACCAATATAAGCAAATCGAAAAAAAGCGGCTTCGCGAACCGGTGCAGTCTTGAGACAAGGCGCCCTCCGCCCCGGCGACGGAGGGTTTCAATCTTCTATTTCCCTGCCTGTTTCCTCAGAATAAACTTATATTCCATGGCGGCGCAAGAGAGCGGCCGACACTCCTTATCCCGCTTATTTTGACGCTGTTGAACCACCGTTGTAAATCATGCTGCTGCTACAGGATGGACTGTTCTCTTTTAAGATGGCTTCCTTCGCTCCAACAGCTTTGGCCGTCTCCAAAGCTTCATGTGCTCCGCGGATCAATGCCTCTGTCACGTCATTTTCCTGATTGTCGATTCTCTTGTTTTTCCGTCCAGTACCTCATCCCCGTCCCCTCCGACAATCTACGCCGGGTTTCTGGGTGTTGATAATCCTCCTAACTGTTCGGGACATACAGCCACTGCTTCCCCTTTCTTTACAAGTTCCTGAATTTGTTCGATCTGTTTGATCATACCGGCAGCAGACACCGGCAAAAAAGGCGCTGACCATTTTCTTCACCATCGTTCCCTTTACGTCATATGCAGGATATCACAAAGCAAGTTTATAGTGAAAGTTGTGAACTCGGCAGAAGCTCTACTCGAATAAGCCTGAACTTGTTACAATGGAAGTAATAACATTATTTTTTTGCTAATTATGTAACCGTTTTACTAGAGGAGAGTGTTCCCAGTGTCAGAAAAGGTTGTTGTGGTGGGTGGAGGATTAGCAGGCTTAAGTGCTGCTGCCCGGCTCGCCCATTACGGGTACGAAGTGACCCTGCTCGAGAAAGCTCCCAAACTCGGCGGACGGGCCATCACGATTCCGCTGAAGGGCTTTAATTTTAACTTTGGCGCACATGCGATCTATGCACGCGATAAATCTGTTTTGCGTAAATTTGAAAGTGAGATCCATCTCCATGTGGATTGGAAAGACTTTTCGGCTTCCAAGGCTTTTTACGATATGGGTTCTTATACCACTCCCATGCCGGCAACCCTGGAAGGCCTCTATCGAACCAAGATCCTGGATTCACAAAACAAACTGCGCTTTGCCTACGAGGTTTTTAAAACAATGGCTTCCATTGAGCGCGGAGAAGACGGTGTACCCATCGGAGAGTATTTGCAAAAAGAACCGGAACAAGTCAGAGATCTGCTGTTAACGGTTGCCTCGTCTAACTTTTTTACCAATGAACCTGAAAAAATCCCTTCACCGCTCTTTTTCGAATATTACAAGCGCCTCTTCTCCACCCATCGGGCCGTGTCTTATATCGGCGGGGGCTGGCAGGCGATTGTAAATTCATTTGCCGAAATTATTGAGAAAAATGGCGGCAAAATTGTACCGAAAGAAAAAGTAACCGGGCTGGATTGGAACGGGAACCGAATCACTGCCGTTCACGGGAAAGAACAAACTTATGAGGCAGATACTTTTATTTTCTGTATTCCGCCTAAAGAGTTGTGCAATCTGTTCAGCGATACACCGCAACAGAAATATTTTGATGAATATAGCCGCTATGCCGCCACCCAGGTAGTGGTCTATGACGTAGGGCTTAAAGAACGGATTGCCAGCCCGTTTACGTATGTCTATCAAAAGGCGCAGCGCGTCTTTATTACGGATATCTCTTACTATGATACCACCTGTGTCCCCGAGGGCGGACAGTTAATGCAAGCAGTTGCCTATCTGAATGAAGAAGAGATCGCCAATGGTAAAGCGGACGAAAAAATAGGCATTATCGAAACTGTTTACGACAAACATTTCCCTGGCTGGCGTGATCGCCTCGTCGCCAAACGCGTCTCCAAAAAGGCAACAGTCCAGGAAATCAAGTGCATTGACGATCAGCGCCTGATGCCGGTCAAATTTTACAGCCTGCCCAATGCTTACTTTGCCGGTGACTGGTGTCAAGGCGAGGGGCAGCTCTCTGAACTCTCCTTCAGTTCTGCTTATGAAGTGACCAGCCGGATCATCAAACACCCCATCGAAGAAGCTTAATTAAAAAAGCAACCAGCGGAATCAACTGCTGGTTGCTTTTTGCTATGTCATCAACATAACCACAATCGCTCCAAGCACCGTCATCACCACGGAAACGGAAGCAAACACGAGTGAAAAAAGCATCTTGTCATAAGCATAGGCTTTTAGCTGCTCCGGTGTTTTTTCATCAAGGCGGCGGGCATGGAACCGCAGGTTCATATTCCCGATATAAATCAAGGCGAGTGGAATCACGACCAGATACCAGACCGGCATTCCCTCCATAAACAGTTTATTTCCATCCTGCATAACCGCCTGGACAAAGAAAAAGACACTGAGCGCGACCAGCAGAATCGAACTGGAAGTATAGTAACGCCGCCAGTTGCTCCCCAGCTTATCCATCTCATATTGAAACAGTTCTTTCATGCCGGGTAGATAGAACAGCAACGGGTTAGGACGTTTCATGATCTGCAAACTGAGCGGCGGAATGAGAAAGATCAGCCCCAACACAGTGTAAACCACCGGGGCGGCAGCCTGAAAAGCGATCAAGGCAAATACGATCAACAGATTGACAAGAAACAGCAGATTTGTATAAAGCAACTGTTTCCGGCGCAGTGTGCGTAACCGGCTTTCTTCCATAAACAACCTCCTAATACAAATACAGCTATTTTTTACTGTTTCCCAGAGGAAAACCGTCATTCGTCAAATGTTGTATATCTCCCTGATCAGAGCAGTCAAGGGATTTTGTTGCTTCGTTTGAACCGGGTCATCAAAAATCTTAACATATTTTTGCGCTAATGCTTGATCCAGTTGTTGCAAACGTCGTAACATCCCGCTGCCGGTTTCGCTGCTTCAACTCTTTCACATGAACCAATTCTATTTTGAGACTGCACGTTTTTGTCCGGGGTCGGCTACTTTTACAAGCTGTTTTCCAATGTTCTCCCCGCTGAACAATCCCAGGAAGGCTTTTACTGTATTTTCAAACCCCTCAATAATATTTTCCCTGAATTTACATTGACCTTGTGCCACCCATTGCGTCAGCTGGGAGATCCCCTCATCAAAGCGATCTGCATAATCGGAGACAATAAAGCCTTTCATCAATGCACTGGTAATCAGCAGTTGGGGTTGAATACGCGGACCGATGTCCGGTTTTTCCAGGTTATACAGGGAGATCTGCCCGCATAACGGAATACGGGCTTTATGATTTAACAGGGATATGACCGCATCTGAAATATCGCCGCCCACATTGTCAAAATAAATATCTACGCCCTTTGGGCAAGCATCAGCCAGGGCCTTCTTTATATCAGGGGTGGTTTTATAGTTAATGGCTGCATCAAATCCCAATTCATTGACCAGATAGTTGTTTTTTTCGTCAGAGCCGGCAATGCCTACCACCCGGCATCCTTTTATTTTGGCTATTTGTCCGACAACCGAACCAACAGCACCGGCCGCTCCGGATACAACCACGGTTTCCCCCGCTTTTGGCTGACCGATATCCAGCAACCCGAAATAGGCGGTAAGACCCGGCATGCCCAAAATTCCGAGAGCAGTTGTAACGGGTGCGATATCCGGATTTATTTTTCTTACTTGGTTACTCCCAGTAACAGAGTATTTCTGCCAGCCCAGATTGCCCAGCACTATGTCGCCTTCTTTCAGGTCTGCTGCTTTGGATTGAACCACTTCGCCGACAACGCCGCCGGTAATCACTTCGTTTAGCTGATAAGGGGGAACATACGATTTGCGATCGTTCATTCTGCCGCGCATATATGGATCGACAGACAGGTACAGTGTCCGAATGAGAACCGCCCCTTCTTCCGGTTGGGGAACAGGTTTGTCAACCATTTTAAAATCTTCTTCTGTTGGCATTCCTTTTGGTCTCTTGACCAGGAGAATTTGCTGGTTTTTTTCTTCAGTCATGTTGATTCGCCCTTTCTTTACACTAAAGTTGTCCAGATGCTTATTTTCGGATCTCTACTTGAATCACGAGTCCTGTATGTTTGTTTTATACAATATCCCCATTTCGTTATACTTCCCGGTCTCTCAATGGCAAAAACCCCTGACACCCAGTCAGAGGTTTATCACGCGGGGATATTCACCTGTAACAGGAGCCGTTCCACGGCCAACACTTTATCTATTTTTCCCGATTTCATCTCCTGATCAGCCGCAATCGCCCTGGCAAGCAAAGAGCGAAGGGCTTCTTCGGAAAAAGCCGCACTTTGCCGGAGAGCCAGCTTAACCGGATAGGGGTGGACTTTGAGATGGGAGGCCATTTCTTTCTCAGACATCCCCTGCCGGGCCAGAATCTTTACCTGGAGCATTAAGCGGAACTGGCGGGTAATTAAGGCTAATATGCGAACCGGCTCCTCCCGTTGATAGAGCAAATCATACCAGATGCTAAAAGCTTCATCTATTTTCCGGCGGGCAATACTGTCGGTCAGCTTAAACACGTCATGTTCCAATGTTCTCGGAACCAGCTCTGATACCACTGATGGGGTGACGGTTCCGCCCTTTCCGACGAAGGTGGCCAGTTTGACACACTCCTGGTAAAGGAGACGCAAGTCGGTCCCGGCCAATTGTACCAGTTCCCGCAGAGCTTCCTTCTCTATATCCACCCCCATCTGCTTCAATCTCTTTTGCAGCCAGTGCAGCAGCTCGCTCCCCTTCAGAGGTTCAAACTTCATTGTATATGCTTGTTTTTCCAGGGCTTTGACCACTTTTTTTCGTTTATCCAATTGATCCGACGGAGCGACCAGGATCACCACGTTAGACGCAAGTGGCTGTTCGAGATAAGAGAGCAGTGTTTCCGGTTTGTGGTCCACTCCCCCGCGTTTTTTGGCTGTGGAGAGGAAGCCGGCATTTTTTCCGATAATCAGGCGCCGGTCACCGAAAAAAGGCGGAGTTTCTGCTTCTTGCACCAGTATTTGAACCGGAACCTCTTCTAAATCCAAGGTGGTTACATTTCCGAACTGATCCTCTCCCGGCATGAGTTGATTCCGCATCCACTCAACGGTTTCCTCAATTAGAAAGGTTTCTGAACCGTAAAAAAAGTAAACCGGCCGGACATTCTGTTTCTTTATTTCCTGGAGCAGTTGTCGGTCCATCCATTCTTCACCTCATCCGTCCCCATTTACTTGTGTATTTTCTTTTGTTCCACATCAACCGTTACTTTTTCCCCGGTTTCTTCCCCGTTTTTCCCCTTAAATACCAACTGGATCTCCCGATTTGACTTCCAGGAAAATCCGGTTAGTTCACCTTCCTTAAACACTTTACTTTGATATTGGATTTCTCCTGATGCCTTCCGGACGATCAGGCGATTCCCTGTCAAATGGGCTTGATACGTTTTTTCAGGAGACCAAACGGCTTGTGTGGAACTGGCTGATGACTGATCCTTCGTATCCTCAGGCTCTTCAGCGATGGTGAGCGATTCCGCGGGAGCGGCTTCACCCTGGTTGTCTTTTGCTGCCTGATTCGTCATAGAGGGTTGCGGTTCAAACTTCTCCGGGATGAGGGGGTAAACAAGCAGTCCAATCAAGAGAACAGCTGCTGCGATGCCTCCGATTTTTGCCTGCCATGACCGATACCACGGTACTTTAACGGTCGTGCGCTCCGGGGAAACCTGATTTTCATGTTCAGGAGTTTGATCGAAATCTCCGTCAATCGTCGGGAGGATGGAATCCACCACGCTAACCGGGGGCACAACCTTCGGGAGTCCGGATAACTGATCAGACAAGCAACGAAACTGTTCGGCCAGTTTGGCATCTTCCGGCAAAGTCAGCAAATGCGCTTCCAGTTCTGCTTTTTCCGCCGGGGATAAATCGTTGTCCAAATCGCGCTGAATGAGATCAATTATTTTCTCACTTTCCACTGGGTCGCCCCCCCTTCCTGATATTCCGACAGCCATTCCTGAAGCTGTTTTCTCGCCCGAAACAGATGAGACTTGACCGTATTTAAAGGCAACTGCATCGCTTCTGCGATTTCCTGATAGTTATACTCCTGCACATATCTTAAAATGATAGCCGTTCGCTGAGGGTCCGGTAAACGGTTGATGGCTTGCTTCAAGTCTGAGGCGATTACTCCCCGCTCTACTTCCCGAACAGCTTTCTTGTCTTCCTGCCACGTCTCCTCATGCATCAGAACTACCTTCTTTCTTTTCCGGAACTGATCCATGCACACATTGGTCACAATTCGTTGTGCCCAAGTATGTAACATCGAGTCCCCCTTGAAAGAGGGAAGGTGTTTATATATTTTCAGCAATGCCTCTTGAGTGGCATCCAATGCATCCTGCTCGTTTTTCATCAAGTAATAAGCCGTTCGGTACACGCGTGTTTCCAATTGTTTGAGCAAGAACACAAGCGCCTCTCTGTCACCGGATTGGGCACGCCGTATGATTTCCGGTTCAACCAATCGAACCCCCCCCTAAATAGATAGACTTGATTTTTCATGCATTAGTTGCAAATCCGACAGGATATTTACACCTATTGTATGTAAACCTCTCGCCATTTCAAACGGCGAGCTTCTCGTTTCATCGAGCCGACTTCTGCCGTACTCTCCGCGAAGGCCAGTTCCTGGCCTGTTGATTCTTAAGAAGCTTTTTGTCTGGCGAGTTGTAGAATGTTGATGGCCGCATTGACATCCCGATCCTGTTCATAGCCACAAAAGGGGCAACAATGAACCCGTTCGGCCAATGTTTTTTTGACGATTTCACCACAGCTTGCACATCGTTGACTGGTTTGATGGGGGTTGACCTGAACCACACGCTTACCAGCACTCTCAGCCTTGTAAGCCGTGTATTGCCATCCCGCATCGACGATGCTTTTCGCCAGGTGATGATTCTTTACCATCCCTTGCACGTTCAGATCTTCAAAGGCGATCAAATCGTATCGCTTCACCAGCTGATGACTGATCCGATGCGCGTAATCCTTCCGCTAATTGGCAGTTTTCTCATGCGTTCGGGCAAGAAGACGGATCGCCTTTTTCCAAGCGGGAAGTGTCTTCTTCTGATCATAGTAGGACAAAGTCTTCCCTTCCGTTCGGTAGGCATGAATCCGTTCGTCCAGAAGGCGATATACAATAAGCGGCACCGTTCCAGAGTGAAGTCGATCCTTTCCTGTTGTTCCTTCGGGTATAACCGGAATTTGTAGGTGCGTAGCATCACTCTCCCCCGGATTCCCGCTCGCATTTCCTAAAATCAATCTGCATGAGGTAGCATTGTTTTTATCGCGGTCCGGTCCTGCCCGATTTGAACTGTAACCGCTCCATGCAAATCTGTCCGCCAAATGCGCACTCCGTATGATTGAAGCCGCTGAATGATTTCAGGTGAAGGATGCCCGTACCTGTTTCCTGTACCTGCCGAAATAACCGCCTGGCGGGGGCGCAGTGCTTGCAGCCACTCCTCCTGTGTGGAAGTGCGGCTGCCATGATGTGCAACCTTGAGCAGGTGTACTTCCGGCAAATCCCAGGCAGACAAGATTTTCTTTTCCCCTGTGTGCTCTAAATCCCCCGTCATCATCACCCGGTAATGATAAACGGAGAGAAGAAACACCACAGAATCGTCATTGCTTCTGTCTTTGGAACCAAGATTTTTCCGGTCCGGATGTAAAAACTGCCACTTCACCCCCGGTTCAATCTCCCGGGTTGATCCAGGGGACACGGTGTACACGGGAGTTCCCTTCTTCACGAGAGTTTGTAACAGTTTCCCTTCCACAAGTGACCGGGGCGGATGCGGATTGCGAATCACCCGTCCCACCGGAAACCGTTCCGCAACCGCTTGTAACCCTCCGATATGATCCAGATCTCCGTGGGTAAGCACCAGCTCGTCAATCCGTCGAATTCCGCGGTACTTCAAGTACGGAACCAGAACTTTTTTTCCCACTTCAAACGGATCACTCCTCTTTTGCCAGCTCTCCCGGGGAAACGCAGGGATCCCTCCCCCATCAACAAGAATCACTTTTCCCTTCATCGTTTCGATCACAGTACAATCGCCCTGACCCACATCCAAAAAGGTGATGGTTGCCTGCTCTCTGTCCCATGCAGGCATTTGATGGGCTGCAACGATTAAACTGGTAAAACACAAACCGGCAATCACACGATGCCTGGCTGAATCAATCAGATCTCCCGTCCAACTGATCCATAAATAAACAGAAACCATCCCATAAAACAGGATCCAGACAAACGAAGGCGGCACCCAGTTGGCATGAACCCAGGGCAATTGCAACAGCAGATAGACACCCGTATGTATAAGATCAAGCAACAGGGAAGCAAGTTCAGCCAGAAGACTTCCCCAGGATTCTTTGACCAGGCTGACCCCTAAAGCCAGCATGGAGAGGGGGATGACAAGTGAACTGGTCACGGGCACAAATAAAAGGTTGGCAAGCCAGGAGATAAATGAAAACTCATGAAAGTGACGGATCAGAACCGGAAAAGAAACCACCTGGGCCACCAGGGTAACCGCAACTCCCTGGTTCAACCATATCCACGGGAAAGGAAGCTTTTGCGCAAGCGGTTTTACACAGATAATCAGCGCGGCGGTTACCAGATAGCTCAGTTGAAACCCGGCCTCAACCATTTGATACGGGTTGACCCACAACTGAATCAGCAGGGAGAATGCCAGAAACGAGAGGGTATCTTTCCACCGGTTCAACAGGACCGCAAGCATTGCTAAACCTGCCATCACCGCAGAACGGACAACCGGAGCCCCGGCACCCGTCAACAGAACATAAAATGGAAGCGACAGCATAACAAACAGAGCCGCTTTCTCCCTCGTCAGCCCGGCTCTTTTCAGTATAAAATAAAGACAGGCGACAATCACTCCCACATGGAGGCCGGAAATGGACAGCAGGTGGACAATTCCCAATGCAGAATAATCTGCTTCCAAATCAGGGTCCACTTCATTCCGTTCGCCCAGCAACATTCCCCTGATCAATCCGGCGTGTTCGGGAGAGTAGATGTTTTCTATTTGCACACCTAAACGATTTCTCAATTCATCCATCCATACAAACAAATGGGGCCGGTCCGAAACGATTTTGATCTGTCCAAATGACTGATTTATTCCCAGCCAGTGAATCTGCTGCCGGTACAAATAAGCCCGGTAATCAAATGCACCCGGATTTCTCGGAGGTGAAGGGGTCTTTAGTGCGAGAGGCATTTCTACCTTCCAGAACCTCTGAAACTGGTGCGCTTTTTCCCATTCTTCCTTACTTTTCAAAACAACCGTTACTTTAATGATCTCATCAGGGATGCTCCGCACGGTTGACCCGGATCGCAAGTTTTGCACTTTCAGCTCAAACAGCAACCGGTCCCCGTCTACCTGTGGCCGGGAGCAAATCTCTCCGGCAAGAACGGCATTCCACTCTTCACGGGAGCCTGCGATTTGTTTTAAGACAGAATGGTTGTGTATGTCCACATAAGCCATCCTCGCCGCTCCAATTGCCCAGCCCAATAGAAAGAGCGTGATGAGCAGCCCCTTGCGATACTGATAAAACAGCCATCCGCCCACCACGGCAACACCCATTGCCATGCAAAGATAAAAACCGACACTTTTCCACCACCCGTAACAGAGCAAACTGCCGGTGATCCAACCCAAACTTAGCAACACCAACGGTCTCTTCAAGCCATTGTCCCACCTGTCTGTTGAAAGCTTAAGAAACCAATTCCCTTTATTTCGACATTTCCCTTCCATATTGTAGAAAAATAGAAGTCAGGCTTTAAAATTCGGCATTCCGGGAGGGGATTGATATGTAATCGAGGAATGTTGATAAAACCCTTACCTTGTACTCAAAAGTACAAAGTAAGGGTCTTTTTTAGCGTAAACGAAACCCGGAGCAACAATCTGTCATATCAGAGCCTTGTTTCTCCGGCTTTTTGCCCAGTCATAATTTCCTTCATAACGGGTGACAGACTGATTTTCCAGCCAGTAGATCGTGCCAAACAACCGGTTTAAAAAGTAGCGGTCATGCGAGACAGCGATCACCGTTCCCGAAAAGCCGGCCAGTGCCTCCTCCAGTACTTCCCGGGAGTCAATGTCCAAATGATTGGTCGGTTCATCCAACATTAAAAGATTAATATCCTGGTACATCAATTGGGCCAGGCGGAGCCGCATCCGTTCTCCGCCACTCAGCTCTTTTACTTTTCGGAAGACGGCGTATCCGTAAAAGAGAAAGCGGGCCAGAATGTGCCGGGCTTCTCCCTCGGTGACGTCCACCTGGTCGCGAAAGGCCTCGATCACCGTCTGTTCCAGATCGCCGTCATAGCCTGCCTGTGAGAGATATCCCGCTTTCACTCCGGCTCCCAGTCTTACCGTTCCCTCATCGGCCTGTTCCTGCCCCGACAGAATCCGCAATAAGGTTGATTTTCCCGTTCCGTTTGCCCCGACAATGGCACATCTTTCCTGAAAGCGCACCATCATATCCACGTCGGCAAACAATAAGCGCTCAGCAACGATTTTTCCCAGCTTTTCAACCATCACCACATCGTTGCCGCTGCGGTCCATCATCTCAAATTGCAACGACATCTTTTTTCGCTCCAGGATCGGCCGCTGGATCTTTTCCATACGCTCCAATGCTTTTTCCATACTTTTGGCACGGCGGTGCATTCCGGCATTTGGGGGATTGGCCCGGTTTGCCCACTCTTTTAACCTTTTGATGGTATCTTTCATCTTCTTTATCTTTTTTTCTTGTTCCTGATACGCTTGAAACTCCAGCAGCAACTTCTCTTCTTTTTGCCGGACAAACGAAGAGTAGCTCCCCCTGTAGACAGTCACTTCCCCGTCCTCCAAATCCCAGGTTTCCCGGGTAACCCGATCCAAAAAATAGCGGTCATGGGAAACCACGATGACAGCCCCTTGATATTTATCGAGATATTCTTCCAACCATTCAATTGCCCGCAAATCAAGATGGTTGGTCGGCTCATCCAACAACAGCAGATCGGGGTCGCCAAGCAAAAGAGTGGCTAATCCCACTTTGGTCTGTTCACCGCCGCTGAGTGAATGAAAGGATTGTTCCCACATCTGTTCATTAATGCCCAGCCCCTTCGATACCCGGGCAATCCGCGATTCAATCTGGTAGCCGCCCTCCTCGGCAAAACGCTGTTGCAGGGCGTCCCAATCCTGAAGAAGTTTTTCAAGCCTGTCCGGGTCTTCGTATTGTTCAGCCATCTGTTCAGAAATCTGTCTTATTTTTTGCTCAATCCGGAACAACTCGGCAAAAGGCCGCTCCAGTACCTGTTTAACTGTTGTTCCCAGAGTAACATCAGAAATCTGGGCCAAATATCCCACTTTTGCTTTTTTGCGAATAAAAATTTCTCCGTGATCAGGTGATTCCATACCCGCAATACATTTGAGCAATGTTGTTTTTCCGCTGCCATTGGCTCCAACTAAACCGATTCGCGCTCCGTCATGGACTTCTGCTTCGATCTGTTTCAGTACCCACTCGGCACCTAACATTTTTTTCATTTGATGACATGCACACACAATCATCGACGACACTCCTTTTTTTGCACAGAAAAAGCCATCGGCAAGCAAACCCCGCCGATGGCTTTTTCCGCATCCGTATGAAAAAGGTGAGGGTTTCTTACGCACGAACATGAATAGATGCTGTTTGGCTAAAAAAGGGCACACGAATCCCGTTAAAAGCCAAAACATGGGTAATGGCAGTGATTTCCACAGCCAGCCAAACCATGCATCCATTCAATCCGGTGCGCAAGATCCTCACCTCCTTGTCGTCGATTCTATTTCACATTTATTTTAATGAAAAAAAATTTATTCCGCAAGGCGGTTTAGTAATTGTTCAAGCAGTTGGGAAAGGTACTGAACTCCTTGTTCCTCGGCTTCTTTCGCCTTAGTCAGCCATTTGATTGCCTGTTGGGACTGGTCAGACTGGTTCGGCTCCCCGCCGCCCGGAAACGGAAACAGGCAGGTAAGAGCGGTTAACACTTCCGCAACCCGGGTATATTGGACTGCCGCTTTTTTTAACAGAATCATCTCCTGCGGGTGAAGCAGACCAGTGCAGTCATTGCCCAGCCAGAAGGCAAAATGAGCGGCAAACCGGCGGGCATCGGCAACAACTGCTGTATTGTAAGCATTGCCAAAAGGATCTACATTCCCGCCGCGAAATGCCTCAATCCAGGCATGATAAGCCGCCAGCCCGTTTACATATCCGGGGATGGTACGCTCACGCCCATATGCGTGATCAAGGATCATCTGCAAAGAAGATGTAAGCATTTTGCCAGGGTCTGTTTTTTTAAAATTCCCGACAGTTAAAACCGCCAGTTCCTTCAGCTGTCCCTGCCCCAGCTTCATATATGGCAACATTTGTCGGGCTTGAAAATCAACTGCCTCAAATTGCTGTTTCCCGTCATCATAGCCGTAGATTAAACCAAACTCGGGCACAAACATATCCCACACAATCGCCGGCTTACCCCGGTCAATCGACGTCTGGATCGCTTCCATCGCCTCAGTTAACCGGTCACCCGAAAACTTTTCAAACTGATATTCAGTCGTTCCTACATAGCGGCTTTCAAACCCGAGATTGGCAAGAGCTTTTGTTAACACCTCATCCCAGATAAAAGCGGTCGGACCGGCGACATCCACATCACCCGGATGGATGTTAATGCGAAAGGCCAGGCTTGAATACCCCATCAATTCAAACGTGCTGATCCCTTTTTGTTCCGTAACATTCAAAACACCTTTCATCGCCGCTCCGATGGAAGTCCAGGTTTTCGCCTGGTTGTACCCAACCGGAAAGTCTAATACTTTTTTACCCATAGCACCAATCCCCTTTCGATGGTTCAGGTATGCCCGGACATGCAGGCGCAGGTGCTCTTGCAACAGCTTTCGCTTGGAACGGTGCAGGGAAGTGTAAACCCGGTTTTTGGAGATGGAGAGGAAGCGGGCGATCTCCACGGGTGTAAGCTCCTCAAAAAAGAAACATTCAAAGATTTGGCGCTCTTTTGGCTTGGCAGGGTTTGGATCATTTCCATATTTTCCTGCTTCATCACTTGTTCAAGCGGATCAGAAGTCTCTGCCCTTTTGCCCTCCAGCAACTCAGCCAAACTGGAAAGTGAATCCGGGAGTCCCGCATTTGCAGACCCGGACATAGGCAGCTCTTTCCGAAAAGGCCCCCCTCTCCTCAGTTTCATATATGCCTCATTGCGCACGATCCGTTCCAGCCAGGGAACAAAACGCTCCACATCCATCAAGCTGCCCAACTTCAAGAAGGCCCGTATTAAAGCTTCCTGCACAATATCCTCCGCCAGGTGCTGATCATGCGAAATGGAAACCGCCCACCTCATCGCCCTGGCCCGGTGCAGACGAACCAGTTCTCCAAATGCTTCCCTGTTTCCCGCCCTCGCCTGGCCGATCAGCAAGGAGTGTTGATCAATCACTGATTTGTCTTCTTCGTTGTTCTTTTCAAGTACCCTTTGGCTGCCCACTCCGTCCAGGCTCCCCTTTCATTTGAAATGCTATATATACCAGATGCCATGGGAACAAATTTTCTTACAGCATTGATGTCACTTTTTTGTCATGTAAAATACGCGCCTTTTTAACGCGGGCCAGATATATCATAAATTGAAAGAGTACTTTTGGTAGCATCAGATCGATGACTACTTAAAGTTACTAATCTTATTGACAGGGCAATATAACAAAATTTCACTGTTTATATAATGTTTATATATCGAATAGACCATAATATTTTCAAAAAGATCTATGTTCCTTATCTTATTCAACTTTTTATCGATCACATTCATACCTGTATAGTTATTATTAGTAATCATATTGTCTGATACAACATCCAATAAATAGATATCATTATCTGATTCCAATAATTCGAGAAGTTTTATTTTCAAAAAAATTCCACCTTATCATAATCATAAAGTTCGTAAACTGTCTCTCACACCTTAGATGATCATATCTTATAATTGAGACAGAAGATCAAAGTGGCTTAAACAATGGAGAAGCTCACACGCTTTAAAAAGAACTGTGTTCTTCAACCGATTAGGTGAGGTTTGAGATCACCGTTTGACAGGAATGCTGGTATACCCCATTATGAAAGAGTTAGGTTAGCTAACCCTTTACAAAGGAGGAACGGCGAAATGAAAAAGTAATCGGATCCGGTCACTGGCTATAATCAGTATTTTCAAGTGGATATGACGAAGATTTGGTATGGACGTGATGACTGAGGCTGCCTGTTTGCTGTGATTGATGCCCCGGGACTTTTGGGGTTCATTAAGATAATACTATTTTTATAGGGAGTTCGAAATTAAGATGAATATCTATCTGCACAAGAAAGCAGAGAACTTTATTCGTAGGTGCTATAATGAATTAGGAAAATCAGATAGAGAAACATATCATAGATTAAAACAAATAAAGAGAGAAATAGATAGTTATGGTTATTATGAACACACATATGAGGAATTATCTCACGGCGCCAAAATGGCGTGGCGAAATTCAAACAGGTGCATTGGACGTTTGTTTTGGAATCGTTTAAATGTTTTTGACGCACGTCATTTAGAAAAAGAGAACGATATTTTTCAAGAATTACTAAATCATATCAAATATGCAACTAATGGTGGGGAAATTCGTCCTACCATCACCATTTTTAAACCAAAAATCAACGGGAAAGAACATGTTCGAATTTGGAATCATCAGCTAATCCGTTACGCAGGATATGAAACAAGTGATGGAATTGTCGGTGATCCTGTATCAATCTCCTTTACCAAAGTTTGTATGGCAATGGGATGGAGTGGACCGGGCACTCATTTTGATATATTACCACTTGTCATTCAAGTAAATGGCAAGCAACCACAGTTCTTTCCAATACCAAAAGAATTAGTTCTAGAAGTGCCAATTCGACATCCACATTATAATTTGTTTGGAGATTTTGAAGTAAAATGGTATGCCGTTCCAATGATTTCTGACATGCGTTTAGAGATCGGCGGTATTCATTATGTGGCGGCTCCATTTAATGGATGGTATATGGGCACAGAAATTGGAGCCAGAAACTTGGCAGACGAGTTTCGCTACAATTTGCTTCCCCGCGTAGCAGAATCTCTAGGTCTTAATATAAGGTCTAATGCTACCCTGTGGAAAGATCAAGCACTTGTTGAGCTTAATATCGCTGTGCTTCACTCTTTTAAAAGATATGGTATTACTATTGTCGATCATCATACAGCGGCCCAACAATTTAAGGCATTTGAAAAAAACGAAGCCAAAGCAGGACGAGACCTGACTGGTGATTGGAGTTGGCTTATTCCTCCTCTATCCCCTGCCGCAACACATATCTTTCATCATCAATACGAGGATAAAATCATGACACCTAATTTTTTCTATCGTCCATATGAATAACTCAATAAAGCCGCTATACCCATTGGTATAAATCAGGCCAAAAAGTATCTTCAAACGAGGGTTGCTTATTTTGAGTTTCATGCATACAGGTATCACTACATAATCGTCCCAGTATCCATCGGATACTGAGTAGTAAAGGGAAGGCGGTTATTAGGTCGCCTTCCTTTTCCTTGTTATGGAAAATTTTACTTTCGTATAGGGCATACTTTCCTAAACGACTGTTCTTGTTTAACTGACACTCGTGTTTGGGCAATGGGAACTTCAGGGGCGTTTGATGGCAACAGGGGGTACTTTTTGTTATGTTCTAATATTCAGGGGGCATTTTCACATGCCGAAGCTGAGCACTACCCTGGCAATTTTAAATCAAAGTGCTGAATGCGATCTATTCCAGTGTTTCCGCTACACTGTTTGTTTTCGCAATCCCCCTCCCAGCCTATGCGAAGCAAATACAATATAATATCATCACGGCAACAAAATATGCTCTATAGGTGATATTATTCTGTGAGATCCCCTAATCTTCAACAAACAAGGTGTAAGGACGGTATTGAACGGTATAAGAGCAGGAAAGTTCTTCACCTAATCTTTGGGTCAATTTTTCACCCTTTTCATTCAGCCTCTTGGCAAAGGGCCTTGTCACACCATTGTACTCGTGAGCCGTCAGATGTTTGTCGAAGTCCATGTTCCAGTTCATCAGTTCTTTTTTTAGTTCTTCCGAGACCGCGAAATCGTCAAGAGATAAATTAGCTTGACATTTACCGCACCAAACAGGGTCAGCAGACACCTCTGCTTCAACGAGAATGTAAAAGGTTTTATCACAGAAACAAACCTCTTTCATAAAACCACCATCCTATGTATAGCCTTTCGACACTAGGCCCTCATGCTTGTCAACCGCAATAATCTATGAAATCCCACATGGAGCTGTTAAATCCCCTATACTATTATCTATTTGATTCCGCATCCCGTAGCCAATCTTCCACCCATCGTTGCATTCGCAAAAAATCTTCTTCTTGTCGCCTTCCCGACAAGTCCCGTATCATGCGTAATCCTGCCCATGCATTGAATATGGATAAGGAGCCGGGGTGGCCTGCTGCCTGTTCATAACCACGTAGCCATCCTCTTTCGAAGTCTCTGACAGCTCCTTGGGGCAGAACGGATCCTGGCCGTAGTCCTTCGAGTCGAAGAATGGACATGGTTCTGGCTATGTCAAACCTCGCTTCACCTTTAGCAGCATTAGCCCAGTCAATGACGGCTGTAATGGTCTGCCCGTCGGTGAGGACATTTAGGGGATGAAAGTCAAGATGCACCAGAACATCCTGTTTGTACCCCTTGAGAAAGGTGATCCTTTGCATGACTTCGATTTCAGCATATGTCTCAGGAGTCAACCAATTTTTGCTTTCCTTATCCACTGACTCCGGCACAGGAATCCGATGGATGGCCGCCTGAACACGCCCAAATTCAATCCCCAATCTATTTGCACTGTCGGGTCTTTCGATGAGCTCACTAGCCAGTGTCCGCCCTGGCGACCATTCCATCAACATAGCGGACCACTTCCCCATAATTTTACCAAATGAACTTTGGGTACCGGAATACCATGATCAAACACTAATCGTATGATATTTTCCTCTCGTGTGAATTGCTGATGTCTCTGCCGGGGAAGCAGACGCAGTGCGTATGTAGCTCCTTGTGAGGTTTCAACCTTCCATACGGAGCTGTCCTGTCCTCCAATTATCTGGGTACATGAATAAACAGATTGTACCCCAAGATCATTTAAGATTACCTCCATATTCATTGTTTCGCCGCCCTTTCTCAGCGTTTTCGTTTTATAAAAAAATTCCCCTCCGTTTACTTATCTCAAGCCTGTCGAATGAGGGGGAGAAACTCAAAATATATTAAAAGTTCGTTTGGTCTATCATCCTCTCACCTCCTTAAAAGCCCAGCATTCGCTTTTCCCATAATAAAGACAACATCGCCCATTCGGATAACCTTGCCCCGCAATAACGAAAAGCTGAGGTCTTTTCCATCCGGTGTTACAAATGTTACCGAAATTGGCTGGATAATTTCCTTTAAAGGGCGGTATTCAAAGAGGCAAAATGAACTAATCACATCATTCTCCACATAGTCATTTTGATCAAGATTTGATGCAGCTTTTACATCAAATTGAGGATGATTACCGAAATCTTTCATAAAGGACTTGACCTGTTGGGCCGGCCCTTCCACCCGTAGTCTCAGCATTTCTCTCACTCCAAATCAATAACTCCGGACTTAATGACAAATGAAACTTTCAACCATCGATTTTGCCGCTATCATGGTTACTCTGTTTGGTGATGGTCGGTAATAAATTTTTGCGATCCACTCTGCCGTTTGTCAGATTCGTGTCAAAGACGCGGTCGGAACATTTGAGATTAAATGTATTTCGCAATTCCTTATTTACTTTTTCAATTTCAGGGCGGGAATAACCCAGTTTTGCCAGAACATAGATCATAGCAGCCGTTGCATCCTCTTTTTTTATCATAGCCGTCTCGCTTTGTGCCGAAGGTTTTTTCTGCCTCAAGCTGATCTCCTCCTCTCCGGGGCAACTCCACTCCCATCCCATTTCTGAACAAAAAGCTTTTGTGATTCCCTTTTGCGTGTTATAATAGAAGGGTCGAAATTATTTTTGTTGAGCCATTTCATACGTGGCTCTTTTTTTATGGGAACATATCAAAATTCCTGCCCGCAAACACCTTTACTCCTTCTTCTATCTCCGCGTGGATCACATCGAACAACGGAATCCTGATCTCCCCTCCTCCCGCTGTCACCAGTTGCACAATCCGCATTTGTTGATCCGGTTGCTTCTGAACATAACATTTAAAGCAAACTTCATCCGGCTGACTCATTTCTTTGTCTTCCCATTCTTTGTGAACCAGCTTCACCTGTGAGCCTTGTTCAAGCTGACACAAAAACGATTGAACCTGATCAGCCCGGCCTTCAACCTGCATTTTGATCAACCTGTCCCACCTCCAAAAATGGTAAGCTTACATGGAAAAGATTAACTCCACTCTCCACAATCCAATCATGACATAGTATAATATCTTTTACAAATATTTAAAATTATTATGATGGTATTTAAGTTTGCTGATATAAAAACCAATCTTGACATCCTGGCTATAAATCCAATGAAATCAAGCGGTGCTGAAACAATTTTTAATTGAAAACAGTGATTTCGCTTCGATTTTTCGCCGTGGATTTCTTTTAAAAAATTTCAGACAGGGGGAGTATAATTGAGGGATTACATTTTTGTTTCTCATGAGATGGGGAAATTCCTGAAAAAGAAGAGAAAAGCAAAAAAGCTGAAACAGGAGGATCTTTCCGAAGACGGCATTATTTCTACCGGCACCATCAGTAATCTTGAAAAAGGCGGTGTCCGGGTCAGCAAAGAGAAACTTGAGTATCTGTGCAAAAGTTTGGGTACAAGTTTCAATGATCTGCTGCGATATGAAACGAAAAATAAAAGGGACAGAGAAAACAACTCGGAATTACAATTGATGAGAATTGAACACGATCTGGCAATGGACAATTTAAATGAAGGCTGGGAAGAATTAAAAAGAATGTTCTTGGAAAAAGATGATCCACACATGGTTAACCTTTATTTCCTCAAAGGAAAATATTATGAAAAGAAAATGAAATGGGACTTGGCGCAAGTCAATTATCTGGAAGCAATTCATTACATTGATCAACGTCCACACTTGTTAACTACCAACATCAAAGCGATGTGCTATAACGGTTTAGGCAGGATTTATACTCAGTTAAACAACGTAGATCAAGCATTGATTTATCTGGAAGAAGGGCAAAATTCATTTGTTGCAAATGGAGAGAGAAAACATGTTTATTTTCATTTATTAATCAGTAAAGTGATTTATCTGGAAAAATTGCATCGTTATAATGAAGCCTTACTTATTTTAGAAGAAATGTGGGAACAGATCCATCAGATTGACAGCACAGAGATCAAACTCAATATGTATCAAATGCGGGCTGCCATTCTAAACAAATTGCAGTTGTATGACCATGCCATTAAATTTGCAATGGAAGGCATTAAAAAGGCTTGGATTGATATAATGTATGACCGTTCATTTGAATTGTGGAGCACTTTAGCCGAAAGTTACAACAAAAAAGGCTGGCTCGAAGATGCTGAAAAATGCTTTCAAACCGCACTTCAAATGGAAAATAAAGTGGCAAGAAAGCATATCATTCCCCCTACATATACGAAATTGGGTTTGCTATACTTAGAACAGGGAAAGATTAAGCAAGCCCACGGCAAATTGGAAGAAGCAGTCAGACGGGCTGAAAAAACCAATGATGTATTTACTCTGATTGAAGCATTTTTGGGACTGGGTGAAAGCCATTTAAAGCAGGGAATCAAAGCAAAAGCAAAACGGTATCTAGAAAATGCTTTTGATTTAGCCAGCGAACATAATCTCCACTTTAAAAAGAGCGAAATTTTAATCAGATTAATCACTTGCTGCAAGAAAGATTATCCTGAAAGTTACCAAAAGTATGTTGACGAATTCTTAAAGGTTCATTTAGAATTACGTGAAGAAGGAGGACGGGAAATCATGAACTATCTTGATCAAATGAACACAACCCAAGTTCAACTTGGTGACCCCCCGCCAAATGAGTGATCTTCACAGTAGGTTAATTTAACTTAACAAATAATCTGACATATTTAAATCTTAATTATACAAACAAACTCAGTCCTTTAAACTTAATGTTTAGAGGGCTGAGTTTTTTATATTTGAAAATAAATCCATTCAATTTCCAATTGCCAAATTGAGAATAATAAAATTCTCCTCCTTATGGATGAATAACCGGAATGGTTGTGGTATGATTTCATTAAGTAAACACTCAATGAAATAGCGGGGAACAGAATGAAGAATTTAACAAACCGACAATTACAGGCACTGGAAACAAAAAATAAATTAATTGATGCAGCCTTGCTTGTTTTCGCAAAAAAAGGATATTCAGCAACCACCACCAAAGATATTGCCAGAGAGGCCGGCGTTACCGATGGATTGATTTATCATTACTTTAAATCTAAAGAGGATCTGCTATGGGCTGTGATCGATAAGCATACTCTTAATCATGAATTAAGCAAGATAGCTGCTGATGCCGGAACCAATGAGCCAGTGGAAACGATTTTAATTCGCATGATCCATTCATTGTTTGATTTATTGCACGAGAAGGCCGGGTTGATCGTGATGTTCTTTGGAGAGTCGCAACGAAATGCCGCTGTGAGGGAACGTTTGGCACAACTGATCCAACAGGGGACTCAGATTTTTTACCAGCTTCTGTCGGAACGAATGGACGCTCAGGAATTGTACTTAAAAATTGCCATCCGAAACCTTTTAACTTCCCTTGTGATGTATTTCTTAACTGATGATCGGTATAATAATGATGTCAATCAGAGGAAAGAGTATATTAAAACTACCGTTCATCAGTTTCTTAAAATGTTCAATTAATTTTTTTACCCATTT
This sequence comes from Paenactinomyces guangxiensis, assembly GCF_016055185.1. Lineage (GTDB taxonomy): Bacteria > Bacillota > Bacilli > Thermoactinomycetales > Thermoactinomycetaceae > Paenactinomyces > Paenactinomyces guangxiensis. The sequence goes on from NZ_JAECVR010000001.1 coordinate 247,194, forward strand.
CATTGAGTGATTACTTAACAAAATACTGGAGGGCAGTATGATGAACACTGATGTTGTTATTGTAGGAGCCGGCCCGGGTGGATGCGTGTTAAGTTATCTTCTGGCCCGGAGCGGTGTCAAAACCGTATTGCTGGAACGGCATGACCGCTTGGACCGGGAGTTTAGAGGTTACTTTTTTCAGCCATTGGTGCTGAAGTTTTTTGAACAAATGGGACTGTTAAACGATGTTCTGAAAATGGAACATGAGAAAGTTGATGCCTTTCATTTTATTGATCACGGGAAAACTCTTTTTTCAGTAAGATTTGATGATCTGCCCAAACCTTTCAATTATGGGCTTATTATGTCACAACCATTACTGCTTCAATTTTTAATTGATCAGGCATTGCAATATCCTAACTTTACATATTTAAACGGAGCGATAGCGAAAGAGCTGATTCAAGAAGGAAGCACAATTAAAGGAATTAAAATCAAACGGCGAAAAGATGAGGTGACCATTAAAAGCGGATTGGTAGTTGGGGCAGACGGACGTTATTCGACAGTCCGAAAGTTGTCAAAAATACAAATTGAAAAGGAACAACACAAATTTGATTTTATCTGGTTTGATATGCCTGCATCAAAAGACAGGAAGTATCCCCTGCAAATCCGGATTGAAAATAAAGGAATGTTGATCTATATTCCAAAAGGATCACAGGTTGTTCAGGTAGGCTGGGTTATTCGGAAAGGAACCTATCCTGAAATCAAGAGCAAAGGAATTGAACACTTTCAAAAGCAGCTCATAGCCGTAGATCCCGGGTTAGAAGAGGAGTTGCCCAAACATTTACTTGATTTTAAACAGTGTTCCGTTCTTGATATTCAAACAGCGACAGCAAAACAATGGGTGCGGGATGGTTTGATGCTGATTGGAGACGCAGCGCATATTGCATCTCCATTTTCCGGCCAGGGAAATAGTCTGGCCATTCAGGATGCTGTGGTGGCTCATGATGTTATTATGAAGGCATTGGAACAGAAATCATTTTCTTTGCCATTACTCAAGCGCTACGAAGAAATCAGACGGCCTGCTGTATTGCAGATTCAAAGGATACAAAAGAGACAAGCTGACTTAATCGGAATAAGCAACCCTCTGCTCCTTCAACTGCGAAGGGCAGTTATTCCGTTGATTGGAAAAACCGCTTTATTTACAAAAATGCGGGACCAACTTGCTCTGGGTGCGCAGCAGATAACGGTAAAAACCGCATATTTTAAAGACTGATGAATCACTTTAATAAAAAACAATCTATACAGAAAGTTAATAAAAGTATGTTGACGAGTTCTTACAGGTTCAATTAAAATTATACGAAGAAGGAGGTCAGGAGATCACGAAATATCTTGGTCAAATCGACACAACTCAAGCTCAACTTGATAAAGACACTGACATGCTTAAATCTTAATTCTACAAACAAACTCAGTCTTTAACTTTATTGTGTAGAGGGCTGAGTTTTTTTATATTTAAAATAAGACTTTTCCATACTTACCATTCCAAATGGATCAGCAGCTGGAAAAAGCACATTCGCATGAAACATAATTTCACGAAAAGGAGGGGATCATGATTGATCTGGTTGGCAATTATTTTACCGGCGTTCTTTTTTCTCACCATATTGCCCAGGGTGTGGGTGTACCAAAAACATGATGGCGGATTCAAGGCCCTGCAGGTACTTCGCTTTATTGGCGGAATCATCTATGGCTGGTTCGTTTTCTATGTTCTGATGGCAGATGTGACTTGGTCTGCTTACTTTGCTTATTATGCCTGGATCATTTTTATACTGTTATTGATTGATTCGATTACCTATGACGACGGAAGTGATTTGACCCCGTTGACGGGGTTCGTTGCTTTACTCGGGATCTTGGTTTACCTGTATATGTTGATCGTCTATCCGTTTACCATCAAACAAGATAAGTATGAATTTGTCCAGGCAAAGCAAACCGAAAAAATGTTAGAACCAATCAATGAACAGCATATTCCGGTTGTGCCGAGGGAGTATGCGAGATACAAAATGGAAAAAGTGCTGGAGAAGGCAGCCAATTATTTCTATTATAATCTGGGAAAAGCAACAATCCAAAAAATCAATCAGCGTTTAGTCTGGATTGCCCCCATCGAATATAAAGGATTTTTCAAATGGTTGAGTGCTGATACTGTGCCGGGATATATCATGATGGACGCAGAGGATCAACGGGCAGAAGCCAAACTGGTTTCTCATAAAATGAAATATGTGAACAGTGCTTATTTTGGTGAAAATGTCAATCGTCTGGTACGGAAAACATACCCCCACTATGTTCTGATGGAGGCTTCCTTTGAGCCGGATGATAACGGGAAACCATATTTTGCAGTCAGTTACGGAGAATATAACAAATATCGCGATGTCAGGCAGGTAAAAGGCGTCATACTGGTCTACCCTGCTTCCGGTAACATGACGAAGTATGAGATGAAAAATATTCCCGCCTTTGTGGATCAAGTTGTTCCGGCTGACATTGCGTATGAGCGGAACGAATGGTTTGGTCTTTATAAACATGGCTTCTGGAATTCGGTTCTGATGAAACAGGATGTACATGTACCTACGCAATGGGAGGACGCAGATGAGGTGGTGGCCGTTTTTGACCGGGATTTAAATATGCATTGGGCTACGGATCATACCCGTGCAGAAACAGATTCCGGTTCGATGGTAGGATATTCCCTGGTAAACTCGCGAACTGGAGAGTTAACCTATTATACAGGCACGAATGGAATTCTAAATGGTCGTACAGCTATGAATGTAGTGGAGAAAACGTATCGGGAGAAACAGTGGAAAGCGGCCAGTCCTGTTTTATATAACATCTATGGTCAGTATACCTGGGTCATTTCCGCTCTGGACGCCAATGGTGTGTTGCGGAAAATAGCTCTTGTTAATGCCAGAGATGAAAAGGTAATTGGAGCTGGCGATTCCAAACAGGAAGCTTTTAACACTTATCAAACCGCCATTTCCATCGAACTGGATGGAGACAGTGCCACCCCTTCCAAAGACGTTGTTCTGACGGAGAAAACCGGTATCGTTCAGGCTGTATATAAGGCGACGACAACAAATGATACCATCGTCCAGATGTTGCTGGAGGGAAACGACAAGATTTTCACGCTTCGATCATCCAAATTTCCGTATGCAGTTTTTGTGGAAAAAGGCCACCGGGTGAAACTCAAATATTTAGATACAAAAGAAACCATTGTCTCCGTCAAGGAGTTTAAAAATGAGACCTTGCAGAAGTAATTGGTTCATGCATGAAGTTGGAAACTCGCTTTGCAGATGATCGTTTTTATATGATCCAGCGGATGGTCATTTCATCCTTTGTTTTACACGCAAAAAACCAGCAGATATTCAGGTCTGCTGGTTTTTTTGTTTATACCCGCGGCAGGGTAATTCCGGTTTGATTCTGGTATTTCCCCTGTTTATGGCGATAGGAGACCTCACATGCTTCATCGCTTTCATAAAATAACACCTGGCATAAACCTTCGTTGGAATAGATTTTGGCGGGAAGCGGGGTGGTATTGGAGATTTCCAGGGTAACGTGTCCCTCCCAGCCGGGTTCAAACGGTGTGACGTTGGTAATGATGCCGCAGCGGGCATAGGTTGATTTGCCGACACAGACGGCCAGCACATTCTCCGGAATCCGGAAATACTCAACCGACCGGGCGAGGGCAAAGGAGTTGGGCGGAATGATGCAAACATCTCCTTTAAAGTCAATAAACGAATCAGAGTTGATCTTTTTCGGGTCAATAATTGTGTTTAAGGCGTTGTGAAAGATTTTATATTCATCTGCTACACGCAGATCATAGCCGTAACTGCTCAAACCGAAGCTGACCGCTTCTCCTTTTCCTACGTTGCTTTCAATAAACGGCTCAATCATGTGATGTTCGATGGCCATTTTCCGGATCCACTTGTCTGACTTAATGCTCATCGTTAAACTGCCCCTTCTATCAATCTCTTTTCTCCCATTGTACATGATGATAAACAAAAGAAAAACGCCTCCGATTGAGACGTCAGCGATCATCATTTTCCAGATACGGCCACCTGGACTTTTTCCGCGATTGCCTGCGCGAGATCATCAATCAGATCGTCTGCATTTTCCAGACCGACGGACAGGCGCAACAAGCCATCTGTAATTCCGTGTTTGGCGCGTACTTCCGGCGGCATGGAAGCATGGGACATCCGGGCGGGATAAGATAAAATGCTTTCAACTGCCCCCAGGCTGACCGCCACAATCGGCAACCGGACCCGGTTTAAAATATGATGCACCTTTTCCTTGCTGCCAACATCAAAGGAAAGAACCGCTCCGTGTCCGCTTGCCTGCATATCCTGCACATGGTGACCGGGATGCGAGGGTAAGCCGGTATAATATACCTTTTCTACATCGGGATGTTGTTGTAACCAGAGTGCCAGCTTTTCTGCACTTTTCGTTGATGCTTCCATCCGCGCCTGGAGAGTTTTGAGTCCCCGCATCACCAACCAGCAGTCCTGCACTCCCAGGATCGCCCCAAACGCATTTTGCAGTAGCGCGATTTGTTCAGCGATTTCTTCATCCTTCACTGCCACCAGTCCGGCAACCACATCACTGTGCCCGCCGATAAATTTGGTTGCGCTGTGGACAACAATATCTGCTCCCAACGAAAGCGGTTGCTGGAAATAAGGAGTTAGGAAGGTATTGTCCACAATCGTCAATAAACGGTTGGCACGGGCGATTCCAACAATCCCCTTCAAATCTGTCACTTTCAATAAAGGATTGGAAGGAGTTTCAACATAGATGGCCTTTGTGTTGGCACGAACGGCGTTATTTACCTGATGCAGGTCAGTTGTATCGACAAAGGTGGTTTCAATCCCCATCCGGTCAAACACTTTTGTCAGTACACGGTATGTTCCCCCATACACGTCCTGAGAAACAATCAAATGGTCTCCCCGCGAAAAAAGCAGGAACACGGTGGAGATGGCTGCCATCCCCGAGGCAAAAGCGAAGCCGCGACATCCCCTTTCCAGGCTGGCAATGGTTTCTTCCAGGGCGTGACGGGTCGGGTTTCCCGAACGGGCATAATCAAATTCACCCGGTTGATCAATGTTAAACTGATGGTAGGTAGAAGCCTGGTAAATCGGGATGCTTGAAGCACCGGTGAAGGAATCAATCTCGTTTCCGTTATGGAGCAAACGTGTTTCAAACCTCATCTTACTCTACCTCCTTGATTGACTGTCCGTTCTGCTTGTGCAAAAGCATTTGCCAGGTCCTGCTTCAAATCGTCCACATGCTCAATGCCTGCGGAGAAACGCAAAAGCCGCTCGCAGACCCCTACTTTTTCACGAATGTCCTGCGGGATATCCGCATGGGTTTGCGTTGCCGGGTAGGTGATTAAACTTTCCACTCCCCCTAAACTCTCCGCAAAAGTAATAATCTTTAAATTTTCGAGAAAAGGTCCAATCCATTGTTTATTTTTGACACGAAACGAAAGCATGCCGCCACAGCCTTTTCCCTGCTCACTGAGGATTGATCTGCTTTTTTCGTCCAGCTCGGGATAGAAAACTTCCGTCACTCCCGGGTGTTCGTGTAAAAACCTGGCCAGCTGACTCGCATTTTCCTGATGTTTTTCCATACGCAGAGCCAATGTTTTCATGCCTCTCATCAACAGCCAGGCATCGAGAGGCCCCAGAGTGGCTCCGATGGAATTATGGATGAACCGAATCCGTTCCGAAAGCTCTTCCCCTTTCGTGACGATCAACCCGGCCAGCACATCGTTATGTCCGCCCAAATACTTGGTGGCACTGTGAATAACAATATCTGCACCCAATTGAATCGGCTGTTGATGATACGGAGTCATAAAGGTGTTATCTACGATAGATAATAATTGATGCCGCCCGGCGATCCGGCATATCGCCGCCAGATCGGTCACGCGCATCAACGGATTGGTGACTGTCTCGATAAAAATTGCTTTTGTATGGGGACGGACCGCCTGTTCAACCGCATCCAGGTCCCGCAGATCAACATAGGAAAAGGTAAGCCCAAAACGTGATAGAACTTCTTCAAACAAACGATATGTACCGCCGTAGAGATCAAGGGAAACAATCAGGTGATCCCCTTTGGAAAAGATTCCCATTACGGTTTGAATGGCCGCCATTCCCGAACTGCAGGCAAACCCGGCATCCCCGCCTTCCAACCGGGCGATGCTTTCTTCCAGTACGTCACGGGTCGGGTTTGCCGTGCGTGAATAATCATAGCCTGTGCTGACACCGAGGCCGATATGTTCATAAGCAGTGGCAAAGTAGACAGGGAAACTGATTGCACCCGTTTTTTTCTCTTTCTTGGTTCCAACTTGAGCCAGTTGTGTTTCCAGTCGCAAAGGTGGTACCTCCTGTCGAGATGGTTAAGTTTCCGGCGTTTCAAATCGATGAAAAAAGCCTCTTCTCTTTGGATAAGAGAAGAGGCCGGCTATTCCTCAGCATCTTCTCTTATCTTTCAGGAACAATCGTTCCTGCAGGAATTGGCACCATCCGATGTGGGATTCACATCGAGGTTGCCGGGCTTCATCGGGCCAGTCCCTCCGCCGCTCTGGATAAGAGAATGAATTTCATATGCAAATATCATGGTTTAGATCAGATCGTAATACTTGAAATGATTATATTCACGTTTTATCTCATTGTCAAGAGATTTAAATATATTCATTAACTCACATACACATACATTTAATTGATTTCCTGCAAACCTTTCCCTTACAATGGTTGTAACCGTTTCAATTTTACTATTTTTATTGGAGGTTCCTTATGTCAAATAACAAATCCCTCATTGAGCTGACAGATAAATACGGAGCAAAAAACTATCACCCCCTTCCGATCGTCATTTCCAAAGCGGAAAGAATCTGGGTGGAAGACGCGGACGGAAAACGCTACATGGATATGTTAAGCGCTTACTCCGCTCTCAATCATGGGCACCGCCATCCACGTCTCATTCAAGCCTTAAAAGATCAGGCGGACAAAGTAACCTTAACCTCCCGCGCTTTTCATAACGACCAGCTGGGAGCCTTTTATGAAAAAGTGGCACACCTGACCGGAAAAGAAATGGTTCTTCCCATGAACACCGGTGCAGAAGCTGTAGAAACCGCGATCAAAGCGGTTCGCCGCTGGGCCTACGATGTGAAAAAGGTTCCGGAGAACCAGGCAGAGATGATCGTCTGTGAGGAGAATTTCCATGGCCGGACCGTCACTGCCGTCTCCCTTTCTTCCAATGATGAATATAAACGGGGATTCGGGCCGCTCACACCCGGATTTAAAATCATTCCCTACGGGGACACAGAAGCCCTGAAAAGGGCCATCACCCCAAATACCGCCGCATTCCTGCTTGAGCCGATCCAGGGGGAAGCCGGTGTAATCGTACCGCCGGAAGGATACCTGAGGGAAGCTTATCAGATTTGTAAGGACAACCATGTTCTCTTCGTCGCGGATGAAATCCAAACCGGCTTTGGCCGTACCGGGCAAACATTTGCCTGTGACTGGGAAGATGTAAAACCGGATATGTATATTATGGGCAAGGCTTTGGGAGGCGGAGTGATGCCCATCTCGGCAGTCGCCGCAGATAAGGAGATCCTCGGCGTGTTTGAGCCGGGGTCACACGGTTCCACCTTTGGCGGAAACCCGTTGGCTTGTGCTGTTGCCATCGCCGCACTGGATGTTCTTGAGGAAGAAGAGCTCACAAAACGCTCCCGGGAGCTTGGGGAACACTTTATCGGTGAACTGCGCAAAATCGACAACCCGCACATAAAAGAGATCCGCGGTAAAGGTTTGTTTATCGGTATGGAACTTGATCAACCGGCCCGTCCCTATTGCGAACAATTGATGGCCGAAGGGCTCCTGTGCAAAGAAACCCATGAAAACACCATCCGTTTCGCTCCGCCGCTGATCATTACCAAAGAGGAGCTTGATCTGGCACTGGATAAAGTGCGTAAAGTGCTTTCGAAATAAAAAAGGCGAACCTTCTCTGCCATGGCAGAGAAGGTTTGTTTTCATTTATTAACAAAGGACTGGGCCGGCTGATCCATTCATTCCACTGTGATTTGATCACGAAATTTCGCCAGTGTCTTCTCCCCAATTCCCGGAACATCAGTTAGATTATCAACCGATTGAAACTTTCCGTGTTCTTCCCGATAGCGAACAATTGCCTCTGCTTTAGAAGGGCCGACTCCGTTTAGCTGTTGCAACTCCTGTACGGTTGCAGTATTCACATTTATTTTTGCGGAAGGGTTTTTAGACTTGTCAAAAGAATCTATATCTTGTCCGGCTGTCGGCGATGCTTTGGCTGTCCGGTATATGTCCGGAACGGTTTCACCTTTTTTCGGGACGTATATCACCATCCCGTCTGCCAAGGGTTGGGCCAAATTCACTTGATTGAGATCAGCTGATTGATTTGCTCCGCCCGCTTTTTGAATGGCCTCGTAAACCCGGGCAGTTGCAGCAAGTTCATAGATGCCCGGGTTATTGACAGCACCTTTTACATCTACAATCAGCCGGGGAGCTTTTTTGGAAATTGCCGGAGAACCCGAACCGGAAACTTTTTTCTCTTTGGCCAGCGGCTGATACGGTTGCAGTGAAGGTTCAGCCTGTTCAGCTGAATTTCCGTCATCGCCCAAAAAACTGAATGCTAACAGCACCATGCATACTCCCAAAGCAACCGCCAGTACTTTCTCTCTCAACGTCCACTCGATCCGTACCAATTTACCGCCTCCTCTGAGTCATAAGTCACGAGAGTGATTCATTCTCTTTCATATCAGCCTGTCCGGTTACGTAAGAATAAAAATATTGTTCTGCGATGGTTGCAGACTAGGAGGGATCACCTGTGAAGATTGGCTTTATCGGAACCGGAAGCATGGGACGCACGTTGGTAGAAGCATTTATTCACGCCCAAACGTTCCTGCCGTCAGAGATTGTGATCAGCAACCGTACGCAAAAGACAGCCGATCAATTGGCGGCCGCATACCCGGGTATACAGGTTGCCCACAACAACCTTGAACTGGTTCAACAAGTCTCCTGTTTTTTTATCTGCGTAAAACCGGGGGAATTTCGTCAGGTATTTGAAGACATCCTCCCAGGCATCAAAGCTGACCAACTGGCAATCTCCATCACCAGCCCTGTGATGCTCGAAGATTTGGAAAAATGGCTCCCCTGCAAAGTAGCCAAGATTATTCCCAGTATCACCAACCAGGTCCTGTGCGGCAGCTCCCTTTATATCCCCGGTTCCAGAATAACCCCTAAGGAAGAGCAGTGGCTGCATCAACTGCTTTCCACCATCAGCAACCCGTTGAAAGTAGATGAAAGACATACACGAATCTCCTCAGATCTGGCAAGTTGTGCCCCGGCCTTCCTGGCAAATATTCTGGAGCAAATGGTGGAAGCGGCCGTGAAAAAAACAGGGATTCCCCCTGAAACAGCCGCTCCGCTGGTAGCCCAAATGGCATTGGGAGTCGGAAAATTGCTCACTGAGGGCGGGTTCTCATTGCATTCACTCCAACAGCGTGTTTCCGTCCCCGGAGGAATCACGGCAGAAGGCCTTGAACTGCTTGAACAAGAATTATCTCCTGCATTTGACAAACTTTTTCATATCACTCATGCCAAGTACGAGGAAGATGTTGAAAAAGTAAAGCGTTCTCTTCAATATCGATCCATATGACCTGTTCCCATTTTTCCATATAATATAACTTTTACCAAAAAATTCAAACCCCCGGCGCCGGATCATTACGCTGAGGGGTTATTTAGTATCTTTGTTCTTTATTCAGAGATTCCGTTATCTTGTTTTTTCAGATGGGCTGAAAAAAGTTGCTTTACATATTCAATTTCATTTTGATCCCAGTAACTCATCAACTTCTCAACAGCATACTGATTTAATGGTCTGTTCGCTTTAATCGGTATGTTTTTTGATTTAAAAAATTCATGGAACTTTTTGATATCTTCAACCGATCCGCGGCCATTCCACCATAAGTCGAGAAAGTTGCCGTCTTTAAAATATAAAATATAGTCACCCTCAAAGCCGCCGTCACCATCATTGCCATAATCAAGAGAAACACGTTCTACTTCATCCCAAGAATATTTAATGGAATCCCCTACCGATTCAGGCAGGGAAAGGCGAACCCCATCTTTCTTTACAAGGATATATGTATCCATGGCAAATGGAACCAATATGAATAACACAACTACAAACGGAAGCACAGATGCAGAGAATGCTTCATCTTTAGTAGAAAGAGTCACTAAGTAAAAAAAGAGGGCCAAGGGAAACGCTACAAATATACAAATGGTAAAGTTATGAGGCCGCTCAAAAAAAATTGATGATGGTGACCAGTACAGCCATTTTTGAAAAAAGAATAAGCCGAAAAGAGTGCCCGTTGTAAATAACAATAAAAACAAGACCCATATCGCACTGTATTTGTGATTTTCCCACTGGCGAAAAAATGCAGAATGATACAGGGGTCTGTTTAATAATAACAGTATTTTTTTTACACGATCCAATCCTGGTATCCGATCTTTGGTCATATCCTCCATCCTTTTAAATCAGATTTTTACAATTTTGCTTCCGTCAATGTTTGTTACCCGGTTTCTCCCCTATTCTACCAAAAAGAGGACCCGCAGAGCAGATCCTCTCTTTTGATAATATTTATTTCGCCACAATATTAACCAGTTTGCCCGGTACCACAATCACTTTACGTACGGTTTTGCCGTCGACCAAATCTTGAATCCGCTCCTGGGCAAGGGCTTGTTTCTCCACTTCTTCGCGGGAAGCTGAGGTAGAAACAACTAATTTCTCCCTGACTTTTCCGTTGATTTGAACAGCGATTTCTACTTCGTTCAGCACAAGCGCTTCCGGGTCAAACGAAGGCCAGTCCTGTGCATGGACACTGCCTTCTCCGCCCATGATTTGCCACAGCTCTTCTGTGATGTGCGGAACAAAGGGCGCCAACAGGATCACCAGCTTCTCCAGCGCTTCACGCAGGGTTCCTCGGTCCGCATGCTCAGGATAACTGTACAACGCGTTTACCAGTTCCATAATCGCGCTGATTGCCGTGTTAAAATGGCTTCTCTCACCAATTTCATGCGTCACTTTTTTGATGGTCTGATGCAGGACGCGGTGCAATTCACGGGCATCGCGATCCGGCTCGGGTGCCGGTGTCAGATTCCGGCCAAACAACGATTCATGCTGGCCAATCAAACGCCAGACCCGGTTTAAAAAGCGATAGCTCCCTTCGACTCCCGTATCGCTCCAATCCAAATCGCGATCAGGCGGGGCAGCAAACAGGATAAATAAGCGGGCTGTATCAGCTCCATATTTATCGACAATCTCCAGGGGGCTGACGACATTCCCTTTTGACTTGGACATCTTAAAACCTTCTTTAAGCACCATTCCCTGAGTTAAAAGGCTGTTGAACGGCTCATCGACGGCAACCATGCCCGCATCATGCAACACTTTGGTGAAAAAGCGGGAATAAAGCAGATGGAGAACGGCATGTTCAATCCCGCCAATGTATTCGTCAACCGGTAACCAGCTGTTGACTTTGTCCGGATCAAAAGGCATGTCCTTATTTTTGGCATCCGTATAGCGCATATAGTACCAGGAAGAGTCAAAGAAAGTATCCATCGTATCCGTTTCACGGCGTGCCTGGCCACCACACGACGGGCAAGAGGTATGAACAAATGTTTCCGATGTGGTGAGCGGGTTGCTCTTGCCGTCAAAAACGACATCCTCCGGCAAAAGGACAGGCAGATCTTCTTTGGGAACGGGTACCGTACCGCACCGGTCACAATAGATCATCGGAATCGGTGTTCCCCAGTAACGCTGGCGGGAAATGAGCCAGTCGCGCAAGCGGTAGTTCACCGTCGGGCCGCCCTGGTTGTTTTCTGCCAGATGGCCGGCGATCGCACCTATGGCTGTGCGATTATTCATTCCGTTGAAAGAGGCGGAGTTTAACAGCACTCCATCTTCGGTATAAGCCTCTGTGAGCGGCTCCGGCAACGGCCCTTCCGCAGGTTGAATGACAGTTCGGATCGGCAAATGATATTTCCGCGCAAACTGGAAATCTCGTTCATCGTGGGCAGGTACCCCCATCACGGCCCCGGTCCCGTAATCCATCAGTACATAGTTGGCAACCCAGATCGGGATTTCTTCCCCGGTCAACGGATGCCTGGCATAGGCGCCGGTAGGATAACCCACTTTTTCCGTCTCGGTCGAAGTCCGCTCAATCTCAGTTTCTTTTCTCATCTTTTCGATGAAACGGGTGATTACCTCTTCATTTTCTTTCCCCTTGATCAACCGGGGCACAAGCGGATGTTCGGGAGCCATCACCATATAGGTGACTCCGTACAAGGTATCCGGCCGGGTTGTAAAAACAGTGACCGGCTCATCATTTAATTCCGGAATGGCAAAGGTCACATGAGCCCCTTCACTTTTACCGATCCAGTTTCTTTGCATCGCTTTCACTTTTTCCGGCCAGCGGGGCAAACGATCCAATCCTTCCAAAAGGCGTTCCGCATAATCAGTGATGCGCAAAAACCATTGTTCCAGTTCTTTCTTGGTTACTTCAGAGTCACAGCGCCAGCACTTTCCGTTCTCCACCTGCTCGTTTGCCAGAACGGTGTAGCAGGTTGGACACCAGTTGACGGACGCTTGTTTGCGATAGGCAAGCCCGCGCTCATAAAAGAGCAGGAATAACCACTGGTTAAATCGATAATACTCGGGCAGGCACGTACCGACATAACGGTCCCAATCATATGAAACTCCCATCAAGGATTGTTCTTTCACAAAGCGGTCCATATTTTTTAAGGTCCACTCTTTGGGATTGACGCCACGGTTAATAGCAGCGTTTTCCGCCGGCAGCCCAAAGGCATCCGCCCCCATGGGGTGCAAAACGCGATAGCCGTTCATTCTGCGGAAACGGGCCACAACATCACCGATGGAATAAACCCGCATATGGCCCATGTGAAGGCCGTCCCCCGAGGGGTAGGGAAACTGTTCCAACGCATAGTATTTCGGCTTTGATGTGTCTTCATCTGTTTCATATAACCGGGTCTTGTCCCAGTGTGCCTGCCATTTGGATTCAATCTCTTTTGGGGTATACTCTTTCAATGTTTTCACCCTCCAAACTCGTGCAGTCTCAGGCTAAGAAGTTTTTCTTCCAGTAAAAGTATAAAACCTCCCGCCCCCAGCATCTTTTCGCTAGGGACGAGAGGTTAGTTAACAATTCCCGCGGTACCACCCTAATTAATGTCTGCTTATCGCAAACACTCACTCAGAATCCGTTAACGAGGACCAAACGCCAAAGAGTACTGGGGTTCCCCTTTGGGGCGATGAGGCGAGTTCACTTGCTTCCCCAGGTTGACTTTCACCAAAATGCCAACTCTCTGCGCTGGGCGCACAAATTACTATTCCTCATCATAGCTGTCAAATATTTAATTCACATTATATGCAACAGGTTTTACCTGTGTCAATGCTTTTTTAACGAAAAATTTATCTTATTTTCACCATGTTATCCATTCTTATCAGGGTGTATACATGTCTACTGCACACGAACATATTGTGCATCTCCCCATAACCGTTCCAGGTCATAGAACTCACGTTCATCTTTGTGGAAAACATGAACAACCACATCACCGAGATCAATCAATACCCAGCGCGCATCCTGGTAGCCTTCAATCCCCTTTAATATAATATCGGACTCCAGGACTTTTTCCTTAATACCGGATACAATCGCCTGTACCTGTGTCTGGGAATTCCCATGACAGATCACAAAGTAATCTGCAAACACGGACAGCCCGCGAATATCCAGAATGGTCACATTTTGGGCTTTTTTCTCCTCGGCAGCGGTGGCTGCTAACTGAGCGATTTCCACTAGATTCAAAAAGATTCCTCCCTTAGGTGCTTTTCAGCGATTTGGTCTAACATATCGTTACGTGCAAGCAAAGTAAGTGGATACACTTTTTGCCCGCGTTGGATCAGAAAGACAATAGAATTGTTCATAGCCTGAAGAACTGCCTGGTCCAAATCTGTTTTTGCCAGCTCCCGAACTTCATCTACACCGGGGAAACGGCGGCCGGGTTCAATATAGTCAGCTAAAAAAATAATTTTTTCAAGCTTGGACATACCGGGACGGCCTGAGGTGTGATAGCGAACGGCATTTAATATGTCTTCATCCGTAATATGGAGTTCCTCCCGGATTACCTCGGCACCCACGGGAGCATGCCACAATTCTTTGTGATAAGAAAGAAGATCTTCAGGGAGATGGCACTTCTTAATCCAGGAAACTAATTCATCCGTCTCCCAAAACTTACAGTAGTCATGTAATATTCCTGCTACTTCAGCCCGGTCCGGATCAACCCCTTCACGTCTGGCCAGTTCTGCCGCTGTTTCGGAGACGCGGAGGGTGTGTTCCCATCTCGCGGGAGTTAACTGCTTTTTTGTAGCTTGCAATAAAAACTCACGTTCCATACAATCCATGCTCCTTCATATACTGGCAAACGGAATCGGGAACAAGATATCGGACCGTTTTGCCCTGCGCAACCCTGTGGCGAATCAAAGTGGATGAGAGATTTGTTTCAATTCCACCGGAGATCCATGTAACGGAGGCAGCTATATCAGCAGCAAGCGGCTCCAGATCCACTCCGGGGCGTCCAAGGGCAATTACTTGGACAAATTGTAGGATTTTCTTTATTTTATACCAATGGGGCAAATCTTTCACCATGTCTGCCCCGACAAGAAGAAAAAATTGGTGATTTGGGTATGTCTCCGCAAGTTCCTGAACAGTATCAACGGTATAAGAGGGGCCTTGCCGGTCAAGTTCTATTCGGGATAGGCAGAAAGCAGGGTTATTTTCAATTGCCAGTTCCACCATACGGACCCGGTGATCAGAGGGGGTAATCTGTTTATCCTGTTTATGGGGTGGCTCTGATGCTGGTATAAACCACACATGATCCAGCGGCACCTCCTCCAACGCCTGTTGTGCCAGCAGAAGATGACCCATGTGAATCGGGTCAAACGTACCGCCAAAGATCCCTACTTTCATCCCATTCACTCTCTCTTATTTTTTATTTCCTGATAGTGAGGCTTCTAAAACCTGTTTCATAAGCTGAATTGGAACCGGCTTGTCCAGCCAGAGTTCAAGGGCAGTGGCGGCCTGGTAGACCAGCATCCCTAATCCGCAGTGAATTTGTGCCCCTTTCAGTTTGGCGGCTTGCAGTAAAGCTGTTTCACGGGGATTGTAAACAAGATCGCTGACAATTTGCCCATGGTGTAACCAATCTGCGGGGATCGGTGTTTCATTGATCCGGGGAAACATGCCCACAGAGGTGGTATTCACCACTAAGTCAGCTTCCCGCACTTCATCCTGACAGTCGCTGATCGCAATTGCCTCCGTACTTGTCCACCGTGACAGATGTTCTGCCAGGCGGTCCGCTTTATCCAAGGTACGGTTGGCAATCGTCACTTTTGGGACACCGGCCGTTGCCAGCGCATATCCGACTGCCCGGGCTGCCCCGCCCGCTCCGAGAATCACCACCCGCTGCTTTGATAAATCAAGGGAAGTCTCTTCCTTCAAGGAGCGGAGATAGCCGGTACCATCTGTGTTATGCCCCGTCCATTTCCCATCTTGATAAACAACCGTATTGACAGCGCCAATCTCTCGGGCGCTTTCGGCCACACCGTCCAAATATTCCATGATCGATGTTTTGTGGGGAATGGTCACATTCCAACCTTTAAACTTTAAGGCCTTCAATCCTTCCACAGCCTGTTTCAATACTGCTGGGGTGACATCAAACGCAAGATAAACATAAGGCGCATCCATCATTTGCAGAGCCGCATTCATCATTTCCGGTGATTTGGAATGGCCCGCCGGATGGCCGAGTAAGCCGAGTCCTCCCGTTTGGCTGGTAATCATTTTTTCTCCTCCCCTTAATAAAGAAACGCCCGCGGGGGCGCTTAGATAATCGCTGGACGGGTCATGACCCGGATTCCTTCGGGAACCCAGAGGTGGAGCGTTGCTTTCTCTTTTCCACAGGCGATCCAACCCAGTCCCGGAATCACAACATCTTGCTTTTCCTTTCCCCGGAGGCTGATCACATGCTTTTTCCAGGGGGGCAATATTTCAGGATCAGCCGGGGGCACGAGCAATCCACCGCAATGTTTCTCCTGGAACACATCAGCATGGTCCAGCTTCGTGCGGTGGATGTAAAGCCGATTTGAGACATAGCAGACAAATGGCTGCCTGGGCCCCCGAACATAATCAAAACGGGCTAACCCGCCCAGAAACAATGTCTGTTTGTCGTTCAGTTGATACACTTTCGGACGAATCGTTTCCCCCGGAACGACTATTTTCAGGTCCCTGGGGCTTACCCACTCACTGATGCGGTCTCTCCGCACAATCCCCGGTGTATCCACAATCGCTTTTCCATCTTCAAGCGGAATACGGATCGCATCCAGGGTCGTACCCGGATAAGGGGATGTGGTTATCACATCCTGTGACTCGCCGCCCACTTCCCGCAACAAACGGTTAATAAACGTCGATTTGCCGGCATTTGTCGCGCCTACAATATACACATCCCGCCCCTGACGGTACTTTTCAATGGCCGTAATCGTTTCGTTCATATTCAGCCCTTTAGCAGCACTGCATAATTCCACATCTATGGGAGTGATCCCAAGGTCCCGGGCCGATTGAACCAGCCACTCTCTTAAACGCCCCCATTTCGTCGACCGGGGGAAAAGGTCGATTTTATTTGCTAACAGCAATAACGGATTATCGCCTATATGGCGATGGATTCCCGGAATCCAGCTCCCGGAAAAATCAAACAAGTCCACAACCTGGACAACCAGACTGTCGGTTCCGGCGATTTCCCCCAGCTTTTGCAAATAAATATCCGGGTTTTGGTTCACGGTGCCGATCTCGCCATAATGCCGGATGCGGTAACACCGCTGGCATAAAACCATTTCCCGTTCCAGTGCGGCGGGCGGCACATAGCCTAATGCAGAAGGTTCTTCTGTCTGCACAGAGATCCCGCATCCCTCACAGTGATACTCTCTTTCGGCGCTCAATGATTTTCCTCCCAACGAAGCAAACCTCGCTTTTCCATCCAACGAAACACAAACCTTTCAATGCGGCGGTTAATACGTGTAAAAAAGCCCTCCACATCGGAGACAGGCACAACCAGAATCGTAAACAATCCCATACGATTCCCCCCCAGCACATCTGTCAGCAACTGATCGCCAATCACAACCGTTTCCTCTTTTTTAGTGCCCATGCTCTTTAAGGCTTTACGAAAAGCTTGAGACAATGGCTTTTTTGCTGTATGTATATACGGAATGTTTAAGGGAGCCGCAAACTGGGAAACTCTTGTTTTGGTGTTATTTGACACAATCATCACTTGTAAACCCATATGTTTTACCTGATCGAGCCACTTGATTAACCTCGGGGTTGCATCAGGGCGCGTAGATTCTACCAGTGTATTATCCAGATCAACAATCACGGACTTGATCCCGCGCCGCTGTAACTCATGGAAATCAATAGTATAGATGGACTGTACATACATATTTGGAATCATCGACTTAAACACATGCCCACCCCGTCCAATTCTAGCTTATCGGGAATAAATATATCACATCTCCGATTCGGGTTGCAAAAAGAGAACCTCGGCTATAAAAGGTTCTCTTTTTATGTTCTGCTATTCAATTAAGCACAAATTCATCACACATTGACCAAACCAATCTCTGACAAAATGAAAGCCGGCTTCTGATAACATTTAGAGAGCCGGGTTGGCAGGCGGTTAAACTTATGTATTAAGCAGTGCGGCGGCTTAATACTTGTTGG
Source organism: Paenactinomyces guangxiensis (assembly GCF_016055185.1). Taxonomy (GTDB): domain Bacteria; phylum Bacillota; class Bacilli; order Thermoactinomycetales; family Thermoactinomycetaceae; genus Paenactinomyces; species Paenactinomyces guangxiensis. Next base: position 265,060 of record NZ_JAECVR010000001.1, read on the forward strand.
ATGATTCTGCGCTCTGCTTCTTCATTTTGCCGGTTGATCCAGCCGTGAAGTAAAAATGCATCTATCAATTTCCAAATCCATAAAGGAATAAGAAAAATTAAACCAATTCCAAAGATCCAGATCGTGAACCAACCTAATAAGCCAAGAATAAGTTGTGCAACTGCAGGTCCGGTTCTTCCGACAAAAAAGTTATGTGCACCAAACTCGCCCAGGAAGAACCAGAGGACGTACCCTACTGCCATTGATTTTTTGGCATGCTCCAATTCAGTGGATACCATGGACATCTCTTGGGCAGTTAATTGGCCTTTAAGTTCCAAATTCGACATATGAGTCCTCCCTTTCAATTAAAAAACAACTCTAATTATAATTTGAATTAAATTACTTTTCAAGAAGGTTTATTCAAGTTGACAACATTTTTTTAACTGATGGCACATACTCATAAGCCTAAATAAAAGAGCTTGATTTTGCATCTGATTTGTTCTGATCTTCCGGTTTGAACCCCCCTGCAGGTAACACTGAAACCGGACAAATACTGAGAAAGAATTTATAGTCCGGCGATTGAGCCGGATGATATAAAAAGGCTACCCGAATCGTCCAAATAGGACCCCGGGTAACCTTTTCTAAAAGTGATTAATAACCGGTTGGTTGTTGTGGCATTTGGCTTATAAGAGCAATAACTGCGGCAAGGTAGATGAAACCAAATATAATGCCGACAATAAAGATGGCAAAGCCAACCCAGCCCCAGATACGCTGGACGCGTTTAAAATGTGCAACACTTTCCCACTGCTTGGCTTTCCAGGCCCACTCGCTTCCTTTGGCACCGAGGACAAACATCATGACAATGTTCACAACCGGAATTAAAGTGAGGAGAGAAATCCATACACTGTTGCCAATCCCCCAGATCCAGCCCAGGAAGAAGGCACCCCAGTTCCACTTTTTCACTTCTGCCGGAACTTCATCAAAAGAACTATGCTGGTGTGGTGCAAATTCGGTGTTCATGCTCCATTCTCCTTTTTGCAAAATAAAATAGGAATATACCAAAAGTAATGTTTATTTTAAAGGTATTCTTAAATATTGGCAAGTTGGTTTTTGTTAATTTCTAATAAAAAATGTCATAGAATTCTTAGTAGTATATTTACATTAATTCCAATAAAGTTTTTTTTAGTGTAATCATGCTAAAATTCTTAGCCTCGCAATCGATAGAAGTCCTTCTGTACATTCAAGCAACCTGAAGTATAATAAAGTTAAACACAAAGAGAAAGGATCACAGGCTGATGTGATTGTACCCTGATTCCCAAACCAAAACTAAATACAGATGAAGGAGACATCGTGATGAAACTCTCACTTCCATTTCGTCTGCTCTGGTTGGGACAATCACTGGCCAATTGGGGTGATTCTCTCTATATTCTGGCGGTTGTTACTCTGATTTATCAAGCGACCGGGTCGGTGACACTGAGTGCGCTTGTACCTGTTTTCAAACTATTTCCTCAGCTGGTGAGCGGCCTTCTTGCCCCACTTTTGCTTGAGAGGTTTTCTCTCCGTTCTCTGTTGATCATCTCCCAGGCGGGACAAACGGTTCTGCTGGGGAGTTTAGCGGTCCTTACAGTATTGATCCCTTCTTCATCCGTCGTACACGGGGTCTTGATTTTTATCGGGTCCATCGCATTTTTTGACGGTTGGAGCACGCCGGCGCGCAATGCTTTAGTCCCACGGCTTGTCGAAAAAAAGCTGCTGGTAAAAGCAAACAGCCTTCTCTCGACCACTGATCAAACGCTCATGCTGTTAGGTTGGACCTGCGGGGGAATGCTGGTGGCAGCGTGGGGTCCGCAACCGATCTTATGGCTGACTGCCGCTTTTTTTGCTGTTTCTACTCTGTCTCTCTTGTTTATTCGTGAACCGGCTCAACATGAAGGAAACATGGAAAAGAATGTGCGGAACTGGGAAAGGATTAAAGAAGGATGGATCACTCTTTTTTCCCACCCGATACTCAAACGGGTTACCTTGATGGATGTACTGGAGCACATCGCCGGCACTGTTTGGACAGGGGCAATCATTCTCGCTTTTGTCAGCAGAGTATTGCATAAGGATGAAACCTGGTGGGGCTTTATTAACGGAAGTTATTTCGCCGGGACCATTTTAGGGGGGCTTCTCATCATGGCCCTCTCAAAATGGATTGAGCAAAGATTAATCACTGCCCTTTTTTTCGGCAGCCTGTGTATGGCCATTTTAACTTTTGCCTTTGCGGGCACGAATATTCCGATCATTGCCTTGCTCTTATGCTTAATCATGGGCCCTCCGTATCAAGCCCGTGAAATCGCGCAACGAACATTATTTCAAACACAGACGCCTCCAGAGCAAATGCCTAAAGTATATGCGGCCCACAGTACAATGAGTTATGCAGTATTCGGATTGGGAGTTCTGGGGATGGGCTTCCTGGCTGATCACTACCCTGTTCAAAACGTCTATATCATTGCTGCCATCCTCAGCGGCTGTTCGGCTCTGATCGCTCTTGCCCTGAAAAGAAAACATCCGTCATCAGAACCGGAACCTGTTCATTATAAGAAAAAACGAGCCTCTTAATCCGGCTCGTTTTTGCTATCCTTTTTCACAATTCTGCTTCTGTTTTTCCCTTCGCAAAACATACCAGGTAAGGGCGATGAGAATCACCGCAACGGCAAGTATGGTGCCAAACTTTTGCGAGACATCCAGAAACCGCTGGACTGTGTCCAAGCTGCCCAGATTTCCTATAAATAAAAGCAGGGTGTTCCAGGGAAACACTCCAAAATAAGTGAACAGGATAAAGCGCCACGGCTTGATCCTGCTCAAGCCCGAAATATAAGAAATGTAGTTTCCAAAACTGGTTGGACGGGAGAAGATAATGGTCCACTCCCCATATTTTTTAAACCATAATTGTACTTTCTCTACTTTACTTTGGTCCAGTTTCTTCTTTGAGAAGTTCTCTATTTTATACCCAAGGTAAAATGGAATAAGGCTAAACAGAGTATATACGGCACTATTTAAAGCACCTAACAAAACCAGTTGCCAGGGGCCTACCTGAAAGAGATAACCGTAGATCAGAACAAACATCGCTCCGGGAAACGGTACAGAGGAAGCTTCAATGGCAGTCGCCGCAAATAAACCCCAGGGTCCACATTTTTCAAGAAAATCTAAAGCAAATTGCAGCATATGCCCACTCCCTGATGACTAAAATAACCCGCTAAACTAGCCGCTAATGAAGAAAAAAACCCGTTTGAAAACTTTTTTATTTTTGAAGCATAAAAACATCAAGTTTCAGTATACCATACAGACGGTTTAATCTAAACAGGGAGATAGAAGGGTAAATAAAGGAATCATGACACTTCATGACAAGGGTAAAAATCTTTGCCAATTCTCTCCCTGTAATATCCTTAAGTTTGCTCATGTTTTTTGAAGATGTGGGCATCCACTTCCAGTTCAACGTTTCCCCGCAATGCATTGGAAATCATGCAATTTTTCTCCGCATGTTCGGCAGCTTGTTTGATGCTGTCAAGCTGGTTCTCTGTTGCTGTGTCTTCCACCACCAGCCTGGGGCGGTGAATAATTTTTTCAAATACTAACTTTTTATCTGCATGGACAATTCCTTCTGTTTCCAGGGTAAGTTCAAGTACGGGCAGCTGACGCCGCTCAAGGATCGCCGCTAATGTGATCAGGTAACAGGTTCCCGCCGCGCCAATCAGCATTTCATCCGGGTTTGTTCCCACTCCCGGTCCGTCCATCACTTCAGGAATGGATATATGGCTTTGCAAATGACCTGCGCTAATCGTTCCTACCCCTCCTCTCCCACCACTCCAATTGGCTTTCATATAAAAATGGTGACGTGACATATAAATCCCTACTTTCGTTGTAATATCAAAGACGTACTTTTTCTCTTCGCCAGAGGTTGCCCAAGAATAATGAAACGCACTCCCTTTTATTCTAACAAGAAATGTATCAAGTAACATCACAGAAGCAAATTTTCACTTGAAGAACAAAATGTTAGAATAAATAATATAATTAGTAAAGTTAAAATATTCATATAATTTTCCTTCAGACGAAAATAAGTGAACTACCCCAATGTTTGATGAAGGGAGTATCGGGATGGGCACATACTTTTTTACCGGATTTCCGGGTTTTATTGCATCAGCTCTCCTTCGACAATTGCTGGAAAGTGAACATCAGGTTGATCAAGTCTATCTCCTTGTCCTGCCCGAGTTTGTACCCAAGGCTGAAGAGGCGGTCACCAACTTGATGGTGGAAACCGGGATATTTGCCGATCAGATTACAGTCATTGCCGGAGACATAACTTATCCAAATATGAGGCTGAGTAACGAGAATCTGAGGCGGCTCCAAGAACAAGTCGAATATGTTTACCATCTTGCAGCCATTTATGATCTGGCCGTTCCCGAAAAGCTGGCCTACCGGGTTAACGTCACTGGCACCGCTCATGTCAATGACTGGGTACGGACATTGAAACATGTGAAAAGGTATGTGTATTTTAGCACCGCTTATGTATCCGGAACCAGAGAAGGGAAGATATATGAACATGAGTTGGCAATGAATCAAACCTTTAAAAATCACTATGAAAAAACAAAATTTGAGGCAGAAGTGTTAGTCCGGGGTATGAACGGTCAGGTTCCTGCCACGATCATACGCCCGGGCATCGTCAAAGGAGACTCTCGTACCGGGACAACACTCAAATTTGATGGCCTTTATTTTATGCTTAATTTTTTTGATCGATTACGATTGTGGCCCTGGATTCCATTTTTGGGCGACAGCAAAGCAGTTGGTAACTTCGTGCCCGTTGACTATGTACTGAACGCAACTCTTTATTTGGGCCATTTACCGGAAGGTACAGGAAAAACCTATCACTTAACTGATCCTCATCCTTACTCCATGAACCAGATTTACGAAATGCTGATGCAGGAATACTTAAACCGTAAGCCGACGGGCACGATTCCGCTAAGCCTTACGAAGAGCATCCTCTCCCTTCCGCAATTGCGCAAATGGTTGAAAGTAGAAAAGGAAGCGCTCGACTATTTTTCCTGTGCTGCCTTCTACGACTCCTCTCAGGCCCTGCAAGATTTACAAGGCTCAGGGATCACTTTTCCCGATTTTAAAAAGACGGTTGAAGCGACGGTTGAGTTTTATCGCCGGAATAAGCATGACCCCAAAAAACATATTGTCATCAGGTAGGTAACTTTACCTCGAGAGAGAGGGGCTGGGGCTTATAATAGCTGCCCCTCCACTCTTTTTTCACATGTTACACGATTACTAGTTCCGCAATTGTTCGCGCACTTCCATCAATATTTGCCCCAACGGTTTTTCCCCGTCCCGTCTGACCCGCATCCCCAGTACATATCTTTCGTTGTTTTCTCAATAATGCCTTCATTCCCTGTGGATAACAAGATTTGCTGAAGGTCATCATGAGATTGAAATTTGACATAATCAGCACGTCTCATGATCTCATCCTTGATTTTTACCCAGTCCGGGCGATAGACAAACCTTCATCCCTGGGTTGCACGGCCCACTCCTCCTCACCGGATTCATCTTAAATAATCTGCAGCTCCTTGGGGAATCGGGTTAAGGTTTCACAACCTTCTCTGGTGATCAGCACATCGTCCTCAATACGCACACCCCCAAGCCCTTGTATGTAGATCCCCGGTTCAACAGTGAAGACCATACCGGCTTGCAATGGAGAGTCATTTGTTTCATTGATAGATGGATACTCATGCACATCAATGCCAAGGCCATGGCCAAGTCGATGCGGGAAAAACTCACCGTAACCGGCATCGCTGATGACCGATCTGGCGGCACGGTCCAGATCTCCCATTATCGTTCCCGTTCTGCACTGTTCAAGTGCTTTTTGCTGTGCTTTCAACACTGTCTCATAGATTTGTTGCTGCTGCTCGTTCACCGACCGGAAACCCACCGTTCGGGTGATATCGGAACAATATCCATCCAGAACCACACCGAGATCAAATAATACCAAATCCCCCGGCTGTAATGGAGCAAGAGCAGGAGTCCCATGAGGGAAGGCTGTTTTTCCCCCAAACAAAACTGTGGTGGAGAAAGACATTTCATGGATTCCTTTTTTCTTCATCTCCCATTCGATCCGGGCAACTACTTCCATCTCCGAACATCCCTGTTTGAGCGCCGAGATCCCTACTTCTACGCCATAATCAGCTATTGCGGCAGCTTCCCTTAAAAGTTTGATTTCTCCGGCATCTTTAATCAGGCGCAGCCGGTTTAAAGGTTCATCTGCCGAAACAAAGCGGGCATGAGGGATTACTGCTTGCAATTGTTCAACACGAGAATAAGAGAGTTGTTCTTTTTCAATAGCAACAGTTGCGTGTGCGGAAACTGACCGCTTCGCCAATTCGCTTGCGATCATTTCCCATGGATTCTGCACATCATCATAGCCCAGGACGGGGTTTTTCCAGCCGGCGTTCCTTGCACTGGCAACCTCCATTTGCGGACAGACCAAAAAAGGCTCGGCCTCAGGAAATATAAACAACCTCAGCAATCGCTCATGCGGATGGCAAAAAAATTGGGAAAGATAAAAAACATTGGGTGTGGTATGAATAAATGCCGCATCTGCCTGTTGTTCGCGAAGCCAGGCGGATATTTTGTCCCATCTCTGCTGCATGCTAAAATCACTCCTGCGTTCCATTTACTTTATATAATCAAGATTTCCCTTCATGCGGATCAACAGATTTCAAAGGGAAACATCGAAACTTTAACAACATTATTATATGCTATAACATCGGGTTAAAAAATAAATTTGTATACTGGGCGGGACATGAATACAGTCAGGCGGAGGAAAATCCCTGTACGATCATGGCAACATCTGTTCTAAACTGGTATTTTCATTTAGAATCATGTATAATTGTTAAAATATGATGTCGTGGTAGAATTTTTACTCGATTAAAAGAGGGTATTTAGTCGGAATGTCGAATATATAATATATTATGAAGAAGTTTTTTATTTACCGGCACTAAATTATGTTAAGAAAGGAGCGTTATCAAGTTGGACAGAAACAAAGGATATTTATGCGAAAATTGCGGCAAATCTTCGGCCAAATATGAAGCCCGGTTTATCAAAGAGGGAAAAAACCTTTTAGTCTGTTTTAATTGCTTAAAAGAACTAAGTTCCGTCAAAGCAGATCCGAATCTTCCTCCCGAAAAAAACGGAATGTATTCTTGGCCTTCAGGCGAAGTCAGCAAAGAATCACCTTATAAACAGGAGGTTAATCCTTATCATTTTGACTAACTTTCTTGTCTCCCCCTTCTTCATACCCATGCTTTCTCCTCACTCCCCCACCGGGGGAATCCTCTGCTTAAGAAGAAAACGGTTCCACCTGGTAAAAAATAAAACCCCAGACCTAGCCGGGGTTCATTTGCTCGGATTTGATCCCGCTCACACAGCAAGTCCCTCACAACACCGCCTCAGCCGCTTTCTCCCCTGTTTGATCCATCCGGTTGTGAGATGAACCGATCCATGCCCTTTTATGGTTTAACAGCCAGTTCAAGAAAACCGCTGTGAAGCTTCCCAGTACAATCCCGTTTTCTACAAGTAATTTGACTGCATCGGGAACAGTTTTAAAAATTCCCGGGACAACGGCAGTGCCCAGACCGATCCCCACAGAGCAGGCGACAATCAATAAGTTTTCATTCCGCCTGAAATCCACTTTGGAAAGCATGCGAACCCCGGAAGCGATCACCATTCCAAACATGGGAATCATTGCTCCCCCCAAAACTGGAGTCGGGATGATGGTAGTAATGGCAGCCACCTTCGGCAGGCACCCCAGGACGATGAGAATGAACCCTGCCGCGATCACAACGTTGCGGGTTTTTACCTTGCTGAGAGTGAGCAGTCCTACGTTTTGTGAGAAGGTAGTATAAGGGAAAGCATTAAAGAGCCCGCCAATCACGACGGCTAACCCTTCCGCCCGCAATCCCCTTTTTAAATCCTGCGACTCCAGCTTTCTATCACAAACTTCCCCAAGAGCCAGAAACACACCTGTTGACTCAATCATACTGACAATCGCGACCAGACTCATGGTAATAATCGCGGAAATGTGAAATTCCGGCATCCCGAAATAGAGTGGTTGTACAACGCGGAACCAATCTGCATCTGCAACAGTTTTGAAATCAACCAGCCCCATAAAAGCGGCAACAGCAGTTCCGATAATTAAAGAAATAAGTACAGAGATTGCTTGAATATACCCGTTAAAAAAGCGATTGATTAAAATGACCGATATAAAAGTAATGGCAGCCAGCAGTAAATTTTTCCAGTCTCCAAAAGAAGGGGACCCCTGTCCACCGGCTACATTATTCATGGCCACGGGAATAAGAGAGACTCCGATCGTCATAACAACAGAACCGGTAACAATCGGAGGAAACCATTTCATGATCTTGCCAAAAAATTGTGCGATGATCATGACCACAATCCCTGATGCTATGATCGCTCCATAAATGGCTGTAATCCCTTCAATTTTGCCAATGGCGATCATGGGAGTGACCGCTGTGAAGGTACACCCGAGAATAACCGGTAATTTAATACCCAGATGACGGCCGCCGATGACTTGAATCAGTGAGGCAATTCCACAGGTAAACAAGTCAATCGAAATGAGATAAGCCAACTGGTGAGCCGTCATCCCCATCGCCGGCCCAACGATCAACGGAACCACTACCGCCCCGGCATACATCGCCAACACGTGTTGCAAACCCAAAACTCCAATTTTCCAGGAGCTTAAACCTTTCATCTGCTCTCCCCCTTACTCATTTACTCCCCCGTCATTTTTTCCAGGCCAGATAACCTGAAAACACGAACAATAATCAAATATATCCATAATAACTTTCGGACTTATATTGTCATATTGTATCTTAAACCGGCTGACTTGTTAAATATTTTTTTAGTAAAATATCATTTTCCGATTTATTCCATGTGGGGAGAGATTTTTTTTCGGTAAATGATTCAGGACTGTTAGCTGTCGAAATCTCTAAAAACGGAATAAATAAAAAGCGGGACCCTTTTTCATCGGTTCCCGCTTTTTCCGACTGAGACACACAGTTTCATATTAAAGGCTTTCACGTCATTGAAGGTAAATCCAAAACTTCCTAAAGACCGTTCTATTCTGTGAACCATTCTACTGGAACAGTTACAATCTCTGGGAAAAATACCATAGAGAGCAGAATGGCAATTTGCATGAGCAAGAATGGCCAGATCCCTTTTGTAATATCAACAATACTAATTTTACTGATCCCGCAGCCCACATAAAGGACCGTTCCAATCGGCGGTGTAATTAATCCGATCGAAAGGTTGATAACCATTAACAAGCCGAAGTAAACCGGATCAATGCCTGCCTCTGTGACAACCGGGAGCAGTACAGGAGTAAAGATTAAGATCGCCGGTGTCAAATCCATCACACAACCGACAATAAGCAATAGAAGCATGATCAGTAATAATAAAGTTGTTGGGTTGTCAGTAATGCTGGTTAGAAATTCACTTAGTTGTTGAGGAACTTGTCCAACCGTGATGGCGTATCCGGATACGATGGCGGTTGAAGCCACAAACATAACAACACCAGTCGTTTTTGCCGTATCAACAAACACTTTTGGCAACTGGCTCCACTTAATTTCACGATAGCCAAAGCTGATCATCAATGCATATACTGCCGCAACAACCCCTGCTTCTGTCGGGGTAAAGACACCGCCGCGCAAGCCCACGATAATAATTAAAGGCAGAAGGAGTGCCCAGAAGGCGCGGATAAAAGCTGTCCACCTTTGCTTCATCGTTGCTTTCGGAAGTGTTTCACTTTGATCCCGTTTGGAGACAAAATACCATACCACAACCAGTCCAAGAGAGATTAAAATCCCCGGTATGATTCCTGCCATAAACAATTTCGTAATGGAAACGCCTCCAATGACACCAAACAAAATCATCGGAATGCTTGGCGGGATAACAGTTCCAATAATCCCGGTAGAAGCAACCAAACCAGTCGAACGATTTTTGTTGTATCCCTTTGCAATCATCATCGGAATCAGAATCGCGCCCAAAGCGGCTGTGTCAGCCACAGCTGACCCTGACAATCCGGCAAAAATAACACCGGAAATAATAACTACATATCCCAATCCGCCGCGGATATGTCCGACAAGTGAGCTGGCAAAATCCACAATACGTTTTGAAACCCCGCCAGCGTTCATGATTTCACCGGTTAAAATAAAGAACGGGATTGCCATTAACGAGAAATTATTCGCCCCTTTGACTAAATATTCACCAAGGATCCCCGTATCAAATAATCCAAGTGCGACCAGCATGACCACAGCACTGGCTAACATCGAGTATGCAACAGGAACACCGATTAACAGAAGTAAAAACAGCGATATGAGAAACAGCCAGATCATTTTGCTTTCCCTCCTTCATGCTGAATCGCATCAGCTTTTGCCCAATCCGGAAGGTCCTGGCCGAAAAACACAAAACGAATCGTCTGTACCCCGCTGATGATAATCATCAGGACCCCGGCTACAACTCCGGCAAGGTAAAAGAATGCAACCGGAATTCCAGTCGCCGGACCCGAAACCATTTTGTTCAACTCAATCATTTTAAACAAACCGTCAATGAATAGAATAAGGACAAAAATAACGAGTGAATTGGAAATAAAATATAATATTTTCTGCACTGGCCGCGGAACTCTTGCAATGAGCAAATCAACGCCAAGATGACTTTTATCCTTGACCGCTACAACCGCACCCAGAAAAACAATCCACACAAACATATATCTGGCCATTTCTTCTGACCAGGTAATTCCCGACTCAAATCCGTAGCGAAGCACGACATTCAAAAAAACAAGGCTTACCATGCCTGCCATAATCACTACAATGACTCCGTTCAGTACCTGATTCAGCAGCTTTAATATTTTTTTCATCTACTTCCACCCCTTATGAACAGACTGGGCATTCAGGCCGTGCTCAGAGAGCTACTTTTGTGCACGAATCTTGTTCACCAACTCTTCCGCCCAATCATACTTTTTGTACAGCTCTTCATAAACAGGCTCTACTGATTTTTCCAGCTCGCTCCGAAACTTCTCGTCGGGAACAATAATTTCAATCCCTTCCTTTTCAAGCTCTTTTTTTACTTTTTCCTCTGATTCTTGGAGAAGCTTCCATTCATATTGGGCAGACTCTCTGGCTGCTTCACGAATAATTTTCTGTGTTTCTTTATCTAATCCATCATAAAATTTTTTGTTCATTAAATATACATTAGGACTGAACATGTGCCTTGTTTCCGTTACATGGCTTTGAACCTCATAAAAGCCGGACTCTTTTAAGGTCACATAAGGATTTTCCTGTCCGTCAATCACACCCTGTTCAAGGGCGGTAAACACTTCTGAAAGAGCAAGCGGCTGTACATTCGCTCCCAACGCCTTGCCCGTGCTAATGAAAATCGGAATGTTCCCCATCCTTAAACGGAATCCTTTAAAATCCTCCATGGAGTCAATTTTTCGGTTTGCTGACACCACTCTGAAACCGTTTGCGGTCCAGGCAAGCGGTTCAGCGCCAAGTTCTCTGAAGGCATCCCCGATTTCCTCACCGACTTCCCCGTGTAAAATCCGGTTTGCCTGCTCATAGTTATCAAACAAATAAGGCCATTCAACAACACCGATTTTCGGATTGGCTATTTGCAATCCCATTCCGGTAATCGCCATTTGAATCGATCCGATCCGTACACCACTCGAAAATTGTTCTTCATCCCCGAGTGCATTGGCGGGATAGATTTCAACTTTATATTTGCCATGGGTTTTTTCTTCAACCATCGGTTTAAACTTTTCCCTTAATGCAATATTTTGCGGATGTGTTTCCGAGCAATAGTTTGCGATTTTGATGGTAGTAACCCCATTTTTGGCCTTTCCGGCATTTTCGAGCAAACTGCAAGCAGAGGTAAAGAATAATGAAATGATCATAAAAATGGATATAAGCGTTTTCATTTTCATGTTTTTCCCCCCTTGTTACAACCACCAGACAAACGGGGAGGCCGTCAAAACCAGAGCCTCCCCTTGCAGAGGCTAAACTCTTGCCGCATTAACAGCCTGTACAAATTGAGAAGCTTTATTTTCTAAGTCAATGAAGTAGTCTTCATTCATTGCTTTTTTGGTGTTTACCAGAGAGCTGCCGATTCCCGCAGCCACAGCACCCGCCTTGATATAGTCACCCACATTATCAACATTCAGCCCGCCTGTCGGCATCAGTGGAATATGCGGCATAGGCCCGTGGATATCCTTGATATAACGAGGGCCAAACAGATTGGCCGGAAATACTTTGATCAGATCTGCCCCATTTTCATAAGCAGTTAAAATCTCAGTGGGCGTTAACGCTCCCGGTATACTTAGTACACCGTAACGCTTCGCCATTTTGATCGTTTCCGGATTGACTGTTGGTGAGAAGATAAACTTCGCGCCTGCCATAATAGCAGCTCTTGCGGTTTCCGGGTCAAGCACCGTCCCTGCACCGACAATAACTTCATCACCAAATTCATCGGAAACTTGCTCAATCAATGACAGTACTTTTGGTGTTTCTACCGTAATTTCCAGCGTTTTCACACCGCCATTTTTGAGCGCTCTTGCGATATCTGACACATTCTGCGGTCTCGCACCGCGAATAACAGCTACGATTCCATTTTCTTTGATCTGGTTCAATAAATTCATTTTAGAAACCACCTCCCTAACGATGCACATCATCATTTTTTCTATTGATAAACGCTTCGATTTCGTCACGCTCAGGCAGACCTTCTACATCTCCGTTCACCATCGTGACCAGGGCTCCAACCGCATTGCCTCTTTCAACAGCCTGTTCCGGACTGAGTGAATCCAGCAATCCGGAAAGAAACCCGGCGGCAAATCCATCCCCCGCACCAACAGGATCAATGACACGCTCAACCGGAAACCCCGCAACCTTTACATTTTTTTCCTTTGAAAAATACCATGCTCCTTCTGCTCCTAATTTCAGAACAACGATTGAGACTCCGTGATTGAGGAACAGCTGCCCAAGCTTTTCCGGGTCACTTTCCCCGAATATAAACTCTCCTTCAGCGATTCCCGGGAGTACGATATCTGCTTTCGCCGCCAGTTCGCTGAGAGTTTCCCTCGCTTTTTCTTCGTTCCAGAGTTTTTTTCGCAAATTGGGGTCAAAAACAACTTTAACCCCGCTTCTTTTGGCAATGTTTACCGCCTCATCGATCATCTCTGCGCAGCTTTCACTTAAGGCCGGGGTAATCCCGGTGATATGGAGATACTTGGCTTTTGCGATATACTCCTCATCCAGATCCAGTTTGGATAGCGTACTTGCGGCAGAACCCTTCCGGTAATAAGTAACCCGGACATCATCTGCTCTTCTCAATTCCTTAAAGTAAATACCTGTCGGCGCGCTCGGATCTACTTTCACCCTGCTGACATCCACGCCTTCACCACTGATAAAGGAAAGCATGGCTTTGCCGAATTCATCGTTGCCAACCTTGCTGATCCAGCCTGTTCGATGCCCAAGCCGTGACAAACCGATTGCGACATTGGATTCAGCTCCGCCTAATTTCATTGAAAAAGATTTCGCATACCTCATCATCCCGGACATATCGGGTGTAAACAACGCCATTGTTTCCCCAATGGTTACAACATCCATCCACATCGCATCCTATTCCTGGGCAAGATATTGATAAACTGTCTCTGTCACCGGCACACCGTTTTCAAGCCTTTCTTTTTCTCTCAACTGCTCAGGCTCACCCGGAACCAACACTTTTTCAAAGCCTTCAGCCGGTTGTGTTTCATGAATTTCATTGATCATCTGGTCCATGTTGGCAAGAAACCCGGACGGATCTGTAAATGCTGCCGGATTGACCGCGCACACCAAGTGACCCAGCTTACGCATTTTGCTGTAATTACCGTACATGGTGGTAATATGAGGGCCAAATGCGGAACCTGTTAACAGACCGGACAGTACATCAACAACCATCGCAAGTCCATATCCTTTCGGTCCGGCAAACGGCAGAAGAGCTGTTACCCGGTTGGGGTCCGTGGACGGCTTGCCGTTTTCATCAACGCCCCAGTCTGCCGGAATTGATGTGCCTGCTTCCCTGGCGTGGAGCACTTTACCAAACGCCACATTGCTTGTTGCCATGTCGAGAATCACAGGTTTGTTTTCTTTCGCCGGGAAGGCGAATGCGATCGGGTTTGTGCCAAAGTAAGGTTTCGCCCCCCCAAATGGAACCACAACTTTATCTGTATGAGTAAGGGCCATCCCGATTAAATTCTTTTCCGCTGCCTGTTGAACAAAATAGGATAGTGCGCCGCAGTGGCTGCTGTTGATAACCCCCACCATGCCGACCCCGTTCTTTTCCGCCAGTTGAATCGCATAATCCATCGCCTCTTTTGCAACAACATGTCCCATGCCGTCATCCCCGTCAAATACAGCTGTACAGGGTCCCGTATCTTTTACGGAGAATTCAGGGCTTGGATTTAAGCCGCCCATGGTCAGGCGTTTGACATAATGCTCCGTACGCAAGACACCGTGAGAACTTACGCCCCGCAGATCTGCATGAACAAGTACATCAGCAACCACCTTTGCATGGTCTTCACGCAAACCCGCCTTGGTTAATTTTTTGACTACCATTCCTGCCAGTTCTTTCTGTGGTACAATCACATCTCCCATTGTGACAACATCCTTTCAAGGTCTTTTATTTAAGCTTGCCTATTTCGTTATGCAAACGAACCAACCAGGTTCTGCATGGTATGATCCTCATTTAACAGGACTCCCGTTCTATCAATTCCGGCTCAAAACGGTGAACGCGGGATTCCCCGGAAGGATCCGGATTCTCAATCTTTCGGAACAACAGTTCAGCCGCTTTTTTCCCCATTTGAAATACCGGTTGTTTCACTGTTGTTAAAGGAGGGTTGTAAATATTTGCGAATGAAACCTCGTCAATCCCGATCAGGGCAAGCTGGCCGGGAATGGTGATCTTGTTCTCTTTTGCATAAGTTAGAATCTCCATCAGTGCCAGATCATTTCCGGCCAGAATCGCTTGAGGCGGTTGATCCAGCGCGTACATCTCCCTTAATCCCTCTTTAATCAGATGGACCTCCATCCCCCTCACGTAATCATCCCGGATCGGCATTTGGTGTTCCTCCATGGCCTTGATAAATCCAGTGATCCGTTCAACCCTTGGGGTCAGGTTATGGATTAATGAAGTTGTCACAATCCCGATTCGCTCATAGCCTTTTTCAATAAAATGATTGACCGCCAGTTTGGCAGCCGCTTCATTATCCAGAATAACCGTGTCGACGGACAGGCCGGAAACGATCCGGTCTACAAATACAAGCGGAAACTTCTCTTTTACCATGGATTGATAAAGGTTGATGTTTCCGCCTGTCGGAAACACAATCAACCCGTCAACTTGTTTTGCCATCAACATTTGTATATATTTCTTTTCTTTGTCGGGGTCATCATCAGCGTTGCAAACAATCACATGGTAATCACTTTCATGACACACATCCTCAATCGCCCTAATAATCTGAGTAGAAAACGTATGCAAAATATTGGCCACAATGACGCCAATGGTGGAGGTTTTCTTTTGTTTCAGGCTTCTTGCAACGAAATTAGGCTGATATCCTAACTCCCGAATCGCCTGTTCAATTCGCTGCTTTGTCTTCTTGCTCATGTAGTCATAACGTTTATTTAAGTATTGTGAGACTGTACTTTTTGAAACATTGGCATGTTTTGCAACTTCAGCCATTGTTACTTTTTTCATGGGGTACACCCTTTAACTAAACCGGTTTAGTAAATCGATTTAGTTCGAGTATAAAAAAAATGTAAGCGCTTTGCAATAGGCAAAAAAGTACACAACCTATAAAATGGCACTCCTTTACTGTAATCTTTTTATTTTTAATTTTACTAAATTGAAAAAAGCCGCAGTGCATGAAAACCACTGCGACCGTTACATTTTATTTTTTCTTCAGTCTTTGGTATCGAAAGTGATATAAGAAAGCACCTGACAGAATCAAAAGTGTAGTGACGGAGATGGCAAGCCCGAGTGAAAGGTATGGTGTCCTGTATTCAAGCACTACTTTGTGTGTTCCTTTTGTTATCGGGACTCCGATAAAGGCAGAGTTAATCTCCAGTGATTTCGTGTTCACGCCATCCACCTTCACCCGCCAGCCTTCACTATATGGGATCGACAGAAAGAGAATCCCGTTTTTTGGGGCATAAATGCTTCCTGAAACATGGCCACTGGTTACCTTTACATTTTGCAATGATTGCTTTTGCTTTTCTTTCACCAGTTCCCGGTAGGTTTGAAAGGAGTTAAAGGTTAGCTTAAGCTCCTCCAGTTTATATTGTCCCGGCGATAGCTGAATCACGATCTCTTTTGGCTGCTCCACTCCACCAACTCGAAATACAACCTCATCTTTCGGATAATTATAAAGGGAATTTTCTCCAAAATAAATAAATCTCTTCTCATTTACATTCAGTTCATACCTGCCTCCGTCTGTTCTGCCAATCACCATGTCAACCAGCACTTCCCCTTGCTGTTTGTAAAAGAAGTTTTGGATAATCAGCTTTGCTTCTTGTTTGGCAGTCAGCAGATGACCTTTTAAAGAGGCATTGATCAGTTTTAGATTACTTTTTTTCACCGGAAAAGTTTTATCCTTTAATTGTGCGGGATTAAATGCGGGCAGCCCTGTGTCTGTCCCGTCCTTAACCACAGCCGCTTTGAGAAGCAATTGATCTCGTTCCGAAAAGTTGAGCCTGGCAAAGGTATGCTCATCTACCACAGCGTCATAGAAAAAACCGATCGGCAGCGTGAAGTTATTTTTCCAGATTTGATAGTCCCCCACCTCTTTTACCAGTGAATATCCATATGGCTGAAAAGCCCGTTCCCGATGGATTACGTAATATTTATTGGCCAGGGCAGTTCCCAAAAGCAAGCGATTATCCAATTTGTTAATTTGACTGGGGATATTTACCTGGAGAATGTTATACTCGTTTTTAAAGAAATTGTGAACATTACCGGATAATAAACTATTGTAAATTCCAAAGCCATTAAAATGATAAACCAACGCCTCATTAATATAATCTTCCTTATTGATAAGGGTTGTGCGATAAAAGCCGGGGTCATTCTTCTTAATATCCTGAAACATTTGAATATCTTTCGCTAATCCATACCATGAAAATACAGTATCAAGGCGCTTATCCAACGCTGCCGGATGCCCGTATAAGCTGCCGAAAGCAGACATATTCAAAAAGGATACATTGAGGAAAACGACAACGATGAGAGAAGCCGAAACGATTTCTCGCGGCCATTTGTTTTTCATCAACAAAATAACAGAAACGATGATCCCACACAAAAATATAAAGCAAACGCCAAACTTGTATAAAAAGATCAGATTGGTGCCGGGATCAGCCGTATGCTTACTTGTATCGGAGTCAAACCAGACGCCAAAACCTTTATACAAACAAAATAAACCCAGCAGAAACATTGAGAGCCCGATCATAGCCCTGGGTAAACGTACTTCTTTTCGTAAAAGTTCATCCAGGATAAATGAGGAAGTTACGGAAAATGTAAAAGAAAACAGATATAACCAGCGGTATTGCATGTTTGATAAACCATTAAATAAGGAATAAGTGAACGGAATCAAAGCCAGCAAAAAGATAAATAAAAGGAACCAAAATCTGATTTTCGTTTGTTTGTCACGAATCAAAAATCCGTAAAGAAACAGGAATAATACCAGCACAGGAAAGACCACAACAAAGCCTATTCTTTCAGTCAAAAAGAAAAGGTTGCCAAACAGTGCTTGATAAAAATCTTCACCAAAGAAAAGCGGAATCCGGATCTCAGAGTAAAACCGGTCCACATGCAGATAACTGTATACCGCAGGCAGAAATGCAAAAGCCGCTAATAAAAATCCGATCAAATAATAGAAGCCGGTTTTTACATAGTGCTTAAAAAATCCCAAGAAACTATATGTTTCTTCCTTTAAGAAATATTTCAAAATGGCATATAAGAACAAATAGATACTGCTGATAAATGCCAAATAGAAATTGGAGCAAACGATCAGGAACACAGCAAAAACAAATAAAGACTTTTTGTTTTTATCTATCAATCTTTCATAACCCAGAATAACGAGAGAGAGCCAAACCATTCCGTCAGCCATAAAATCATATCGCAGTGAGTAGATCATAAAATAGAGTGAACCGCCGTAGATGAGACTGCCGATAAGCGCTGACGTATTGGATCTCTTCAGACAACGCAACAAGTGGTAAAGAAAGATCATGGCAAGAAAAAGCTTAAAAATACTCATATATAATTTAAATTCAATGGTTGCCTTTAATGATGAAAGATCAAAAAGCATCGAAACCCAAAAGAACGGAGAGGTGGAGTAGTAGAAGAGATATCCGGCAAACAGGTCTCCCCCCAAACCATGTTCCCATGACCATGTAAAGTTCCCCTGTCCGTATTCATTCTGTAAAAAGGGGTAAAAATGAGCCAGTTGGGTCAGGGAATCGCAACATGCTTCACTAAAGTACGGTTTGAAATAAACAAAATAGGCATGAATAGCAATAGCCGAAACCAAAATTAGCCCATAGCACAGGAGAATATTCCTGGTGTTTTTAGAAATATTTAATTTTTTTTGGTTCATCAGGTTTTTCTTCTCCTTCTAAGAAGTAAATCTCCAGTTTATGCGTATTTCTCTATCACCATTTCAATAGAGAACATGATGTTTGTCCTGTCTCTCTTCACTTTTTTGGGTAAAACTTTCTTCTTCAACAATGTAGTGAGGTCTTTTTTTAGACTCGTAGTAGATTCTGCCAATATACTCCCCGATCAAACCAAGGAAAATTAATTGAATTCCGCCAAATAAAGATACAGACGCGATAATCGTAAAATACCCGGGAACATCCGGTCCATTTAACAGGGTTTTAATAAACATAAAAAGAACATATAAAATATCCAGCAGTGTCACGGTT
This sequence comes from Paenactinomyces guangxiensis, assembly GCF_016055185.1. GTDB lineage: Bacteria > Bacillota > Bacilli > Thermoactinomycetales > Thermoactinomycetaceae > Paenactinomyces > Paenactinomyces guangxiensis. The sequence goes on from NZ_JAECVR010000001.1 coordinate 284,085, forward strand.
AATCCCATATAGATGGCGATCCGCAACGGCTTATTGTTAAATGAAACCAGTCCATCAATGGCGTAGTTTAAAAGCTTCAGGAATGACCATTTACTGATGCCGGCTGTTCTGTTCACATTTTCAAATTCAATCATATGCTCTTTAAACCCAATCCACGAAAACAGTCCTTTTGAAAAACGATTATACTCATTTAAAGAGAGCAGCGCATTTACGGCTTGTCTACTTAACAGGCGAAAATCACCGACACCATCTGCTAAAGTAATATCTACAAACTGATTGATACACTTATAATAAATTTTTGAGACGAATGCTCTAAAAAACGATTCGCCTTTGCGATTTCGTTTTGCAATAACTTGATCGTAACCTTTCTCAAAATAGGAAATCATCTCCGGTATAAGCTCGGGGGGATGCTGTAAATCAGTATCCATAATGATAACGGCATCTCCTTTGGAAAAGTTTAAACCTGCCAACATGGCTCCTTCCTTTCCAAAGTTCCGACTGAATGAAATATAATTTACTTTTTTATCTCCCTTGGAAAGATCTCTTAAAATCTCCAAAGTACGATCCCTGCTGCCATCATTAATAAAAATAATTTCATAGTCGTATCTCGTTCTGTTCATTACTTTTGTAACTTCATCATAAAACTGCGGCAAAACTTCTTCTTCATTAAAACATGGTGCTATGATTGAAATCATTGGCTGTAAACCTACCTTTACTCAAAATCACTCAACTCTCATCTCATAGCGATTCCGGCGCAAAAAGAGCTGATGCACATCAGGTCTGTTCAGTCATTAAACGAAGTGTCTTCCCTGTGCATTCGCTGCTTAACATCAGGTCCCGTGTAAGTATCGTTAGCTTTCCTGACCAATATTTTCTTTGAAACGATAAAGGTAAATGGGATTGCGATTAATGAAGCGACCAATGGTGATATGTTTTTATCCCAACCTAACAGATCTACCAGAATATATACACTCCCGGTGGTTACTGAAATATTAACCACATAAGTTAAAGGAAACTGAAGAAATTTCTTTAGTGTCGGTTTTGTCTTATAAGTAAAATGAGTGTTCATAAAAAAAGAACCAATCATACTCAGGATAAAAGCGAGAATATGTGAGATCAGATAATCCAGCTTAATCAGGTGAATAAAAATCAAATACAACAAATAATAAATGGCTGTGTTAAGAGCACCTACGATGACAAATCGAATGATTTGATTATTGATGATCTTCATTTCTGTTTCTCCCTCAAAATAAGCTGAACTCCATCGGGATAACTTCTTGTTTTAGGTCTTGATTTCTATATATTTTCGTACTATAATCAAACTCGTGCTTCTCATTTGAAAATTTATAATAAATGTTCCTTATATATTTAGTTCGGAAGCAAGTCCATTTTTCTATCCCCGACAACTTGCCAGAAACTAATAACGGTTGGCATATAAAATCCCAACCGCTCAATTTTTCGAACGAAAGGAAAATCAGATAGAAATTTTTGATAAGTAATTTCGTTCTTTGACACCTGTGGTGGTTTACTGAGTACAATACCAACAAAACGGGGTAACTTTTGGATGGTATCTGTGAAGTACATTTCAATGAAGGCAAATCATTAAGAGCAGGAAGGAGGTACAGATTATAGAAATTTATATGATTATTGATTTCAACGAACGCCTTTATAAAAGCTCAACGGAACACTGTAAAACGGTAAATTAATGGAAAGACTCGTGGGTTGACAATAGTTGTTTGCTTGAAATAACGAACCGTTGTCAGGTATTGCAGACAGCGAAGCCTGGATTTAATCCTGATCCAACACGTTCAATCATTCTTGGGAACCAGCTTTTTCGACTCTTTTACGGAGAAGATGTTGATGACAGCCATTTGGCCAACCCACTGCGCAGGATATATAATTCACCGTTCACGTATGACCCGTCAGCTAATTTTTGACGCACTATATCTGAAAATATCTGCAATTAATTACCATTAATTTTTCACATATACACCAATTTTCGTTACATCCATATTTTACCCATTTTTCTTGCCGTTGCGGTAAAACTCGTGAAATAATTTGATCAATGCACGCTTTTCAATCCGTGACACATAGGATCGTGAAATTCCCAGTTCTTTTGCAATTTCCCGCTGCGTCTTTTCTTTTCCCCCACCCAAACCAAACCGGCAGCGAATCACTTCTTGTTCCCGTTCATCCAAGATGTGAATATGATTATAAATTTTCTTTTTCTCGATTTTCATTTGAACCTTATCTACCACTTCATCCCGCTCTGTGCCAAGTATATCAATTAAAGTGATTTCATTTCCTTCCTTGTCCGTTCCAATCGGATCATGAAGCGATACATCTTTGCGCGCTTTCTTGAGTGAACGAAGATGCATAAGGATCTCGTTCTCTATGCATCGGGCGGCATAAGTGGCCAGCTTGGTTCCTTTATTGGGCTGGTATGATTCGATTGCCTTTATCAGGCCAATCGTTCCGATGGAAATTAAATCTTCGGTATCTTCTCCCGTATTTTCAAACTTTTTTACAATGTGGGCCACCAGTCGCAGGTTATGTTCAATTAAGGTGTTTCGGGCTTGTGGGTCCCCTTCAGCCATCAACTTGAGATTCCGCTCTTCTTCCTGTTCCGTCAGGGGTTGGGGGAATGCATTATTTTTGATGTAGGAAACAAACAGGAGCATTTCTCTCAACAAGAGTGCAAGCGCTGTGATCAAACCAGACAACAGACCCGCCACCTCCATCCTGTTCATAAAAAGCCATTACTACTGTATGTGGTTGTGGAAAATAGGTGCATGACCTTCTTGATCGATGCATGTAGGGTTATCTGTCTATGTATATGTCAATGTACAATTGTCCTATGGCAAACCGTCAACAGCAATTAAAAAATTTCTCAAAAACAGCAGCCGAAAATTGACTCTCCCGCACTTTTGATGAAACCACTAGAAACCTGTCAACATTCTTAAATAATATAAATGTTAAAATAGATAAATAAAATGATTATTCACTCTTGATATTAACATTAGAGTCATAGTTACCGATTGCATGAAAAGATCGCGTCAGGAGTTTATGGAGACTCTTTGAAACGAGAAAATCACGGTTGACAACCTCTTTCAAAAAATATGCTTTTGGAAAGTTAACAAAAAAATGCTTCTCTATTAGGTTGGGAACACATTAACTTACTAGCGGCAATATCGTTTTTGACATAAACTTAACTCAAATGATTTGCGTTCATTAATGCCAAAAAGAGAAGCTGATTTCCTTAGTATTGGAGAAATCAGCTTCCTTTTATCCGAAAATAATGCTAAATTGTGATAAGAGGAATTGTGAATCATGACAACATTTAACTTTGTTCTAATTCACTCATTAACTGTGCAAGATTAGGATCATCAATATAATTTTCTATTGTAATGATCTTCTTATCTCTATGAGTTAATCTTGCTCTTTCATATAAATCTTTATGAACCACGATAATATCAGAATCCTGCGGAACGTCTTCTATCCTGAAATGTTTGACTTCGATGCCATTGATATTATTCTTCTGAAGTCTTTTTCTAAACGTAGTTGCACCCAGTGCACTGCTTCCTGCACCTGCATCACAAGCAAATGCAATTTTACTAACTTTATTAGTGGTTACTCTATCAATAGATGAACTTAGAATCTGTTTCCCTTCAGACTTCATTGACTTTGATCTTTCAACAGAACTGGAAAAGTCCTCTTCCTCATCAGTCTTCTTATCCAGTTTTAGAATGATAGAAGTTACGAGGAATGAAACTGCCGCAGCAACAAGAACACCTAAAATGATTCCTAAGAAGTTTCCTTTTGGTGTCAGTGCCAAGTATGCAAATATCGAACCCGGGCTTGGTCCAGCTACTAAGCCGGCATTAAATAGGTTGAACACGGTGATACCCGACATTCCTCCAGCAATCATAGCGAGAATTGTAAGTGGTTTCATTAATACATACGGGAAATACAATTCATGGATACCACCTAAAAAATGAATAATAATGGCACCTGGTGCGGTTCTTTTAGCAGCCTTTTTTCCAAAAAGACTAAATGCAAGCAGTAACCCTAAACCTGGTCCAGGGTTTGAAGCCACTGTAAAGAAGATTGATTTTCCTTCTTTTAGTGTTTCTTGCATTCCGAGTGGATAATAGATTCCTTGGTCAATGACATTATTCAAAAAAAGTACTTTGGCTGGTTCATTGATTAGCGAAAGCACTGGCAAAAACCCAGTAGCAACCAATGTTTTTATTGCAGATGTTACAATGTTATTTCCTGATTCAATCACTGGACCTATAATATAAAAGGACAAAATCATTAATAAAAATCCTAGAATACCTATTGAAAAGTTATTTACAATCATTTCAAATCCAGCTGGAATTTTATTTTCTATTGATTTATCAAATTTCTTAATCACCCAACCACCTAAAGGACCTATAATCATTGCCCCCAGGAACATTGGAATGTCTGATCCAACTATGAGTCCAATAGCTCCAATTGTTCCCATCACAGCTCCTCTTTGACCTGCGACCATCCTGCCCCCTGTACTAGCTAAAAGCAATGGCAAAAGATACGTTATTGCTGGGCCAACTATTTTGGCAAGTTGTTCATTGGGAACCCAACCGGTGGGAATAAAAAGTGCGGTAAGGATACCCCAAGCGATAAAAGCTCCTATATTAGGTAAAACCATATTGGTCAGGAAGCCACCAAATGCCTGTATCCGGGCACGGATCGAAGGGCTTTTAACTTCTGCACTGGCCATATTAAAACATCCCCTTTTCAAGTGAATTTTATTATTTAAATCATCTCCTGCATCCGTATTGGACGAATGCGGTTAATATTATTCTACTGATTCAATAAGCTCAATGATTTCTGCCTCACTACTTGCTTCTTTGAATTTGACCATGACATCTTCATCAATCAATAAAGAGGATAAGTCCGAAATCAACTCTAAATGTCCTGTCGTATCTTCAGCAGCTAAAACGAAAAGAATGTTTACATCTTTTTCTTCAGGAAAAAAAACCGGATCCTTCAGTTTTAGGCATGAGATCCCTGTTTTTAGCACTCCTCCATTATTTTTCGCATGGGGCATGGCAATTCCAGGGACAATGACCATATATGAGCCATTGACATTCACATTTTCAATCATATCCTGTACATATTTTCGGGTGATGTTTCCTTTATCCAGCAGGGGCTGGGCAGCAACCTTGATAGCTTCCTCCCAGGTAGGCACTGAATTAAGGAAATGGACATTATTTTTGAGGTATTGGCTTAACATGTTACCTCTCCTTTCTCAATGGGTCATTTTGTGATTGTTTTTCATTTTATCGTAATGCTTTGTGATCATCTCCTTCATTTTGGCATGTTCAATCTGTGAAAAATGTGAAATCGCCTTATCTATCCCATTCTCACGAATATAGCTTTGCAGTGCGAACGACTCCTCGTCTTCAGGGTTGTTGAACAGATAACCAGCAGCTATGGATGCCGCTAAATTTTCGAACGGTAACCCCAGCTTGAAGAGTTCCCTCGCTGGCTTCACCAACCGTTCTTCATAACCTAATTTCCTGATCGGCGATCGCCCGACACGCAAAATTTCATCACTTATATTGCTGTTTTTAAAACGCTTGAGCGTTTTTTCGATAAACTCAATCATTTCCTGAGAATCTGACCGATAAGTTTCAATCATATATTGGGAGGATTCCACCATCGCTGCCCTCACGATTCTTTCAACTTCCGGGTTCCTTAATGCTTTTGCAATGGTTGATTCACCTGTTAAAAATCCCAAATAAGCTGTGGCCGCATGACCCATATTCACAATGTATAATTTTCTTTCAATATAAGGCTTCAAGTTCTCTACGTAGATAGCATTGCTGATTAAAGGCAGATCAAAATTAACCATTTCTGATTTGTTAATCACCCACTCGAAGAATGGCTCAACAAGGGCAATTTCACCTTGGTCACCTTTTTTCGATAAAGCAAGGCGGTCAATCGCAGAGTTGGGAAAGCCAACATGGGAATTGATTTGAGTCATTTCCTCGACTGATATGATTTGTTCTATTTCTTTTTTTAAAGTAAGGGAAGCATTGATTGCGTTTTCATTGGCGATTACATCGATTTTCTTTCTATTTTGGGCGATTCTGTCTAAAAGGCCTTCTGCCAAGACTCTGGCTATATTGGGCAAATTGACGACCCCAACGGATGTAGTGATGATATCGACATTTACAATTGCTTCAATCACTTTTTCCTTTTGTGTAATACTGTTCAGGGCAGAAACAGGAGAGATTATTTCCACCGAATGCTCTTCGTCTAATAATTCAACTGAGTAGCTGTTCCTTTTATTTATACAGTCAATCATTTCCTGGTTCACATCCACAAAGCACACTTCATAACCGGTTTTGTTGAGCAAATTTCCGATTAAGCCCTTTCCAATTTTTCCAGCACCAAAATGCAGAGCTTTCATGTGTCTAATCTCCTTTACTATCAAATAACCTTATCTACACTAAAAGCCAACTCTAATTATTCCAAGTTCGCATGGTATTGCCAGAGAGCGTGCATATCAATATCTTTATCCTTGATTATCATTAGAGCAATCGTGTCGCCCAATAGGAGCAGGCTTTGTTCAAATAAGCTTGTCATTGGTTGTATCGACGGAATTTCACCTGGCAATTGCAGTTTCGTGCTGACAGGGATTTTAATAAAGAGATCTGCATATTCTCTCATTGAACTTTGTGGATTCGCACCAATATGGGCTACTGTCGCATTAAATTGTTTTGCTTTTTTAGCTATAATGAGCGGGAAAGCGGTTTCTCCACTGCCAGAGCCTACAATCAATAAATCTTTCTCGGTAATCGCCGGTTCCGTGATTTCTCCAACTATATAACAATTGATGCCAAGATGGGCAAATCTCTTGGCGATGGACTTTAGTGACAGCAGTACCCTGCCAACACCGACGAAGAATACCTTCTCCGCTTTCTGGATTTTGTCAATCAGCTGTTCTACTTCTTCGGTGTTAATATTGCGTAAAGTATTGCCCAGTTCATTGATAATATCCTGTGAAACTTCTCTGTAATTCACCATTTATTTCACCCCTGCATTTAGTCCTTTTGCGATAGCTTCTTCCACTAATCGTTTGTTTTCATCCAAACTATGATTTGGGAGAAACAGGCTTGTAGTCCCGGCAACCAGAATATCTGCGCCCGCCCTGACCAATCCAGGAATTGTATCTAAAGATACTCTTCCGTCGACTTCAATTCTTGTATCCAAGCCTCTCTTTTTAATTAATTGGCTCAAGTCCCCTACCTTTTTAACCGCGTAGGATACCTGGCTTTCGTTTTGATCAGTTGCAAAACCCGGGTTGATAAGCATTAAAAGCACAGTATCAACCTGTGGCAATACATAGTCCAGGGTGCATAAAGGAGTGGCCGGATTAAGCGCAGCCCCAACCTTCACCCCATTTTTTCTGATCAAATTGATATAGCGGTCAATATGGATACCACTTTCCAGGTGAAACGAGATTTGTTGGACACCGATATTGAGCATCTCCTGAATGAAAAACTCATTATTGTAAGCCATAATATGAACATCGAAATCCAAGTCGGTAATATTGCGCAATTGCTTCACAGTGTCAATTCCTAGCGGCATGCTTGGGCTGAACGCTCCGTCAATGATATCTATGTGTAATGTGTCTAATCCTGCACGCTTAATCTCTTCTACACTTTTCTCCAAGTTGCAGAGATCCGCGCACATAATGGAAGGTGCAATCGTGATTGCTCTATTATGCACGTTTCTGCCTCCTATATTGCGTTTTTTTGCTTGTAATTAAATTGTATAGCGTTTTCATTGCAAAGTAAAGCATATTTTTGCTTGTTTTCGCATGCTTTTTTTGCGCATTTATCTTTTTTAGAAGAAAAAATATGTTATACTGAAAGAAATAAAAAGAGGAGTAAATGAAGAATGTTAAAAGAAGAACGTCAACAAAGGATTTTACAAATTTTAAATGATGAACATAAAGTAATCGCCAGCGATTTAAGTAAACGTCTGTTTGTTTCAGAAGATACGATCAGAAGAGATTTAAAAGAATTGGATGCCCAGGGCCTGTTGAAAAGAGTTCACAGCGGGGCACTAAGGATTGGCCCTCCGGTAGTTGATTTTTCTACAAGACAAAATATATACAATGAAGTAAAAATCCGTTTGGCCCTTAAAGCAGTCGATTTTATAAAAGATAACATGGTCCTGTTGATCGATGGAGGAACAACGAACCTGCACCTGGTAAACCATCTTCCTTTATCCTTGAAGGCAACAATCATTACCAATAGCCCCCCCATTTCCATGGCATTATCCAATCACAAGAATGTTGAAGTTATCATGATCGGCGGCACTTTATTTAAAGAGTCGTTAGTTAACCTCGGAATAGATGCGGTGGAAACGCTGAACACCATGAGGGCCGACCTGTATATAATGGGGATTTATAATATAGATGCTCGTATCGGAATCAGCGTTCCAAGTAGATCGGAAGCTTTAGTAAAACGGAAAATGGCCTCCATTTCTACTGAAGTATTAGCTTTGGTTACGCCTGACAAGTTGGATACAGTTTCCAATCATATTGTATGTCCGTCTGATCATTTAACCTATCTGATTACTGAAAATGTTAAACCAGATGTAAAAGCTCTGTACGCCAATCAAGGAATCACTGTGGTGGATTAAATTTCAGTTACTCTATTATTAAATATCTTTTAAAAGGAGCAAATCTTTAAGGGGCAAATCTTTCATAAACATTTTCAATCAAATTGATACACTTGCTATCAGCGTGATTCGCACATTATTGATTGACGCCGTCCAGGCAGCTAAATTCAGATCATCTTGATTTGCCTATTGGTGCTGCTCCCATGGAGTATGTACTATGAACCAGACCAAAAAACCGTCATGTTTTAACAGAGACCGTTTTATCCTTTCGGCCAGACACGGTTCGATGCTGTTGTGTAGCCTGCTTCACTTATTGGGGTATGACTTGTCCATTGAAAATATTAAGAATTTCCGCCAATGGGACAATAAAACACCAGGACACCTGGAATATGGCCATACACCTGGTGTAGAAGCAACAACATTGCCACCGGGCCAGGGAATTCCATGGCTGTTGAAATAGCAATGGCAGAGTGTGCCACCTTGCAGTAACTTATAATAAGGAAAGATATGAATTGATTGATCACTAACTTATAGCATTTTGCAGTAATGCTAACGATAAATGCCCGATGACACCTCCTCAAATCCCACCAAAGCGCAAGGATCCGATGAAGAAGTGTGACAAGTTTTATCAGCGAGTAAGAGATCAAATTGAAGCCAGGATCATTCAGTTTGCAAAAAAACGGAAATAAATAACAGCCACATCCATCGTCGATGGATGTGGCTATTCTCATATTAATCAGGTTCGCGAAACAGTCTATAACAATTTTTTCATCCCCATGTCATCAACAAATGTTCCATCCAATTTACCGAAAGCCTGCTTTTCGATATAAACCTTGCCCTAATTGGTTAAAGGGAAGGTGAACAGTACCAGTTTATAAAAACTATTTTCTTTCGCCGTTCCTTCTAAACCAAGTCCTTTTCCACGCCAGTTGAGATTAATATAAACGGAAATATCCGCAACCCCTGCATCAGCATTCTGGCAACGGCTGGGCAAATGCATTGTTCTTGATATACAAAACAAAGTCAATCATCTCGCGGATCATCATTGCCAGAGCCGTTATGATTCCTCACAAGCTACTTCACCTCCATCAAAATGTAAATAGGACAGCATAATCAATACTCCACTGCATATCGCCAACACAAATCGAGAGCAAATCCAGCTTGCCAATCGTACATTCCCTTTATTCTTCAGGAGCGATTTTTCCACCCCCTTTTTTTGGCATTATTTTCTCAATTCGTCCCGTTGCTGCAATTAGCCTGGTTTCCCCCTCTGACCACTATCCCTTTACTCCTCCTACTGTCAGGCCGGCAATGAAAAAGCGTTGAAAGAAAAGGAACAAAACCAGCATGGGCAAAACGGTCAAGACCGAACCGGAAATCAGGATATTGTAATTATTTCCGTATGGTGTCAGCAAGCCTGACAATCCGATTGGCAAGTTCAGCATGTCATTGGTGCGCAATACGATTAACGGCCATAAGAAATTGTTCCAACTGTTCAACGCCTGGAGGATGCCCATCGCACCAAACGCGGGGATCATCAAAGGTGCCATCACCCTGAAGAAGATGCCAAACTCGGAACAACCGTCAATCCTGGCCGCATCCAAAAGCTCCTTGGGCAGTCCGAGCGTAAATTGGCGAAAAAAGAAGACGGCGAAAGGGGATACGGCAAAAGGAAGGATCACTCCCCAATACGTATTGATCAAATGAAAAGAGATCATTTCTTTGAACATAGGCAGCATCATAATCTCTACGGGAATCATCATGACAAACACAACCAAACCCAAAATAAAGTTTCTCCCTTTAAATCGGTAAATCGCCAGTGCATACCCCACCATGGACGAGAAAAACAAAGTAACAATTGTACTGAGGACGGTAAGAAGAACGCTATTCTTAAACCATTGCAAATATAATCGGGCCTCTTCAGAGAAAAGGTATCGGTAGTTGTTCAGGCTGAGTTTTTCCGGCTCAATGTGCAGGTTTAACCCGAAGCGCATCAATTCAGCCGCCGGATTTAAAGAAGCCAGCACAAGGGCACCAAAAGGAAACAGCACCAGGAAGGATAAGCAGATCAGGAAGAGAAACACTCCGACGGAAAGCGTTTTCTTTTTTGCCGTCATTTTTTGCATCATTCATCCTCCTTGCTGAACAGACCAAAGAATCGTAATTGGATCAGATTGATGGTTAACACGATCAAGAGCAATACCACTCCGATCGCCGCACCCAATCCCAAATCAAAAGATTCAAATCCTTGTTGGTACAAATAACCGGTGATGGTTAACCCGATATCGCCCGGTGAAGCCGTTCCCCAAAACACATAACTTTCTTCAAACATGCGGAATCCGCCAAAGATGCTGATCGTCAGTACATAGATGACCACTGGTTTTAACATGGGCAAGGTAATATGCCAAAACTTTTGGAGCGGTCCGGCTCCGTCGATGTCCGCCGACTGATACAACTCTTTCGGGATATTTTGCAGTCCCGCCAAGAAATACAGCAGATTAACACCTGTCCATCTCCATGTTGCAAGGAGCAACATCAGGAACATCCCCGTTTCTGCATGCATCGTCCACTGTTGCGGGGACAATCCCAGTTTGATCAACAGAGAATTGATAAGCGAAGTGTCTGATACACCAAACATCAATCGAAAAACAACCCCGGCCACCACAACCGATGTAAGGGCGGGTATAAATAACGCAGAGCGGAAAAATTGGCGTCCCGGCGTTTCTTTTCTGTTTAAAAGAATTGCCAACAGCAGGGGGACCGGAATTAGGATGATAAGGGTGCCAAGTGTATAGAGTGACGTATTATAGACCGCCCGATAAAAATGGGGGTTCCATATCTTTTCGTAATTAGCCAAACCAATATATCGCGTTTCGCCCGGAAAGATTTCCTGGAAGCTCATGTTGATGGTACTAAGAAGCGGGTATAGAAAAAACAGCAGGAAAGAAAGAACAAAGGGCATGATGAAAAGGTAAGGCGCCACTTTTTTCGAATGACAGATCCTTCTTCCACCCATAAGCAGTTTACTGATCACAATCGTCGCCCCCATTTATTTCAATCTCTTTCATGATGTATCAACGCCTCATCTCCTCCGCAACCGCTTTCAAACTTTCAGCAGGCGTTTGAGACCGCCTTTGCAAGGTGTTGAAGAAAACTTCACTTCTCAGCAACTGATTCATCTGCGGCGACTTGTCGCTTAGATGGGGCGAATGGATTTCATCTTTGATGGAGAGCAAAGTTTTAAAGATATCGCTACCAAAATACTCTGTGTATTTATTAGGAGCATTTAGCTCCGGCAGATCCCAGACATCCCAGCGGACAGGATCAAAACCCAATGTTTTCCATATTTCGATGTTCCCTTCTTTCGAAAGTTTGCTAAAAGCGAGAAACTCTTTGGCCAACTTCACATGCTTGGACTGATTGGTAACCGCTGTGCCGGTTCCACCCATACCTGCGGATCGCATCCCGCCCTTTGTCCATGCCGGTAATGGTCTCACGATGATTTTCCCTTTTAAATCGGGCATAAAGTCCGTAAATCTTCCCATATACCACATCGGCATCATGACGGAAGCTGCTTCCCCCTTGTTCATGAACGCATAGTAATCCTCGCTGTGGTGAAATCCCCTGGGGGCCGGCTGGGCGATCTTGTCTTTCTCAATCATGTCGTACAAAAACTGAAGTGTTTTGATATTGGTCTTATTGTCCAATGTCACGTTACCATGACGGTCAATAAAATCTGAATTCTGTTGGATCACCATGGGCCAATAACTCCACAGATCCGTGATTTCCACCGTTGTCATCATCTTCCCCGTTTTCGCCTTCACTTTTTTTCCGGCTTCTACATAATCATCCCAGGTTTTAATCTGGTCGGGGTCGACGCCTGCCTGTGACAAAATCTCTGTATTGTAATACATTACAGTGGCACCCACATGAAAATCGATACCATAATACTTCCCGTCTTTGCTGTAGATTTCAAATCGGGACAGGATCACTTTATCCTTTACCGGTTCGATCAAATCATTCAATGGGACCAACTGCGGTTTACCCTTCAGATAATTGGGAAAGCGATTGATTTCTATATCGGCCAAATCGGGAGCTCCCACTCCAGAATAAAGGGAAAGCAGCAGTTTGTTATGCATGTCCGCATAGGGGAAGTTATCGGCTTTTAAAGTAATCTGTCTGTCTGGATGAAGCTCATTCCACCGCTTCGCCATCTTCTGGTAAAACTCCACGTGTTGGGGAACAAACGTCCAAAGCGTTAATTCTGTTTTTCCGTTTGACTGTGTTGCCTGCGAATGGGTACACCCCGTCAGACTGTAAAAGCAAATGAGCAAGATCAGCAGACTGGCGATTACAGATTTTTTCACTCGCGATCCCCCTTCCTTTTATTTGTAAATTTTCTGAATAACATGACCCATTAGCTTCACCTGCTTTACAGTAAGGAACCGTTCTGACACATCAGTGATCCTTGTAAGCTCTCCATGGTGTCAGGAGAACTTCACAGATCAATAAGCCTTCCTTCTGCAATACGCGGATGGTTGTGATTAGCAGCATAAACCGATTCTTGAAATATGGTCCCATCCAAAAAGATAATGAGGACTGCGGGGCGGCCGGCTGGAATCCACTTCTTTTCTTTCCGTTCTGCAAAACAGAAACACCCCGCATTGTCCGTACAAGTAATCGCGCACCTGTGAAGGGGGATTAAGGTTGAAATAAGTCCAATCCATGTTCGTTCATATACTTTAACCCTGTATATCGATCGCGGATCGTATGCGCTTTTTTTAACGATTGAAGCGCAAATTCCCTGGAGATGTTCAACTCTTCCAGATCAGCGGGAGCACCCGCTTTCCTTAACCATCTTCTCAATTGATCCGGGTCAGGCAGCCCCGTAAAAAAGCCTTCCGTCACTCCTGCATCGAGACGGGAAAGTTTCTGGTACAATTCACTGATCACAACGGACGCAACCCCGACTTTCGCTCCATGAAGAAGTTGCTTTTTATTCTCTTTTAACAACTCCATTTCCCAGACATGGGACAAATGGTGTTCCGCCCCGGAGGCGGGCCGGGAGTGTCTCGCCAGCAACATGGACAGTCCGGACTTCAACAGTGCGGCGGTCAACGCGCGTAACCCTTCGGCCGATGCATTGGCGATTTCTTCAATGTGGCTGATACATGAAAATAAGGCTTCCTTGGTGATCTGATAAGCCAATGGGCAAAATGGCTCTTGTGCCATGTGCCGGGAAAATCGCCAATCGGCCAGGGAAGTAAACTTGCCTAACATATCTCCAAATCCCGCCGCGTTTAATGCTTTGGGCGCCTTCCCGATAATATCCAAATCGGCAAACACGGCGGCCGGGGGAGCAGCTTGTACTGTTTTTTTCATCTTCCGGATGACCAGAGGAGCACCGGCAGAAGTAAAGCCGTCGACCGAAGCAGCCGTTGGCACCGAAATAAAAGGCTTGTCCGTTTGATAACTAACAAACCTGACAATATCGTGGATCGTGCCAGCCCCAACAGCCAGGATGGGATTTTCATCTTTGGGAACTTCAAGCAACACTTGCACGATCGATGCTTCATCGGCAATCACATCGCCCCATTCGTTTTCCTGAATAACGCACAGGTGAAAGGAAATCTCTTCCCGCGAAAGAGCCTGGCACAGCGTTTGTCCCGCAGCCGCAAACGTGTTGCGATCCGCCACAACGGCCACCGAATGATAATCTCTCTGCCGCAGATAATGAGTTACCTGGGCCAGTGCACCGTGATCTGTGACAATATGCATCCGGATCGGCTGATGGTTCCCGCACGGGCACGAAGCGGCTTGTTCATTTAATTCTTTGAGAAAGCGATCCAACATTTACTCCCCCCCTTCCCCTTTATCTCAGCCGGGACTGCCCTCGCTCTTCTTCAATCGAATTACATTCCAGGATGATTTCGGCAATATTGCGATTAAAATCCCGTCTTTGAGCTCGGCATTGCCCTGATGATGGGGTTTTACCCTTTCTGCATCCGCCGTGTTTACCGCCTTTAGGTCATCATGTTCAAGCACGATATGTTCGAGCACTTGATAATCCTCAAAACTTCTGATATCGCATTCCAAATACAGCCCTTCTTTCAGATGACGATTGACGGCAAACAGGGTCACTTCTTCATTTTCTTCGTTATATACCGCCGCCGATTCCAGGTACGGCACATCCGTAAATTCAGCACAATCATACTTGGGGGAAGAGATTACCGGATTTAACGCAACTCCCCTTCCATACAGTGAAGCGTGCAGATAAGGATAAAAAATTGTTTGCTTCCAGGACATACCGCCGTTTTCCGTCCTAATTGGCGCAATCACATTGACCAATTGGGCAAGGCAAGCGATTTTCACGCGATCAGCGTGTTTTAAGAAAGTAATCAGCATACACCCGACCAACAAAGCATCCTCAAAATTATAAACATCTTCAAGTTGCGGCGGTGCAATCAACCAGGGGGCAATTTTTTTATCGGCATCGTTGGAATGATACCAGACGTTCCATTCATCAAAACTGAGATTGATTGTCTTCTTGCTCCGTTTTTTGGCTTTAATAAAGTCGCAAGTAGAGATCACCGTCTTGATAAAATTGTCCATATCCAGCGACTTCGCCAAATAACTGGCTGTGTCGTTGGAGGGGTTGCCATAATACTGGTGTAAAGAAATATAGTCAACCTCGTCATACGCATGTTCCAGCGTGGTCGCTTCCCACTGCGGAAATGTCGGCATGGCGGTGTTGGAACTGCCGCAGGCAACAAGTTCGATGTCGGGATCAACCCACTTCATCGCTTTGGCCGTTTCCACCGCCAGCCGTCCGTATTCCTCCGCCGTTTTATGGCCGATTTGCCAGGGTCCGTCCATCTCATTGCCCAAACACCAGGTTCTGATCTTGTGCGGCTCTTTATACCCATGGGAAATCCGCAAATCACTCCAATATGTGCCTTCCGGATGATTGCAGTATTCCAGCAGGTTGCGGGCTGCATCTACCCCTCTTGTCCCCAGGTTTACCGCCATCATCACTTCGGAATTGACCAACTTGCACCAATCAACGAATTCATTCACTCCCACCTGGTTCGTCTCCACTGTTTTCCATGCCAAATCCAAACGGCGCGGCCTTTTGTCTCTTGGCCCGACTCCATCCTCCCAGTTGTAACCGGACACGAAATTGCCACCCGGATAGCGGACGATGGGGACATTCAATTCCTTGACCAGCCCAGCCACATCTGTGCGAAACCCTTTTTCATCGGCCAGCGGATGATCCGGTTCATAAATCCCCCCGTAGACCGCCCTGCCGAGATGCTCAATAAATGAACCATAAATACGCGGATCAATCTCTGCGATTTTGAAGTCCTTGTCCAGGATCATTTTTGCTTTCTGCGAATAAGGCATCTTCTCTCTCCCTTTTCAGTTTGTTTGAGAATCTAAAAGCGCGACCCGTTTATTTTAGTCCAATATAAAACATTTTATATTTTCATTTTATATTGATGTTTCTCTCTTCGTCAATAATTAAATTATTCTAACTAAAGATGCTAACAACCATTACAAGCAAGAACCTTTTTAGACAAATTTAAAACAAATAGCCGCATCTTGCTTTGACAGCTCTTTGTTTTAGAAGTATATTAAATTATGTATTTGATTAGCAATCTTTCACCTCTTGTGCTCGCTCCTCCATCTGTTCCATGCAAATGGAATTTATCAATTCAGAAGGGTAAGGACTTTATGATTCATATAAAAGATTTGCGCTCAGGTCTGCCTATTTTCAAAGCTTTAGGGTCAGAAATCCGCATCCGCATCATTGAACTTCTTCTTCAATATGAAAGTTTCAACTTAAACGAATTGGCGGGTAAACTCAAGCTGACCAACGGCGCGATCACCCCGCATATCAAGAAACTGGAAGAAAGCGGATTGATCACAATCAGTACAACCGTCGGAAAGCACGGAATTCAAAAAATATGTTATTTGAGCGATGATAAACTGTTGGTTGATTTGGCTGACCGTTCAACAGATAATCTGTACGAAGTAGACATAAAAATCGGGCACTATGTCCATTATGAGGCAACACCCACCTGCGGCCTTGCCACCAAAGAAAGCATCATTGGTGAGTTTGACGATCCGCGCTATTTTGCCGATCCTCAGCATATCCATTCAGAAATTGTGTGGCTTACCCAGGGTTGTCTGGAATACTGGATCCCCAATTACTTGAAAGCCAATCAGCAATTTGAAGAGATTCAGTTGATCATGGAATTAAGCTCGGAAGCGCCTTCTTACAATAACAATTGGCCATCGGACATCTACTTTTATCTGAACGGGATCGAGTTGGGGTTTTGGACCAGTCCTGGTGATTTTGGCGGGAAAAAAGGGATTTTCAATCCTCATTGGTGGCCGCCGCACTTAAACCAGTATGGCCTGCTGAAGCTGGTAAGGGTAAATCGGGAAGGTTCTTTTATCGATGGTTGCAAAATATCGGGTGTGACTATTGAGGATATTGGCCTTCATAACAAGAGTAAAATCAAATTTAAGATCGCAGTACCAGCACACGCCAAAAATGCCGGCGGACTCACCGTCTACGGCGAACATTTTGGCAATTACAAGCAAAATATCATCGCCAGGGTGCTATATTCACAGCGTCCACGCCCTTAATTGGAATGTGATTCCCTTTACTGCGGATTCCGGGGTAAAGGGATTTTTTGTGCAAAACCTCTTATTTTTTATAACAAAATAGTTGAAATAGACAGACTTTGATTGGGCTGGGGTACACAAGTGCCGGACAATAAAGGGCACATGATCGGACCGGGCGGAGCCTCCGTCTATCAAAATGGCTCTAAGTATTATCTCGTTTATCATTATTACGATTCCCGTGATAACGGCTACCCGAATTTGCAGATTCGAAAAATCAATTGGACGAGTGACAGTTGGTTTACACTCGATCCCCCGATCGTTCCGTAATCGCCTGGATAAACGGGAAGCCAACCTCCACGCCGCTGTAAGGTTGGCATACCCGATTTCAATACGTGACCGTTCTTATCCGTGGACACGCCAGGCCATGTCATTCCATCTCAATTCGTTACGAAGCGCCCCTAAAGAAGTGTCTTGATTGATTAAGACAAACTCAATCCCTGCCATCTCCGCCCAATCTGCCAATTGTTCCGGAGTTACGGCGAAGGAGAAACAGGTATGATGGGCACCACCGGCGAGAATCCATGCTTCCGCTGAATCACGCAGGGAAGGTTTTGGTTTCCAGAGAACTCTGGCGACAGGAAGCTTTGGCATGTTTTTTTCCGGTTTTACTGCTTCCACTTCATTCACGACCAGGCGAAAGCGGCTGCCCATATCGACCAAAGAGGCGTTAACCGCTGAACCGGAATTTCCATTGAAGACCAGACGGGCCGGATCAGCTTTTCCACCAATCGAAAGAGGATGGACTTCAATTTTGGGACGGGTGGCAGCGATTGTCGGACAGATTTCCAGCATATGAGCTCCCAGAACCAGTTCATTGCCGGGTTCCATATGATACGTATAATCTTCCATGAAAGAAGTACCTTTACCGTCAGCCATGATTTTCATCAGGCGAACCAGGGCAGCGGTTTTCCAGTCACCTTCACCGCCGAAACCATAGCCTTCCGCCATTAGTCGCTGAACCGCAAGTCCGGGAAGCTGCTTCATACCATGCAGATCCTCAAAAGTGGTTGTGAAGGCACTATAGTTGCCTTCTTTTAAAAATGATCTCATCCCGAGCTCGATATGCGCCTGTTCACGGATTGACTCCCTTACCGGGCCTGTCGTGCGGGCTTCCGGATCTATCTCATACAGTTCGCTGTATTCCTCTAAAAGTTGATCTACCTCCCGATCTGATATCTCGTTCATCCGTTGTACAAGATCACCCACCCCGTAACCGTTCACCGACCATCCAAACCGAATCTGGGCTTCAACCTTATCGCCCTCGGTGACAGCCACTTCCCGCATGTTGTCGCCAAACCGGGCTACCTTTAGATTCCATCCCTCCACAAATGCGACAGCCGTACGCATCCAACTCCCGATCCGATTGCGAACCTCGGGATCTTCCCAATAACCTGCAACGACTTTGCGCGCAATTCCCATGCGTGTGCCAATAAATCCATATTCACGATCCCCATGGGCCGATTGATTTAGGTTCATGAAATCCATATCAATACTTCCCCAGGGAATATCGCGGTTGAATTGCGTATGCAAGTGCAACAACGGCTTTCTCAGCTCAGAAAGACCGGGAATCCACATTTTTGCAGGGGAAAATGTATGCATCCAGGTGATCAGGCCGGCACAAGTATCATCTGCATTGGCTTCTATACAAAGCGTGCGAATTGCATCCGGAGTTGTTAAAACAGGTTTATCAATCACCTTAAAAGGGAGAGTGGAATCCGCGTCCAGGCCTTCTGTGATCTGACGTGAATGCTCTTCTACTTTCTTCAGTGTTTCCGGTCCGTAAAGATGTTGACTTCCGGTTACAAACCAAAATACATATGGTTTTGAGTCTAACATAATACTCCTCCTTGTATGCCTTCAAATGCTTCCACCCGCGTCTTAAAAGGTATTGTGATAGAAAGAGTAATCTGTAAATCGGTTCCTTTATTTTTGCTGCAAATAGAAGTCAGCATTTTCTTTGGTTACCACATTTACACCTGTATCCACAGTGGGTGGCAGAGGACTCACTTTTGCTGCCTTCCAATCGCTTACCGGATGGACAAGGTTATGTTTTAAGTTAAAGAGATAATGCATGCCCCAATAACCCATGTTCCAGGTTCCTTGTGCCAGGGTCGCATCGATGATTCCGGCTTTGACCATATCCAGAGTTCCTTTGTCCGTATCGAAACTGATGATATGAATCTTTCCGACTTTATTGGCTTCCTTTACTGATGTTCCAACCCCTACGCCTGAGGTGGCATCCGTAGCAAAGATCCCAGCGATATTCGGGTTTTTCTGGATCATTCCGGAAGTGGCCTGTGCCGCTTTAATTTGATCACCCTTACCGTCTTGAATTGATACAACTTTCATATTTGGAAACTCTTTCTGAATCGTTTCCACAAACCCGGCTTTACGCTCTTCATGATTTAGCTGGCCGGGTAATGTAATCACACCAACCTCACCTTTCCCCCCTGTTAAATCAGCCATTTTGCGAGCCGCTGTAGCTCCCGCATTATAGTTGCTTGTCGCCAGGAAAGCATAACGCTTGCTTTTCGGAGCGTCAGCATCAAAGGTAACAACAGGAATACCTGCTTCAATCGCTTTGTTAATAGGTGCTGCCAGCGCATCCGGATTAATTGCCGATACCAGGATCCCGGCCGGCTTTTGCGCAATGACTTGTTCAAGAACGGTTACCTGTTGATTGATATCGTATTGGTCAGCTCCTTTATACTCGGCTTCTACTCCCAAATTTTCTGCCGCTTCCTCCATTCCCTTGAAAGCGCCTTTCCAATATTCAATCCCGGAGAGGAATGTAACCATCACATATTGTTCATCTTCGGATCCTTGGTAAGGGAAGGATCCTCCCTTATTTGCGGTTTCTTTGGCGCACCCGGCCAGAGTGATAAAAGACAGTATGATTGTTATTACCATCCATTTCTTCATTATCATTTCTCCTTTAGAAATGTTGGGATAACCTTTCGATAAATCGGTCTCCTTAGGAAGCTTGTTTTTTTAATTTCCTTCGATTGTTAAATACATCCAGGGTCACAGCTACGATCAATACCAATCCTGTAACCAATGATTGCCAGTATACGGATACATCAAGCAAAACTAAGGCATTATTCACTAATCCAACCAGAATAACCCCTAACAGCGTTCCCATGATGGTCCCTACCCCGCCCGTCAGGCTGGCACCGCCGATAACACAGGCTGAAATGACACGGAGTTCCGTACCGACACCGGATGTAGGCGTCGCCACCGAGAATCTTGCCAGAGCCAGTAAACCGGCAATTCCGGCCAGTACTGCTCCTACGATATAAATTATCAGATGAATGTTTTTCACATTAATTCCTGACAATCTGGCTGCCTTTTCATTACTTCCCACATAATACACTTGCCTGAGATACGTCGATTTCCTGAGCAGAATATCGCCAAGCAAAACCACCACGAACAAAATAATGACGAGCATCGGGATTCCCAAAATATCTCCCTGGCCCAGGAAAAGAAAGGCGGGATCGATTCCTGTGACGGAAACGGGCGCACCTTCTGTAATGACATAGGCAATTCCCCTGGCAATACTCATCATGCCAAGAGTCATAATCAAAGGGTTCAATCCGATCCTGCTGATAAAGAAGCCGTTTAAAAAGCCTGTGAACAGGGACACAACGATGGCAACCACGGAGGCAACCCAAATGTTCACTCCGTTATAGGCAAGATAACCTGCCAACACCCCGCTTAAAGCCAAAACCGATCCGACGGATAAGTCGACTCCCGCAGCGACAAGCACCAGGGTGGTTCCAACGGCAACGATCCCGTCGAGAGCCAGCCCGATCATGGTTGTTTTCAGGTTCTCAGCGGTCAAGAAACCGGGAGTGGTGAGCGATAGAAGAATAAACAGGATAACAATGATGGACAAAATACTTGCTTCCCTGAATTGGAACAGACTTTTTAATTTATTCCGTTTTGGTCCCTGAACAGTTGCTTTTGAAACATTTGTTTTTGCATTCATGCTTTCTCCCTCCTTAAGTGATACCTGAAGCAAGGCGCATGATCTCTTCTTCGTTGATCCGCTCTCCCATTACTTCACCAACCATTCGTCCTTGATGCATAACCAGAACGCGATCACAAACTCCTATAATCTCGGGTAATTCGGACGAGATTACAATAACGCCATTCCCTTCATCAGCAAATCCCCGAAGCAATTTATAAATCTCGGACTTTGCCCCCACATCAATTCCACGGGTAGGCTCGTCCATAATCATTATTTTTGGTCCTGTAGACAGCCACTTGGCAAGCATCACTTTCTGTTGATTCCCACCGCTAAGGCTGCCTATGGTTTGATTGATACCGGGGGCTTTTACATTTAGCATTTTGCAGTAACGGGTCGCAACTCTGTTTTCCTTCCCCCTATCGATAAACGGCCCCGATGATACGGCTTGTAAATCCGAAGAAACAATATTGAGTTTTATCGACATTTCGAGAAATAAACCCTGCGTTTTCCGGTCTTCGGTTAAATAGACAATCCCTTTCCGCTTGGCCTGATTGATGGAGTTGATAGAGACAGGTTTCCCGTTCAGCCAGACTTGCCCTGAATCTTTGGGATCGATCCCGCATAGCGCTCTCGACATCTCTGTTCTCCCGGCACCCATCAATCCAAAAATACCTAAAACTTCTTTTTCATAAAGCGAGAATTGAATTTGTTGAAAAGTAGTGTTCCTGCTCAAGTTCTCTACCCGAAGAATCTGTTTTTTCCCTGGTGTTGATTTTTCGGGATAGATATTGTTCAACTCCCGCCCTACCATGAGCTGAACCACTTGATCAGATGTGATTTCCTCTGTGCGGTAAGTTCCGACATAGTGGCCATCCCGTAAAATCGATATCCGATCCGAAATCATGAAAATTTCCTTGAATTTATGACTAATATAAATAATTGAAATTCCATTTTTCTTTAATTTGGCAATCACTTCAAACAAGCTGTTTGCTTCCGCTTCTGTTATAGCGGAGGTCGGTTCATCCAAAATAAGAACCTTACAGTCCATCGTAAGCGCTTTCGCGATTTCTACAACTTGTTGTTCGGAAATGCTCAAATTGCCTACCAGATCATCCGGATCAATATCTGCCTTAAAATTTTCCAAGACTTTTTTTGTATCTTCTTTCAGTTTTCTTTGATCGACAAATCCAAGTTTGGTTTTTGGCAATCTCCCAATGAACACGTTCTCGCTGACGGTAAGATGAGGGCATAAACTCAATTCCTGGTGAACGATGGCGATCCCCATCTCCTGGGCCTGCCGTGTATTTTGAAATTGTACTGCCCGGCCCTCTAAGAGGATCTCGCCTTCTGTTGGCGGAAAAACACCCGACAGTATATTCATTAATGTCGATTTTCCTGCCCCGTTTTCCCCCATAACAGTATGAATTTCACCTTTATAAAACTCCAAAGATACGTCAGTTAACGCTTGTGTCCCGGGAAACACTTTATGGATCCCTTTAACCTGTAAGATGGTTTGGTTCTCACCCATAACCGGTCATCCCCCCTTAAACCCTTGATTCACCTTCTCATTGATATCTGGTGAACTTTCTCACCTCCTTTTCGTTAAACATAATTAAGTAGCTTAAGGAGGAGATCCCTCCATTCTATTGGTACGTACAAGTTTGATGATACCGCATTCTAAACCATTCTTGTACGTATCATCATAAGCATAAAAAGCCGTCGAGGTCCACCAGAATAATTGGAAAATAAATTAGATTCATTTGATCTTACTATACCAGCCCTTTTTATAATGTTCAATAAATCATTTCCATATCCCTTAACCAAAGGGGTTTCGGCTGATATTATGTGTTTCCGGTACAAATTATTCTTTATTTCATTCATAGTCTCTATTGTAAGATTATACAGAATCATGATAGGATATCAATAACTTGAACGTACAATTTTGATTTAACAGAACGTTTGAAGGCTATTAATCAAAGAATATAGGAATTTCAGATCAGTCTTATAGCAAAACTTATTCGTATAATCCGAGAGGTGAAACAGATGCGTCTGAGGTACTCGATTGGTGTAGATTACGGGACCGAGTCGGCTCGTGCGGTGCTTGTTAATCTCACCACAGGTGAAGTTGTTGCGTCAGCGGTAAAAAATTACCCGGATGGTGTGATTACAGATGAACTCCCGGGTCTGGGAGTAAAACTGGAACAAGATTGGGCATTGCAAAATCCAAACGATTACATTGAAGTATTTGTTGATACGATTTCCAGTCTCTTGCTCCAAACGAAAAACGGCGTCTCTCCAGCCGACATTATAGGCATTGGGATCGATTTTACTTCTTGTACGATGTTGCCGGTCAAACAGGATGGCACCCCGCTTTGCAATCTTCCGGTATGGAGGAACAACCCGCACAGCTGGGTAAAATTGTGGAAGCATCATGCGGCTCAGGAAGAGGCAAACCGCTTAAATGAAGTAGCTAAACAGATGAACGATTCCTTTTTACCGCGTTACGGAGGGAAAATTTCTTCGGAATGGTTATTTCCGAAGATCTGGCAAATTTTGAATGAAGCCCCGGAGTTGTATGAAGCAGCAGATCGTTTCATTGAAGCCGGAGATTGGCTGGTTTGGCAATTAACCGGCAGAGAGACGCGAAATGCTTGTACAGCAGGTTATAAAGCGATTTGGCATAAGCAAAAAGGATATCCGGACAAAGACTTTTTTAAGAAGTTGGATCTTCGCCTGGAAAATGTGGTCGATGAAAAATTATCGCGGGATATCCTGCCGCTTGGTGCAAAAGCGGGGAAATTAACCAGACAGATCGCGGAAAAAACCGGCCTCCCCACAGGAATTGCTGTTGCGGCAGCCAATGTGGATGCCCATGTATCCGCTCCTGCTGCCAGTGTTATTCAGCCAGGTCAAATGCTGATGATTATGGGCACATCCACTTGCGATATTTTACTGGGAACCGAGGAGAAGATGGTTCCAGGAATGTGTGGCGTTGTGGAAGATGGTGCAATTCCCGGCTATTTTGCCTATGAAGCAGGGCAATCTGCGGTTGGGGATATTTTTGCCTGGTTTGTGGAAAACGGAGTTCCGCCCGGCTACCACCAGGAAGCCCACGAGAAAGGCATTAACATTCACCAGTTACTTGAAGAAAAGGCTGCGCTGCTTCAACCGGGGGAAAGTGGACTGTTGGCGCTGGACTGGCATAACGGCAATCGCTCGGTTTTAGTTGATGCTGACTTATCTGGCCTGATTTTAGGTTGTACCCTGGACACAAAACCGGAAGAGATTTACCGTGCTCTGATTGAAGCAACGGCTTACGGAAAGCGGTTGATCATTGAAACGTTTGAACAGCACGGTGTACCGGTAAATCAACTGGTCGCTTGCGGTGGCCTACCCTATAAAAACAAAATGCTGATGCAAATATATGCGGATGTGATTGGCAAGGAAGTATTCGTAGCTGAGCATCTGCATACTCCGGCAGTGGGTTCAGCCATGTTCGGGGCGGTAGCAGCGGGTAAAACAGCGGGGGGCTTTGACACCATTGTGGAAGCGGCAGAGAAGATCGCGAAAGTAAAACCGGAAAAAATTAAACCAATCAAAAGAAATGTGGCAGTCTACGAGTTTTTATATCAAGAATATAAGCGATTGCATGACTATTTTGGGCGCGGAGACAACAATGTGATGAAACGATTAAAACAGCTTAAAAGAATGCAAGAGAAAGAATGACTGTATACCTCCGCGACAGCTCGGCGAAAAATGCCAAATTCACAACAACTTTAACCCTGCCCCTTTCGTGTACGCATGATTCCAAAGACATCCGGCTCTTGGGAGGGATTGACATTGCTTGAACAATTAAAGATGGAAGTATTGGAAGCGAACCTACAGCTTCCCAAACATCAGTTGGTGACATTTACATGGGGAAATGCGAGCGGAATCGACCGAAAGCAAGGGTACGTTGTCATTAAACCAAGCGGTGTTCCCTATGAAAAGTTAAAGCCGGAGCACCTTGTTGTGTTAGATCTCGATGGTAACGTGGTAGAAGGAAACTGTAAACCGTCATCTGACACTCCTACCCATTTGGCTTTATATAAAGCATTTCCATCTATTGGAGGAATTGTTCATACCCATTCTCCCTGGGCAACGATCTGGGCTCAGGCCGGCAGAGCGATTCCGCCGCTGGGAACGACGCATGCGGATTATTTTTACGGACAAATTCCATGTACAAGAGCGATGACAGCAGAAGAGATTCAAGCAGACTATGAGTTGGAAACAGGACGTGTTATTATTGAAACCTTTAAACAGATCAATCCGGGTGACGTCCCCGGTGTATTAGTTTGTCAACACGCGCCATTTAGTTGGGGAAAAGACGTAAAAGAGGCTGTTTATCATGCAGTAGTATTAGAAGAGGTAGCCAAGATGGCTTACCATACATTTGGTTTAAATCCCGATATCCAGCCTATAAACCATTCTCTGTTGGACAAGCATTTCCTTAGAAAACATGGGACGAATGCTTACTATGGACAAGGAAAATAAGCACAGATGATGGTTCCTGGACAAAAAAGGCTCCGGCACTCTCTCTGCCAGGACTTTTTAAGCATAACCGCTTTTCCCAACCGATGAGCTCCGGAAGGGATTGAGCATTGTCATGATCCCGAACCGCACTTATGTTAAAATGTAACACACGTACAAGTTCAAATGTAAAGGTGAAATCATGCATGACCACAAAATATATTCTCGTGAAAGAAACGATTAAATCATGGATTTTAGAAGGGGAAGTCGTTCCACACCAAAAAATTTATTCTGAGCATGAATTAGCGGAAAAATTCCACGTAAGCAGACATACGATTCGCCAGGCCATCGGTGAATTGGTTCATGAAGGATGGCTTTATCGGGAGCAGGGAAGAGGCACTTTTTGCGCAGGCAGAAACAGGAACAGCGGAAAATTAATCGGTATGATCACTACTTACATTTCTGATTATATCTTTCCTTCAATCATTCGAGGGGCAGAATCATATCTCAACAGCAAAGGATACACTCTCCTGCTCGCAAGCACAAACAATAACCCGGTTGAAGAAAAAGCGTGCCTGCAAAATATCCTGAGCAAAAATGTGGATGGCTTAATTGTCGAACCGACCAAAAGTGCCATTCGCAATCCAAACCTGGACTACTATTTCACCTTGGAAACGAAAAAAATTCCTTATGTGATGATTAACGCATTTTATCCCGAATTGCACCCCCCCAGTCTGACAGTAAATGATACATTAGGAGGCTACCTTGCTACTGAACATTTAATTCAGTTAGGGCATCGCAGAATTATCGGTTTTTTTAAAACAGATGATCTGCAGGGGGTCAATCGGATGCAAGGATTTGTGCAGGCCCATAGAGAAAATCGCTTACCGGTTTCCCCCGGAATGATAGTATCTTTTAATACAGAAGAAAAATATGTAAAACCAAAAGAAGAGTTGGCGAAAATATTAAAAACAAGTAAGCATAGGCCGACGGCGATCGTTTGTTACAACGATGAAATCACTCTCTCCATTCTTGATGTGGTTCGAGATCTGCAATTAAAGGTACCGGATGATATCTCCATTGTGGGATACGACGACTCACATCTGGCTGAAGCTTCCGAGGTAAAATTAACCACTATAAAACATCCCAAAGCAATGATGGGCGAAATGGCGGCAAAAAAAATAGTAGATGCGATTGAAAAGAATCAGCAAGGAACGACGGGCATTTCATCATTCATTTATGAGCCTGAACTCGTGATCAGAAAGTCTACGCAATCGGTATCTAAGACAGATATCAGCCCCAGCCCGAACTAAAACAAAGAAATGTTCAAATCTCCAAATCGATCATTGGCAATAAAAGTGAGGAGGACAAAGAGCCCACTTTGTCCATTCATGTTTTATCATTGACGCCCGACACGGCTAAAGCATCCCTTCAAAAGGGCTTTGCACCGGAATCCTTGCTCGTTAGCGTCCTCAATCCGTTTCCGCTCAGACAGCTTTTCTGTAAAACCATAGCAAACACCAGTCTGCAAAATGGCTGGTGTTATTCATTCATATCAGAGTTAAACAATCGATTCAGAAATCAATACCCAAGCAGATCAGTAACCGCTCCTATTTAGAGAATAGTATAAAATATCCATTCCCATTAAATGGATCCGTTATGTAAACACTATATTTTGTCAAAATATTGACATGAATATATTTTTCTAATATATTGCTACATAGGACGAAATCTATTTTTATATTATTTTTGTAGAAAAATACAAAAACGAGGTGATTTACAAAATATTACATTCATATTTTTTGATCAGGAATCTTTCCTTAACAGCCTTTAATTGAACAAAATGTTCAATAGCAGAGGTTCGGACGGTTCAACAAGTTTAAAGGAGCGACATAATATGAAGACTTTTTCCGATCTGATGACGGAGATCAGCAATATTGTATGGGGCCCGCCACTGTTGGTTCTGCTCGTAGGCACGGGTATTTATTTAACTGTTCGCCTCTCTTTTCTCCAATTTTCTCAGCTTCCCTATGCTTTAAAGCTCGCTTTCTCCAGACACCAGGATAAAAAGTCGCAAGGAGATATTTCTCACTTTCAATCGTTAATGACTGCACTTGCAGCGACGATCGGAACCGGTAATATCGCCGGCGTAGCCACTGCTGTTGTTTCCGGTGGGCCTGGTGCTGTTTTCTGGATGTGGGTTACTGCCATCTTCGGTATGGCAACCAAATATGCAGAGGCAATTCTTGCCGTAAAATACCGAACTGTTGGTAAACGGGGAGAAATGGCGGGCGGACCCATGTATTATATCGAAAGAGGACTTGGCTGGAAATGGCTGGCAGTACTTTTTGCTGTATTTGGGGCTATTGCGGCTTTTGGGATCGGGAGTACGGTACAATCAAACTCAGTAGCAGCTTCAGTCCAGTCCAGTTTCGGAATCAATCCATGGATAACTGGTATCATTCTGACCATTATTACCGGTTTAGTGATTATTGGCGGAATTAAAAGCATTGGCCGTGTAACCAGTTATCTTGTCCCTGTTATGGCCGTGCTCTATGTATTGGGCGGGTTACTGATCATCCTATTAAATACAGAGAAGTTACCGGCCGCCGTCGCGATGATCTTTAACGACGCTTTTACGGGGCAGGCGATTGCCGGCGGAGCGATTGGAACGGTGATCCGTTACGGTGTCGCCCGTGGCGTTTTTTCCAATGAAGCGGGGATGGGTTCTGCACCTATTGCGGCAGCGGCAGCCATTACTGACTATCCGGGCCGCCAGGCACTCGTTTCCATGACCGGAACGTTTATCGATACGATTGTGGTCTGCTCGATTACAGGGATTGGTCTGGTGATGAGCGGACTATATCTTGGCAGTGACCTGACCGGAGCAGCCCTCACCACACAGGCATTTCAAACGATGCTGCCGGGACCCGGAGGCTGGATTGTCACAATCGGCTTAATCTTCTTCGCTTATTCCACTGTGCTCGGCTGGTCGTATTATGGGGAAAAATGCTTTGAATACCTGTTTGGCTCTAACGCAATTATCGGATATCGGATTGCCTTTACCCTTTCTGTTCTTGTCGGGGCTGGATTAAATCTTGGTCTTGTCTGGTCGATCGCAGATATCTTTAACGGGCTGATGGCTGTACCCAACCTCATCGGACTGATCGGCCTGTCCGGAATTGTTGTAGCGGAAACAAAAAGATTTCGCGAACAATTAAAACTGGAACGGCAGCAACGAAGCACCGAAGTTGAATCGTAAGTGCACAAACCAATTTTATTCGGAGATTCATTTCAGTTTTTTCACGTTTAATAAAAATCCCCCATCCAAATGGAGCAAGGCACAGATGGGGGATTCTTTCTGTACAATCCATTTGTTTATGAAGCGGACATTATTTTTTTAACAGATCACGAATTTCCTCAAGCAATACCTCTTCTCTGGTTGGTTCCGGCGCTTCTTCTTCCGGTTCATCCTTTTTCCGCAAACGATTGAATAATTTAATAAATAAAAAGATGGAAAATGAAACAATTAAGAAGTCTGCAATTGTTTGGATGAAGTTCCCGTACTTTACCACAGCGCTGCCAACTTTGACGTGTAAACCGGAAAAGTCTATACCGCCCAACAGCAATCCTATTAAAGGCATGATCATATCATTTACCAGTGAAGTTACAACTTTTCCAAATGCAGCACCGATGATAACCCCTACAGCCAAATCAACGACGTTCCCTTTTAAAGCAAATTGTTTAAATTCATTCCACATATTTAAGTACCCTTCCTTTAGTTAATGATCCCTTTCAATATAGCAATTTATTTTTCATTACGCAAAACTCTTCTGAATACAGAATCTTGCCCAAAAATGAAGCTTGACTTTCAAAGTAACCGAAACTTATACTTGAACCTGTCTAAATGATTAAAATTTATAGTCAGCTTAAAGTAAACAAACCGGGGGTATACGAAATATGCAAGTCCCACAACAAATAAATGTACCCGTTCGATTTTTGGAAGGCCAAAAGGTTTATTAAATATATCATAATATTCATAAGAAATTTGATATAAAACCACCTAAATACAGAAATCTATTTTAAAACTAGAAAATTATTAAAAAGACACCGTCAAGACTGGTTAACGGTGTCTTCTCTTGCCAGAGTTGCCATCTGTTTTGTGAATCTCAGAAAACCAGGCAGTCACTCGCCCAACTCTGTTCAATCTTCCGCAGCGGCTGCCAACCGCCGATACCTGCCCTGGAAATACAACAATGGTTCACCTTCACTGACACGAAGGTTGGTCACCTCCCCAATAAATAAAGTGTGATCACCCGCCCTGTGTTCATCTGCTTTGTTGCACGTAAGTACCGCCAAAGCCCCTTTGATCACGGGCATCTCATTAAACCGCTCAAAATGAATGTCACGATCTCCTTTGATTTGACCCGCAAACAGCATTGACATTTCCTGTTGATCTGCTCCCAAAACACTGACCGCATATGTTCCCGCTTTCTTTAATTGGCTATGCATATGAGCCTTCTCGCTGACAGAAACCAGTACCAGTTTCGGACTTAACGAAACGGACATAAAGGCGTTGGCTGTCATGCCGTGTATCTTGTTTTCCACTTCCGTGGTAATAACAGTAATACCGGTTGCAAATTTCCCCATCGCCTTCCGGAAAGTGCGGTCATCCATACAGAGGCCTCCTTAATCAGATTCTCCTCTCGTTTATGCGGAATTTTGGCCATCATAGGAAAATCCCCTCTTTTTTCAAGGTTAAACCCTCACCTTGCCTAAGCAAAGCGAGGGTTTAACCTTTTTCCTGCGAATCTGAAGATAACAGCCGGCACACAGGCTGTTTGCATCAATCTTGAGTCTATTGTGTTTAAAAATCAAAGTTATCCGGATCAGGACCAAATCGGTGGTTTTTATTTAATGAATCCAGTTTTTCCATGTCTTCTGCGGAAAGTTCAAAATCAAAAATATTGGCATTTTCAATGATACGGTGTTCTTTCACCGATTTGGGAATCGTTACAACTTCATGTTGCAAATCCCAGCGCAGCACAATTTGTGCCGGTGTTTTGTTATATTTCTCGGCAAGTTCAAGCACTGTGGGCTCTTTCACCACTTCTCCCTGCATCAGGGGGCTCCAGGCTTCCATTTGAATCTTATTCACTTTACAAAAACGGAGCAGTTCCTTTTGAGTCAGATAGGGATGAAACTCTACCTGGTTGACCATCGGCGTAATTTCGCTGTCTTCCATTACATCTTGTAAATGATGAACCTGGAAGTTGCTCACACCAATGGCACGGACCCATCCCTCTTTGTAAAGTTTTTCAAGCGCTTTCCAGCTTTCTTTATATTTCCCTTTCACAGGCCAATGGATCAGATAAAGATCCACATACTCCAGACCCAATTTTTTGCGGCTTTCTTCAAAGGCTGCCAAGGCTGATTCATAACCCTGGGAACCGTTCCAAAGCTTTGTGGTAATAAATAATTCCTCACGCGGAACATCAGATTCTTGAATCGCCTTCCCAACACCGATCTCGTTACCGTAAACTGCGGCGGTATCAATACTGCGATAACCGGCTTTAATGGCAGAGGCGACTGCATTAGTTACTTCTTCCCCTTCTTTCGCTTTCCATACCCCAAGTCCAAGCCATGGCATTTTTACGCCGTTATTCAACACTGTATAATCGGAAATATGCTTTGCCATATGTAAACCTCCTAACTTCATTGGTAGAGACAACAGTTGTTTTACCCATTATTTTTTTGTAGTAAACCCATTTTTAACGAATTCCGTATATTCCGATGATTGGTTACATTTAGAGCAAAAGTGAAACTCTTGATTGCTCAAAGGCAGATGGAAAGCCGAAACCCCGTTGAAAGAAGGGATTGCCAGGACATTTAAGTCCCTGCAGCCGTTGAAGTGAGATACCAAACGCCCCCTTTTCCTCCTAGGGCAATAAAGAAGGCGTTTATCTGATAAACAAAAAAGATTGGATATAATTTCCAACCCCTGTTCTTAATACTCTCCAAGGTCCTCAATCTCGTCAAGTTCTGAAAACTGCAGATCCATCACTTTTTTGATGTTAAGATTCCAGTACTTACAGATATATTGAACGGCTTCTTGCAGATCGTGCATAACTAAACGCCGTTCCTGATGATAAATCACCCAGCCTTCATCGAGGCCAAGAAAAATCCGATCCACATCCAGATAGACATCCGGATTCTCGGTAGTAAAACGAATCGGTTCTCCAACACGCATCTCTTTTAACTTTGCAATAATTTCCTGCTCTTTCATATTCTGAAGGCTCCCTTAAAAATTAATAGAACTTATCACAGATCAGGCCGTTACGAGATTGGAATCGTTCAAATCTATCCTTTGTTGCTCCTTGTTTACAAATTCATACAAATCTCTGATGTCAAAATAGCTGATCCATTCTCTTTTTATTGTATGTGTTCAAATTAGAAAACTCAATGTCTTGTTACAAACATCAATGGATTATTTTTATGTGCCGTAGAAAACCCTGCAAAATTAAGCCATCTATCTAACACCATCTACTGATCCATCAATATACTAAATTAGAACATCCCATTCCAAAGGGAGGATCGTACAGATGGCGGATTCTTTACTCATCTTTTCCCATATACCAAAAACGGGCGGCCTCACCATGCGCCGTATTATTGACCAGCATTTCAAACCCCGGCAAATTTTCAAGTACCCGTCTCACCATGCGGCGAGAAGTTTGCGTTCACTGTCTGCTTCAGACGTTGCCCCTGTCCGCTGTGTTTATGGTCACTGTCCGTTTGGCGTTCATCAATACTTTCACAAGCCGTTTAAATATATTACGATGGTGCGCGACCCTGTGAGCCGTATCATTTCCACCTATTATTTTATCCGGTCCAGTCCTTCCAATAAATTGCACAGCAAAGTAAAACGGATGAGCTTTGAACAATTTGTCACCAGCAAAAACCAGAGAATCCAAACTCCGCTTACCAATCATCAGACCCGGTTTATATCCGGGAAAAAAAACCCCGATCTCAAATTGGCGATTGATAATATTCGCGAACATTATGCCTTTGTCGGGATTACCGAAATGTACCCTGAATCCGTATTTCTATTAAACCGGATGATGGGCTGGAGACAAACTCCTTATACCAAAGAAAATATCACCAAAAGCCGTCCGAAAAAAGCGCCGGTCTCCAACGACATCATTCAATATATTAAAGAAAAAAATGCGTTGGATTACATGTTGTATGAATATTGCAAAGCTCGTTTACTCAAGAAAATTGAACAATTACCTCCTGCCGCAAAGAAAAAAATGGCACAATTTGCACGTGTGAACCGATAAAGCGGCTTCTTCATGAGAGTTTTCCTGGAGAACTTTTTTCTGTGAAAAGTGCTTTGTGTCACAGCGGGGAGGGCAGGATTTCTGTCTCCCCGCATTATTAAACCTTTCATCCTCCTTTGTTTTTGTCAAAAAAATGCTACTTCCCCTTTGGCGAGGAAATGTTACAATAAAAAAACGTGATCCAATAATATTTAAATCCGTTGGAAATGGCTAAAATTTCTTACATCACAATGATCTGGGGAAGAACGGAGTGATTGCATTTCATGAACTGGTGGGACATTTTTGTCGGCTTTATCCTGGGGTGTGTGGAAGGTTTAACAGAATTTGCCCCTGTTTCATCAACAGGGCACATGATTTTAACCAAGTCCTTTTTAGGTATTTCAGACAAAGATCCGGTAGTAAACACTTTAATCGTGGTGATCCAGCTCGCCTCTATTCTCGCTGTCGTTTTTGTATTCTGGAAGCGTTTATTAAGCTTAGTAGGATTATATAAAGTGGAAAAATTGGAAGAAGACCATACATATAAACCGGGCATGTCGAGACGGCAGCGGGTTCGCCGCTTTAACCTCCTGCATGTTCTTATCGGAATTATTCCGGCCGGTATTACGGGTGTACTGTTGAAAGATATGATTAAAGAGCACTTATTTGGCAATACGACTGTGCTTCTCGCCCTCGTTGCCGGTGGGATTTTGATGATTGTCGCCGAAAAGGTAAACATCCGTGTCACAGCCCATACATTGGATGATCTCACCTACAAGCAGGCATTCTATATCGGGTTAATTCAGTGCCTATCTTTATGGCCCGGGTTTTCCCGCTCAGGGTCGACTATTGCCGGGGGAATTCTGGTTGGCTGCAACCATAAGACCGCCGCAGAATTTACTTTTATAATGGCTGTCCCCATCATGGTTGGAGCGACAACCCTGGATTTAATCGATAGTTGGAGTTACCTCTCAGCGAGTGATTTACCGCTGTTCGTTTCCGGTTTTATCACAGCCTTTGTCGTTGCCTTGCTGGCAATCAAATTCTTCTTAGACTTGATTGGCAGAGTGAAACTGACTCCGTTTGCCATTTACCGCTTTGTACTGGCGCTGCTTTTCTGGCTGATTATGATGTAACAAAAAATATAGAGCCGTTCTGTAATAAGAGCGGCTCTTTTTATGTCGGGCTGATTTTAACGGGAAAACGGATACTGATTCGGTGCAGGATACGGACCTGGTCCATGATACTGATTGGGAGCAGAATATTGATGTTGCGGAGTAGGATACTGATTGGACTGGGGAGCGGGCAAGTTATTCTGTGGTTTATCTGCCTCTTCCAGCTCTTCCATCCCAAACTCATCGAGTACCCGGCGGCATAATCCAAGTTCATAGTTTACCATTTCATCTTGATTTTCAGATTTTAAGAGTAAGTTTTGATATTGTAAAAGAGCCTCTTCGATCAAATCAAGTTCTGCCTTAGTCAAGTTAACGGTAATTTTCATTCTTTCTACTCCTTTAACTAATCCTATACCTATCTATATCATAATCGCACAACCGCCACAAAACAACTACATGAAATCCGGGCAGGCTGCCACCGTTAACGTTGACGGGCATTCTTCTTTTTCTGCAAAACTTTTTCCCCCGCTTTTGGCCGGTTGATCTGATGTTCTTTTTTCTCCCGCTTCTCTTTCTTTTTGTTTTCTTCCTTTTCCAGACGTGCGATCTCATCCATCACACGCTGAAAAATCCGCTTGGCACGAGGATCATCGCTGTCAGAAACAGAGCGCACAACAACGGCTGCCGAGTAGCGGGGCCGTTCAGCAGGACCATAACCAATCATCCACTTATGATAAAAACGTTTATCCACTCCCACCTGGGCGGTTCCGGTTTTACCCGCCAGCGGCCACTCCGCTTTGGAAACGCTAACCGCAGTGCCGTCTGTAACCACAGAACGCATCATCTGCTGAACCGCTTTTAAGGTACTCTCTTTGATCGGAGCGGCACCGGACAGATATTTGTTCACAAACTTAAAGACGGGACGCCCATTTACATCCTGTATTTCGGTGACCAGCCGGGGATGAATGGGCTTCCCCCCGTGAAAAAGAGTAGTCACCAAGTTCGTAGCCTGGACAGGAGTCATTTTGACATCACGTTGTCCAATCCCCGCCTGAACAACGGCACCCGGGTCTTTTTTGGATGTTTCGGGAGCAAAAACCAACCCTGTCTGCTCTTGTGGGATCTGGGAGAAGTGTTTTTCTTTAAACACCTGTCCTGACCAGATGATCTCCCGGGCCAAACCGAGCCTTTTCGCATAAGACTCCAGTTTTTCACCACCCAATTTTTCAGCCACTTGTCCTAAAACCACATTGCAAGAATTGGCATAGGCTTCTGCAAATGTTTGTTTTCCGTGTCCATGTTCCTGATCATCTTTTAAACCGTACCTCCCGAGCTCTCCATTGCAATCAAATTCAGTGTCCGGTTTGACAATCCCCTGATCAAGAGCGGCAATGGCTACAACCGTTTTAAAGATGGAACCCGGGGTTGCTTCCATCAAAGCGCGATTGTCCCACGGATTTAACTCGCCAACCGGGGAATACCCCTTAGGGCGGCTGGCCATTGCCAGGATATTTCCAGTGGCAATTTCCTGCACAACCACAGCCCCTTCTTCCACCTGTTCCTCCGCCAAAATTTTTTCCACACGCCTTTGAATTTCTTTGTCCAGTGCTGTTTTGATCATATGTGGAGGATTCTCGCTGGCGTTTGGCTGTTGTTTTATTTTTACCTGGACACCGTTCAGTGGTTTCCCACTTCGGTCCCGGGTATACATGAGCACACTTTCTTCTTCTCCGTGCAAAAACGGTTCAAACGCCGCCTCCAATCCGGTCGCTCCGATGTGAGTGTGGTCAGATTTTGTTGCACCAATGGTGTTTTTCACCACCCGTCCGATCACTTGTTGCCCAAGCTGATTCAGGGTCATACGATAATCTGATTCCACCACAAACACACCGGGGATTTGTAAGGACTCAATTCTCTCTTTGTCCGCAGGAGTCAGTAACAGCTCATCTCCATCGGCATCCGGCAGAATAGACGGCCTGTACAGATCGTTAAGTTGTTTCCGTAACCGTTCCGGAGAATAACCGATTTGTTTCGCCAGGCGTTCAAACTGGCTTTTTCTCAGCTGAAACTGTTGTTCCGACTGAGGAAAGGCCAGCAGACTCCAATTCTTTTCACCTGCCAGAGACCGGCCTTTTCGATCCAAAATCGTTCCCCGTCCGCTGTCGATCACAACTTCCCGATCCTGGTAAAATTGCGCCAGTTTAATTAAATCGATCTGTTCTTTGGAAAAGGAGCGGGTAGAAATGACCTGAATCATAAACAGGCGGGCCAGTATACACAAAAAAGCAGCCATAAATGCGAAAGCGATCATCCAACCGCGCCATTTTTTACTCATCTGTACACCCCCCACTCTCTGTAGTTCCATCTTGGACAGGAACGAGGGAGGGTATACTTCCAGAGGAGAACTTCACCAGTTGTTCAACAAAAAAACAACCTCTGGAAATGAGGTTGCTTTTACCCTGCCGTTTCTGAAAATCAACCCATTGAAAAATTTTTATACAGCCTTCTCAAAATCCCTGAATTGCCACAACAGCCGGACGCGGGATATCCCCATAAGGCCAGTTGCTGGTTGGTTTAGCCGGGTCGCTCGTTTCTTCCCCGGGATGCTGCACCGCGATAAACAATGTTTTTTCATCAGGTGTAAAATCAGGGCCGGTCATCTCACATTCACGTGGGCCGGATGCAAATTGAAAGGCTTCTCCAACGTTACGGCCCTGGGTGGATATAAAAAAGGCCCCGTTATTTTTAAAGGATTCATAGACATTGTCCTGGTTCATTTTACTGGAAGAGATATCTGTAAAAACCCACAGGTTGCCTTTTTTATCAAACAACAAGTTATCCGGGCAAGAGAACCCGCTTTGTGGCCCTCCTACAGCAAACACTTCAAATTCAAACCTGAGTGAAGCCGCATCATTGCCATCTTCTTTAAAGCGAACAATCTGGCCATGAAAATTTCCATGACTGGTGTTATTGGTCAAAGCCAGATAAACCGTTTTATCAATGGGATGCACTTCGACATCCTCCGGGCGGTCGAGTGGGGTTGCACCGAGCAGTTTGGCCGCTTCACGTGCTTTGACAAGAACTTCTCCCTGGCTTGAAAATGTTTCTTTCAGCTTTGGAGAAAGTTCCAGATCAAGCGGCAGCCATTTTCCATTTCCTAATTCGGCGGCGTAGAGAATTCCCTTTTCCAACAGTTTGGAGTTGGCTTTGCCTGCTGTCGGGTCATATTTTCCCTGGCTGACAAATTTATAAAAAAATTGGTTATTCGCATCATCGCCCATATACACAACTAACCGGCCGTCTTTGGATAAGGTCATCGCTGTATTTTCATGAGCAAAGCGTCCAAGAGCCGTATGTTTTTTCGGCTTTGACTCAGGGGCGAATGGATCCACTTCAACCACCCAACCGTAGTGAGTCGCGTTGCGGCCCCAGCGGTCAGCGTCACTTTCAAAGTTTTCTTCACAGGAAAGAGCCGTGTTCCACAGGGTTTTGCCTCCGCTGCAGTTGGCATGGGTTCCCTTCACCTCAGTTACCCCGCCCACGGCGGCATCCCCTTTTGCAGGTCCGGTTAAATCAATCATCGTATTGGCAGTGATCCGGCGGGCATATGTACTGTTTTTCTCCAGTATCCACTTTCCGTTCACCCGCTTGACTTCAATGATGCTGCCACCCACATTATATTGTTCGATCTCGTGCTTCTTCTTTTCCGGTGTGGCGGCATTATACATAAAGAGAGAGCCGGTTCCCACGTATTCGTGGTTTACCCATAACAAACCGTGATGCGATGATTTTTTAATCGGAAAAAACAGGGTCAAATCGCAATTATAACCAAACTTTTCCCCGTTGCCAATATCATCTCCCCAGGCCACCACGATATCTTGTTTAAATCCCGGCGGAAGAATAAGTGCGTCTTTGTCGGACGGATCAATGGGACGAAACGGCGGCCTTCCGCCGATTTTTTGAAAGAAGTCCGTTTTTGTACTCTCTCCTGCTTTCCCTGCCGCTTCTGCTACCCGGGTTACTCCTGTCGCTGACCCAACCAGTGCTGCCGTTCCGATGCCAACGAACTTCATAAAATCTCGTCTCGAAACATGATTCTCAGCCATTCTTCTCCCCCATTCGTCAGATTCTCCCTTTTAAATTACAAGAAAAGTGTTAATTAGATTTAAATGTACCTTTAAGATATTAAGTAGAATGAAGGGAAAGGCGGGGATCACAGTGAAGAGTTGGACGGGAGCGGCGGCTGTTTGCATTAATGAGCATGGCGAATGTTTAATGGTTCGGCAGGGAAAGCCTGACGAGCCGAAGTTATGGTCGATTCCCTCAGGTGGAAAAGAAAAGGATGAAACCTATGCAGAGTGTTGCATATGGGAGGTTTGGGAAGAGACAGGCTACAAGGTCGAAGTTGTACAAAAATTATTCGAGAAAATAGATGTTAGTTTTGGAATTGAAGCTCATGTTCATTACTTTGAAGTTAAGTTAGTCGGAGGTTCGGCTACGATCCATGACCCTGATGGACTGATCTATGAAGTGGCCTGGAAGAGTGCGGAGGAAATTAAACAATTGGAACTGTCGTTTCCACAAGATCGTGAGCTTTTGTTACAGTGGACGACAAAGAGATGCATTTAAGATCAGGGAAAAAGTGATTAACATTATGATTTCTGTATACCCTGCAACTCTGGATGACTGGAATACATTGTCACTTTGGATGAATCAATCATCGGACACCGGAGGCGGGCTGCAAAGATTAAAAAGGCAATCGAATCGGGAAATTGTTATATGGTAAGGGATCAGTCTGTATATACGGGGTTTGGTATCATGACCTCCTCCTTTTTTGATCAGCCTTTTATCTCGCTGTTAATGTTGCAAGCTGACTACCGGCGTCTCGGGGTTGGCCGGGCTTTAATGACAGCGATGGAAAATCAGGTACAGGGACCCAAACTGTTTACTTCAACCAATGAGTCAAACATTCCGATACAAAAATTGTGCGAATCGCTCGGGTAAGTGAGAAGCGGTTGGATTGACAATTTGGATGAAGGAGATCCTGAAGTCATTTACTTTTAAAAGGCTGGGATAACAAAAGGACAACTCTGGCGGGTTGTCCTTTTGCACAGCTTATTCGGCTCTACATTTATCTTCATATTTTTTGGCATTCCGATCACTTAAAGTGATATATTGCTGATGTTTCGTGTAAGTATCGGCAAAATAATGTTTGCCCGTACAGTTCCTCATCGTCACATAGTATTCATAACTGTGCTTCTCGGGATTTAATGCTGCCTTTAATGCTGCTTCACCCGGACTTGAGATCGGGCCGGGGGGCAAACCTGAATGAATATATGTATTGTAGGCGGCATAAGGCCCTTTTATTTGCCTCAGGTTTTTCAGATTGGTTGCTGATTTCCCCTCCATGCTCTTCATAAAGTAGACTGAAGCATCAATCATCAGTTTGTTGTTTGTTCTACTGTTGAGGCGGTTATATATTACACCCGAAATTCTTGGCAGCTCCTCTTTTACTTTCCCTTCCCGTTCAATCAGCGAAGCGACTGTCACCCATTGATCAATGGACATTCCTGAGCGCAGGGGATGCGCTTTCAGTTTATCTCGAACCTGCAGCTTGTCCACTCGTTTTGCAAACTGCTCTAACATGGCATTTACAATGTCTTCAGGTTTAGCATTTTTACGAAACTGATATGTATTTGGATATAAATACCCTTCCAGCCGATACGGGCGCTTTGGGTCTTTCCGAATTTCCATCTCAAAGTTATATTTAGGTTGCTTATCATTTAAAGCCTTTAGAAATCCTTTCTCATCAAAGCCCAGCTTCCCAAGCCTGTCTGCGATCTGTTTGGCGTTCCAGCCGGGGGGAATGGTGACTTTGACCAGACTTTGCTCTCCGTCAGAAAATTTTACCAACATTTCCGGCAGTGTCTCCTGTGGCTGTATTTCATATACACCTGCTTTTAAATTGGTTATGTTCTTATACTCCGCATAGTAACGAAAAAAATATGATTCCCTGATCAGTTTCTTTTCTTTTAGGATATCACCAATTTCCTGGATAGAGGTATTTGGAGGAATAACAACTTCGACCGGCTTATTTCTCTTTGGTGAGCCGAGTGTAAAATCGGCGTACATATAACCTAACCCCGCCCAACCTGCGATGAGAACCAGGGTAAAGATGAAACGCCAAAACCATTTCATTATTCTAAGACTCCCTCTCTAACGTCTTATAAAACTTCTTTCATGTTTAAACCTTATTATATGGTAGCATAGTTTTCAAAAAAAATAACGAGGAATTATCCCCGTTATTCGTCATGTATCATAAAAATACAACATTTCATCTAACGCATCAGCAATTCGTTCCCACTCGGTCTCATCATCTATCTCTTCAGCCTGATTTTGCTTGATCCGAAAGATATACGCATCATCGGGATGGTCATTTTGCTTATGCATCACCGCATAATGCTGTCCGTCAACTTCCACTTCATTTAGTACGCGGTATGACTCCTGCTTACCATCCGGATTAGGACGAATAAAAAGCTGGTCAGGTGACAGTTCGTTCCGAAGGATGTATACTTCTTTGGCTAAAGGCTGACTTGGCTGATTCATCTTTATCACCATCAAAATTTAGTCTTCAAACTCGGCGATTATGGTATTAAAGGTTTCTTCAACCATCTCCCATTCATCATGGTTTTCTTCGTCGATCATTTCCAGTTGCAAATTCCCGTCCTGGTCTTCCGAATAACGGAAAGCAATCACTTCCTGGTAATCATCTTCGTCTTCCTCCAAATCGGCAGGTGTTACGAACATATATTTGCGGCCCGTCTCTTCATGTTCAAAGGTAAATAAAATCTCAAACTTTTCCTCTGAGCCGTCTTCAGTGGGAATTCTCAGGTATTCCGGTTCATCATGTACATGTGGTTGATCTGTCACGATTCAAGCCCCCTTTGTGCATCTAAATAGCCCTGTAAAATCCATGATGCTGCCATTTGATCAATCACTTTTTTTCTCTTTTTCCTGCTGATATCTGCGTCGATCAACGTCCGCTCTGCCGCAATGGTGGACAGCCGCTCGTCCCACAGGTGAACTGGCAGCGAATAACGCTGTTCAAGTTGTTTGGCCAACTGTTTGCAAGCCTCGCCTCTGGGCCCGAGTGTCCCGTTCATATTGCGTGGAAGCCCCACTACAATCGAACGTACATCATATTCCCGAACCAGTTCATCTAATCGTTTGAGCCAATCGGACATTCTACGGTCAATGACTTCAACTCCCTGGGCCGTCCAGCCCAGGGAGTCGCTGACTGCTACGCCTATTCTTCGCTCACCTGCGTCCAATCCCATGATGCGCGGAGAAGAATGTATATCCAACGAGGAAAAATCACTCAAACTCATGAGGGTTCCTTTCTAGCTGTTCGACTCCAAATAAGACTTAACCAGCTCCTCGATGATCTCATCCCGCTCCAGTTTGCGGATAAGCGTACGGGCATTGTTATGTCGAGGAATGTAAGCAGGATCTCCGGATATGAGATATCCAACAATCTGATTAATCGGGTTATAACCTTTTTCCTTTAAGGACTCATAAACCAAAAGCAGAATCTCTTTTGGATCATCTTCTTGGTCTCCCCGAAACTTAAATTTCATCGTTTCATCCATGGATGATCTCACACCTCTCTCTTTGGATGACCAGCTCTTTAATTTGATTCGTGTTTCTTTAAGGTTATCCTCTTTTATTCGGCTGCAATTGTGTGGGAAGCCACTCTTCTACTTTCTGCAAGGCAGCCGGCAAGCGGTGAGGCTCTTTTCCGCCGGCCTGGGCCATATCCGGACGGCCACCGCCCCCTCCCCCACAAACGCTGGCAACTTCTTTTATTAATTTACCCGCATGGAGCCCGGCTTGAACATATTTTGTGGAAACAGAGGCAACCAATTGTACTTTATCTCCGGTAACCGCTCCGAGGACAATCACCCCTTCTGACAGCTTCTGGCGCAGGTCATCCATCATACTGCGAAGTTGTTCCATCCCGCTGGCGTCTACTTGTGCGGTTAGCACCGGAACACCGGACACTTCCCGAACCTGGTCGATCAATTCTGAAGCAGCGGCTCGATTCAGCTTTGCACGAAGTGATTCATTTTCACGGGATAACTCTTTCACTTTTTCCTGCAGCCCGGCGATGCGCTCTGTCACATCTTGCGGATTTGCTTTTAACAGTTGTGCGGATTCTTGAAGAACTTCCACCAGCCCTTCCAGATGTGCAAAAGCACGTTTCCCGGTTGCAGCTTCAATCCGCCGGATTCCGGAACCGATCCCGCTTTCGCTCAAGATCTTGAACAAGCCGATCTCTCCTGTGCTGCCCACATGGGTCCCTCCGCATAATTCTAAGCTGTAGTCACCCACTTTCACAACACGAACCACTTCTCCATATTTTTCCCCAAACAAAGCCATGGCTCCCATTGCTTTGGCCTCAGCCAGCGGTTTGATCATGGTTTCAACTCTAGTATTAACCCAGACCTGTTCATTTACGCGTTTTTCTACTTCACGAAGTTCCTCGTCTGTCAGTGATCCAATGTGCGTGAAGTCGAAACGAAGGCGGTCAGGTGCTACCAGCGACCCGGCCTGATTGACGTGTTCGCCCAGCACTTCTTTGAGCGCTTTATGCAACAGATGAGTAGCGGTGTGGTTTTTCACTGTGTCAGTACGCAAGCTTTTATCGATAGCTGCATGAACCCTTTCGCCCTGGCGTACTGTTCCTGATTCAACGACAACCGTATGAACATGCTCCCCACGGGGGCCTTTTTGCACATCTTCTACACGCAGCCTTGCTTCTTTGGCAGTAATTGTTCCTCTGTCAGCAACCTGCCCTCCGCTTTCTGCATAGAATGGAGTTTCCTCCAGAATCAGCAATCCTTTTTTGCCTTCCCCGAGAATATCAACCATTTGATCCTCATAGATAATCGCAGCAATATGAGTTTCTTTGTCTGTTTCTCTGTAACCGACAAATTGGCTGTTCACTTCAAGGTCATTAAGGGCTCCGCCTTGCACTTTCATGCTGTCAATTTCCTGGCGGGCAGTCCGGGCCCGTTCACGTTGAGAAGCCATTTCTTTGTCGAAACCTTGACGGTCCACCGTAAAGCCCTGTTCCCGGGCGAAATCTTCGGTCAGATCCAGAGGAAACCCGTAGGTATCATATAGTTTAAACGCTTCTTCTCCCGAAATTTCACTGCGTCCTTCTGCCTTCGCAGTTTGAATGACATCTTCCAGAATACGCAATCCTTCACTTAATGTTTCCAGAAAGCGCTCTTCTTCTCCACGGATGACTCGTTCCACAAAGTCTTGTTTGTCCGCAGGCTCCGGATAATAATCTTTCATGATCTCAGCAACAACCCCGGTCAACTCAAACAAAAAGGGGCGATCCATACCCAGTTTGCGGCCATAGCGCACGGCACGGCGGAGCAAACGCCGGAGCACATAACCACGCCCTTCATTGGAAGGGAGAACTCCGTCTGCCACTGCAAAAACAACGGTGCGAATATGATCGGCAATCACTTTTAGAGCAATGTCTGTCTCTTTGTCCACACCGT
Source organism: Paenactinomyces guangxiensis (assembly GCF_016055185.1). Lineage (GTDB taxonomy): Bacteria > Bacillota > Bacilli > Thermoactinomycetales > Thermoactinomycetaceae > Paenactinomyces > Paenactinomyces guangxiensis. Next base: position 327,946 of record NZ_JAECVR010000001.1, read on the forward strand.
ATTGAACTCCGGCTTTCTTGCAGGTTGCCTGAATAATCGGCTGAAACAGGTCTGTATCATAGTTCGTCCGGACCTTTTGCAGAACCAGAGCCATGCGCTCCAATCCCATCCCTGTATCAATGTTTTTCTTGGGCAGCGGAGTATAGGTGCCATCCGGGTTATGATTAAATTGCGAGAACACCAGATTCCAGACTTCCAGGAAACGCTCATTTTCCCCACCCGGATAACATTCAGGATCGGACGAATCACAAAGCTCTTCCCCAAGGTCATAGAAAATCTCGGTATTGGGGCCGCTGGGACCTTCACCGATATCCCAGAAGTTTTCTTCTAATTTCACGATGCGCTCTTCCGGAATGCCGATTTTTTCATGCCATATCCGGTAAGCTTCCTCATCTTCAGGATGAATGGTCACAGATAATTTTTCCGGCTCCAATCCCATCCATTTTGGACTGGTGAGAAACTCCCACGCCCATGTAATGGCTTCTTCTTTAAAATAGTCGCCGATGGAAAAATTTCCCATCATCTCAAAAAAAGTATGGTGTCGCGCCGTATAGCCCACATTCTCGATATCGTTGGTGCGAATCGATTTTTGTGCGTTTACAATGCGGGGATTTTCCGGAGTCAACCGTCCGTCAAAGTATTTTTTTAAAGTGGCAACCCCGCTGTTAATCCAGAGCAAACTGGGGTCATCGACGGGAACAAGAGAAGCGCTTGGTTCTACTCTATGCCCTTTTTCCACAAAAAAATCGAGAAATTTGCGGCGAATTTCTGATGCTTTCATTTTTAACAGCCTCCATTTATCATCCATTTTTTTCATATAAAAAACCTTCTCATCCCTGCCTCCTGTAAAAAGAGAAAAGGGACGAGAAGGTTTCCCGCGGTACCACCCCGATTACCGCCATCTATACAACCTGAAGCAAAAGGTCTCCAGGGTGCAGACAGATCGGTCACTTCATCCTTCGATAACGGCGAAAATTCACCGGCAGGGATTAGCTGCATTCCGGAACTGGCTGCGAAACGGTTTGATCCGGGAAAGCCTTTCAGCCGGGGGATTTCCTCTCTGGCGGTAAACACGAGTCGCTCGGTTCCATCTACATGTTGCTCCTATTCATGTATGGTACAAGATCAAATTCAGCGATTTTCATTATAGCACAAAATCACCAAATAGATGTTATTATTATACAACATAACCGGAAAAATTAAAAAGTCAGGTCCGATGATGATTGACATAATGAGCAATCACATGCTCCAGCACCACTTTTCCCATCGCAAACAGAGGGACCGCCAGAAGCAAACCAAAAATTCCGCCAAGCTCCCCGCCCACAAGCAGAGCAAAAATGATAAACAGAGGGTGCATGTGCAGGGTTCGTCCTACAATTTGCGGGGAGATTACATTCCCCTCCAGAATTTGCACAATTAAATTGACGATAATCACTGCGATTACCATCTCGGTTGATTCGGTCACAGCAACCAAAATAGCGGGAATCGCCCCAAAAAAAGGCCCGAGGTAGGGAATGAGATTAAACACGCTCACAATCGCGGCAAGTAAAAGAGCATAAGGCAAGCCGATCAGTAAATATCCAATGTAAGCGAGCAGTCCAACCACAATGCAGACCAGCAATTGCCCACGAACATAATTCCCCAGCGCACGGTCCATATCCCGCAGTAACCGGATCAGCCCCCGCCGGTTTTGGCCCGGTAACAAGGTCATCATGGATTTTTCAATCGTCTTGGCGTCTTTCATCATGTAAAAGGCCAGAAATGGAATAATAAAGGCGAGAAAAATCTGGTTAATCGTACTGCTGATCCCGCCCATCATATTGCCAACCCCATCGCTGATTCCCTGTTCCAGACGGCTTAATGATTTTTCTATCCCCTTCCGGATACTGACAGGGAGCCAGTCTTTGCTGTGATCATTATACTCATTGATCATTATCTGTATCCGGGCGTTCCACTCCGGGAAATGCTCTGCCAGTTCGTAGATCTGCTTTTCCAGCAGGGGAAGCATATTCATCACCAGTGTAACCACTGAGGCGATAAAAAGAGAATAAATCAGCAGAACAGCGACAGACCGAGGCACGGCCCGCTGGCTCAACAGATTGACAATCGGATTTAAGAGATATGAAATTATCATGGCAATAAAAAAAGGTCCCAACACTGCCTTAAAAAACGCGAAAAGACCGCGAATGTACGGGTTCATCTGCAATAATAAAAATATAATTCCCAGCAGAACCAAAGTCAGTACAGACCGGATCAGCCATCGTGATTCATTAAAGCGCTCCACCAGAACTCCCCCTCATGTGGACCAGCTTACCCATAAGATATGAAAAAACGGTTTTTTTTATGTCCAGGGATATAAAGTAGGCAGCGCCCCTTGAACAGAAAAATCTATTTTAATGTCAATAGTCATGCAATTTCTACCATATAGCTCCAGATAACACAGATTCTGAGCCTTGGACATATGTATAAACCATTTTTTACTAAGGTCAAGATCTTGCACAAAACCTTTATCCCTACATGTGAAAAGTATAAAATGATGTAATAAAAAATGCTGAACCTTTTATTTTTAATGAATTTGAAAGGGGTGCACATGAGATTTAAAAAGAAATATCTCAGTTTGCATGCGGCAATTGCTCTCTTTGTTTGTCTGGTCGTTATTTTAGCACTGTCAGTAACCGGAATTTTGATTGCCAGGGAAATAGCATCTCAAACCGAGAAAAATCTGTCCGATAAAGCGATGAACATTGCGCGGATGGTAGCACATTCGCCAATGATCATTGAAGCGCTGGAAGGAAAGCGAGAAGAAGCGGAAATCCAGTCCTTGGCCAGTAAAATTCAGCACATGACGAACGTTCAATATATAGTCGTAATGGATATGAATCATATCCGAAATTCACATCCCGATCCAACAAAAATCGGCAAACATTTTGTTGGTGGGGATGAAGCCGGGGCAATGAACGGGAAAGAATATATTTCCATTGCTGAAGGGACACTCGGAAGATCTTTGCGTGCATTTAAACCGATTCGCAACACCGAAGGAAAACAAATCGGCGTCGTAGCCGTCGGTATCCTGTTAAATAATGTTCAAGAAGCGATAACAAAAAGTACACGTATTGTTTACATCGGAATCGGGTTCGGTATCCTGATTGGCATCTTCGGTGCTCTGGCATTAGCCAGAAAAATTAAAAATATTCTGTTTGGCCTGGAGCCGTTTCAGATTGCAAATTTATTCCAAGAGCGGAATGCCATGCTGGAGTCTGTTCGCGAAGGAATTTTAGCAGTGAACCAGGAAAGCAAAATTATCCTGGCAAACACAGAAGCGGTTCGTATGTTTCAACGAGCTGGAATCTATGATCATCCAATCGGAAAACATGTGGAAGATTACCTCCCAAATTCCCGTTTGTCGCGGGTTCTGGAGAAAGGAACCCCGGAATACGACCAGGAACACGATTTAAATGGGATGACTCTTGTTGTAAACCGGGTCCCAGTCATCGTCCAAAATAAAGTGGTTGGGGCTTTGGCCACTTTCCGCGATAAAACAGAATTAAAGCAATTAGCGGAACAGTTGACAGGCGTGAAATTGTATGCAGAAGCACTTCGCGTGAAGACTCACGAATTTATGAATAAATTACATGTTATTTTGGGCATGGTGCATATCGGAGACTACGAGAAATTGTCATCATATATTCGTCAGATTACAAACAAGTACCAAATGGAAATCGGCTCTGTGTCGCGCCTTGTCAAAGATCCTGTCTTAGCGGGATTTTTGCTTAGCAAACTAAGTTATGCCCGGGAGCATGGCGTAAATCTTCACATTTCCGGAGAATGCTCGTTGCCATCCCCTAAACACCCCGAGATCGTCGATGAGTTAATTACGATTTTCGGCAATCTGATCGATAACGGGATTGAAGCGGTGGAAAATCGCAAAAAGAAAGAAATTAATATATCTCTCGGATACGACGGAAAAGTATTTTCGTTATCCGTCAAAGACAGTGGAGGCGGAATACCCGAAGAACTGCGGGAGAAAATTTTTGAAAAAGGCTTCTCAACAAAAGGGGAAAACCGTGGCTACGGATTGTTTTTGGTACGACAAAGTGTTGAGAGATTGGCCGGTACTCTGACCTTGATATCAGATCCCAAATGGACAATATTTACGGTAGAACTGCCATATGAAGACGAGGATGAGAAACAGTGATACGAGTACTGATTGTGGAAGATGATCCGATGGTAGCGGAAATTAACAAACGTTATCTCACATCTATACCCGAATTTACGTGTGTTGGAGTTGTATCAGATGTATCCCAGGCATTGTTGTTTTTAGAAAGAAAACCAGCAGATCTGGTGTTGTTGGATATTTTCATGCCTGGAAAAAACGGCTTAGAATTGTTGACGGAAATCCGAAAAAAAGAGAAAAGTATTGATGTAATCGTTATTTCCGCGGCCAATGACATTCAAAACATCAAAAAATCACTGCGTCTTGGGGCTGTTGATTATTTGATCAAGCCGTTTGAGTTTGAACGACTAAATTCCGCTTTAAGGATGTATCAAAAAGAACACGAATTCACGAAAGAACAAGAGGAATTAACCCAGGAAGATCTTGACAAACTTTTACTTTACCAGAACAAAACCGATTTAATTTCTCCGCAGCTTCCAAAAGGTTTGACTCAAAAGACATTACGCCACGTAGTGAACTCCATTTTTGAAATAAAAAGCAAAGGGTTTACGGCAGAAGAGCTTGCAGGTAAGGTTGGAATTACCCGCGTCTCCATCCGCAAATATTTGAAGTTTTTAACGGAAATCGGATTTCTGTCCATTGACTTGAGCTATGGAACGGTCGGTCGTCCTGTTAATCAATATTATTTAAATGAACGAAATACCAAAAGAGTTGAGATATACTTAAAGGCACCCGGGATCTAGCCGGGTGCTTTACTTACTTTAGTTACAAAATAGTTTTCTTACTTACATATACTATACGAAATATCCAATCTCTCGTAACATAATAGACAAAAATGATAGGAGGTGTTTTAAAAACTCAAGGATAATTGAAAGCGGTTACGTATTTTGCAATTATATAGATTAGTTAAAGAATTATTAGAAGAAAACTAATTTGCAGGTCATATTTGGCTAATCATTATATTCAAAAGGAGAAGGAGAATCAGTGAAGAAAATTTTCAAAAACCTTACTTTCCAAGTTTTGACGGCGATTGTACTGGCTGTTATTATCGGGGTTTTATGGCCGGATACAGCAGAAGAAATGAAACCTCTGGCTACTCTTTTTATTAACTTAATCAAAATGGTAATTGCCCCCATTATCTTTCTAACCATTGTATTAGGGATTGCCAATATGGGGGATATGAAAAAAGTGGGTCGTGTAGGCGGGAAAGCACTGCTTTATTTTGAAATCGTTACCACGCTTGCTCTTCTCATTGGATTACTTGTAGCTAACATGGTTCAACCCGGAGCAGGTCTTAATGCTGACACATTGCAAAAAGGGGATGTTTCCGAATATACCGCTAAAGGTGAACAAATGGATTGGGTTGATTTTTTCATTCACATCGTTCCATCCAATGCATTTAAAGCATTTGCAGAGGGAGATATATTACAAGTTGTCTTCTTTGCGGTGATATTCGGTTTTGCAATGGCTACATTAGGAGAGAAGGTTAAAAAGCCCATCCTTGACATATTGGAAAAATTATCCCAAGTCTTCTTTAAAATCATTGGCATGGTAATGCGAATCGCTCCAATCGGTGCTTTTGGAGGAATGGCTTTTACCATTGGAAAATATGGACTTTCTTCCATGATTCCTCTTGCTAAATTAATGTTATCTGTCTATATTACCATGGCTCTGTTTATATTTGTTGTGTTAGCTGCGATCTGTCGAGTATATAAGTTTAGTTTGCTCAAATATTTACGGTACATTAAAGAAGAGCTTTTAATTGTACTGGGAACATCTTCATCAGAATCCGTATTGCCACGTATGCTGGATAAAATGGAAAAATATGGTTGTTCTAAATCGGTTACAGGCTTAGTTATTCCAACCGGGTATTCCTTTAATTTGGATGGCACCTCCATTTATCTGTCAATGGCTGCAATATTCTTAGCACAGGTCTTTAATATCGACTTAACCATCTGGCAACAGATCACCATTATCGGGATCTTAATGATTACTTCTAAAGGTGCCGCGGGGGTTACAGGCAGCGGATTTATCGTATTAGCTTCTACGCTGGCGGCGATGAAAACCATTCCGCTTGAGGGGTTAGCATTATTGCTTGGAGTAGACCGCTTTATGTCTGAGGCCAGAGCCATTACCAATCTAATTGGTAATGGAATTGCCACCATTGTCGTAGCAAAAAGCGAACAAGAGTTTAATGAGGAAAAATATACTCAGGCTAATTTGAAGCTGAAGAAAAAAACCCCCGGTTTCAAAAGTACACAGCAGACTGATTTCTAGGCAGTAAAAGGAGTCATTTTAGATCGCCCTTGTTCAAATTGTGATTACCCAGAAACAATATTTCATGACATTCATGATGCCGCCTTTATAGCAATAAAAAAGGTCCCAACACTGCCTAAAAAAATGCAAAAAGGCTGAAAATGTACGGGCTTATTTGCAATAATAAAAATAATATTCCCAGCAGAACCGATACCAATTCTGACCGGATCAGCCGTCGTGATTAAGGCTCTCCACACTGGAACTCCCCCATATGGGAACAGTTTACCCATAAGATTATGAAAAAAGAGCTTCTTTATGTCCAATAAACCCCCTTATATAAAAAACTCAGCGTCCAAACATTTGTTATGTTCGCACGCTGAGTTTTTTATATACTGTAAATGATTAGACAGTCGATCAAACACGATAACTGGTATCATCATCATCTTCAGGGAGGAAATTAAAGATCCTCATAAAAGTCATCCTCACTTTCTTTTAATTCAAATTGGAGGGAGTACATTTTTTTTGTGCACATTGTATGCTCTTCCTCTTGTTCAAGATTATCATAACACTTAGCCAATTTGAACCAGACTTTAGAATTAACTAATGGTAACAATTGAAAAAACCGGATTCTTCGTTCTGCTTTCTCAATTTCATCTGACAATTCCAATTCGGGGATTAAATCGGCGGAAATATTGATTAATTTTGATAATTGTTATTATAATTTAAGTGATCTTTCGATTCATGAGTTTGTAATAACAGGTGTCAATGGATGGATACCAAAAAACTTTTTAAACTGCTTAATAAAAAAATGAGGCGATTTTCGTGTTGAAGCTGAAAGTTGAGGGGCCAGAAGGAGAGGTACAAGCCTTTATGAACGACTTTACCAATAACCCCCAATGTTCGATCAAATCCTGTTCACAACCGTTTCAAAATGACTATTTGGAAAACGACGAAACCAATTCATTTTGCTATTTTGACTACCATCCGTTACATGAAATCGGAAAAGCGATGGTGGTAACATTCCAGACTCAAAATGGCGAAGATCTCACTTTCAGTCTGGAATACGGCAAAGTCATTCGGGTCGGCAATATCGTACATATCACTGGGAAGATATCAAGTTTTCTTCCTCAAATTGCGGGATGGTGAATCTGATGTGTAAGGGTGTTGCTTTGGCGTAAAAAAATGAATCATGCACCACATTAAAATTACTTTTATCAAAGATATCAAACTTTTGAGGCATTACTTACTGAACTGGGAAGACTCTGATACTTTTCAGGATAATAGTTAAAATCATTCTATAAAAATCGATTTTTGTTGCCAGCCGCACAAAGAAACCTCCGGACGAAAAGTCCAGAGGTCACCAGGATTACCTCACCAGTTGGAAGCGACGTAACCATTGTCTGCTCATCGCCTTGGAAAATATACGGTCGAAGAACATGTTACGCCTTAATCCCCTCCAGAATGATGCCGTCCATCTAATCATTTCTCTTTTGTTTCTGGACCGTATCATTCGGGATGCAAGGAAAGCCAACAAGCTTCCAAAAAGGATTGTGGCAATGGTTTGCCGGCTCATGAATCTCCCCCCTTGGTACTTGATCAGACCAAATAAGACTGGTCAGGATCATCAAGAAACAGGTCGTTTAACGAACTCAGGCTCCCATCTTCTTCCACTTGATAAACAGAGGAGATGCGGTCGTTTTCTGTTGTTATTTCAACAAAACAATGCCAACAGTAAAGTTGGTTTGTTCCTACTTTTCCCAGGTCGTGTGAATTGCAGTTCGGACATCGAAAAAGCACGGGTCTTCCCTTCCTTTATCTGGCATCCTGTACTTGAACTTGATCAGCCGGTGCGATCAAAACATCTTCTCCCCAGATGAGGGGCTGAGACGATTTAAGCATTTTACGCCCTTGTCTGAGGTCACTCAAAATACCGTCCGAGATTTCGTACCCTATTAGGGTCCCCATCTCTTCCAAAAAATAGACATTTTCAATCATGCCGATTTCATAACCGTTGGATAAAAGCACGGAACGCCCTTTTAATTTTTTTTGCCCTGACAGGATGCCAGTCCACTGTTCTACGATCGGGTCGAGGGGAAGAATGGCATCTTTGTTGTCCACAATCACTGCATCCTTACCGATGGATGTGACACGATCAGCAGGAATGTACCTCCGTTTTTTGAAGAAAGAACCATTTTCGACCAGCAATCCCCTCAGCTGTTGGGAACCATCAAACAGAAGATCACAAACCGTTCCAAGCTTTTTGCCAGAATGTAGATGAACGACGGAAAGACCAATCACTTCCTGGGATTTGCGCAAAGGAATCAGCCTCCCTTCGCTATTCTTAGTATGGTTTAGCGTTCGGAAGGCATGTAGGGTACTTGTTACCATTTAACGCATCATGCTTCACGTTACCACTCTTCTTCAATCAAATCCTGTAAACGGCTGTTTCGCTCTTCGCCTTTTTGATGTTTGATGCCCTCCACAAAGGCATCCTTTTCTCCACACATGATCAGATAAGATTTGCTTCTGGTGATTCCCGTATAAATCAGATTTCGCTTTAACATACGACGATAAGCGTGTAAAACGGGAAAAACAACAATCGCAAATTCAGAACCCTGCGCTTTGTGGACAGAACAAGCATAAGCCAGGGAAATTTGGTTGAGCTGGCTCTTTTTGTAAGGAACTTCCAGGCGGTCATACTGTACCCACAGAGCCGGACGGTCAGGCCCGGCCTGTTCATCAATCGCAGAGACAATCCCCATATCCCCATTGTAGATAGGATGTTCGGGGTGATTGACCAGTTGCAGCACTTTATCGCCGAGACGAAAAGTCCACTCTCCCCAGGACACCTCTTTTTTGCCGGGGTCTCTGGGGTTCAGCGCCTGTTGAATCTCCTGGTTTATACGGTCCACACCAGCCGGCCCTTTGTAAATCGGGGCTAATACCTGCACATCGAACAAAGTATACCCTTTTTGAATTGCATTTACCACTGTTTGCAAAATAATCGAAACCGCCTGGTCCCTCTTGCAGGGAAAAAAGCGCCGGTCCGACTGCGGTATTAGCAGATCATCAGGCGTCTCTCCGTTTTTCAGGGCATGAGCGAGCCGAATGATGGAGGAGCCTTCTGCTTGCCGGAATATCTCCGTCAATTCAACTCTGGGGATCTCTTTGACTTGAAGCAAATGGTGCAGTACCTGGCCGGGCCCCACTGAGGGAAGCTGATCCTGATCACCAACCAATATCACTTGCATCCCCCTGGGGATGGCGCGGAATAGTTGATTTGCCAGCCAGATATCCAACATGGAAACTTCGTCAACGATTAAAAGTGAACCCTCAATGGGGGCATCGGCATGATGCTCAAAAAAATCCCCCTTCCATCCGAGGAGACGGTGAATGGTCATCGCCGGCAATCCCGTTGCTTCCGCCATCCGCTTGGCTGCCCTTCCGGTCGGAGCCGCCAGGCGAATGGGAAATGGTTTTTCTGTTCCTTTATAATCATTGGGGTTGATGGAACACTCATGCAACTGGGCAAACATCTGGCAAATTCCCCGGATTACAGTCGTTTTGCCAGTTCCGGGCCCGCCTGTCAAAATCATCAGTGGGGAGGAAAGAGCGGTAATCATCGCTTCTCGTTGCCGATCTGCATAGCTGATATTCCACTCTTCCTCCACTTCGCCGACAACCCGGTAGAGATCGGCGACAGGAAAATCGGTCTCCATTTCCTGTTCTAACAGATCTTTTACCCGCATGGCGAGGCCGTATTCAGCGTAATAAAGAGAAGGCAGGTAATAGCGGTCTTCTTCATTGATCACCCGCTCTTCATCCACCATTTGCGCTAAAGACTGCTTGCGCTCCTCATCGGTAAAAAGCTCAGCTGCACTTTCTCCCAATAGTTCATTCACTTCATCGTTCAGCTGATCCCAAGTGAGATAAACATGTCCCTGTGATAATGAGGATTCCTTGATTGCAAACATCACTGCCGCTTGAAACCGTTCCGGAGAATCTTCACTTAAGCCTTGCTGACGGGCAATTTCGTCTGCGCGGCGAAATCCCACCCCGTCGATGTCATCAATCAAACGATAAGGGTTTTCCTTAATAAGGGAAATGGTTTGTTGTTTATATGTTTGCACAATTTTTAAGGCCAGGGCAGGTCCGATCCCGAATTGATACAAAAATACCATCGCCTGTTCCAGAGCATGGTGCTCATGCAAACTATCTGCAATCTTTTGTGCCCGGGCAGAGGTAACCCCTTTAATTTCCGTCAGCACTTCAGGATTTACTGCGATTTTTTCAAGCGTCTCCGTTCCCAAATGCTCCACAATTTTTTCTGCTGTTTTTTTCCCAACCCCTTCAAACAGTCCGCTGGACAGATACTTAATAATAGCCTCTTTGGACCGCGGAAGCTCCTTCTTAGTCCGATTCACATGATATTGCCGGCCGAATTTGGGATGTTCCCTCCACTCTCCGTAACAGGTATACACTTCATCCTCATGGGGACGCAAAAAATGTCCCACCACTGTGATCTCCTCTTCATCCAATGAGTCAGAAGCTTCTGTTACCTGCATGAGATAAACGCCATATCCGTTTTCTTCGTTATAAAAGATCTCTTGCACAAAGGACCCTTTGACAAAGCTTTCAGTGAAAAGGTCTAATTGCGATTGGCTCATCTCCTCACACCTTTTCATCCATGCATGATTGAAAAAATGACCCCATTTGAGGTCATTCAAAGGCTGACGACAAAAAGATTATGTCCGGTCAGGGACTCTCCGGGCAAAGCAGGAGTCCCCCCTGCGCGGGCAGAAGTTCTAAGAGCGAAAATGCGGGAAGGGTTCCCACTGTTAGATGAGACTTTGTCCATCCATTCTTGCGTTATTTCAATCTGACTAGCGGTCAAAGTCTTCTTTCATTTCGTTGAGAACCGTTTCCATAGCACATTCGGCTGAGCAAAACTGACTCTGTTCCTGCCCCGCATCCCAGTCTCGGCGGACAGGGTCAGCCGGGTTAAATTCATGTTCACAACAGCGGCAGCGCTTTGTCTGTATGACCTGATTCAACCCGTCCTGAAGTTGAACCATTTTCTTTTCGTCCAGTTGTAGGAAATCGGCGATAAATGCTGTTATCTCTTGTTTGTCAGAAAAATATGCCGGATCTTCATGCGCGTAGTTCTGTGGGTTCCACCAGGCCCAGCGCCCATCTGACAAATGGGTGACATAGTATTGATCTACAACCAGTTCCGAAGCCTGCTCCAGACGTTCAAAGGAAGGAAAACCCAGTTCTGCCGCCAAGTTATCCGCCAGAGCCCGGTCAATATCGTCAAGAACAGTCTTCCAATCGATATTATCAAGCTCTTTTTCCCAGTCCTCCATCTCTTTCATATGAATTAGATTCTCCTCTCCCTTTCCCTTCAGCGAAGGTGGTTGCATGGTTCACCCAAAAACCGCAGGCATATTGGTTCAAAAAGATTTTAATGCTCCCTTTATGATTCTTTCATTAATCTGCGGACAATTTGAGCTGTTTTTTTCGCTGTCTCTTTCATCTCTTCTACAGTATTTCCTCTGCCAAAACTGAAGCGGATCGCCGACCGGGTTACCTCATCGCTTAAATGCATGGCCTCAAGGACATGGGACACTTCCAGTGTACCCGAGGTACAAGCGGATCCGCTGGCACAGGCAATCCCTTCAAGATCGAGGTTCATGAGTAAGGTTTCGGTATCTGTACCCGGAAAGCTAAGATTACAGATATGGGGCAGGGAATATTCGAGGTCTCCGTTCACTACATAATGAACCCGCTCCTGGTCCAGCTCTTTTAATAAAGCTTTGCGCAGAAGGCACATCTGTTTACGGTGCTCCGCCCGGACAGACGCAGTGATTTCTGCCGCCTTCCCAAATCCGACAATCCCCGGAACATTTTCTGTTCCCGGTCTTTTTCGCCGCTCCTGCGACCCGCCAAATAACCGTGGCACAATCTTCACATTTTTGGATAGGTATAAAGCGCCCGATCCCTTGGGACCATTGATTTTATGGCTGGAAATGGTCAACAGGTCGACGGGAAGCCCATTCACATCAATTTCTTCGATTCCAAACGCCTGTACCGCATCCGTATGGAACAATACTCCCCGGTCCCGGGCGAGGTTTCCGATTTCCTCAATCGGCTGGAGAGTACCCACTTCATTATTCCCGTACATTACGGAAATCAAAGCTGTTTTGGAGTTAATCGCCTGTTTTAAGGCCTCTGTCTCGATACGCCCCTGGTGGTTGACGGGAATATAAGTCACATCAAAACCGATTCTTTCAAGATATTTACATGCATCCAACACGGCATGATGCTCAATCTGTGATGTGATTATATGGTTCTTCCCCTGTTCCGAGTAAGCCGCTGCCACACCCAACAGCGCGAAATTATCCGCTTCGGTTCCCCCGCTGGTAAAGATGATCCGGGCAGGGTCAGCGTTTAAAGCAGACGCCACTTGCTCCCGCGCCCGGTCGATGGCCATGCGGACCGTGCGTCCATATTGATGAATACTTGACGGATTGCCGAACCATTCATCCAGAAAAGGAAGCATTACCTCTTTGACATCCGGGTGAATCGGTGTGGTTGCGGCATGATCCAGATAGATTGCCATTGTTTTCACCTGCTATATATAAAACATATAGTTATCATTGTTTCCATCATTGGAGAAATTGATAAGAGATGCAAGTGTAGTTGTATCCAGCTCATTGGCGATAGCATCGCGAATGCGTTTCCACAAGTCCCGCCGTGCCGGATCTTCCTCCTCAGTGAACTCCACCGGACTGATCGGGCCTTCCAACACCCGGATCACATCCCCGGCTGAAATCTCCTCTGGGGGTTTAGCCAGTTTGTACCCGCCATAAGCTCCGCGTACACTCCGCACCAGACCGGCATTTCGCAGAGGAGCGATCAGCTGCTCCAGATAATGCTCCGATAGATCATGTCTTTCAGCAACACTTTTTAACGGAATGGGACCCTTCCCGTATTTCGTTGCCAGTTCCATCATGATTGTGAGCCCGTAACGGCCTTTCGTGGATATTTTCAAATATAACACCTCTTTTCAAACACGTTTGCAAAATCCTGTCGCAGAAGTGAATGGAAAACTGCATAATCGGACCCGTTAAAAAGCAAAAAAAGAGTGTACCAATGTGAACAGGCCCACCCAATAGCCACCCAATCATCCCAACTGTCAATTCCATTATAGTACGAACACGGCGAATCGACCAGCCGGACTGCTTCGACAGTGCCATCATCAATCCGTCGCGCGGTCCCGCCCCCGCTTTTGGCGACATGTACAAACCGGCACCAAACGCTAACAGGCAAATCCCTATGATCAGCAAAAGAATTCTTGACCACCATTCATGAACCTGGGGAATAAGATGAAAAAACATGATCAAATCGAGAAACAAACCAAAACAAATCATGTTGAGGACGGTTCCCCATCTGGGGATGCGGCGATCCATCCAGCAGGTGATCCCCACCAAAAACACTCCCACGATTATAGACCAAACACCGATCGATAAAGGGGTAACCTTCGATAGCCCGATATGCAAAACATCCCATGGAGCCACCCCCAGGTTTGCCTGAATCGTACAAACTGTCCCGACCGCCATGATCCAGAGCCCAATAAAAAAGAAAGCAAGACGATAAAACCAACCAGTTAAACGCATCGGCCCGTTCGGCAATGTATTTTGCCGATTCAACTTTAATTGTCCCTGCATCATAAACCCTTCTTTTTCGTTACAACATTACCTAGTTCAGTTTATCACATGATGATAAATGGGGATAGAATATTTTCCTGCTCCGATTCAAATAGAACAATTTTTTAAGTAGGTTTATAATAAAAGTTGAGCATAACTCTGATCAAGTGTAGAAAGGCTAGAAGAGTATGGACCTTTTTGAATTTGGGCAAAAGCAGGAGGCCGCAAAACAGGGACCGTTGGCAGCCCGCATGCGCCCGCGGACGCTGGATGAAATCGTGGGACAATCCCATATCGTGGGACCGGGAAAACTGTTGCGACGTGCCATTGAAGCAGATCAACTGTCTTCAATTATTCTGTACGGCCCGCCGGGAACCGGCAAAACAACTCTGGCCAGGGTGATTGCCGGTTCTACCAAAGCTTTTTTTGAACAGCTCAATGCAGTGACAGCCGGTGTGGCCGACCTGCGCCGTGTAATTCAAGAAGCCAAAGACCGCCTTGGCATGCACGGTCAGCGTACTGTTCTATTTATTGACGAAATTCATCGTTTTAACCGGTCCCAGCAAGATGCACTCCTTCCACATGTGGAAGACGGAACAATTATTTTAATCGGGGCGACAACAGAAAACCCCTCGTTCGAGGTTAATGCCGCCCTGTTGTCGCGTTCCCGTTTATTCTCGTTACACCCTTTATCGGAAGAAGAGATGAAGACCATTCTTCTGCGTGCTTTAGCAGACAAAGAGCGCGGCCTGGGGAACTATCAGGTGCATGTGGAAGAGGCAGCGCTTCAGCACATTGTACATACAGCAGGCGGGGACAGCCGCAATGCCATAAATGCACTGGATCTCGCCGTTGTGACTACTCCCCCGAATGCGGAAGGGGTGCGAGTGATTACGTTGGAAGTGGCTGAAGAGTCGATCCAGCAAAAAGTGATCCGTTACGATAAAAGTGGCGACAATCATTATGATACCGTTTCTGCCTTTATTAAAAGCATGCGTGGTTCTGATCCGGATGCCGCCCTTTACTATCTCGCCAAGATGCTGCAAGCCGGGGAAGACCCCCGCTTTATTGCCAGGCGTATCTTTATTCACGCTGCGGAAGATGTGGGCATGGCCGATCCGCGCGCATTGTTGATCGCCTCATCGGCCGCTCACGCTGTTGATGTCATCGGCTTGCCTGAAGCACAGATCCCTCTGGCACAAGCTGTGATCTACATCGCGACCGCTCCCAAGAGCAATGCTGTTGTGCGGGGAATTAACGAAGCCATCGCCGCAGTCAAAACAGAAACCGGCGCCGAAGTTCCGCCCCATCTGCGGGATGCCCACTTCCACGGAGCAAAAGAACAGGGGAGGGGCAAAGGATATCTCTATCCGCATAACTTTCCCCGCGGTTATGTAAAACAACAATACCTGCCTGATGAACATCTGGGCAAAAAGTTTTATCATCCTGCTTCCGTCGGCTATGAGCGTAAATTACAAGAATTTATGCGCTGGGTGAAAAATGGCGAGTAAAAACCTTGTAAATGTCTGTATGATTTCTCTTCTTGTGGGAATGGTAAAAATGAAATCCTGCGAAGGAGAGAGAACGATCATGGAAAGAAACATAAAGGAACTAATTGATGGTTTAAATGAAGATTTAGCCTATGAATTGACTGCCATCCACCAATACATCTACAACGCAGCCGTGGTATCGGGACTTGCACGACTCACACTGAAAGACTTTTTTATGAATGAAGCGCAAGATGAGATTAAACACGCCCAATATTTGGCGGAAAAAATTGCCTCACTGGGTGGCGAACCCGTTGTAGACGCCAAACCCATTACTCCCCAGCGGGACGTAAAAGGAATGTTGCAAATCACCTTACAAGCTGAGGTGGATACCATTTCCCGTTACACCAAACGAGTGGAACAAGCAGAAAATGTGAATGATATTGAACTAAAAACACAGTTGGAAGACTTTATCGCGGACGAGACCAAGCATAAGGAAGAGATGGAACGATTGCTTGCTGATCCGCGGCTTTAAAATGAGGAAAGGGGCTCTCCCATTAAGTCACTGAAATTGACCTTTTGGGTCAGCCCCAAATTGACTAAAAAAACGAAGCTCTTTAATCGTATTCAGATCAATGCCATAGTGACCGTAGATCTTGTGTTCAGTACAAATAAAGTTGTTCCCTTTCTACAGCACAAAAGCGGCCTTTTTCCAGTTGAACTTAATAAATGGAGTCTAAAATCACTGCCTCTGCCTTAGTTGATCTTAATCGTGTTAAATTCAACAACAGACCACCAATATGAAGCATTTCCGGTTTGCACTACCTTGATATAACGAGCGGTTTGCTCCGGAAAATCAACCTGGATTTTCGCTCCTCGACCCGTTCCGCTTGCAACCGGATTGCCCCAGGACGCACCGTTATTGGAAACATATACCTCGTAGCCGCGTGCATAGTCGTTACTGCTTCCCGCAGAATCCATGATGATCCGGTCGAAGGTTTTTACTGTTTTCATATCCACTGTTAAAGATTGCCCTGGCTTCATTGGTTGGCCTGTGGTCCACCGGGTATTCAAATCCCCATCCAGTATATTGTTTGGATCATCGCCACTTGTAACAGATGACGTCGCTGTCCATCCTGTACGGTCTAACACCGTCTCTGATCCACCTGTACCACTGCCACGGAATTCTGTAACAGTTTGCCTCATCGCACTGGCTGGTGAATTTGCATAAACTCGTCCTCCAGTGTTGTTAATTACATGCGTAATTTCACTTCCCGCGACACCAGCCAACCATATTGTAGTCATATGGTGAATATTCACCCCTTGATTATCAGGGGCCTCAATAGCACTATTTAGTTTTACAGGCGCGTCTCTAAAGTATGAATAGACACCAAGACCCCAAGCTTCATGAGAGGTCACCGTATCGTCCACTTTATACGAAGCATATCCATTAACGGTACCGTTTTGACTCATCCAGGCATCCTGACTTGGTATGTCATAGGGAATCTCAGATTGGTAGAAGTATGTCCGACCGCCATCCCCGTTCCACACCGTCTGGTACTTTTGATAATGTTCAACAAAGAGACCATAGATCGTGACATCATCTCCATTTACAACAAGTCCGTTTGCCGCAGTGTTTACACCCCAACCAACCCCATCACCGTGATCTGCACGCCAGATCCAGAAATGATCGCCAATAACATCATCGGAATTGATTTTAAGACTAATGTCGGCCCTCCCAACACCGGCTCCCCCTACTCTAAAGAAAACATCATGTAAGGATATCGGGTTATCGGAGTGATCAGCTGAACTGTTTTCCGGACCGACTTCCATTAATGAAGAGGAATTAACTGTTCCTGCATCGAAAAGAAGACCTGACACTTTTACCCCATCTACATCAGCAACCTTCATTGCAGTAACACCGTTTTCCGGAATTAATGTAGGATACCCAAGTCCAAAAACAACAGTGTTTGGATTATTTACTTGAATTGGTTCATTAATACGATAAATGCCCGGGGTGAATAACAGATGCTTTCCTGCTCTTAGTGCAGCGTTGATACTCGCGGCCTCCGATGTACCTGGTTTTGCAATATAAAAGTTATCAATGGGGATAGATTGTCCTGGTGTAGAACCATTCTTCCAGGTAACCCCCTGGGTATTCGTTTGGAGACCCGGAACAAAAACGTTATACTGCCCCGAATCATTAATGTAAAGATACGGCTTTTCCCGAACAACCGGTGTTTTATCTATAACGGTATAAGACGGTTCCGGAAATGTGTTTACGTTTGGTGGCGGGTTTTCATCACCCAAAAGTACCGTATTCCAAACGCTATTATTCCAGTTTCCATAACTGTTATTTCTGGAAAAGAATTGTTGCTGTGACCCGGGAACAACATTTCCATCGATCACAGAATCGGCGATATATCCTCCGCTGGCCCAACCAGCATTCCACCACTGGTCAAAATCAAACAAATCCAAATTCCCCTTAAAGTGCATGCGTCTCATAGGTGCTGCCTGTGAAACAGCCCATCGAGACGATGAACCATCTGATTCGTTTACTGTGAAATTTTCAACTGATCGCCAAAAGTTTTGGGTCGCATTACCGTTAAACCACTGCGCATCAGTATTGAACCCGCCGGTGATGTTCACGTCATCAGGATTTTGTCCCAAACCGGCTACGGTTGTGTAATAACCTACTTTGACATCCACGTTGTATGAACCTGGTTTAAAGAGAAACGCAAATCTCTCACTGCCAAATTGATTGGTTTCCATAGCCTTAAACTTTGAAGTTAAAATGTTTTGGATTTCGTTATCCGACATGGAATCATCAAAAATATAGACATTGGGACCAAAAAGTGTTTGATTTGCTTCACTGATACCCACAGCATTGGAAATACCGGGTTTAATCAGCAACGGAGTCAAAAATGCGATTAATAATGGAATTACCCACAAAAGTTTCCTGAGCATTTTTTACCCTCCCAAATTTTTATTTTCACCTGATGGAACCGGATAGATGGTCATTGCAAGCGCCGTATTATAATCGCAGCCTCAGCTACCACCCCCTCAAAAGACTTAATTTGCTGCATGAGTCCCGGTATAGAAACCGGAAGATCTCCCACTCCAATAGGTTTTAACCGTCTTTTGTGATGACACAGTTCACTTCTACTGCTGAATCATAATGCATATTGCAAATCGGATTCATTGTTTATGGTGTTAACGGGCTGAATATCTCCTAAGTGATTGTTGATGGATTGATTAAGTTGCACGTTACATCACTATATTTGGTTCGAATCTTTTTATAATTCAAATAATTATCCTTCCAGTTTTTCGCAACTTCTGCACGTGTTCCAGGAGATTGTGCCATTTCCAATTCTTCTTTAAAGCATCTCACTGGTTTTGTACTAATATCGGTAATTTCCACTCATGTTTCATCGTTACTTTATTAAACGATCATTTACTATGTTTTTAACGGCGTTCATTTCTTTATACATATTGATCATCTCAGCAACAAGATCTGCGATCGTCTCTACACTCATCATTTGATCTTCCGCATGCATGATCAATAAAGAAAAAGGAAGATGCTCCCCGGATGCCTCTTTTTGAATTAATTCAGCATGAGCCTTATGTCCTAATGACAAATAGTTCCGTGATTCTTTCAATATGACTTCCGCTTCTTCAAATTTTCCTTCTCTGGATGCATACAGGGCTTCCATTATCATGCTCTTTGCAGTTCCAACGTTGCTAATAATATTAAAGGCGACTAATTCCATTCCTTCCATTTTGAAAATAAACTCCCTCTATATGTTTTCATTAAAGTTAAGCCGCCATTAGTGGGTGATATCTTCAATCCGCACTGATGGAAGCTGATTATCATTGTTTGTTATACCGTTGTTATACTGATAGATCATTTTTCGTTTGCCGGAGATTGGTTATTTCCTAATGTTGCTGCTTTGTTAGACGCCATTACAAAAGGCAAGTAAATGAAAGTAGAAACGGCTAAACAAACAAAACCGATAATTAAGGCAATCCAGTTGCCGCCTGTTCCAAAGAAAGCAATTAAAGGCCCTGGTGTCGTCCACGGTACTTGGTATGCAATTGGCGGGATTAATCCTGATTGGATTGCGAAATAACCGATGATAATGTTTACAGCCGGGACAAGAATAAACGGCACTATCAGAATAGGGTTTAATACAATCGGGAGACCGAAAATAACAGGTTCGTTAATATTAAACAACCCTGGTGCAACTGAAAGCTTCCCTATTTCCCGATAGTCTTTTCTCTTGGACACAAGGAATAAAGCAATCAGTAATCCAAGCGTCATTCCTGACCCTCCATAGTTGGCAAATGCATCATTGATTGCCCATGTGACGGGATACGGTGCTCCCCAGGCAGAGCCATGTGCCGCGACATAATTTAAGTTTTCTAAGTTAGGTTCCACAAACATTGCTTCACGGATCGCTGCAAATGTGTTTGGTCCATGAATACCAAATACCCATAACAGATTGGTTACGACAGCTAAAATAACAAGCGAGAAAATATTGGAACCAAGATCTTTCAGCGGGGTTTGAAGCATGGTGTAAATCAATTCGTGCAACCCTTTAGGATATAAAGCTATTATGATAGCATTCGCAATTGAAAACCCTACGGTAATGATAATGATCGGAAATAAAACCTTAAATGTTCTGGCAATGGCCGGAGGTACCGCCGGCGGCATCTTAATCTGCAGCTTATTTGATCTCGATAATCTACTAAATATTTCACCGACGATTAGACCAACAATTAAGGCAACAAATAAACCTTGTGCCCCTAACCATTGGGTCGATAAAAAGTTTTCCCCATCTACTGCTTTGTACGGAGGATAAATAATAAAGAACGTCGATAAAGCGGTTAATCCACAAAGCAAATCATCCGCTTTTAAAGCAATCGCAATATTGCGTGCCACAAGAAATACAATAAACATAGCAAGAATATTCGTTGAACCATTCAAAACAGGGGTGAAAATATGCTGATAATCCGCGATGTGAGGAAATAATTTATTCAGAAATAACATTTTTGCAATAAACCCGTCCGGAGATAATACGGCAAAATTTAATAAAACAATCAAAGAACCTGCTAAAGTAATTGGGAAAGCAAGAATAAATGCATCTCGAATGGCAACTATATGCCGCTGCGAATTCAGCTTTGTTGCTACCGGCACAAGTGTTTTTTCCATAAATCGTTCAAACGTGGCCATAAAGCCCATCTCTTATACCCCCTTTATTTAAGACCATTTTCCTTTTATTTCATAAGTTCTAAAGCTTTTTTCAATACCCCCTTCCCATTCATCGTTCCATAATCCCTCATATCAATTATCTCGACCGGAACTCTTCCGCCTATGATCGCATCTACTTGGGCCTTTTGATACCGAACTTGCGGTCCCAATAACACCACATCTACTTCATTTGCTACTGAATCGCACTCTGATACAGGCAAAGCAAATATTTCGATTTCCACACCTTTTTCATTGGCAGCATCCTTCATTTTATTGACTAGCAAACTAGTTGACATCCCTGCTGCACATACTAATAAAATTTTTTTCATCAAACTCTCCTCCTTAATCAAATGATTTAGAATCACTCACTGATAATTGAGGATTATGTAAATTCTCCCCATTTGTTTCAATCACTTGTTTATACCAGTAAAAGCTTTTCTTTTTTATTCTTTTTAAATCTCTTTCATCGTGTTCATCCCGATCTACATAAACAAAACCGTAACGTTTTTGGTAACCGTTTAACCAGCTCAAAATATCGGTAAATGACCAAGTGCAATAGCCCAATATATCAACTCCATCTGTAATCGCATGTTGACAGGCCTCTATATGCGAACGAATATAATCAATTCGATAATCATCATGAACCGTCCCGTCTTTCTCCAGTTTGTCAAACTCGCCTAATCCGTTTTCTGTAATCAGAATAGGTAATGAATAGCGGCTTGTTATTTTTCGAAGACCCAGTCGTAAACCCGTCGGGTCGATTTCCCAGTCCCAGTTTGTTGCCTCTAAATGGGGGTTTCGCTTTGTTTTAAACAGCCCCGGAATTCCATTTTCTTCCATTGTCCCCTTTTTTCCAGTCGTATTCATTGTTCCTTCTCCTACCCCATCTAAAGGATTCATTTCGACAGTACTGGTACGATAGTAGTTAACCCCAATGAAATCAGGCCGTCCATAAGTCAATAAACCCCAGTCCCCTTCCTGTACAGTTGGAGCCAGATTTCTTTCTTTAAGGTATTTCCAAACCATTTTCGGGTATTTTCCCCAACAGTAGATATCCAGCCACCAATGATTGTTGAACTCCTCCGCATTGTCGCAAGCCAACACATCATCCGGGTGACAAGTGAAGGAATAATGAGGTCCATAAGCAAAACTTGGGCCGATTTTTCCGTTTGGCACATACCTTCTAAAGGACTGAATCGCCTTCGCATTGGCGAGATTTGCAATGTGATTGGCTTCATACATCCTCTTTACATCTTTTACTCCCGGAGGATGAATGCCGGTACGGTAACCCAAACCAATAAATACATTCTGTTCATTTAATGTAACCCAATACTTTACACGGTCTCCGTACCGTTTATAAAGAGTAATGCAATATTTATTAAAATCTTCAATGATTTCCCGTGATTCCCACGCACCGTATTCATCCATTAACGATTGTGGAACATCCCAATGATATATGGTTACAATTGGTTCAATGTGATACTTCAGCAATTCGTTAATTAAATTATCATAAAACTGTAAACCTTTTTCGTTAATCTCTCCTTTCCCCTCAGGATAAATACGACTCCAAGCAATGGAAAAACGGTAGGCTTTCAATCCCATTTCTGCCATTAAGGCAACATCTTCTTTGTATCGATGATAATGGTCTACGGCTACATCTCCATTTGTCCCTTTAAAAGTCGTACCTGGAATTTTCGTATAGATATCCCATATACTCGGGCCTTTCCCGTCTTGGTCCCAGGCTCCTTCCACCTGATAAGCAGCCGAAGCCGACCCCCATAAAAAACCATCTGGAAAACTGTCTTTTTTTTGATGTAACATTGTATCACTCCTTTCCGCTTAAATGTACACGCTTTCAAAATAAGAGTAAATAAGGTTCAGGCATCTTGTATTTTGTAACACTCTTTGTCACCTGTTACACGTTTGTAACACATTGTTTTCTAAATTTTAACCAAAAATAAAAAAGCCGTAAGTCCTTTATTTAAAGACTTAGCAACTTAAACTTAATCTTTCATTTCATATTGAAAAAACTTAGTATTGATTGAAGCCTCCTTTGAACAATTTCATTTTTTGAAGTGTAAGATCTTTATAGTATCAAGCCCCGGTAAACAATTATGAATGTCTTATTTTGTGCAGTTCACGGGCGATTGACTCCAAAATATAAACCACGGGTATTTGCGTAGTTATATTGGAATCATTGATATACTCCTCTGTGACATAATAGGCTATATTTAAATCCGAGATTTTCGCGATTGAGCAATTTTTATGATTAGTTATGCTGACAATGGTACTTCCTTCTTCCTTAAGCTTTTTGATAAGATCAATAATTTGCGGCGTTTCCCCTGACACAGACAGGGCAATCGTAACGCTGGCATTCAATTGTTGGGTATAAATAGGAAAAAAAGGGTCTGTTATATGTAAAGAGAATGTACCAAGACTTGAGAAATGCCTTGCCCCGTATTGGGCCATTATTCCCGAACTTCCAATACCTAAAAATATCACCTGATTACATTTCGAAATTAAGTCAGCGGTTTCCTGAATATAAGATTCAAAAGCGCCTTTTAACGTTCGTTCCACAAATTCTGTCAGTGTATGCCGGGTGCTTTTCAAATGGATGTGCGCTTCTTTTTCTAAATAAAGCTTTAACTTTACTTTAAATTCGGAAAAGCCTTCACAATCAAGTTTTTTGCAAAAGCGTAATATCGTAGCAGTTGAAACATGAGTCTCTGCTGCCAGTTCTCTGATGCGCATATAAATAACTTTTTCTGCATTTTGACTAATATAATTGAAAAGTACGTAGTCTAATTCATTAAATGATTTTATGATTCTGTCAGTAAACATGAAAAACCCCCTTGTACTGCTAACCTTTTTCTATGTCAGCAGTCTCTATTGCCTACAAATGTTTAATACGGTTCTGGTTCTATCGTGTTCCATCGGGTTTCTTCAACTAATTAGAATCAAATCGATCACTTTTTAGCTGTAATTTTTCCTAACAAACCGATTCCTTCGCCTTTATCCAATATTGTGGTCACACTTTAAATGTATAGTTGATATATTGTATATACCTATTATATTCGCAATTGATATTATTCACAACATCATTTGTATGTACCATAAAAGACGGAGTTCATTCATTTTGCAACAAACACCCTTCTCTCCGTAAGAGCTCTTCCATAAAAAAAATAACTTCTGAATGATAGGCGGGATTTTGCAGCGCAAACATGAGATTGGCTTTTAAAAAGCCGAGGGGTGTACCGATATCATGCCGCGTCCCGTGAAAGCAATAAGCGAGGACAGAAGAGGTTTGATTGTATTTTCTCAGGGCGTCGGTCAGTTGAACCTCGCCCCCGACCCCTGCCGGCGTATAAGCTAAGATATCAAAGATCGCAGAATCTAAAACATACCTTCCCATGATCGCAATGTTTGAAGGGGCTTCCCCAGGTGCCGGTTTTTCCACCAGATCAAGAACCCGGGCCGTTGCTCCTGCGGTGATGGTGTCTTGATCTGTTTGAATGATGCCGTACCGTGAAACCTGGTCCGGTGAAACCGACTTCACACCTATAACAGGGCAGCCCTGAAGTTCGTACTGTTCCATTAATTGCTTCGCGCAAGGAGGATGATTGTCTGCGGTTTCTACAATATCATCCCCGAGCATCAGAAGAAACGGTTCCTTGCCAATAAAGGACTGTGCTTGCAACACAGCGTCCCCCAGTCCATTCGGCTCTTTTTGACGGATATAATGGATATTTACCCGCGAAATACCCCGGATCTCTTCAAGAAGATCATACTTTTGCCGTTTTTCCAGAATCGATTCCAGTTCGTATGATTTATCAAAGTGATCTTCAATCGCCCTCTTGCTCCGCCCGGAGATAATAAGGATATCTTCGATTCCCGAGGTAATCGCTTCTTCCACTATAAACTGAATGACGGGCTTGTCGAGGATCGGCAACATTTCTTTCGGCAGAGCTTTCGTCACCGGCAAAAACCGGGTACCAAGTCCGCCTGCGGGAATAATCGCTTTACGAATCTTCATTTGATCACCTCTTTAGCCCTTCCGTCATGGTTTTCACACTGATGCAAAAATCTCTTCCAGCTCATGCCAATGATCACTGATCCAAATGATTTCCTCAAAAAATCTTGCCGGATTTTCGGATCTTTCTTCAATATCATGAGTGATCCACCAGGATGACTCCTGGCACCATGATAATCTGAGAGAACGAGCCAGCTGTTTCTTAGGGAAGGGAAGATACTGGTTGTATCCTGCAAGAAAAGCAGCTACCGCCTCAAAATTCATTCCCGTTTCGGGTGAAAAGGCACAGGAGAGAATGGCCCGTGAAATGTCCAGCTCGGGAAAAACATATTTCATCCGGTCAAAGTCTAAAATTGCTGCCACTTTTTCAGGAAAAAACAGGATATTATCAACCCAGAGATCCCAGTGCGCCCAGCCTTGCCGGCACTCTTTGAAGTATTCCATATCAATTTGATCGAGCAGCTTCTTTTGTTTTTCCAAGGCACATAATACCCGGTCAGATCTTTGTTGCAACTGGGCATTTGTCCAATGGTTATCCCACTTTTCCAATAACTCCTCATAAGAGGGTATCCAGAATAGTTTTCCTTTTGGAAACCGGCTCAAGACCAGGTGCATATAGCCTGCTGCTTTACCCAGGTCATAAATTTGATCCACATTCACTTTCCCCGGACCGACTAACTCTCCCTCACTGAATTCCATCACAACAAAACAAGTTCCGGTTGGCGTTTGCATAAGGTAAGTATCATCAAGAGCATAAGGTTTCGGACAAGCAACTCCGTAATGATTCAGTTTTGCTTGAATTTCCAAAGCTATTTTGATGTCCTCCAATTTTTTTGGGGTAAACCGATCAGGATGATACTGCTTGGCAAATAATACTCCCTGATCAGTTTTTAATTTCCACTTAAAATTCAACCACCCCCGGCTAATCGATTGAGAAGATTTCACTTTGACCCCAAGGTTCAGCTGAATCGTTTCAATGATTTCCTTTTTTATCAGGTCGATGGGTTGTTCCACTATTTGCACCCCACAGATTTTATGTACAACAGATGTTAACCCGTACTTTCTGGTTCTGTATAAGTGGAAAGGCAGTCCGGGAAGCGGCTGTTTACTAGAAATTGGCAAGAGGTGCCACAAACCTTGTTCCCTTCACTTCTTCCGGCAAATCAGAAGTTGTCTTTCCCTCTAAAAAAAAGTCATCCAGATCCCCCAGTGTCATCTCCCCGCGCAGAAAAGCAAACAATTTAGAAACACGGGAATCCTTCGTTTTACGCAAAAAAAGGTTCATGCTGCGGTCGATTTGTTCCTGATAAAAATTCTCTTCCCTCTCATGTGCAAGATGATAATTGATCCCGCCTGGAACATATTTAAATCTGGCCCCTGCCTGATGGAAGCGGTAGCCCAACTCAAAATGCTCAAACCCCCACCCTTTAAAATCCTCATCAAAAAGCCCTGCCTGTTC
Source organism: Paenactinomyces guangxiensis (assembly GCF_016055185.1). Classification (GTDB taxonomy): domain Bacteria; phylum Bacillota; class Bacilli; order Thermoactinomycetales; family Thermoactinomycetaceae; genus Paenactinomyces; species Paenactinomyces guangxiensis. The sequence continues at coordinate 354,312 of NZ_JAECVR010000001.1, forward strand.
CAGCAAAGATTTTCTGACTGACAGATTTCCCGCCAGTGTCGTCATCCATGGAACGCTGCTGCGGCAAATATTTTCCCTGTCAAACGTCTTTTTTACACATTCCCAATAGCTGTAGGGACGGGCAAGCCGCCGGAACGGTTTAAAATTTTCTTTCATGGCGTCACTGAGCATCGGGTGAACCTTCTCCAGTCTTGAAAAGAAAAACTCTTTGATCTCACCAACCCCGACAACCGGCACTTCAATATTATGGATATTTATATGGTTTTGCAGCCAATCATTCACAACCGGCCGGTCCGCGTCACAAAAAAGCAGAACTTCTCCCTTACTCGCTTTGATACCGGTATTTCTCGCTCCTGCCCGCCCTTTATTTTCCTGATAAATATAGACAATCGGCAGATTCTGTTGAAAACGCTTTACCACTTCCGCCGTATCATCCGTTGAACCATCATCTACAACTATGATCTCAAACCTCAAATTCCCGCCGGTTATTTGATGGCTAAAGCTGAGCAAGGTCAGTTCCAGCCGTGAAGCCTGATTATAGGCGGGGATAATAATACTGGCTGAATATTGATCCATCCGCAGATTTACACCGCCTTCCCTTTCTGTTTTAACGGGGCACGCTCTGTTTTGGGAAAGTTTACACCTTTTCTCATTAAACGAAACCAGACAAAAATCCCCAATACCGGCCCTAAACCGCGAATCATTCCGCGAACGGGGGAAGCGATCAACAACCACATCTGCAGAAACGGATTTAATCGCGAATAAGACCAGGGAACATCATCCGAAAAGCCAGGCAGATAACCTAGCATCATCAGGATGCCGAGCCCCGAGTCCAGATAGACAGCCGCCAGTGTGAGCAAAAGAAGTTTTGTATCTGCCCCTGACAGCAATAAACAAAGCAGGGAAATAAAATGAAGAGCAACATGCACCCATGTAAATGAATCGATCATCCCTTTCACCAGGAGAACCCCGGCACGAACTGATCTTACGGGCAAAATTTTTTTGGTTTTTTTATGTTCCTGCCAGATTATAAACGATGGAAGTGACCAGCGGCCTGATTGGGCAACAAGTTCAGATACAGATGGTGCCACTTCGGACAAATCATACGTAGGCAGCGGATGGATGGGAATTCCGGCGAAATTTAAGCGAAATCCCATTGGCACATCATCAACAGGGTCAGGATAACCATTTGTCCGGTGCAGGAAATCCAGGCGGATAAACATGCCATGCCCGACACAATACGCGTATGGGGGATTCCAATCGGAATGCATTTGCGTTGACCGGCGCTGGGTTCTAATCTCATGTCCCAGAACCCATCTGGTTTGAAACAGAGCTTCCAGCTTTAAATACCAGGAAACCCCGAAAAAATTTTTCAGATACAAACTGGGCTGTTGAATAGCAATCGGCCACCCCCGGTTCTTCTTTTCTTCTTCTGTGACCAGATGCTGTAAACTGATAAGGGTGTTTTTTCCCGGACGGGAATCTGCGTCATAACAGCCCACATATGTTTTCCGGGCATCCCACTCTCCTTCCTGCAAGATGACTGAAAGGGCATAATTGGTCTGTGTTGACTTATTGCTGATGACATATGGGCAATGAATCAAGCGATAAAGGCCGGGATGTGTTTGGTCAAACTCGGCTACAAGCTCTTGCGCCACTTCCAGTGTTGTCCCTGCTTGATTTCCTCCGTTTTCCGCGATTTCCCTTTCCGTGGTAATCAGAACAATTTGTTTACGGCCCGAAAAAGGGAGGCTGCCCATATGTTCCATCACTTCACGCAGATGCACCTGTTCCCGCAATACAGGGATAAATAGGAGAAGGTTGGGCTTAGTCCCTTCATCAGCACTTTCCAGGACATATTTACGACTCCAACTCAGGGATCGCCAGATGTTCAGATTTAATACCCAGGCATCACGCAATATCCACAGCAAAGTAACAATATACACTAACCACAGAATCGTCATATTCTCACCCCTGTTAACCCTTTCACCCATCTGGCTGATTCAGCAATGATTTTATCCCTTTCTAACGGGTGCATAAAACGAAAATCACAATTCTCCAACACAATTGTGTTTTGCAGAGGGTTTTGGAGCACCTGCTCTTCTCCTTTGGCCCGGAAAACAAGCAAGGGCTTTTCACTTTCATTTAAGATGGAACAATCCGTTTCTGCCAGTGCATTCAAAAATGAGGACTGCATCCGAATCCCCCTTGATCGGTTTAACCCGCCCCCCATCCGCTCAAAAAACAGGGTAACCTCTTTGTCGGTGCCCCACTCGCCCAGATCATACGTATCAACGACGGATTGTTTCACAGAGAAAGAGAGCAGCAATGGTTTGATTTGTTCTTTGCAATAAGGGGATAACAGGATCATGGCTGACCCTGTGCCTTTCATCAAGCACTGGGCCCCCACCCAGTTGCCAAACCCGGCACCAATCAATACAACGTGCTTACAGCCGGTTCTCTCCCTTATTTGTACAATCGCTTCATCCGCATCTGAGACGACCTCATCCAGATTGACATCTTCCGTTTCTCCTTCACTATCTCCAAAACCGCGATAATCAAATTGAAATGTAGGAATGAATTCAGAAAGCTTTTGCGCCATACGCGTAAAAAGAAAATATGAGCCTGCTTTGTTCTGCCCAAAACCATGTAAAAAAACAGCTCCCCAGTCGAATGAGCCGCGGCCGGGGTGCCGCAAAATCCCAAGCAGCTTTTGTCCCTTGTTCTCAAACCAAAATTGTTCCATCCTTATCTCATCCCAAACAGTTGGATTAACCATTCTTCCGTTCTTGACATTAAAGCGGATTCCCAACAGCTTCGCGTGAACAGGTGGTCAGCATCCGGAATCAATTGTACCGAACATCCCTTGCGCTCCAGCAAGCCGCGGCTGGACAGCGTCAATGTATCCAGCTTCCCGTAAATTCCCAGGATCGGGAGGTCGGGAAAAGGGCGCTCATCAGAAAAAGTAAACTTATCACTCTCTGTCAGCAAATCTTTATTCAGCCATACTCCATAACCGATATTAAATACCATTTGACCATTTACACGATACAAGCGCCTGATCACATGTTTCTTTTCCATCTGTTCCCTGGCGACAATCCCGTTCCACAGGCAGACCCCGGCAAGATCCCGCTCATACTCAGCAGCAGCTAAAGCCGTCTTAGCCGCTGCACTAAATCCCAACAATACAATTGGCCCCCCTGACATGCGGCGACTGCGAATCTCTTTTATCAAAAACAAAATCTGCTCCAATTGCTGATCAAGCGTCACTTCATAAAAGCAGCCGTCACTGACTCCCGATCCATAAAAATCAATCCGCAAACTGGCAATGCCCCGTTTTTGCAGAATTCTAGCCATGCGTACCGGGAGGCGCCGGGTATCTACCCGGTCACCGGGTATGCCGTGCAGAAAAAAAATGAGAGGGGCATGAAAGTGGCTCACTTGATGCAGAATTCCCAATAATGAAGAACCTTTCCAATCAAATTGAACAGGTATCTCCAACTCTTACACCCCAATACCCACGTATTTTTCCAGAATCGACAATATACTGCCAACGGTTTGAAAGTTATCACCCGTAATATCTTCATCCTTAAAGTGAAAGCTCAGTTTCTCTTCCAGTAAAATAACCAGTTCCATAATCATGAGGGAGTTAAAGCCGAGATCCAACAATGAACTTGTTTCGGAAATCTCCCCCTGAACATCGAGGGAGCGAAAAACTTCAATCACTTTTTCCAACACAGGTATTCCTCCTTATTCATTCTTTTTTTAAGCTTGTCCATCACTTTCGGGTGGTCTTCATAAAAACGCAGAAAAAACAGCAGTCCTTTCAAAATTCTCTGTACATCTTTCATCCGCGAATAAAATCTGTAATTCTCAGCGAAATAGGCAAGGCGGCGGACACACCTGGCCTGGAGAATTATTGGCAACAACTCAACCCCGGCAGTGTGCAGTTGATTGACACTAACATACCCCTGCAAAAACTGTACACATTGTTCCGGGTTTACCCGGATCGTTCCGTTTGTCTGCCCGACGCTGAAATACATAAGTGCCGCATCGGCTACATCTTCCAGCGGGTGACCCCAGGACATGTCCCCAAAATCGATGCATGCAACAATTTTCCCGCAGGATGTGAGTACATTATTGGGGTTAAAATCACCATGAATCCATTGGCTGCCGGACTTGAGAAACTCCGCCAGATGTTCCGCCTCCATAAAGCTCTTTTGAATCAGCGGTATTTCACGGCAGATCTGATGATCTAATTCTGTCTTCGCTTTTAAAGGTAACTCCTCAAGCCAGGGAAGCAGCCGCTCTTTTATCTGATGAATATCCTGCAATGAAGCCAGCCAGGGCGTTCCGTTGATGTCGCATCTTTTCATGCTTAAGTGGAGACGCGCAAGCATTTCCCCCGCTCCCTTCACATTTGGGTTGGCTTTTTCATCATGGGGGATAAATTGAAAACATGTGAACAGCCTTCCTTTATAGGCAAAGCCGCTTTTTCCGTCCTGTGTGGGAATCATTTCAGGAATTGGCAGCAATTCAGATCGCAAATGGCGATGCATCTTCTGTTGCAGATTCAAATGGGAAACCTCTTGCTGGCTGGGACAGCATTTGATAAAAAACCATTTCCCGCCTTGATCCCTTACCCGGTAATTGGACATAAACATCCGTCCCTCCAGGGCGATCACCCCGGCAGGCTGAATACCAAAAGCCCGAGCAATCCGGTCATCAAACATTCATATCCCCCCTTCTATCTTCTCTTTAATTGGTAACCAATGCTTTTGGCAATAGTGCGGCATAGGATTGGGGCAGTGTTTTCATCATGGAGACCAGCTGTTGTTCATCACCGCGCCGCCAGGCTGAGTGGGCCTGCAGGATATTCACAAAATGCTGCCAGTAGGGTTCTTGAAGAGTACCATCCACAACCCCATGGAGACGGAAGCTTTCTTCAATCTCCAACAGCTTTCTGAGGCTGGGCCACGGATCGGTCGGCATCTCCGCCATTTCACAGGATTCATACGCAGATGTGCAAAGGATATCCTCAGCCATCGGCAAATGTCTGTCATAAATATGCATACTTCCGGCAAAATGGCTGTAGGGCCCCATTTCCAGACCAAGTTCGCGGCTCATCACTTCCTGAAGCATCGTAAAGCTGAACACATCGTAGGCGGTGCCCCAGATGATATCATTTGATCTCATGTTGACAATGCATTCCAATTTGCGGTTGCGAATTAAAAATTGAATATAACAAGTACATGGAACATCTTTTGAAGGAACAGACAGATCGGCCGGAACATGTATGGTCAGGACAGCCTGTCTCGTATCAGGGTCCTTCTTGAGCAACCGGACAACCGCTTCCCATTGAACAAAGCCTGTAAGCTCATCTGAAAACAAACGCTTTCCGTAAGCTCCGTGTAAAGTTTTTCCGTCGTCCGAAAAATCGGGGTATCTTTTGTTATAGTAGCTGATGATGTCACAGCGGTTACTGCCCCGCAAATACCAGAGCCATTCACCCACAGCAAACATAAGATTCATCTTTCTGGCCGGATTGTAAATTAGCCGGGACCTGGGGGAGTTGAGCCGAAATCCGAATGCCGTCAATTCGTGGATCCACATTCCCCGCGGTTTCACCCGCTGTCCCTTTTCCAACAGCCTGCGGATCACCATCTCCTGTATTTCATCCATTGTATTTCCTTCAATAAAAATCATCGCGCCTCACCCTTTTTCTCTATTTGTTCAATTTGGTCGAGAAGAGGGAGGATATGTACAAGTGACTTAATATTGTGCAGCCGATCCGATTCCGGCAGCGTTGCCGGCTCATGCTCATGATATCCCCAAACTCTGATCACCTTCATGCCAAGCGTCAGGCTATGCTCCACATCTGTTAAAATCTCATCGCCAACTCCCCAGGCTTCTTCTGGTTGAATGCCTACGCTGTGCAAAATGGTTTCTAATTGCTGGACACTCTTTCTCGATACAATGAAAATTCGCTCAAAGAATTCGTTCAGCCTGGCTTCCTTTATCTTTCTCTTTTGTAAATCTTCATCACCACGCGTATACAAAATTAACCGATGCCCTCTATTCTTCATCTCGGTAAGAACTTTTCGGGCCGACCAGACAAGCCGGTAGCGATGGTTATAAACTTTTTGCATAATTGCTGCAAAGACATCTCTGGCTTCATCCTCAACCTTTAATCCGTGACGGTTCATCAGTATGCAATAGGTTTGAAACATAGAAATCACAAGCCGCTCTTTGGATACATCCAATGTTTTTCGATTCTCCCAATCAATTTTATTAAGCAGTTGGATAATTTCCTCTGGGGATTGTTCAACCCCTGCATCAATCAGAGTTTGGGCAAACTCTTTACGTGCTTTTTCGTAAATGGCTGAGGTAATCAATAATGTATCGTCCAAATCGAAAATGAACCACGCCATACTCTCACGCCCTAGCTTTTGATTGCATATCGCTGCACTTTACCCGAATGTGTTTTCGGAAGGCTTTTTACCAGTTGCACCCTTCTTGGCACTTTATGTATATCAAGCTGATCAATACAGAACCGTTTGAGCTGATCTTCACGGATCGGCGAACCTTCTTTCGGAACGATATAAGCGACAGGCACTTCCCCGAGCAAACTGTTTTCTTCTCCCTTAACACAAACTTCCTTGACAGCGGGGTGGCTCAATAACAACTCTTCAATCTCTTCAGGGTAGATGTTCAGTCCTCCGCTGATGATGATGTTCTTTTTCCTGCCAACCAAATAGATATATTTCTCCTCATCATATCTGGCCAGATCGCCGGTATATAACCAGCCGTTCCTGATCACCGAGGCCGTTTCTGCTGGCCTTTTATAGTAACCTTTCATGACGTTGTCGCCTTTTACGATAATTTCCCCCACTTCTCCGACAGCCGCATCCGTACCGCTTGTATTAATAATTCTTACCTGCACACCAGGGATAGGTTTTCCCACTGAACCAGCCTTGCTCCGGGAATCACCAGGCAGGAGGCATGTGATTCTCGGGGAGGCCTCCGTTTGTCCATAAGTCTGGACAAATCCGATGTGAGGCAGCTTCTTTTGCAGTTGTTGCAGCTTTTCTGCCGGCATTCTTCCCCCGCCAAAGCATAAGATTCTTAAAGAACTGAGGTCATATTGAGAGAGATTCTGATAAGACAGCAGGGAAAGAATAAAGGAAGGAACAGCGGTAAAATTGGTTACCTTATCTTCCTGAACCTGTTGACAGAACTTATGGGGTGTGAAGATCCCATCCATGATCACGATCGAGGCACCAAGATACAGATGAGTCAGAAATTGAGCCGTATGGCAATATCCAAAGCTCATAGGAAGGGAAATCAAAGTGCGGTCATCTTCAGTCAGTTTCAAAGAATGAATGTTGGAGCGGATGTTTGTGAGTAAATTTTTATGTGTCAGCATCACTCTTTTCGGGTAACTGGTCGTGCCTGATGTATGGAGCAAAATAGCGACATTTTCTTCTTGGCCGGGTACTGCTTGTCCAATTTCATCCGTTTCCCGTTCCCTGTCGTACGGTGGCTCTTTCCGATACTCATCCATATCGAAAATTTTTAACCGCCCGGTCCCCGTCAATGGCCCGGTTAATTTACTTTTATGCCCACAGTTCGTGATCACCCACTCAACATCACAATAATCTATCGTACTGATCATCTCTCTCAGTTTCGCGTGTACATGAATGGGGACGATAATCCGGCCCAGCAAAGAGACGGCGAAATAAGCAATTGCATAATCAAGTGAGTTGGGTAAGAAAATGCCTATATTAGTTCTTGCCTCGTCACTGGTAACTGTACGCTGAAGAAGAGTATGGTAGTAATTGCACTGTTCGTAAAGATCCCGGTAAGAAATTTTCCCGCCCTTATAAATGATTGCAGTCCGTCCTGACGATCTCCACTTCCCCAAAATATCCCTTACTAACACTACATTTCCCCCCCATCTTGATCCCGGTTTTTCAAAACGTAAAAACCGTTCCTTTTCTAATAAAAATAAAATCATTCTTTTTTCGATAACAGCTGATCAATGCTTTAAATACTTACAAAAGCAATATTTTCTTTGGTTATAAGTGTACATTTTTTAATGCAAATATTCAAATATTAAAAAATATTTTTGTTCCTGCTTCTGATTGTGATAATTTCATGACAACAGCCGATTTTTAAGATCAATCCTTTGCTGTTGCGAATAATTCTTCGCAATTTTATCGGGAATTAAAAAATTACTGCAAAATTTGTTTCTAGCAGAGGAAAAATATTGTAAGATTAAGTTGGAGGTGGATAATTTGAAAGATTTGGACTTTATTCAACTGGGTAAAATATTGCGCCGAAAGCGTAAAGAGCAGGGTCTCCGTTTGGAGGACCTGGCCGATGACCAGATTTCCCCCTCAACCATCAGCAGTATCGAACGCGGACGCTCCAATGTAAACGAGGAAAAGGTCAAACATCTCTGCGGGAAACTGCAGATAGACATGATGCAATTTCCTGATCTCATTCAGGAAGAAAAACAGAGACTGGAAAAAAAGACTAAACAGATCAACTGCATTGAAACCGCAATCGATTTGATCAGTCCTGATAAAGGGTTGGAAAAACTGAGGCAACTGGATGCGGATACAACAGAGCGATTTGCAGCTACCATTGAATATTTGAAAGCCAGATGTTATTTTCACAAACAAAATTACACCAAAGCTCAGAATCACTTCTGGGAGACGATTCGCATTGTCGATGAAACCCCTGAACTGGTAAAAACTAATCTTAAAGCCGCCAGCCTCAGAGATCTCGCCCGTATCACTTTCTACGACAAAGGGGATCTCTGGCAGGCGCTGAAATACACCGATGAGGGAATCAAGGCTTTTGTCGAAAAGGGTGACAGACCCGTTATCTACTATTATCTGCTTGTCAATAAAGCGATGTACCTGGATAAAATGAAACGAAATGAAGAAGCCATTGAAATCCTGAAAGAGTTGTGGAAGAATCTGCATCAAATCACCAGTCTAAAAGTGATTATCAACATGTTTGAATTGCGGGCCTCTCTTCTCAACGATTCTCAAATGTATAAGGAAGCGATGGAATACGCTATGATGGGAATTATGATTGCCCGTGAAAACAAAATCCCTGATAGAGCCCTTGAATTATTAACATTGCTGGGCGAAATACATATGAATATCCAGGACTTAGAGACAGCAGAAAATTGCTTTCTCATGGCCGTTGAGTTAAAAAACCGCATCAAAAAACACCAGCAGTACCTGCTTATCACCACCTATACAAAAATTGCCCGGTTACACATCAAACAGAAAAGATATAAAGAGGCGAAAAAATTTTTGGATGAGGCAATTACCATCAGCAAGACCAAGGAAGCTGTTGACTCTCTGAGAAATAATGAGGTATTAACCGCAATGGGTGATTATTTTCTGGCAATAAGAGAACACTCCGAAGCGGCGGTCTGGTATAAACAATCCCGGAAAATGGCGGAAGAACACGGATATTGTCCTCTGCTCAAAGAAATTCTGTTGAAACTGCTTAAATGTCTGGAACAGACGGATCAGGAGGAATTTCAAAAGTGTACGTTTGATCTGTATCGATTTGAAATCGAAGCAGAGAAGCATAAAGAAAAGTTAAAAAATGAGATAAAAATGAAAAATGAACTGGTCTGAGATTGGGGCAAAAAGATAAACTCAGCATTCAACATTCGTTTGAATGGCCGAGTTTATCTTTTTGCTTTCATGTAGAAAACATTTATTTATTTGAATGAGAATGATTGCCATGACTCTCCTGTTTCTTTGCATCCACAATCTCATACACTTCCCGCCAATCGTGGATCCGTCTGAGCGGGTGTGGAAAATCGCGGTTGTAAACAGCATCAACAATGATGGTAGGAATCCGATTTTGAAGCAACGTTAACAAATGGTTGGGAGCATCCTCAAAAAAAAGCTCAATGCCAATTTCTTTTGCCACTTTTCCTTTATCCTGGGCATTCATGATTAAGTTGTCACCATTATATGGGAAACCATGTTTTTTTAGCCACTCTTTTGTGACATCGACGATTTTTCTCATTCCCGGACGTGCGGTAATAAAATAGATTTCATGACCCATTCTCACCAGTTCATTCAGAACTTCTACAGAATGATTAAGAGGAATCCCCAGCGAATAGATTTGATCTTCCAGCTTTCTCCATAATTTTCTTCCTTCCCGAGGGGTCAGGCCGTAGGCCTGGTCCAAGTAAAAATCTGTTACATCCTCAACCCGGACGGAGCGGTTCAACTCTTTATTGTAAACTTCCACAGCCGCCCGATGCGTATCTTTAATTGTGCCGTCAATATCCACACCAATCCTCATCACATTTCGCCTGCCTATACCATATTCCTTCATAGAAAATTCCCCAAAAGCAGCATCTTAATGCGCATAAAAAAAGAGCCCCGTTATGCCGTGCTCCTTAGTTTTGAACCTGCTCTCTCGCAGGTGGGTGCTCTGCACCTGTATTTGCGGTTCCGCTCATACGAACGGCTGCCACGAGCACAGATGACCCCGAGCTCCCTAAGTAAAGGTGTTGGTTACAAAACGTCAGGGAACACGAACATCGCAGGACTTCTTCGTGATTTTATGTTATCAAATCTGAGACAGGAGTTCAAGAGCAGGATACTTTTGGGAACAAAGAATTACACTGTTTTTTGCGGCTCCCGCAAGCAGATATTCAGCTCTTCCAGCTGTTTCTCATCCACAGGCGACGGGGCTTCCGTCAGCAGGCAACTGGCACTTGCTGTCTTCGGAAAGGCGATACATTCCCTCATATTGCTGTGGCCGCAGAGAAGCATGACAATCCGGTCAAAGCCAAAAGCGATTCCTCCGTGAGGCGGAGCCCCGTACTCAAATGCCTCCAGGAGAAACCCGAACTTTTCTTTCGCTTCCTGCATAGAAATACCCAGGGCATCAAACATCAGCTCTTGCACTTCCCGTTGATAGATGCGCTGGCTCCCGCCGCCAATCTCATAACCGTTCAAAACCATGTCATAAGCTTTGGCCCGTACCTTGCCCGGTTCCGTTCGCAACAACGGGATATCTTCTTCCATCGGCATCGTAAACGGATGGTGCATCGCATAGTAGCGTCCATCTTCTTCGGAATACTCCAGCAGCGGGAATTCAGTGATCCAGGCAAATTTAAACTGGTTTTGGTTGATCAGTTTTAATTCTTTAGCGATACGGAGGCGAAGCTCGCCAAGCACATTAGCCACCACTTTTGCCTGATCAGCGACGAAGAAGAGCAAGTCACCCGTTTTCGCCTGTGTGGCTTTACTGATCTCCGTGATTTCCTGCTCAGACAGGAACTTGGACACAGAACCTTTTACTCCGTCTTCTTTGAAAGCAAGCCAGGCTAATCCCTTCGCTCCTAACTGTACTGCCACTTTCCCCCAGTGATCTATCTCTTTGCGGCTCCATCCGGCACAGCCTTTTACATTAATCGCTTTCACCTGCCCCCCGCCGGCAATCGTTCCGGCGAATACCTTAAAAGAGGTTTGGCGAAGCACTTCTGACAGATCGATCAGTTCCATTCCGAAACGCAAATCCGGCTTGTCAGACCCGAATCGGTTCATCGCTTCCCGGTAAGTTAAACGTTCAAACGGAGTTTTCACTTCTGCACCGATCGTTTCCTTGAACAGCCTGGACACCATCTCTTCCATCATGGAAAGAAATGTTTCCGGAGGAAGGAAAGAGGCTTCAATATCGATTTGTGTGAACTCCGGCTGCCTGTCGGCACGCAAATCTTCGTCACGGAAACAGCGGGCAAACTGGAAATACCGCTCCATTCCGGCAACCATAAACAATTGCTTAAACAGCTGCGGGGATTGGGGAAGTGCATAGAAAGAGCCTTTCTGAACGCGGCTGGGAACCAAATAGTCCCGGGCCCCTTCAGGGGTGCTTTTAGTCAGCATCGGTGTTTCCATTTCAATAAACCCATGCTCATCCAGAAAGCGGCGCACCACTTGCATCGCACGGTGGCGAATGAAAAGAGTTTGTTGCATTTTGGGGCGTCGCAGATCTAAGTAGCGATATTTTAAGCGAACCGCCTCATCAATCTCTGCCTGATCCTGAATCATAAACGGCGGTGTTTTAGCCGGATTGAAAATATGCACCTTTTCACATTGTACCTCTACTTCTCCGGTAGCCATTTTCGGATTAACCGTCTCCGGAGATCGGGCCACAATCTTTCCGGTGACAGACAGCACATACTCACTCCGCACCTTTTCTGCCACCCGGACGGCTTCAGGTGAAATTTCCGGATTGAATACGACCTGCACAATGCCTGAGCGGTCACGCAAATCGATAAAGATTAATCCTCCGAGATCGCGCCTTTTTTGCACCCAACCGTTTAAGGTTACCTTTTGCCCCACAATCTCTTTCGTACATTTTGACGCCTGATGTGTACGATGAACACTTTCCATTCAAACCACTCCTATGCCTTGCTTAATTTTTGTTTGAGGTAATCGGTTAGTTGATTGATCTCAACCAGTTCCTGTTCCCCAGTGGCCATTTCTTTGACTTGAATTTTACCCAGGCTTAACTCCTCGTCACCCAGAATCGCGGTAAAACGGGCCTTTGCACGGTCGGCTGCTTTCATCTGGGCCTTGATCTTTCGATCCAAATAATCCCGGTCCGCCGAATAGCCCGCCATTCGCAATTGTTGCAGGATTTTTAAGGAATGCGCTTTTGCCTCTTCACCCATGGTCACGATATAACAGTCGATTCCCGTATCAACGGGCAACCGGACACCCTCTTCTGTTAATGCTAAAAGTACCCGCTCCAAGCCGATGCCAAATCCCATTCCCGGCATCTCCGGGCCGCCAAACTCTTCTACCAGCCCGTTATACCGCCCGCCGCCGCCAATTGTGCTTGCCTGGGCTCCGGGGATATCAACCATGTATTCAAATGCCGTAAGAGTATAATAGTCAAGTCCCCGGACTAACCGATCATTGACGACATAAGGCACACCAAGGAGATCTAAGTACTTCTGCAGCGCTTGAAAGTGCTGTTCACTTTTTTCGTTTAAGTAATCCAAAATGGAAGGCGCTCCGGCCACAATTTCTTTGGTTCGCGGATCTTTGCTGTCTAAAATCCGCAATGGATTCCGATAAAGGCGTGATAAATCATGTTTACTCAGTTGATCTTTATAAGGCTCAAGATATTCAATCAGCTTTTCCCGATAAACAGAGCGGCAATCACGGTCTCCGACACTGTTAATCTCAACCCGCGCCCCTTTGATTCCGAGCGACTCAAAATATTTCATTCCCAGCGCGATCACTTCCGCATCCAGAGCCGGATCAACACTGCCAAAGACCTCAACGCCGAACTGGTGGAACTGGCGATAACGCCCTGCCTGCGGGTTTTCATAGCGGAACATCGGTCCCATATAAAACCATTTAGTCGGTTGCGGCTGTGCAAACACTTTATCCTGTACAAATGCTCGTACAACTCCGGCCGTTCCCTCCGGTCGCAAGGTAATATTCCTGTCGCCCCGGTCCTTAAATGAATACATCTCTTTTTCAACAATATCGGTTGTCTCTCCCACTCCTCTTTGAAAGAGTTCAGTCATTTCAAAGATAGGAGTGCGAATCTCTTTATAATCAAAGCGGCGACAGATCTCCCTCGCCCGAGTTTCCATTAACTGCCATTTTTCTACTTCCCCTGCCATCACATCAAATGTTCCGCGCGGCGCCCGGTAAGTCATAGGGACAACCTCCTCACTTTTTTGTTTTACAATACAGGAGACAAATCTCCCGCCCCTCTGAAATTAAAAAATCTCCCGCCACTGACTTATTGTCAGGGACGAGAGATTGGTTTAACGATGTTAAATATCCCGTGGTACCACCCTTTTTGAAAATCGATGGACGATTTCCCGCTCTGTCCTGTTATCGCCAGGAATACGTCTAAGTCTACTAACCTTGTCAAAACAGGCTTTCGGTTAGAACCTCCGGGTGTCTTTCCCCGATCCGTAACATAGAGAACCTTTCAGCCTGAGAGTTCTCCTCTCTGGTTGTCCGTAAAACGGGTACTTTTCCCTTCACAGGTGGATGATATTTACTTCAAAAGGATGTATTTAAGAGGATATTCTAATGATAATATCCCATTTTGTCAAGAATAAAAAGTTCATTTTCACATTTTTGTAATAATACACTGGAAGCGGATCTGTTAAGCCTTCAATTCCTTTTCAATATTTTCCCGAATCCGTAATACTTGACCCGGTACCGCTTAACGATCAATCAAACAACTGTGTTATATTAATCGTTAGATATCAGTTCAGGACATCGGAGAAACATTCTACCCTTTCGACGAAAAGGAGGTTGTTAACGTGAAACTGTTTGTACTCCTGGGCAGTATCAATATGGCTCTCGCCATTGCCATTGGAGCTTTTGGCGCCCATGGCCTGGCAGGAAAAGTGACAGACAAAATGCTGGCCTATTGGAACACCGGGGCCCACTACCATATTATCCACGGATTAGCTTTGCTTTTCATCGGCCTCCTGATTTCCAAAGCAGGTGAAAACGCCTCTTCGCTCCAGATCGCGGGCTGGTTGATCTTAGCAGGTATTTTCTTCTTTTCCGGCAGTCTTTATGTGATGGTTCTCACCAATGTTAAGGTATTGGGGGCGATTACCCCAATCGGCGGCGTTTCTCTGATTGCGGGCTGGATCTTAGTGGCTGTTGCTGCTTTGAGGCACCTGGGATCGTAACAGGCGGGTTAGTTGCAACCCGCCTGTTTTGTTTACATGATCAGCTAAAAGGGGCTTAGAGAAATCGCTTATTCACAAAACGTTGCGGCGGGCTGAACAGTTCTTTTTGCTCTTCTGTTTCCGTGTGCAGATTTGCCAGATATTCTTCCTGTCCGGCTCTGCCATGAAGAATTATCTGCTGCTGAAAAGCGGTATCTTTCGGAAACCGGCGCATAAAACAAACCCTCTTTCCATCTGAGTTTGTTCCTAGCATCCCCGGTAAGGCTTGTCCTACTCATTTTTTAAAGATGGAATGGAGTTTCCATCACTTCCTGCTGTTACCGGCTGATCGCCTCATTTATTTTATACAGCGCATAATGCAGCAAATCGGCATCTCCGGATGTTTGGGCAAAAGTATTGGCTGCTTTGTACTGTTTTGTTTGAATATAGGCGTCTACAATTATCTTGCTTCTGCGCGGGTCCAACTTCACTTTATCCTGTAACTGAAGGATTGTTTCCGGATCTTGTCTTAAGACCGCCTGTTCAAAGCGAACCACGGGCAGGTCTGATTTTAACTCTTTGATTCCCCGGATATTTTTTTTGGCGATATAATCATCAACAACAACCTCAGCAAAATCAGGGTCCAGCTCAAGTGCTTTTTGTCCTTGACCGGCATATAGATAGGCAAACAGAACCTTTTTTTGATCATCCCTGTCAAGCTGGTGGAAATCCAGCTGCTCAAATTCATGAACTGCTTTTTTATATTCTTTTAATGAAATATAATGGTACCCCCTGGTTAAGGCGGGAGGTTTGCTTGTCTTTTCTTTTGGAGGCACTGGTGCTTTGGCAGACACAGCCGGAGATTTTACAGGTGGTTTACCGGATTGCTGATACAGGTAACCCGCAGTAAAAGACAGAAAGATGGCAGAGCAGAACAGAGCGGTTATTAGCAGCTCTCTCTTCGATAAGCGGCTCTTTTTGATTAACGGCTTCTTTTCCTTAGTGAAACGAAAAAGCAGTCCTTGCCCCTTACTTCTTTTTACCTTTTGATCCTCCAGTTTGATGAGCTCTTCGATCTCTGACCGGACCATCCGATACAAATCCTGATATGTTTCCGCCTTTAATACCTGCTTTACAATCCAGAAGTCACCATTTCTGACTTTTTGTACAGCATAGTCCCATCCGTTTTCTCTTAATCTATCGAAAGAAGCATCACTGAAAAGAAAAACAATTAAGCGTTTCACCTGTTCAAAGATTGGCTCCTCTTCATACCCCACCGCAGGAAGCAGATTTTTCACCCCACAATATAATACTTTCACCAGTCCGTCGGGATTTACATAGAAATTGAGGGGCTGGAAAACGGTATTCAATTGATTCCGTTGTTCAAAAAATTCCCCAAGTTTGGCTAAATTCTCAGTGATGTTGAGTTTCGTAACCCGGTCCGTCTTTTTCCGGTTTATGCTTTCCAGGGAAACAAAATCCGGTTCCACCTTGTACTTCAGGATTAGAAATTGCTCATCTTCAGAAAACCAGGCCGTGGATTGAAAGCTTGTACCTTCCGTATAAAAAATGGGTTCCAATTCTTGAATCGTACGAACCACCATGCATTTTGCAGGAATTTTAAATCGGATCTTATTTTGATTGATCACCAGTGTACCATGATTAAAACTTTTTCTTTTCATATCATCACCCTCACAGATGATGCATGTGAATGATAAGTCCGCTCCATCAGCCCCATTGTATTGTCAGGTTGGCCATACATTTAAAATCAACCTTAATTGAAAATATACACCATTTCTTTTGGTTCATACCTGCTCCCACTGGAGGAGATCAACTACAGAGTAATGTAATCATTTCTATTATTAATAATAATTGTTCAAAGACAGACTCTTTTCCTCTATTTCAAATTAAGTTTTCCTCTGTTTCGTTTATCAAAAATGGGACCACCTTCCAGTGTGGTCCCAAGTTGTGTGAACGATATAGCCATTGAAACGGGGGAGAAGTCTCATTCGCAAATCTAAAACACCCTGATCAATATCTTACTTATTCAAGACAGCTTCCATATGTTTGGCCACGTTATCTGCATGGAATCCGTATTCTTCCATCACTTTTCCGCCCGGAGCCGAAGCGCCGAACCGGTCAATGCCGATCACAGATCCCGAGTCACCGACATAGCGGTCCCATCCCATCGGATGAGCGGCCTCAACAGCAAGACGGGCGCGAATGTCAGGCGGCAGGATTGAGTCGCGATACTCGGCCGGCTGTTGGTCGAAGAGCTCCCGGCACGGCATGCTGACCACCCGCACTTGAATTCCTTTTTCCAATAATTTCTTCTGTGCTTCAATCGCCAGGCTGACTTCCGATCCGGTAGCAATAATAATTCCTTGCGGATTGCCGTTTTGAGCTTCAGAAACAACATAAGCTCCCTTCGCAATGACCTCTTTATCTTTGCCAACGGTTCCTTCAAGGATTGGCAGGTTTTGCCGGGTAAGAATCAGGGCCACCGGGTGTTCTTTCTGGCTCAGGGCATATTGCCAGGCTGCCACCGTTTCGTTGGCGTCAGCAGGGCGGATCACACGCAGTCCCGGAATCAGGCGGAGAGCGGGAACCTGTTCTACCGGTTCATGAGTAGGTCCGTCCTCACCGACAGCAATGCTGTCATGGGTGAATACGTACACAACCGGCAGTTTGGACAAAGCTGCCAGACGGATCGACGGTCGCAGGTAGTCGGAGAAAACCAGGAAAGTTCCGCCATAGGCACGTACCCCCCCATGAAGCAGCATTCCGTTTAAAGCTGCCCCCATGGCATGCTCCCGTACTCCGAACCAGATGTTGCGGCCGGAATAATCTTCGGCATGGAAGATCCCTTCTGCTTTCATCAAGGTATTATTGGAGGAAGCCAGGTCAGCCGATCCGCCGATCAGCGCAGGTACAGCTTTGGCTAAAGATTGCAAAGCAACACCCGACGCGGCGCGAGTTGCCATTGCTTTATCACCAACCTGGAATTGGGGAAGATCCTGTTCCCATTTTTCCGGAAGTTCTTCGCGAATGGCCTGGTGAAGTTGTTTGGCCAGCTCCGGATATTGAGACTCATACTGTCTCATCAAATCACGCCAGGCCGCTTCTTTTTCTGCCAATTTGGATTGCAGCGCGGCAAAATGTTCTCTCACCTCTCCAGGAACGTAGAATGCCTCATCAAATGTCCAGTTATAAGCTTTACGCACCTCAACAACTTCTTCCCGGCCCAGCGGTTTTCCGTGTACTTCTGCGGTACCGGCACGGTTGGGGCTGCCATAACCGATGATGGTGCGAACTTCAATAAGTGTGGGACGATTCTGCTCTTGCTGTGCTTCTTCAATCGCACGCCCAATCGCCCCGATATCATTTCCGTCTTCAACGCGAAGCACTTGCCAGCCATAGGCTTCAAAGCGCTTTTGTACGTTTTCTGTAAACGAGTGAGCCAGTTCACCATCGAGGGAGATATCATTGGAATCGTACAGAGCAATCAATTTGCCCAGGCGCAGATGCCCCGCCAGAGAGCCGGCTTCTGCAGCTACGCCTTCCATCAGGTCCCCGTCGCTGCAAAGGACATAGGTATAATGGTCAACTACCGGAAAACCATCACGGTTGTATGTAGCAGCTAAGTGAGCCTCAGCCATTGCCATTCCCACGGCGTTGGAAATCCCCTGCCCAAGGGGTCCAGTTGTCGCTTCCACTCCGGGGGTATGTTTGACTTCAGGATGTCCGGGGGTGAGGCTTCCCCATTGACGGAAACGTTTCAATTCATCCAGAGGAAGATTGTAACCAAACAGGTGAAGCAGACTGTATAGAAGAGCTGATCCATGGCCCGCGGAAAGCACGAACCGGTCACGATTAAACCAGTCCGGATTGGACGGATTGTGGTTCATATAGTTTACCCACAGAGTATAAGCCATCGGAGCAGCTCCCATCGGCAAACCTGGATGGCCGGAATTGGCCTGTTCAATCTGGTCAATCGACAGCATTCTTATGGTATCAATGGATAGTTGATCAATCTTTGTCACTGCAGCCTCTGCTACTAAAAACATAGACAAACATGTCCATATCTAGAGTTTTCCTGTTTCAACCAGCTCTGCCTCGCCGCTTACTCGCTACTACAGTTTGCTATGGCTGTCCACAGGCGTAAATTCCCGACCAGCCATCGGTACATATATATGATTTTCGTTATGTGATCATCATGTATGGATTTTAGACTTGGTTTTCGTCTTAGGACATGTCTTTTCTATATTTTGTAGCAGATTTCCTCCTTTCAAATTTAAAATATGAGTATATTTTCTACACTGGTCTACATTTGACTATTTTTTGGATGCTGTTAACTACCTCCTTTTGACTATTTTGAACGGGTATCTCTGCTATTATAGCATATCCATTTTGCCTGTTTTTTCTGTGAAAGTGTCAACGAATCATAGAACGGAGAAATCATATTTGCGACGAGTGACTTTAGCCCCCGCTACAGAACGGAGTCGCACAGGGACAAGAAGTTCTAAGAGTTGAAAATCTAAGAACCTCTATGCCTCAATATCATTTCGGAGCGGGTCCACTGAGATAACTTTCATTCCCAGACTTGTGTCTATCAGTCATGAGAGTTTTCTGTGAAAGTGTCCAATCAGATGTTGCAACTGTATTATTTGCTTTCCAGTATCAAGGTGACGGGGCCGTCATTGGTGAGTGACACTTGCATCATCGCCCCGAATACACCTGTCTCCACCTTTATTCCATACCCGCGTAATAATTCATTAAACCGGTCATAAAGAGGGGAAGCTGTTTCCGGTCTGGCGGCAGCCATAAAATTGGGACGCCTTCCCTTGCGGCAATCTCCGTAAAGAGTAAATTGAGAGACAGATAAAATACTGCCTCCTGTATCGAGAAGCGATCGGTTCATTTTTCCTGCTTCATCCTCAAAGATGCGGAGATGCACTACCTTTTCTGCCAGGTATTTCGCATCTGCTTCCGTGTCCCCGTCCGTAATGCCGACAAGTAACAGAAGCCCGTCTGAAATGGCTCCTGTTACTTGCTCATCTACAGTCACTTGTGCTTCTTTTACTCTCTGCAGCACGATCCTCATCCATTTTCACCCTTACTGTATGATCCGGCGCACACTGTAGATATCCCGGACCTTTTTCACACGTTCTACTACTGACTTTAAGTGGTTGATATTTTGGATTCCGAGACGAATGTGTATTGAAGCAATTCCCCTTCGGTCACCCTTTGCACTCACTGCGGACAAATTGGTCTTTGAATCGTGGACGGCTTGTAATACCTCATTGAGCAAACCAATGCGATCAAATCCGGAAACCTCAATATCTACTTGATAAAAATGAGTGGAGTTACTGTCCCATTCCACTGAAATCCGGCGTTCCTCCGGTACGGAGGCCAGGTTTGGACAATCGGCGCGATGAACCGTCACCCCTCTGCCCTGTGTGACATAACCGGAAATATCATCACCGGGGACAGGATTACAACATCTGGATAACCGAACCAGAAGGTTATCTACTCCTTTAACCCGAACCCCCTGGTCAATCTTGCGGTTTTTTCTGGGTAACGATTTTACTTCCGGTAAAACGACCGGGCTTTCTGTCTTCATACCGTCCGTCAGCCGGTGCACCACCTGGGCAGTGGAAATGCCCCCATAGCCAACGGCAGCAAACATATCATCCTCATCCTGAAAGTTAAATTTGCCGGTTGCTTCGCTGATCCGCTCCGGTGTCAAAACCTCCCCCACATTATAATCATGCTTCTTCAGGAGCGCCTCGACCATTTCTTTCCCTTTTTCAATACTTTCCTCCCGGCGTTGTTTTTTGAACCAGCTGCGTATTTTATTGCGTGCCTGGGATGATTTCACTATCTTGATCCAATCCTGACTGGGACCGTAACTGTGCTTTGAAGTAAGAATTTCCACAATATCCCCGGTGTTGAGTTTGTAATCGAGCGGGACAATTTTTCCGTTTACTTTCGCACCGATACATTTGTTTCCAATCTCGGTGTGGATTCGATAAGCGAAATCCAGCGGCACGGACCCCGCCGGAAGCTCAATCACATCTCCTTTGGGTGTAAATACGAAAACTTCATCGGAGAACCAATCCATTTTTAAACTCTCGACAAACTCCTGCGCATCTTTGGTCTCCTGTTGCAGTTCCATCATTTCACGGAACCATTTTAACTTCTCGGCAAAGTTGTTCTTCTGGACATCATTTCCCTCTTTATACGCCCAGTGGGCAGCAATTCCGTACTCTGCCGTGCGGTGCATATCCATTGTGCGAATCTGTACTTCAATCGGTTCACCTTTCGGACCGATCACTGTGGTATGCAAAGATTGATACATATTGGTTTTCGGCATGGCAATATAATCTTTAAAGCGTCCGGGCATCGGTTTCCAGATAGTATGAATAACTCCCAGCACCGCATAACAATCGCGAACGGTATCAACAATAATGCGGACGGCCATCAAATCGTATATTTCATTGAACTCTTTGTTTTGAGAAACCATTTTCCTGTAAATGCTGTAAATGTGTTTGGGCCGGCCTGATATATCTGTCACCTTTACTTCCATCTCGTCGAGACGGCTGCGAAGGGCACTGATAATCTCATCCAGATACTTTTCACGCTCCGCCCGTTTCTTTTTCATCAGGTTGACAATGCGGTAATACTGCTTGGGATTCAAATAGCGCAAAGAGATATCTTCCAGTTCCCACTTGATCTTGGAGATCCCCAGCCGGTGCGCGAGCGGTGCAAAAATCTCCAGTGTTTCCTTCGATTTTTGACGTTGCTTATGCTCCGGCACATATTTTAATGTCCGCATGTTATGAAGCCGGTCGGCCAGCTTAATCAGGATGACCCGGATATCCTGGGCCATGGCAACAAACATTTTGCGGTGATTTTCGGCCTGGTGCTCTTCGTTTGATTTAAACTTCATCCTCTTTTTCAGCTTGGTGACTCCATCTACCAAATGCCTGACTGTTTCGCCAAACTCATCCTCGATTTGATCCAGCGTGACTCCGGTATCCTCAACCACATCGTGCAGGAGAGCAGCGGTCAGTGTTGTGATGTCCATTTGCAATTCAGCCAGTATTTCCGCAACTGCCACCGGATGATGGATATAGGGTTCACCCGATTTACGTACCTGCCCCTGATGAGCGAGCTCTGCAAACCGATACGCTTTTTCCAATTGCTCTATATCTGACTCACTTAAATATGCTGCCACTTTTTCAAGCAATTGCTTTATCGGCATAGTTTACTCATCACCCGTACCCCAAAAGATTTTCCTATTATTATCACTCAAGGGAATAGGAAAGTAAAGAGTCGGGAAAAAGCCCTTATACAATATAAAGCCGGCTGGTGAACAGCCGGCTTTATATTTACTGCCAGTCCCGATGATGTTTCCTCTCTTTGCGCATTCGCAGCTTTGCTTTGGAAAATCCTCCCGTCTGTTTGCGAACATACAAGTAGATCGCTGACAGGATCACCGCATCAATCGTGACCATGATATATACAAGGAACTGATCTTCGGTCGTAAACATAAGAATTGGACCGACGACAACTGCCCCGTATGCTGCTATCTCAAAAGAGAACAACAACATTTTCCACACTTTTTTAAAATACTCGCGAATGACAAATTCACCTGGACTAAACATTTCCCGAAATAAGAGGACAAGGAGTCCAATCATCCACAGGATTAATGAAATAAAAAAAATCCGGGCAAATCCGCCGATAAAAGCAGAAAAGCCTTCTTGAATCGCTTCCACTCAGCTTTCTCTGCTACTAAAAACATAGACAAATATGTCCATATCTAGAGTTTTCCTGTTTCAACCAGCCCTGCCTCGCTGCTTACTCGCTACTACAGTTTGCTATGACTGTCCACAGGGTAAATTCCTGACTAGCCATTGGTACATATACATGATTTCGTTATGTGGTCATCATGTATGGATTTTAGACTTGGTTTCCGTCTTAGGACATGTTCTATGTTTTGTAGCAGTTTCCTCCTCTCAAATTTAAAAAGATTGAGCATGTTTTTCCACATTGATCTACATTTGGCTATATTTTTGGGTGCTGTTAACTACCTCCTCTTTAACAACCGGAAACTTAAAATAAAATCTTCCTTTCCATCATAGAGTAAAGTAAGGTCCCTGCAAAGGGGGAATTGACGGAAAAAAACAGACAAGCATCAAAAGGCAGAGTCCATTTTACATTTTGTTTACGGCGAAGGCTTACCGGCATCGCAAATCAGCTTAAAATCGCAATAGCGGCATCTTTTTCCCGGATTGGCACTCCAGGGCTCATAAGCTGAGGTTTTTCTCAGCCACTGCACATTTTTCTCCAGCTGCTTCTCAGCATCCTGCAACCATTCATCCGTCACCGTAAAAGAAACCTCAAGATTCGGTTTTAAAAAGTACAGAGTCGCTTGTTCCGGTATAAACTCCCATTTTTGTTTTGTTGCCAGCACATATAATTGCAACTGGGGTAAATATTCAGCAGCCGTTTCCTTCGCTTCCTCCGGCCGGAGCTCATCTGTTTTATAGTCTATCACTTCCCGGGTTCCGTCAGGTCTGTGATGGAGCAAGTCAATCACCCCGAAAAACCTTACTCCTTTCAGATCAACAGAAAATTTCTGCTCTGTCAGCGGGGTTGCCCGGAGCTTTTGCTCTGCATAGATGCGGCTGTGTAAGAAGTTTGCAACATACGGGCGGATCTCTTCATTTGCCCGTTGGCGCTCTGACAGGGGCAGAGCTATTTCATCCCACACCTGCCGGGCAACTCCCTCCCATTCGATTGTTTGACCGCCAGTGTGAGACAGGAGTTCAATCACCCTGTGAACAACCGTCCCTTTCTCTTTGGGGTCAAAAGCCGGCAACACTGTCTTCTCAGCAGAGCCTGCCGTTTCTGCTTCCTTCAGGCGGGGCAAACCGAGAACATGTTGATAAAAATGCTTCCGCGGGCAATTGATCAAACCTTTCCAATCTGTCACGCTGATTTCCAGCCGGTCAGCCTCAGTAAAGCCTCTCGGTTGCAAAAAAACAACCTCTTCTTGGAGCGGTTCCGGGCAACTGACCGTCAAGTCCCCTGCCAAATATTTTTCCAACGGCACTTCGGTCTGTTCCACATCCGCCTGTTCACCAGGCAGATCGGAATGAACCCGGATCGGTAAACATTCCTGTGAAAAAACCCATTTTTTCTCTTTCCAATCGATCTTCCCGTAATCTAAAATCCCGTCCAACCAGTGGCTCCACTTGGTCACTTCCATAAGTGATTTACCTTCTTTTAGCTCCTCCGGCGACCCGCTTAATATTAAGCGGTTTTCGGCACGGGTTGCGGCAACATAGAGAAGGCGGACCGATTCTTCCCATTCCAGATCGCGGTTTCTCTCCATCGCCTGTTTCCAACGAACTGGTTCAATACTTTCTCCCCGTTCATCTTTGATAACCAGGACAAGACCGGCATGGGGATCTGCGTGAACAGCGCCGTGGCGGGGAGTGTGCTGATAGGAGAGATCCGGGATATATACGACAGGAAATTCAAGCCCTTTGGACTGGTGAATGGTCATCAGTTTAACACTGTCACTATGTTCAGATTCAATCAATGCTTCTGTCTCCGCCTGTTGCTCTGCAATCAACAGATCTACCCGTTCCAGATAATGAGAGACTGAAAAAGCTTCTAAACCGCTGATGGAACGCGCTTGCTGTATCAATTTTTTTAAATTGGCGGCTCCCTGTTTTCCATCGGGTGTTGCCCATAAAACGGTAAGATAACCGCATTCCTTGAGTATACGTTCCATCAAATCCGCCACATGAATGGAACCGACCCATTCCCCGGCTCTGGCCCGTAACCGGTTGAATGCTAAAAGCTTGCTGCGTTCCTCCTGCGGAAGCTCCCGGAGTTCTGTCCATTCCTTATCCGTTCCGTTCCAGCTCCCCTGTAAGGCCAGGCGTAGAATGGTTTCATCAGAAACTCCGCAAAAGGGGGAACGTAACACCCCCACCAGGGCGAGACGGTTTTCCGGTTCGATAAGCAGCCGCAAAAAATGAAGAAGATCCAACACTTCTTGCCGGTCGTAAAATCCCCGCCCTTTGACGACATGAAAAGGAATATTGAATCTTGCCAGCTCCTGTTCATATTTTTTCACATGGGTCATGGCCCGGAACAAAACGGCGATATCCCCGGGCGGAGTTCCTTCGCTCACCATACGGAAAATATGTTCAGCCAGCATCCGCGCTTCTGCATCTCTCCTCTCCCAGCCTGTGGGCAATTCTTCTTTTTTGTGCGGAACTGCGAGATATTCCACTGCCACATCAATCCGGCTCTGATCTTCCCGCGCTTCCACAGCCTGATAGTAGTTGGGCGACTCTTTCTCCTGTGACATCAATTGTGCAAAAAAATGGTTGTAAAAAGAAATCAGTTTGGGATGGGAGCGAAAATTGGCGGAGAGAGAGACCTCTTTCCCTCCGGACTGTAGTATTTCCCGGCGTGTGCGATGAAAAAGAGAAACATCCGCCCCCCGAAAACGGTAGATCGATTGCTTCGGATCACCAACGACAAAACATTTGCCCGGTTTGGAGTCACCCCGGTCATTCTTGATCAGCAGATCAATCAGCTGTTTTTGCAGATCATTGGTATCCTGGAATTCGTCCACCATCAGATAGCGAATCTTTTGTTGCATCTCAGCCCGTATGTCCGGGTAATTGTCCAGTAACCGGCAAACCCGCCACTGCATTTCATCAAAATCAACACCTGCCCGTTCTTTTTTGAGCTGCTGGTAACGATCTGCGATTTGCTTGATGATGTGACAGAAAAGAGTGAGAAGTTCCTTTTCATCGGGGAGATAAAGTTTTCCTTTGATCAAATCTGTCAGTTGATCACATGCTTCCCTGCACTGTTGCAGTGGAAGTTTCACCGCGGCTCTCGAGCCCCAGTTACCACCCAGGGAGGAGCGCAAACGGCTTAAAAGATCCAGCCTTTCCGGCCATTCTTCCGTTTTTGCCCAGATCTCCCTTAAATCAGACCATGAAGCACGAAACTCATCCGCTTTTTTGATCTTCTTGACCAAAAGCAGTTCACCGGCGGATTGCAGCAACTGCATCTCCAACTCTCCCGACATTTCATCCCATCTCTGTTCCAATTGATCTTGCATTTGCTGAAAATGATCCATGGTCACCCTGGTTAACTCTTTCGGACTCCAGCCAAAAGTAAAACATTGCAAAACGACCGACATCAGTTGAGACTGGGCCGATTTCAAGCCGACGCCAACCAGCCACTGGTCGAACAACCGGACCCCATTGTTCTGTGTTTGCTCTTCCTTAAAGACAGCTGACAGGGTTTCCTCCACTGCTTCTTTTAATAACCAGCGCGCTTCAAATTCTTCCAGCACATTAAACTCCGGATCAACTCCCGCTTCGATGGGATATCTTTGTAAAATGCGCCTGCAGAATGAATGGATCGTTGTAATCCGGGCCCTCTCCAATTCAGTTGACAATTGGTACCACCCGTCAGCTTCATCGAACAACCCATCTTTTTTCGCCGCCCCCAGCCGGTCTCTGATGCCCTGGCGAATCCGTTCTTTCATCTCTGTCGCCGCTTTTTCAGTAAATGTAATCGCTACAATTTGGTCCAGTAAATCACTGTCAAAATCATGGGCAGCCAATATATTTAAATACCGCTCTACCAGGACGCGTGTTTTTCCCGAACCCGCCCCCGCCGCCACGATGCAATTTTGGTTCAGGGAATCGACGGCAGCTTGTTGATCCGGTGTAAGACGTATCTTTGTGCTCACTGATGATTCCCCCTCTCCGACCATCTCCTTTGATCAAAGCGGCAAACCTTCCGCTGTGGACAATAGCTTGGACACTCCCATGTCGGGTCAACTCTGAAATCCCCTGTGAAAGCTTTTGACAACTTCTCCTCAATCAATAGGCGAATTCCCCTCTCTACGCTCTCCCACTTGTCTTTCTCCAGCCGGGAACGAACCTGTTTGCCAATTCCCACACGATCAGCCAGCTCTTTTTTCCACAACCCCCTGTTTCGATGGTCATGGGGAGATGCTTTACTGCTGTTGCGCGTGTAAAAAGCGGCTCCGATTGCTTTATCCTTGTCCAGGCCAAATCCATGTTGCAGAGCCCACAAATAGAGGGGGAGCTGAAGCTGCTTTCCCTCTTTGATCTCTTGGGTGGTGACAGTACCACCGGTTTTATAATCGTACAGGACATAATATTCACCATCCATGTCCACCCGGTCGATCTTTCCTTTGAGGCGAATCGATTGATGATCTGACAGGGGAATGGAAACAGGATGGAGAATCGATTTGGGATCCAACAACCCTTCAGCCTGTCGCTGAGGTTCAACCGGCAAGCCGAAAGAAAGTTCGATATAAGCGGGGGGAGTGAAGAAATCCGCTTTTTTGCGCCAGTAGACTTCATGTTGCCAGTAGGACTCAAGCTGATGCTTTAGCTTTTGCTTTTCAATCCGGATATACAGAGGGTTTCTTTTCTTATTCACATCAAGGGACAGCAATTCGTCAATCGCTTGATCAGCGATTCGGAATAAGCGAGTACGGGCTTGATCCTCATCGCGGAAATTCCACTTCCCCTGCCTGTATTCACTGAAGAAGCGGGATAATACCTGATGGATCAGTTCCCCCTCCTCCAATCTGCTCATCCCCTGCACCACTTGCTCTATATCGCGGGCCTGCCACAACTTTTCGGCCATGAAATGGAACCGGCATGTAACCATTTTGTTTAGATCGGTTGCGCTCCATACCTGTTTGTTCAACCATTCATTCAGATGTTGTTGCAGGTATTTGTCTTCAATTTTCCCGTCAAACTGTGTAAACTGATGTTTCCAGCGGGACCGTTCCGCTGTGATACGGTCTGCCAGTGATTGCCAGCTCCGGGGGGAGTGTTGTGAATAAGTGTGCAGGACATAGACAGCACGCTCCACTTCCCCCGGATGGGAGCACACTAATTGGCTGACCGCAAACTCCAGTCCCTTTTCCCGGGAATAGCAATCCTGCCATCCGGGTGGTCCCGCTTGTTCCGATAAGTCCCTTTCGACCCGGGAGATGGAGGATGGTTCAAAGACAGCTGTACATTCTTCCAAATAAGGGGAAGGCAATTGTTTTTTTCCTTCCTCATCGGTACCGGGGTAGGATAGGGACAGATACTCTGAAGCAGCGAGGGTGCTCATAAAAAAAGGAACCAGCTGGCGTTGGCGCAATTCCCGGGAAAGATCCAGACAGACACCCTCTCTGCGCAGGTCATTACGTTCATCATCAGGCAATAACCAGTTATCCGTATACGCGCGGGGCCATTTTCCTTCGACACAGCCCAGGATAAAAACAGCGCGAAATTGGTCGCCCCGAATCTGTTTGGCCTCCAGCACTTGAATCCCGGTTCTTTGTGCCGGTTTACATTTCACTGGCAACTGATCAGCTGCCTGGATCAGTGCGGCCAGGAAACGGGCACGGTCCATCCGCTGTTTTCCCTGATAGACGGCGTATAACTGTTCCCATACTTTGATCAGGCTCTCCAGACTGTGCCATCCGTTCATCATTTTTGTTAATTCTTTGAAACGCGCCGGATCTTGTGCCATTTCCCGCCACTGCCGCTTATTTTTTAAAGGCCGGACCCACTGCTTAAACCACTCAAGCCACTCCGACCAGGTTAATTGTTCCGGGATTGATTCAACCCAGTTAAACATCGCTTCCAATGCAGCAACCGCTTCCGCCATCCCGGGATTCACATCTTCTCCCAATTTCTTCAGTGCCTCACATTTTGACTGCCAGGCCTCTTTTAGCACATGTGAGCGTGCGGGAAAATCAAACTCCTGCATCAGCAACAGGCAATCCCTTTGTCTCTCTCTGATCGCCGGGAGATGAGGGCTGTACAAAAGAACCCGGGACCATTCTTCTTTTCCTGCTTGCAGGTAAAAAGCAGCGGCAATCGTTTGTATCAGGGAGTTTTCAGACAGTTTTTGAGTCAACCCGGTTGCAACCGGGATTCCCGCCTCTTCCAACTTTTGCAATAAAAGAGGGGCATATGTATCAAATTCGGACATTATGACGGCTACATCAGAACAATCTGCCTTATGGGTATGTAACCATTTTTTCAAACGGGTAACAACCAGATCCGTTTCTGCCTGTACACCCGGTGCTGACAAAATTTCAAAGGAACTCTCCGCAGCAGAGATCAGCGGTTCAGATGAAAAAGCATTTTCAGCCAGATGAATCAAGGCAGGACTTTTCTTTTCTGCTTTTTTACGGCCACGGCTGACGGGTACCACTTGAAAACCTTTTGTCTTAAGCCGTTGTACCATCGGTTCAACAATTGTTCTCAAGCGGCACCGGGTTTCATCCCACATAATATGATGATGAACCTCTGTCCCCTGTGTGACCAACTGTACTAACAATTGTTCCTGCAACGGATTCAAATCGTGAAAATGTTCAAGCACAACTCGTGCAGGGCAAGATATCTTCTTTTCTCTCATTTGTCTCATCACATCAAGATAAAATTGCTCATGGTCAGACGCTTTGCAGTGTTCCAGCAACTGTTGGTATCTTTCATAGATGAGGGCCAGTTCCTGATATTTGCTCCCCTTTCCCTGCCATAAACGCTTTAAGTGCACCGGGAGAATACCTGAACGTTTGATCTCACCAAGAACTTTTTCCAGCGATTGAATCCAGGTCCCGGAAGGGGACGATGAGATCGATTGAAAGTAAGAAAAACGCCCTTCCGCTTCCAACTCCATCACTGCTTGCTGAACGATCCAATGCTGTTCCGGGGGTGACATCAGACGGGCCGGGTGCAGCATCAATTTGCGCACAAAATGGTCAAACGTCATCCACTCCACACATTTGGCATCAAAATGCTTCCGAGCCTGTCCAACTTGTCTGGAGCCGGGCAGTATGTAACTGGTAAACTCCCCTGTCTTTTCATATTTCTCATCCCATCCCATTCCCAGATGGGCCCCGGACACAGGATGCAAATAAATCCATCCGCCCATTTCCAACACTCCTTTTAAAAACATGCATGACTGGCTGACACCATCAATTGATGGAATCAACATCCATAAAAGCATAAGTATATTTCTCCTGCAAAGGCAAACGTTAAATTGTAGATGTGGGAGGTGAGATGATGGATAAAAAGGAAACAAAAGGAAAAATAAGACCCAACCAAACCAGCGATACAGAAATTGCATCAGAACTGTACGAGGATGCTCCCACTCAACACGTAACCAGCGCAATTCAAGAGATGTACAGCCAAGCAGGTATTTCTAAAAGAGAAGAAAAGTAATTTTTTTTAAAAGTCCCATGGTCAGATGGGACTTTCTCATTTATAATTATTATAAATATTATTGCGAAAATAGTAGAAATAGAATAAACTTTTTCTATAATGGAGAATTTAGTTAAACAAATATATTTCCATTATTTGCTAATTAAGTTCTTATTTTTTTCGTTATTACATACGCCACTTTGAATTGAATTTATTTTATCATTTTCTTTAGATCTCTGTGAAACGGAGGATGCTTATGTTAAGAAGCACTAAAAGCACTCTGTATGAAAGATTGGGTGGCGAACAATCAATTGCAGCGGTTATCAACGAATTTTATAACCGTATGTTGAAAGATGACCGGGTAAATCATCATTTTTTTGGAACCAATATGGAAAGATTGCGAAGACATCAAATCACCTATTTTATGAGTTACGCTTTGGGAGGGCCAAAAAAATATGAAGGAAGCACCCTTCGCGCCTCCCACTCCGGATTGCAAATCACTTCCGAGGAATACGAAATTGCCATCAAGCATTTAAATAGCTCTTTGCGGAAATACAACGTCCCGCTGGATGATATCGCCAAAATCGAAGCCTTTCTGCGCAGCGTGAAACCGCACATTATCAATAAATAATCTGCCAGAAAGGCGAAAGGGAAAAGCCGGTCAAAACCGGCTTTTTATACTGCCCATTTCAACCAACTTACAACTGCATAAATTAAATAGAATGATAATAAATCCCTTCCTCTTCCAGCATCCTTCGTTCCCGGTCCTGACAGGTGCATAACAGAACTTGATGAGCACCCGAAAACTGCTGAAGCAGGCGAATAGACGACCGCAATCTCTCTTCATCAAAGTGTACAAAACAGTCATCGAGAAAGAGCGGGAGACAGATCCCTGTATGCTCGGAAAAGAACTGGGCCAAACTTAAACGCAAGGCAAAAACCATCTGATCGACCGTGCCTCTGCTAAGCTGCTCCACCGGCTTATTTTCACCTGTTTCCGGTACAAAGACACTCATCTGAAGCCCCGCAGCCGGGTTCAACATCAGTTCCTGATACCTGCCACCAGTCACTTTTCCGATCCACCTGGAGGCATAAGGGGCCAGCCGGGGGGCAATCTGTTCTTTTACCTCCCGGGATGCCTCGGTTAAAACTTCTTTTGCCAGTTCCAGGGAGGTCCGTTCACGCTCCATCTCTTTCAGCCGTTCCTTTGTACATTCCCATTCCGTCTCTTTCCGGGCAAGATCAGCAACCCATTCTTCCAGCTTTTCAATACTGCCTTGCAGTTTGTCAAATTGCGCCTTTTTTGTATGCCAGACCTGATAGATCTGCTCATGTTCAGCTTCCGCTACACTTAAATATTCTTTCCAGTCTACGGAAATATCGTGGCCGTTCAAGGTCTTTTCATTCCATCTGGCGGATAGATGCCGGATTTTCTCCTCCAGCTCCTGTTCTCTTGCTTCCCACCTTTCCAACCCCCCTGCTTGCTCAAAGACAGCCAGTTTCTCTTGCTCCGCCCCGATTTTTTGCTCCAGATCCCGCGCCTTTTCGCTTTGCTCCAACCAGGTTTTCATTTGCTTCCAATCGGCTGTGCCATATTTTTTTTCCCACTCCTGCAAAAATGCATGCACCTCTCTTAACTGTTGCTCTTTGCTCTTTTTTTCCCTCAAGTTGGCTTCCTTGTCCAGATTTAAGCTTAAACGTTCTTCTTTTGCTTTGTGTGAGCGTTCCATCAGATCCCGGAGTACATTCATCCAGACACTCGGATCAAACAGGGGCAGCTTTTTCACATGGGAAGACAGCCAGTGTTTCACTTTCTGGCGAATCTCCTCCATTTCAGCCTCATTTTTACCCAGTTCCAATTGGACTCCTTTTATTCGGTTGAGCTTCTGATGCATTGCTATGATGGAGCCTGCTTTCCATTGCCTGAGAATTTGTTCTTGTTCACTTACCTTTTTTTGTAATTTTTCTGCTGCGCTTTGTGCCAAACGTCGGGTATCTTCCCATTCACGCGCATCATCTGCTCCGGACTGCTGTCTCCATTTTCTCCAAAGCCTGCTTCGATATAGGGCAAAAGCTGTCAAAGCCCCCGGTACTACGGAAAGTGCGGGAGAATGGAAGAGGGTGGCAATTGTAATAAAGGCCCCAGCCACTGCTCCGATCAACCAGCCCTGTGACCCCGGGGCTCTGGATAAAGATAATTTGTCTGAGGCAGCCATCTCAATCATTCTGGCGTCACAGGCACTTTTTTCCTGTTGCAGTTTGTTCTCATCCTGTTGCAGTTGGGCCAGTTTCAACACATCTTGTTCCAGGTGTGTCAGTTGAGAATCGCCTTCCTCTTTAAGAACAGCCATTAGTTGAACATTACGCTCTTCCAGCCTTTTAAACTTTTTCAGATCATACAACATCTCTTGAGCCTTGCCTTCATCCAGTTGCAGAATTTCACCCGACTGATATTGTAAATCTTCCATTGTCCGAGACAACTGATCCAGACTTTTCTGAATCTGCCGCAGGTGTCGCTCCAACTCCTGTTTTTGCTTCAGCTTTCGTTCCAGTTTGTAATACTCTTCATAGGTGATCAGAACAGGAGGCAGAATTTGTTTCCTCTCCGCCTCCCATTCTGCCTTTTTACGAAGAGAAGCCTGATACTCTTTCATCTTTTCCCGCAATGAGTCTCGCTGGAGAATCAGGTATTTAATCTCCTGCTGCAAAGATATGATCTGTTGCTGTTGTTCTGCCTTTATTCTGTTTTTTTTGCAGCGCTCGTCAGCCTCTCTCTTTTTAGCCTCTAAACCCTCCAACTCTTCTTTCAGGGCAAACAATTGCGATTTCTCTCGAATATATTGCTGATAATCTTCTTGTAACTGCTGAATCTCTTTTTCTTGTTCCCTGCTTTTTTTCAATGCCGCTCCATAAGGCCTGGCAAGTGTTCTTGCGGTGCCGATTTCACTCAATTGAGCCTCTATCTTTTTAACAGCAGGGGCAATATCCAAATCTTCCCCCTGGCTCATCAACAATTTAAGTTTCTCCATCATTCGGGAATCGCCGTTTTCTTTCTCTTTCTTATCCGCCTGCACCCGGTCAGAGGTCAGGAAAGTGATACGGCGAAAGCTTTCTCCTGACAATCCCGTCTGTGTTTCTAAAAACAGGCGGTCTTTTCTTTTATCCATGGCAAAATCGGCGGTAATCTCCTTGCCCTGAGTCAGATCGACCAACTGTTCACGTTCCTGTTCACGATGGAGAGTGCGAATAAGGCGATAGTCCCGATTTTGCAGAGTGTATTCAATTTCTCCCCCGTATTCGTTCCCCTGCCACGGTAAAAAGAATTGATACCAGTCTGCTTCTTTTTTTATTTTTAAACCTTCTTTTTTTGCTCCGTATAAAAGAGCGAGGATTCCTTGCAAAAGCGTTGACTTCCCCGCTTCGTTCGGGGCCTCAATCAAATTGATCCCTTCCCGGAAAGTAAACGTCTGATTGTACCAACGACCAAAGCCGCGAAATTTTACCCGGTTTAGTTTCATGAAAAAACATTCTCCTTGGCAAGAAGTGCTTCCAGTCCTTTATACAGGGCCCGTTCATATTCATCCCGGCGCCCCGGCTCCTGCCTGATCCTCTCTTCGATCTTACGAATAAAGGTGCCAACCACTCCCGGTTGTTGACGATAATAATCAAGGTCAAAATCAGGCTTTGTTTCATCTTGGAAGTAGACGGCCTCATACCCCTCTTTTCTTAAATAGTCTTCCATCCAGTGCAGGGTTCCTTCGCTCAGATCCAACTCTCTTGAGCGCCGCCCGGCCAATTCAAAAAGATGATAGCTATGCTTGTCCGCCTTTTCAGCAACCTTCAGTATGCGGCTGACCACCTCTTCTTTTGTTTCACACCCTTTTACGTCGAGGCGGTGCTTCTCATATGTTCTTGTATGGATCGCAATTGGCTCAACTTTTACCCCTGCTTCATCTAAAGTTCCGAAAGTTACCGTCCTCTCTCCGATTTCCTTCCAATTGAGCGCTTCGGGAGAGCCCGGATAGCGAATCCAGGTCCTTCTGCAGTTATTTAAGCGATAATCGGCAGCTTTATGGATATGCCCTAACGCGACATAGTCCATTTCCAATGAAGACAGTTCCCTGTCCGGGACCGGAAAATAGAAGGATGTTCCTTCTTGCTGCAAATAATCCCCGTGAATGACCATGATTTTTTTCCCTTCTCCATGCACTCCATCAGGAGCTATCCAGTTTGTTTCCTTAAAATCGGCAAAACCTCTCCCGTATACGCGCAGATCATACTCCGGATAATAAAGGGTCTCCCACTCTTCACTAAAAATATGAACATTGTCCGGCCACTTTTCGAGACAATAGACAGAATCGGGACGGTAGGGATCATGATTCCCCGGTGCAATCAATACCTGTGTACCGGGGATTTTACTGAATTGTTCCTGCACAAACCGTACCGTGGATTTGCTTACATACCCATGCTCCAAAAAGTCGCCGGCGATCAACAAAAAATCGGCTTTTCTCTCATCGGTCAGCCCAATCACCCGTGCAAATGTCTCCCGAAAATCCAGACTTCTCTTCCAGGCATTTTCTCTGGTTCCCTTCCATCCCCTGATGGGTTCGTCCAAATGCAAATCAGCGGTATGGACCCATGTCACTGGTTTCACTCAGATCACCCCCGACCGGAGATATTAGTAAGTGTATGTTTATGGAACAAATCACTCAAACTAGGGTAAAAATGATTTGAGAAAAGACGGGTGATGACCATGAATATAAACAGGCTTAAAATTCTCCTGGCATTCAATATTTTCCTTCTTATCTTTACACTTCACAGCAGTCAGACCTTCGCACATACCGCTCAGTCCCACGTGTCAGAGGTGAAGATCTGGCACGTTGCCGGCAACATACGGCACCCCGTCCGCACGGGGTTATCCATTCAAAATGAAGTGGAACAGGTATTGGATAGTGTTCAAGAAATGGACGGAATCTCCTTCATTTATCTGCCCGCCGAATATTATATCCTCCGCTTTTCAACGCCTGTTATTTTATTCTCATCACCCATTGGCTATCCAATCTCGGAAGCTGTAATCACTTTTCCAGAAAACCGGTGGGACCGATATAAGCTTCTAATAAAAAATCCGCAAAATCAATGGGTTGAATACCATACCTCCCGTTCGCTCGCGACCCTTGTCCATCAATTGAAAGCCCGAGAATGAAAGAGAACTATTTTTTCGGGTTGACAAAAAAGAAGAAGGATTGCATCAGCAACAATCTTTCCTCTTTTTGTATGATCCCCTCCGTCTTTGCGAATAATTTCATCATTCCTGCACAAGATTCTCTCATCTTCTATCACTCCCCTTCCCACTTCTTGACGACTAAACTGACATTGTGCCCGCCAAAGCCAAACGAGTTACTCATCACAATACGGCAGTTTTTTTGCCGGGGAACATTGGGGACATAATCCAAATCCGCACCGTTATCCGGAGCTTCCCAGTTGATCGTTGGAGGAATCCACCCGTGTTGGAGAGTCATGATCGCGGAGACCAGTTCAATCGCTCCGGCTGCCCCGAGCAAATGTCCTGTCATTGACTTAATGGAACTCATGGGAATCTTTGTCGCCATCTCTCCAAACACCCGTTTTACAGCCAACGTTTCCGTCCAGTCATTCAAAGGGGTCCCCGTTCCGTGCGCATTGATATAGTCGATCTCTCCGACTGTAAGTCCGGCATCGGAAAGGGCTAATTGCATTGCTTTAGCAGCACCGCTTCCATCCGGGGGCGGGGAAGTAATGTGATAAGCGTCAGTCGTTGCTCCGTATCCGATCAGTTCTGCCAAAATAGGGACATTCCGCTTCCGGGCATGTTCCAGTTCCTCAAGTACCAAAACACCCGCCCCCTCCCCCGCAACAAAGCCGTCACGATTTCGGTCAAAGGGGCGGCTGGCCCGGGCAGGGTCCTCATTTCTCCTCGATAATGCCCTTATTTTGCTGAAGGCGGCTAATCCTAACGGAGTAATCGGCGCTTCCGTTCCTCCCGCCAGCATGACCTCGGCTGTCCCGTACTGAATGGTGCGCATCGCTTCACCAATACAGCTGCTGGCCGTGGCACAGGCGGTTACCACTGCCGCCGACGGCCCTTTGGCTCCCGTAGCGATCGCGATTTCGCCACTGGCCATATTGGACAACATAGCCGGAGCCAGATAAGGGCTAAGTTTGCCGGGCCCCGAATTGAGCACTCGCTCATACTCCTTTTGTACCATCTGCAAACCGCCGCTGCCGGTCCCAACCATCACTCCTGCACGTTCGCCCAGAAAGCCTGTTAAGTTAAGATCCGCATGTTCGATGGCCTGTTTTGCTGCAACCAGACCCATCTGCGAAAATCGATCCATTCTTTTCACATCTTTTTTGTCCATGTAATCTTCAGGACAAAAATCGTTAATTTGTGCTGCGATTGTTGTCAAATATCGGGATGGGTTAAACCGGGTGATCGGCCCTGCACCGCTTTTCCCTTCCATCAAATTCCGCCAAAATATCTCTCCTGTTAAACCAATGGGAGTAAGTAAGCCGTAGCCGGTTATAACCACCCGTCTGCGCACTGCCATCCACATCCTTCAAAACCCAATTTGTATGTAGTATGTGGATATAAAGTAAATTTATACCATCACCAAAATCCCCCTTTATCTCAATGGACAAAGGGGGACTGAATTAATCAATCTTAACGATTTTAAATTGTATTGTACCGGAAGGCGCCGGAACATTGACCTCTTCTCCTACTTTTTTGCCAATCAACTCGGCACCGATCGGGGATTCGTTTGAAATTTTACCCAACAGGGGGTCGGATTCGGCACTGCCCACAATGGTGTAGGTTTCCGTATCTCCCTCCGGCAGTTCCTGAATTGTCACCTTGGAACCAACATGAACTACATTTTTATCCTGATTTTCCGAGTTAATGATCTTAGCATTTCGGATCATATTTTCCAGCGTGATAATTCGGGACTCGATAAACGCCTGTTCCTCTTTGGCCGCATCGTATTCGGAGTTTTCGCTGAGATCTCCCTGAGCAATCGCTTCTTTTAACCGCTGGGCCACTTCCTGCCGTTTATGAGTTCTTAAATGTTCCAGTTCGTTTTTTACTTTTTCAAGCCCTTCTTCCGTTAATAGTACTTCTTTTTTATTTTGTGACATACCGATTCCTCCCTTATTCTGACCGAACAATCTTATGCTGTCATCATTTCTAAATCCGCTAGCCTGTAGGTAAGGGATAGCCAAAAAACGGCCTGTTCCCGTCAAATGCATAT
Source organism: Paenactinomyces guangxiensis (assembly GCF_016055185.1). GTDB lineage: Bacteria > Bacillota > Bacilli > Thermoactinomycetales > Thermoactinomycetaceae > Paenactinomyces > Paenactinomyces guangxiensis. Next base: position 391,601 of record NZ_JAECVR010000001.1, read on the forward strand.
GCTGGATCATCTCGGTGTTATGACAATCAATCGATCCGGAGTGGTATAGATCACGGACTGACAGACATTTACCATGATGTCTTCCCTTCAAAACCTGCTGTCAAACCCGTAATCAAAGACCTTTTTCTCATTAAAATTGGCATATAACCCTTCCGTTGAAAGCGATTTCACGCTTAATTTCTGAAAAAAGCTCCCCCACGGGCCAAGAGCAGCTTCACAAAGATGATGGGAAAACAGCCGTCAAATACGAACTGCTGAATATATTAGCACATTTCATCCTCTACTCCAAGAGATCATCAAAAGTTTTTCAGCGCTTCCCAAAGCCTAATGAATAGCCCGCTACTGAAGCAACTAAATACCTTCGCTTTGTACTGCACCGTACAAGCCTCTTCACGAATCACAGGGTGTCACTCCGGGAAAAAAACCCTCACGATCTACCATCTATTCAACTGTGAATCCCGTTGACAGGTTTCTTGTTTCAGACAGCTATTTCCAAAAAGATCCTTCCCCCGGAAGACATATCATGTTATTCTTTTAAGTGGGAGTTTCGTTCTCCCCAACTTGATTTGTTAACCTTCGAGACCCTCCATTGGCTGATCATCTTCCAAAACCTGATAGTTCCCCCTTTGCTTCCACAACCTCTTCACTTCTTTTATGGTCATTTCATCATAATAAAAAAGCAACACATCCATGTATTTTTCCAATAATTATAATATTCGACTAAATATAATAATTTCCTTCTGGAAAAGCAAATTTCCGCAAAAAACTTTATATTTTCTCCGTGTAATGTTCCCCTCCCTCACGATTCTAAACATGATGATATAATGATGGTGAGTTGACTAAATGACACTTTGACAGACAGGGGGACCCCTGAGTGAAAGAACTTTTATCCATGGACGCTACCACCCTCGCCACCAAAATACAAAATGGAGAGGTTACACCCATCGAAGCGACTGGTGCCTATATTAAACACATTCATCGGGTAAATCCCCGTCTGAATGCCCTGATTCAACCCCGCTTTCAACAGGCCAAACAAGAGGCCAAACAATTGTATCAACAATATCTTGCCGGAAATGGGAGCGGAAGATTGTTTGGTGTGCCGGTCAGTATTAAAGAATCCTTTTACGTGAAAGGAATGAAAACAACCGGAGGCCTTCCTTCACGGCGAAATCATGTAGACGAACAAGACGCTGAAGCGGTACGCCGTCTGAAAGCAGAAGGAGCCATCATCCTCGGCAAAACAAATACCCCGTCTTTATGCTTTTGTCAGGAAACCGATAATACAGTGTACGGGCGAACCAACAACCCCTGGAATTTGGAACGCACCGCAGGCGGCTCCAGCGGCGGGGAAGGGGTCTTAATCGCAGTCGGCGGGGCGGCCGTGGGGATCGGAGCCGATATTGGCGGATCGATTCGCTTTCCCGCTCACTTTAACGGTGTCATCGGTTTTAAGTCAGGCAAAAAACAAGTTTCCTCAGAGGGGTGTTTTCCACCGCTTCGGGAGCCCCTTCAGGAGAATATGCTGGGGATCGGTGCACTGGCGAAGTCAGTCAATGATGCTGAGCTTGTCCACAACATTATTGCTGATCGCCCGACACCCCCTGTAGATATAAAGCAATTTCAATTTCTTATCCCCCCGGCTCACCCGGCTTTGCCAATGCAGCCGGAAACTGCCGAAACCATTGATCAAATTCGGAGTCATCTGTCGGAAACATATATTGTACATAACGACCTCCCGCCCTTTTTGGAAGAGTCCGCTCTGATGTGGCAGCTGATCATGTCTGTCGATGGCGGAAAAGCGTTGATGAACCTTGCCGGGCGCCGCGGATTTGCCACGATTTTATACGAATTTCTTAAATCCCGGATCGGACTTAAGCCAAATCTGCATTTCTATCTTACCTGGGCCTTACTGGGGGCTAATCTGTTCAAACCCAGCCCGGCTCAATGGCAACAGATGCTGGCAGAACTTGAACAGGCTGAACAAGTGGTGGATCAATATTTACGCAACCGTGTACTTATCTTGCCTGTCTATCATTCAGCGGCGCCCAAACACGGAAAGTTATACAGTGAGATTTTTTCGATACGGCGAACTTTTTTAAAGTTTATGCCATACATCTCTTATGCAAACACGTTTGGTCTGCCTGTTTTGACCGTTCCCGTTGCCACGGACCAAGGGGGCCTACCCATCGGCATACAGCTGATCACCGCTCTCGGACAAGAATATGCACTGTTTCGGGTGGGAAAATATTTTGAACAACAGTTTCGCGGTTATGTCCGTTGCTCAGCCTATGATTAAAATCAACACTGTTTTCCGGTCAGGAGTTCTCTCCAGGCCGGAATTCGCTTAGGAGGATTATCTGTGAACCCTGTTAAAGTAGGACTGATCGGATTCGGTTTTTCCGGTTCAACCTTTCATGCTCCAATTATTCAAGCGATCAACAATTTTGAGATTCGCAAAGTAGTTTCATCCCAATCCGAAAAAGTAAAGCAGCAGCTGCCCAAAGCAGAAGTTGTTTCCGGGATCGGAGAGGTGTTAAACGACCCGGAGATTGAGCTGGTCGTGATCACCACTCCAAATGAGACACACTATCCGATTGCCAGAGCAGCCCTTGACGCCAAAAAACATGTGGTGGTGGAAAAACCGTTTGTCATTGATCTCGCTGAAGCGGACGACTTGATTCAATTAGCGGAAAAACAGAATTGCCTGTTGAGTGTTTACCACAACCGCCGCTGGGATAATGACTTCCTCACCGTTCAATCATGCATAAGGAGCGGTCTTTTAGGTGACGTCCATACCTACAAAGCCCACTTTGACCGTTACCGCCCGGAAGTGCGAAAGCGCTGGCGCGAACAGGATGTTCCCGGCTCCGGCATCCTGTATGACCTGGGGTCCCATCTGATCGACCAGGCCCTGCAATTATTTGGCCCGCCGGCCACCGTGTTCGCCGATTTGCTCGCGCAGCGCCCGAAAGCAGAAACAACCGACTATTTCCATCTGATCCTGGGATATGAAGGAAACCTGCGCGTGATATTACATGGCGGATGCATGGTGAAAGAACCCGGCCCCCGATTTGAAATTCACGGAACCAAAGGGACTTTCAACAAACATGGCTTTGACTCGCAGGAGCAAAGTTTAAAGCAGGGGAGAAAGCCCGGGGATCCCGGCTGGGGCGAAGATTGCCCAGATCAATATGGCACTGTCACCACCAGTTCCGGCGGGCTGGAATGGAAAGGAAACATCCGGACATTAAAAGGGTCCTATGAATCGTATTATCAAGGGATTGCCGCCTCGATTCGCACCGGTGCCCCTCTCCCGGTCACAGCCCGGGAAGCGCGGGAAACCATACGAATCATACAGGCCGCGATCGAAAGCCATATGCAAAAGCGCGTCATTTCCCTGTAAGCATAAATAGCACCCGGCACCTCGCGGATGCCGGGTGTATCATTTATCCTGAATGATTAAACCAGTGTTTGTAACGCTGATACAAATAAGAAACGAAAAGCAGAATCACACCCAGCCCGATAAAGGAAAAGATGCGGTAGAGCGTTCCCAGGAACGAAAGATCAAACAGGAATATTTTTATGACTGACAGGCCAAACAGGCCGATCGCCATCATGCGCAGCATCTGCATCTTGCGCCAGATCCCCACCGCCATCAACGCGACTGAATATAACAGCCAGACAATTGAAATCCACATTTGTTTTTGGTTATCCAACCGTTCCAGCAGCCTCATATCAGACTGATCCGCCAGATAACTGATTCGTTCAAAGATATCACTCACTTCTACGGTGACCAGTTCAAATAAAAGAATCACGATGACGGCTGTAAATACAAAGGGGAGAAAACGAACTGATGACCCGCCATTTTGTCTTTTCCACCATTCCAGATGAATAAAGAGGGCAACCGCCGCCGCCAGGAAGGTGACAAAGCGCAGGTTGGCCACAGGTACAAATTGTTCAATTCCCGGATAGACTAAACCCTGGAACAAAGTGGCTGCCACGCCTAATCCCAAAGCTCCCCAGGCAATATAGATCAGGGATCGGAACCTGTATTTAAATCCAAACCAGGCGATGAGAAGACTATAGGCAAACCAGCCTAAAAATACGGTTAAGTTTTTGCTGAAACGGATGTTTTCGGCTATGGAACCATTGGCACCCAATAACTGCTTTCCAAAATAGTCTCCCACTTCTGCACTGATCAACTCAAACAGCAAAATCGCCATGGAAACAACCAAAATAACCGGCAAAGCCCGGAGCTTCATGCCGTGTTCGTATCTCCGCCACCACCGCAGATGAACATAGATCCCTGCCGCGGCGGCGACGATCGTTGCAAAGCGCAGGTTATAGACAGGAATAAATTGCTCCACAGGACCATAGGAGCCTCCCCAAAACGCGGCTGAAGCGACCCCTAATCCCAAAAAGACCCATGACAGAATCACCATTGGACGAATACGGCCTTTGAATCCGATCCAGGCCACGAACAAGCTGTATACGACCCACATTAAATATAAAACCAAATAGCGGCTGTAGCGAACACTTTCTCTCAGGTCAGGACCTATTGTACGGACTAACTGGTCGAAGTACAGAGTGGTTTCCAACGTCAGACAGATAAATATCAATACCGCCCAGCCGACATGGAACGATTGAGCCTGGAAATCCGCCCACTTTTCCCCGGATTTTCCCAGCAACACAGCACTTAAGGCCAGAGCGAGGGCAAATCCGATATAGGTGAACACACCCTGGTTAAATACAGGCAGCCTCGAGGCTGTATCAGCGAAAAGGTCAGGAGACTCCAGCAACAACCTCAACGCCGTCAACAGATACAAAAGAACGGCAAACAGATTGACATAGCGGACACGATTTCTCACTCCCCACCAGACCAGCACGGCTCCTTCAAGTGTCCAGGCATAAACCAAATGGATCCCGTCCCACTGGTAGGCACAGGCGATAGTAAGCAGGAGCAGAAATGTTATCCCGTAACGCATCACTTCGCGCCCGGCAACAGAAGAGAGTTTTTGCAAACGATACAACACCGGCAGCGGAGCAAGATAAGCCAGGCCTGACAGCAGGAGCACTGCACCCATCCAATTCTCATGTTTGGGCATGAGCAGGCCATTCCAGTTGAGAAAGAAAAGAAAAGCATGGAATCCCGCCGCGATTGTCTGCATGATCGGCCATTGACCCTTCCGCAAGGATGAACGTACTTCATAAGCGAAAAAGAGACCCCAAAACATGACCAGAAACACAGAGCGAAGCAACAGTTCGGATGGCTGGTTGTTCCCCACGATCCATACAGAATAGATGAGATAGACTGCCATCAGCGTTAAATAATAAAGAATGCTCCAGTTTGCTTTTTTCACAACCACAAGCAACATTCCGAGTGTTAAAAAGGCCAGATAGCTGAACAAGCCAAGCGTACTGCCTTCATCGGAACTCAACAGAAACGGGGTTAAAAAACCCCCGATCCACCCGAGGATCGAAACAGCCAGCGCATTGTAGCGCATCGCCTGTTGAAAGGCCAGGATTGTTACACACGACATCAGGAGAAAAGCTGTCTCCAGGGAGATTAACTTATAAAAATTAAAGGAGGCGAACACGGATACATAGAAAACGGCAATGCCGGCCCCAATTAAACCTTGTCCAAAGACAGGCAGCTTCTTTTTGTGTGAACGGGCCCCTCCCCATAACAGAAGAATTCCGGCCACTCCGCCGGCAAGAACTCTGACCACCTCATTGATCCAGTTATGATCAAAAGCGTATTTGATAAAAAATGCCAGACCGATCACCAATGCCACAGCGCCGATGCGGTTTAACCATTTTCCGCCGATCAGCAATTCCCACTCAAAGCGGGAGCGGGAAGAAACGGTCTCTTGCAGGACAGATTCTTTTTCCTTCGGTATTGAAACAACAGGATCCCCTGGACTCTCTTCCGCGGAAACAGGCGTTTCCTCCGGAGATACAGGCTTTTCTGCCACAAATTCCATCCGCTCCGGAGACGTTGGGACCGGTTCCGCTTCAGGGTAAACCTGTATCTCCCGGAACTCGGCTTCTTCATCCGTTTTCGCAGGTTCTGTAGAATGAACAGGCTTGTCCTGTTCAACAGACTGCTTAAACTCATTTGATTGGCTTTCTGTCTCTGTCTGTTCCACAGGAGGATCCAGTTTTGCTTTCAGGTCACCGAGCTGTTGCTGAAGATGGTGCACAGCGATCCGGGTATCCAGCAATTGGCGTTGCAGTTTCCTGGTTTTAAAGTGGGAGAGCCCGGTGAAAACCGCCAAACCGGTAAACATAAACCCCAAACCGAAAAACATAAAAAAAAACGCTGCTTCCATTCACATCCCCCTTTTTTTGATGAATAATCAGTAATTTCACTTCATTTTATTTTATTTTTAAGCACAACGGAATAGCAATAAGGGGGAAATCTTTCAATAATTACAAAAAGAGTGTGTTTCCTGGCTGAACATTGATTCAAAATAATGAAGATCTGCTACAATGTAGGGTAGACAGGGTTCATTGACACCGGAGAAAGAGAGGATGAACGTTGGATACCATTACACACGGGCTGTTTGGGTTAACCCTATATGGAGCTGTGAAGAAAGAAGAGATGACCGTCCCCATGAAGCGCAGCCTTTTTGTGGCTGCAATTGTCGGCAGTGAAATTCCGGATATTGATGTGCTGGTGAATATAACTGAAACCGGAAGAATGATGGAACAGATGTGGCACCGCGGCCTCACCCACTCTATTTTTCTTGTTCCGCTGTGGGCCTTGCTCATCTACGGTTGCTGCGCCTGGTTCTTTAAAGTCCGGGACCGGCGAATTTTCTACCTCGCTCTGCTGGCTGTTTTTATACACGATACCATTGATCTTTTTAACGCCTGGGGGACAGGTTATTTTGAACCTTTCTCATCGGCTCGTATTACGCTGGGGACCATGCCGATCGTCGACCTTGTTTTCTGGGGAATTTTCCTGCTTGGATTCACTATTTCCCGGTTAAAAAAATCCTTCCCGAGGGCCGCAGTTTACCGCTGGATCGGAATCGCCATGCTGATTCACTTCAGCTTGCAAACCGTTCAGGGGCTCTGGGTGGAGATGGAGGCCAAAGACCGCTATGAACAAACGGAGTTAGCCGCCACTTTTGTACCCTGTCAATTTAAAGTCATTGGCAAAAAGGGAAATCAGGTTGAGATTGTGCATGATTCAATCTGGACGAAGCCGAAAAAGGCAGTCACACTTACATCCAGTGAGCATACCGACCTCACGCCTTTATTTAAACAAAACCCCCGTGCTGAAGTTCTTTTAGAGTGGTCACCCTTTGTGGTGATTGTGGACGATGAAAAACAGTTAGGAATCTTTGACCCCCGCTTTTATCAAAACGGAGAGTCGTTTCTCGCAGAATATATCCGAAAGAAATAGCAAAAAAGTCGGAGGATTCAAGTATGAATTCACACCATCTGCCACAAACCACCGGCCCTGGGGCATCATTTTCATCAGTTATATGTCTTTTTTACTGATCCTGTTTGTGCTTGCCTACCTGAAATTGGTTCCGGTTAAATTTGCAGACATTCCCTTTGTTTGATACACTGGGTCATTTTTTCTTGCTGGGAACTGCTTCCTTTCTGTCGCACCGGGCGTTAAGCCGCCGGATGATCACCCTGGGCAAAGTGAAGCTTCTCCTTGGCCCCCTGTGTATCAGCTTATTTATCATTTTCGAGGAATGTCTGCAATCCCTTTTCCCCTGCCGGACAACCAGCATGTCTGATATGATCTCAAATTTAAGCTGGATTTTTTTTCTGTTTTACTTCGTTGATGTTATTTATATATAGGTGCGACGCAACAAAAGAAAAGGAAGTGGTTGATTTGACCGAAACAATCGTCAGTATGGATTGGGTAGCCAAACATCTGAATGACCCCCGCCTGTGCCTCATTGACTGCCGCTTTGCCCTGGGAGATCCGGAAGCCGGGCGGAGAGCTTACCGGCAAGGCCACCTGCCCGGTGCTCTCTATCTTGACCTGGAAAAAGATCTGTCCGGCCCCGTACGGGAACACGGAGGGAGGCATCCCCTTCCTGATATAGAAATACTGGCCCGAAAGCTGGGAGAGATCGGAATCGACGAAAACAGCCATGTTGCAGCCTATGATGATCAGGGTGGAGCGATGGCCTCACGCCTTTGGTGGTTGCTTACCTATCTTGGACATGACTGTGTCAGTGTGATGAATGGTACATTCAGCCAGTGGCAAAAGGCCGGTTATCCTGTCACAACAGAAATCCCCGCCACCAACTCCCGGCACTTCCCCCCCCATCCCCGGCCGCACATGCTTGCCAGCATGGAGGAAGTCAAACAAAAACTGCATCAAGCGACAACCGTCCTCGTCGACTCAAGGGATGAAAAGAGGTATCTGGGAGAAGAAGAGCCGGTTGACCCCGTAGCCGGTCATATTCCGGGAGCACGCCACTTTTTTTGGAAACAAGTTCAGGATCAAAACGGCAACTGGAAGAATGCCGCTCAACTTCGGGATCACTTCAGTCCGCTCTCTACCGCCAACGAGATTATCGTCTACTGTGGTTCCGGAGTAACAGCCACACCAAATATTCTGGCCTTGAAAGAGGCAGGGTATAAAAACGTAAAGTTGTATGCCGGCAGTTGGAGCGACTGGATTTCTTACTCCGATAATCCCATTGCGCGCGGTAAGGAGACGGACCGGCAATAAATGATGCCTGATTCCTTCACGAGGAGTCAGGCAAAAATCCGGATCATTAATTCATTAATTTTTTTATGATTTTCAAGCCATTTTTGCTGTCGGGATAGCGGAAGGGAAAATCGGTACGGGTGGTTTGTTTGACTATGCTTTTCTGGTGGGAGAAGCACTCAAAGCTGTACCTCCCGTGATAACTTCCGATCCCGCTGCTGCCCACACCGCCAAAGGGAAGATACGGGGATGCCAGATGGATCAGTGTATCGTTGATGCACCCGCCTCCAAAGGGAAGAGAGTGAATGATTTTCTCCTGTTTTTCTTTATTTTCTGAGAAAAAATAAAGAGCAAGGGGTTTAGGCATCTCTCTGATCGTTTCAATCACACCGGACAGTTCGGGAAAAGTCAGCACGGGCAAAATGGGGCCAAAGATCTCCTCCTGCATCACCGGAGAGTCCCATTTCACTCCGTCCAGCACCGTTGGGGAAATCAATTGCTTTTCCCCGTCTGTTTCCCCGCCGGCCACGATCTCCCCATCGTCCAGGAACTCAATCAGACGCGAAAAATGTTTATCGCTTACAATCCTGGCGTAATCGGGATTTTGCAACGGGTCCTCCCCGTAAAACTTCCGGATCGTTTCCTTGATTTTTTCGAGCAACTCATTTTTTACATCTTCATGGACCAACAAATAATCCGGGGCGACACAGGTTTGTCCGGCATTGATAAACTTTCCCCAGACAATCCGCCTCGCAGCCAGATCCAGATTGGCATCCCGGTCGACAATGGCCGGACTTTTTCCACCCAGTTCCAGTGTGACAGGGGTTAACGTTTTTGCCGCTGTTTCCATAATGATTTTCCCAACTCTCACACTGCCTGTAAAAAAGATATAATCAAACCGCTCCTGAAGCAGTGCCGTACTTGTTTCCGGTCCCCCTTCAACCACGGCCACAAATTCCCTTTCAAAGATCCCCTCCAGCATCTGCAAAATCACTTTGGAAACATGGGGAGTAAACTCTGAGGGCTTAATGACGGCACAATTTCCGGCAGCCATTGCTCCAATTAAGGGGGCAATCGCCAGGTGGAACGGATAATTCCAGGGTGCGATAATCAGGGTGACACCATAAGGTTCCGGATAAATCATGCTTTGCGACCCGAGATGAGTGAGCGGTGTTTTTGCTTTTTTCGGTTTGGCCCAGGATTTTAAATGCTTCGTTGTATATTTAATCTCTTCCAGCAAAAAGCCGATCTCAGTGGTATATGATTCAAACTCCGATTTGTTCAGATCTTTTTTCAGAGCAGTCACAATATCCGGTTCATATCGCCGAATCGCATCACGCAACTTCTTTAACTGATGCAATCGAAAAGAAAGCTCTCTCGTTTTTCCGGTGTAAAAAAACTGTTTCTGTTCCTGTACAATCCCGTTCACTTTTTCCCTCCCTTTTTTCTGCTCATAAGTCTCTTATCAATCCGAGTTTCTCACAGACCATTCTTATCGTCAAACAAGAATGTCAGCTTCACATGTTCCTTTTGTTTTGCAGTTTGATTTTATAAATATTGGTTGACATATCCAATCGTGCTGATATATTCTTAAGTCAACATAATAATTGCATAATGCAAATATAGGATAAAACAACATCAGGGGTGAACAGATTGGAAAATACCCGTGAGCTATTTCAAATCATGACTCGCCGTTTCGGCTTCCTAAATAAAAATTGTTGCAGTGTCGGCGATCACGACATTTCGCTCGTACAAAGCCATATCCTTTACGAAATTGACCGGCAGCACCATCCATCGATGCAACAAATCGCTGATACGCTTGGGATTGATATCACTACCTTCAGCAGACAAATTCAGTCTCTGGTTAAAATGAATCTGGTGAAGAAAACACCCTCTTCGGAAGACAGAAGGGTTTCGATTCTCTCCCTTACACCCGGCGGAAAGGATGCAGCCGCTGCGATTGATAAAAAGATGAACGCTTATCTTAATGAAGTTTTCTCACATATGAGCGACTTTGAAAAAGAAATTGTGGTCCGCTCCATCCGGCTTCTAAATTCATGTATGGCAAAATCTGCAGGATGTTGCAATCCAATGGGGTAAAATGCCCCTATATTAAAAATATATATTCGCAAAATACAACTAATCCCAAACATAAAGAGAGGGGTTATCGCATCGCTTGTTTTCGCCTTTATCCACCTTTAATCGAAATTCTTTGCTCCGCTTTTCCTCCTCTTACAGGTGGGGAAAAGCTTTAACCTTTTGCGGAAAGATGGTGAAGAAGTGGATTCTCATTGGAAAATTCGCGAAGCAGTTGAACAGGATATCCCTCAAATTTTAAATATTTACAACCAAGGAATTGAGGATCGTATTGCCACACTGGAATCAAAGCCCAAAAATCTGGAGCAAATGATAGAATGGTATCAAGCCCGGCCCTGTCGATATACAATTGTCATTAGCCATCATGGAGAGATTTGTGGATGGGCCTCACTCAATCCTTATTCACATCGTTGTGCATATCGAGGTGTTGCAGATCTCTCCGTGTACATAGATCGCCAGTGGAGGGGGAAAGGACTAGGTTTCCTATTGCTTCAGGAGTTGGAACGAAAAGCAAAAGAGAACGGGTTTCATAAGATCGTTCTGTTCACCTTCCCGTTCAATCTTTCAGGGCAGGGACTGTACCGAAAAGCTGGATATCGTGAAGTAGGTGTTTTTCACAATCAGGGAATGTTAGACGGACAGTACTATTACTGAAATTTTGAATGCAGGCATCCATACACGACAAGCTACTTTTGATACCACTTTCTATACAGTGGAGAACCGGCACAAATGGATCGTTGAGCAAGAGGAACATTATCCTATACTGGTTGCCGTACTTGATGCGCAGGTCGTCGGTTGCGCATTTGTCGGTCCTTACCGGTCCCGGGACTGCTATCGGGGGATCGGTGAGTTTTCCATATATATTCGAGAAAATTATCAAGGGCAAAAAATCGGAAAAAAATTGCTTGAATCGCTGGTGAATGCATGTGCTGAGCAGGGTTACTGGAAGCTGGTTTCCAGGATCTTCGATTTTAACCATGCCAGCCGGGCGTTATGTCGATCCTGCGGTTTTCGTGAAGTCGGAGTTTATGAAAAGCACGGAAAGTTAGATGGAAAATGGGTAGATTGTATTATTGTAGAAAAGCTGATTGAAAAAAACCTTGACTAGAAAGGAGAACCACAACCTAAAGGATTTGGCTGTTCTCCTTTTTAACTTTTACTCTGGTCACCAGCCCAGGCATACCGCCTGAATATGCCACTTTATCCGCCTGCCGAATTACATGATCCTGCACACCTGGCCATGCTTATTTTCCTTCTCCGGCTAACCGCTTACCCCATTTTTTTCCTTTGGGAACTTGACGGAACATTTGTTCCCATATATAATGATGAAAGATTGACAACAATGATTCATAACAAACGATGCTAGAAAGCCATTGCATAAAAAGAAGAGTGCAAAATTACATAACGAAAGGAAGCTGAAAACTCATGAGTCATGTAAAGATCCATCCGTACTTGTATTTGCCGGGGAATAGCGAGAAAGCAATGAATTCCTATAAGGAGATTTTCGGTGGAGAGATCGTTTCTGTCCAACGCTATGGGGATAAGCCGGATATTCCATGTGCTGATGAGGATAAGGACAAATTATTGCATGGACATTTAAAAATAGGAGACCAAGCAATCTATTTCTCGGATATGGTTGGAAACCATACCGTTACATTTGGAAATCAAGTCAGCCTTACCTTAGAGTTTACGGAAGAGGAAATGATTGAAAAAGCGTATCACGCATTATCTGAAGGCGGAAAGGTCTTGATGCCCCTTCAAAATACATTTTGGGGAGCAAAATACGGGAAGGTTACCGATCAATTCGGGGTAAATTGGGACTTAAACTGTCAATTGTAGTTCCTTCCGTTCTGTCTGTGCCGGGATCAATCAGCCCTTTCTCATCATAAACTGCGTCATTTTTACTGGAATGGCATTCAACTTTGAAGCGGCTGCTGGTGTACGAACCAGGGCAAAGCGATTAGGTATTTCCGTGCCGCAACAACTGGCTATTCTCGGCTTCGATAACCAGCCGATTTCAGAAGCATTACAGCTGTCTACCATTGACCAGGGATTAAAAGAGATATGGAGAGAAGCATTCCGTTCTTTTTACCGGCAGACGTCTGGAGAATTGCCTCCGGGTGATAAGAAGATAATTTCCCATCGACTGATTGAACGTGCAACAACTTAATTTGATCCCATTTTTGCACCTTACATCAGATGTAGGGTGTTTTTGTGTTGGCAAAATTTCCTCTTGCACTGAAACGCGTTTCACTCTTTATAACTATATTAAAGACAAATGCAGAGGAGAGAGAACACATGAACAAACGATCGGAAAATGTTGGAATGGTTTTATCTCCTTCAGAAAAGATTGTTAGCTATGTTGGCGGATTATTTGAAATTGATACATTTTCCCTGTCCTATACCTATGGCTTCCTTGTAGCGACAAACCATAGATTATGGCTTGTCTCTTCTTATCCAGGGAAGGCGGTCCAAATCCCTTACCCGAGTGTGAAGTTTGGATTAGAAGGGGCTTTAATCAGTACGGTCTAAAGCATCGCCGTGATTGGCTGAACATGACGCCGGTACGGAGGAGCTGAAAAGTTATCCCCTCTGTATCCTGTCTCAGCTATTTTATGATAGTTCTTTTTGAAACTACTCTTTTTCTTTATCTTTCCCTTTTTTATCCATTTCGGCGAAAACAATCTTCTTTGTGTAAGCGTCAATCCCCACTTCTGCCTTGTGACCTTTTCCGGCCAGCTTTATGAGATAAAATATCAACCCCGTCTTTTCGTTCAAGTTCAACCTTTTCAATACGCACTTTTCCGGGCGCCTTTTCCAAAGCAATCCTGGCAGCCTCTTCGGCAGTGATCATCATTGATTCATGATCATATGTAGTTGGAGTCATTTCCTTTTGTTTTTGCTCCGGTCCGGAATCGTTTATACTTTCTTGTTCAATTGACTGATGATGGCGGGGTGCTGCCGTTATTTCCCGGTTGTCGCCAATCCATGAATCAATGATTTTTGCAATGCTTCCTGCCAAAAATATAGCAATCGATAAAAAAAGCATGAAAATAATCGCTTTCATAACCTTCGTTCTGTTCAAAGCCAATCCTCCTGAGCACAAAATGAATGACAGCAGTAGCTTCCCATAGAGGTGCATGATATTGTTAGCTTATCTGTAGCGATATGTAACATCAAGACTTACACCCGGGAGAATCAGAGGATGGATTAACTTATCCGGATTCAATTAAAATCATGGATATAAGGATAAAACTCATTTTGCCGGACTAAGGCAATGAACAATCAGGTTTTTTGCACCCGATTTCAGCATTGCATCCGTGAAAATTTCCTGGATAAAAGCTTATCTTCCACTGGTTAACTATTCTGTATTTCTATTTACAGTTCAATGATGTCAACTGGAGGGCAAAATGAAAAGGTTTAACCGTATACAACAACCGGCGGGAAAAGGAATGAAACAGAAAACGATCTGGATCCTGGCTGCGGTTTTGGCCTTCATCTATCTTAATAACAGCTCTCTCCTTGCGAAAAAACCAACTGGCGATCCGTTTCTCCTCGCTCACCGGGGACTTGGACAGACATTTAATGTTGCTGGTTTAACAAACAAAACCTGTACAGCCAAACAGATTTATCCGCCGGAACACCCTTATCTTGAGAATACGATTCCGTCCATGCGTGCAGCTTTTAAAGCAGGTGCCGACATTGTGGAGTTCGACGTTCACCTGACGAAGGACGGAAAGTTCGCTGTCTTCCATGACTGGACGCTCGACTGTCGTACAGAAGGAACCGGCGTGACACGGGATCATACGATGGCGGAATTGAAAAGACTTGATATCGGATATGGCTATACGGCCGACGGCGGCAAAACATTCCCATTCCGAGGGAAAGGAATCGGTCTTATGCCGTCACTGGAAGAAGTGTTGTCAGCTTTCCCGGATCGTTCGTTTCTCATCCATGTCAAAAGTAACGATCCACAGGAAGGGATACAGCTTGCCAAATACCTGTCTACGCTTCCACCCCGCCGCCTGAGTCAACTGGCGGTCTACGGAGGTGATGAGCCGGTGGCGGCTTTGCATGAACGCCTTCCCAACCTGCGGATTATGTCCAAAGCTTCGATGAAAAAGTGTTTGATTCCCTATCTTGCCGCCGGATGGACCGGAATCATTCCATCTGCCTGTGAAAAAACACAATTACATATACCTGAGAAAATTGCACCCTGGCTCTGGGGCTGGCCAAACCGTTTTCTTGATCGGATGAATGATGCAGACACACGCGTTGTCATTGTCGGAGGCGGAGGTGGTTTTTCAAGCGGGTTCGATTCTGCACAGGATCTTAAACGCCTGCCGGCCGGGTTTACTGGCGGGATTTGGACCAATCGTATTGATCGAATCGGCCCTTTGCTTCAGCAAGATACCATTCGCCAAGACCAGGACAGTCTAAGTGAACTACTCTCCACTAAAGCGGTAGAGCTTCTCGTTTCATCGAGTCTGAAGTGATCCTCTCCAACTTCCAGTGGTCCCTACAATACAATTTAAAATGTGTGTGGGTCTTTCCCACGTGACAGGAATCGTTTTACGTGTTGACTGTTCCTTCCTCATCACAACCTGATCCGATTCAGTTTTCAAGGTACAGCACATATGAGCGCATGAATGAATTCGACAAATATCTCCTTTTCCCTTTTTTAGGGAAAAAGAATGCTCTAAGCATCCCCGAAAGGGGGATACTGTGCAAAGCTCTCTTATCTACCTCATTGAAATGAGGAGTTTTCCCGCTCGCTCATCTAAAAAAGTGATTAACCGCTTTCCCTGTTTCACTGCTTCCGCCGGTGTTGGGGTCATAGAAAACAAACGGGGTTAACTGGTTGATCAACCGGTAACCCGCTGTCCCCCTGTGGTTATTTCATCGGTATGTATGTGACTCCGCCAACAATGGAGATGGCGATAATAAAAGCGATGAATACGATCGACCAGATAATCTTTTTTTCTTTTTTGATAAGATCCCGCTCATCCATTTCTCTTTTTTCCTGGGTCATCGTTATCTCTGCTACTAAAAACATAGACAAATATGTCCATATCTAGATTTTCCTGTTTCAACCAGCCCTGCCTCGCCACTTACTCGCTACTACAGTTTGATCTGACAGTTCACAGGCGTAAATTCCCGACTAGACATTGGTACACTTTTAAAAGCGCAGCCATCAATCGTTTAATGTAAAACTTGCTGGTCATGATGTTGAAAATCGGACGTTTCTACCTGAATCGTTGTGTGTTGGATCGAAAAATGTTTTTCAATCTGTTCAATTGCCATCTGCAAAATTTGTTGCGTGTTCGCTTCATCCTCTACAAGCAGATGGCAGGACAGGGAATCCAGGCCGGACGTAATTGTCCAGATATGCAAGTCA
The DNA here is from genome assembly GCF_016055185.1 of Paenactinomyces guangxiensis. Classification (GTDB taxonomy): domain Bacteria; phylum Bacillota; class Bacilli; order Thermoactinomycetales; family Thermoactinomycetaceae; genus Paenactinomyces; species Paenactinomyces guangxiensis. Next base: position 407,785 of record NZ_JAECVR010000001.1, read on the forward strand.
TGTACGTTTTTGACTCCGGGGACTTTTTGCAGCACTTCTTCCACTTTGCTGCGATCTACCGTAACCGGTGTCCCTTCCATCAGGATGTGCAAGGAATGGGAAATCACTCCCCATGCGCTTTTGAAAATCAATAAAGCTACCATAACACTGATCACGGGGTCGGCAATATACCAGGAATACAAAAACATGAGCAGACCGGCAATCAGCGCCCCGATCGATCCGAGCGCATCCCCCAGCACATGAAGATAAGCGCTGCGCAAGTTTACATTTTCTTTTACATCCCCTTTTCTCATTAGCACCCAGGCACTCACTAAATTGGCAACAAGACCAATGGCGGCGATGATCATCATCGTCCCGCCGGCTACAGAGGGGGGATTCAAAAATCGCTCAACAGCCTCCCAAATAATAAAGCCGGCAATCATAAACAAGGTAACTCCATTAAATAATGCCGCTAAGATTTCAAACCGGTAGTATCCGTAAGTTTTGCGGGGAGAAGGGGGCCGAACGGCAAACCACATCGCGATCAGGCTGAGTGCCAGTGAACCCGCATCGCTTAGCATATGTCCGGAATCAGACAAAAGAGCCAAACTTTTGGTTATTAATCCTCCGGCGAACTCGAGCAACATAATACCGCTCGTAATCAGCAAAGCAATTGTTAAACTTTTCTTATTGTCGCTTCGTTGGCGGCTGTGGCCGTGTCCATGATCATGGTGATGATGGGGATGCATAAATAGCCTCCTTTAATCATGTGTCACATGATGGATGGTCTGGTGTAATAACCGAACCACATGCTTGTCATCACAAGTGTAATAGATCGTTCTTCCCTGACGGCGTGATCTGACCAGGCGTAATGAACGAAGCAAAGCTAATTGATGGGAAACGGCCGATTGAGAAAGATTTAATACTTCCGCGATGTGGCCGACGGAGCACTCTTCTTCTGACAATAAATAGAGAATGCGTATTCGTGTCGGATCAGCCAGTGCTTTAAAAATAAATACAACTTCCTCAACCACTTTTTCCGGCAAATGATGATGCTCAATCAATCGTAAACCCTCCTGATGATATTCTATTCCTATATATGAGCAATTACTCATAAATAATGTATTAAATATTTACTCTGGTCGTCAAGATAAAATCCGGACAATCAAAAGATCTTTGACTGCCCGGTACGGACTGTGGTCAATATGTTTCTACAAATAAGAGATGCCGGAGATCGTTGTGATTCTAATGTTTTTCAGATTTCAGACGAAACCCGCTCTTCATTACTGCATGTGGAGGGTTGCCCCAAATCGGTTGAAAACAATGAATCATTTCAAACTTATTTCTATTTTCTCCTCTCCTCCAGTTTTTTGAAATGGTCCAGCCCAAACTTTTGCTCCCACTCGTTGACAAGCTTTTTTCGGTAAGTACCACTTAAATGCCGGACGGCGCCGTTATAAATTAATTGTGCATAGTCGTTGCCGGGAGACAGCTCTTCTTTCTCCTTATGGACCACCGTGTAGGTCATCGTCCGGATCTCTGTTCCGTTGTATTCAACAGTAATGTCCATTCTCCGGTAGCGTCCGGTTCCAACACCCTCACGCTCATCAAGAGCAGGAAGTGCTTCCGGCTTTAAACGATATAATACCCCCTCAACATAGTCACCGGGGCTGGCAACAATATCAGCCACTCCGCCCTGTCGATATTCGCTGAATAAATTAAACGCCAGGCGGTAATTCTTTAAAGTTGCAGCTCCCGCAATCTCACAATTTCCTTCACCCACCGTTTTTAAAAAACTATCAATATCCATACAGGAACCGTACGCAAAATAGTGGATCAACTTTATTCACCCCTGTTTATTGTTGTATAATATCTAAATATAGTGTAAATTTATGAAAGAAAGGTCCTTCCGAATCATATAGTGAGAATTATACCACTCCATTTGAAAAATGAGGGTTTACAATGACATCGGATCAAAAGTTGTTGACATCAGAAGAAAAGTTGCTGGCTGTATTGTCTCACGGAGGTTTTTTTCTCTTCCCGATCATTGTTCCGCTTCTTATCTTTTTGTTGAAAAAGGATTCCGAGTTCGTGCGTAACCATGCCAGAGAAGCATTGATTTTCCATCTGACCATTGTCATTGCAGGCTATATATCGGCAATCCTGGCCATCATCTTAATCGGTCTCTTCACTGCGGTCGCTGTGGTAATCTTCGCTTTAGTTGTTACAATTATTGCGATTGTAAAAGCGGCCGAGGGAAAAATTTATCATTACCCGTTAACCAGCCAATGGGCCCAAAAATTATAAATTCCATCATTCCTCAGGCACTTATACGGACTAAAACCGGCATAAGTGCTTTTTTATTGCCCTTCAACCGGCAGGAACGAATCAAAGCTTGTAGAATATCATCATTATAAACAATATAAATCGAACGGATTTTCACTGGTTCAGTTTAAAAAAGAACATTTTCAGCTCAGAGCAAAATGAGGTGGAAAATTGGTTAATACTGAAGAAAAATTATACAGTCTATTCTGTCATGCCAGCGGCCTCTTTTTCCCTATTCTCGGCCCTCTCATCATATTGTTATTCAAAAAGGACTCTTTATTTGTACGAAATCATGCCCGTGAAGCTTTAATTTTTCAACTTGCGATCTACATTGTCACCTATCTCGCTCTTTGGACCACGTTCATACTGATTGGCTTTATCCTGGTGCCTTTGCTGGTGATCTTTTCTTTAGTCACGATCTTAATGGCTATCATACGAACCATAGAAGGAAAAAGTTATCATTATCCAATTACCGGCAAGTGGGCAAAAAAGCTTTAACAGAAAACCCTTATGACTTGCCGACACAATCCTGTGATCAGGAGTGATTCATGCCGGGGAAGCAGAATTCTGGGGTGCAACCTTTTGGCAACCGACCCAGCGGAAAAAACGGAACAAGGGAACAAGTGAGGCAACACTTCACTGAATTCGCTTCCCTGCCGAGTGACTGCACCCCTTGTGCAGTTTTTGGAGCGGCCATCCCTGCTTCCTTGCAGGACGCCAGCGGGAGCGAGACAGAATTCTGCCTTCCCCCCTTGGGTACACGCACCTTCACAAATAAGGAGCCCAGCGCTCTTCAGTGAGATGGGCGGGTTCCTTTTTGCTGTCAGGAGGCCGGTTCCGGATTTAAAATGGGTACCTGCTTAATGGCCCACCAGGCTAACATCTGGGTAAATCCAACGCCCAGCACAAACCAGCGGATGTGCATCACATCGGACGAATAACTGATCCACCAAATAAAAATAAGAATACCGGCAAGCCGCCCCAGATTGAGTGCCAATTCCCTGACCACTACATATTCGACACGCATCTGAACTGTCTTTTCATTTTCTCCGATAAAATCAAACACGGTTGATGTGAGCGGGGCCATGTATAAAGGGTAAAACAGAGCCGCACCCACACCCAAAATAAACATGGTCCAATAATTGACATAAAAGATGAAAGGCAAAATGACAAGTCCCATCATCAATGTACCAATAAAGATAAACAGATTGCGCAGCCCTGGCTTCATAAAGCGCCCCACAATATAAAAAGAGATCAGAGAAACGAGTGAAGAAGCAGTAAAAAAAGCCCCTAAGGTTAACTCATCTCTGGTGATGACATAAACGAGCAGACCGATTAAAAATACAAAAACTCCCTCTCTCAACCCGTGTGCCATCATAGCCAGACAAACCCAATACCAGTGATTTTTACGCCGCTTTGTCATAGATATAACAGGAAACAGGCGATAACTGCCATGGGCACTGCGGGACTTGAACATAAAGCTTACCACAACCGCCGCTAAAAAGATCGCGAGTGAAATACCGAAAATAATACTGTAACCGGTAAAATTGTCAACCCTTGTGATAATCAAACCGGAGATCAAAGGAGCACTGATCCCTGCTACAGATCCAAATAATCCATTCACCCCGTTATAGATGTCACGGTTTTCCCTTGCAGTGATCTCAAAGTACAGCACATTATAGGCAAGCCAGAAAAAGCCCCCTCCAAGCCCCAATAAAACTCCCAATAGGATCACATAATGGATGGACTTTGTTCCAATCAATAAAACTGTTAAATAAAAAGCGGCCAGCAAAGCAACGCCCAGCCGGATCGCCACAACACGGTCAACCCGCTTCGCCATCCATCCGGCAATCACAAAGGTAACAGCGCTTGTCAAATAATGTGTGAAATTAAACCAGCTGATGATCACCAGATCATTTTTGATTTTCCACAGATAGACGTTCACAAAGGTATTGGACAATGCCGTAGCGACTGCAAATAAACCGCTCTCCAATATTAACAGCCAGGCCTCCCGGTCCAGGCGGTTGATATTTCCTAAGATATGCATAAGAACTCACCATGCATAGCTTAACCAACTGCATCAATATTAGCAGGCATACATACTAGTTTTAAAAAACAAAAGATTGCATGTTATCCTTCTCAGGTTTTCAATATACGGGCCAAACTTTGTCCCATCTGTACCTTTGTACCCGGCTTAACATCGATGGTCCAGTCAATCTGATCCGGTTCAAACAGCAAAATAACTGTTGAGCCAAACTCAAAGCGGCCCAATTCATCCCCTTTTTCCAGTGAAACCGATTTCTCGTATCTTTTATGTTCTTGCGGTTTTTCTCTATGGGGATTGGTTTTCACTTCTTCATCAAACACTAATTTGATACTTCCAACATTGGTCGCTCCTATTTTGATAAGGGCTACCACACCAAAATCAGTGCTGATGTAGGAAATCACCCGTTCATTTTCAGCAAACAATCCCGGAATCAAGTGAACACCTGTTTCATTGACCGGATAAAGTTCACCCGGGATATAAGTTACTTCCCGGATTGTACCGGAGACAGGCATATGAATGCGATGGTAGTCTCTGGGGCTCAAATAAATGGTAATGTATTGTCCTCCGGTAAATCTATGTATTTGATCCTGTTTTCCTAACAGATGTTCCAGAGAATATGTAACTCCTTTTGCCTGAATAAGAGTTCCCTCAAGGATCTTGCCACTCTGTGAAATGGTCCCGTCGACAGGACTTACCACAATGCGGGGATCAGGATCAATCGGCCTGGCATCGGGATTCAGCTCACGAATAAAAAACTCCATCAGGTTTTCAAAATCGTGTACAGGACGCTTTACCGGCGTCAGATCAATATTGAAACGCTTAATATACCACGGAATCAAGCGGCGGCTGGCCGGATGTTTGGCAAAATTACCTGCCCAACGGGAGATTTTCTTTTTCGGCAGCCACCTCCAGAATAATCGGGACAAAGTTATCTTCATACGTGCCTCCTATCGGCTTAAAAGTAAAGGAAAAAAAAACCGGATAAATATTTCTTCTTCCCCGGGGCAATATAGTTACCGGGGAGGTGATACAATGCCTATCAACAAACAGCCTAACAAAACCAGCACTCAACATGTTCGCCAGCAAAATCAGGCGGCTGCGCAAAGCCCTGGCGGATATCAAAGCCGTAACGCCCAAAACGCTCAAACTGAGTTTGCTTCTGAAACGGCTGCCCAAGCATTCCGCGGTGCAGCTAACGCTGCCCAAAATGCAACCAATGCTGCACGCAACGCTGCAAATGCTGCGCAAACTGAGTTTGCTTCTGAAACGAACGCTCAGGCAATCCGCCAAAAAAACGCACAATCTCAGGCTAAGAAAAATCAAAACCAATTTTAAGTATCACTTCTTACCACCCCACCCGCTGAATAAGCGGGTGGGATTATTTTTTCCCGGCTACTCCTGCAGACAGAACCATGCGCAATGCTTCATCGACCGACATATCCAATTTTTCTACCCGTTCCCGCTCAAACCAGTGCAAATCTCCGGCAAACTGCATGCTTTGCGGGAAATATACTCCGACGTACTCTTTGCCGTCCTGTGTGGTAAATACCGGTTCTTTCACCGTTAAAAAACCGATTCTCTTTGAATCTGCAACGGTGACAAACACAACAGTATCAAATGATTTTTTCTCTCCGATAAAAGAGTGAATGGTATCCTTCAAGGTTCCGTACAATCCCTTGACTAACGGAATACGTTCAATGACCGCCTCTAATGTTTCCAACAGCTTTCTGGTAATCCACAGCCTGGCACAAAAACCGACCAGTAATACCAGGAGCAGCACCGCAATGATGCCCATTCCGGGAAAATACCACTCCAGTTTCAATTTGGCCAGCCAAAATTTACCCCATCCATTGATCAACTGGTAGATGTAATTCAAAAGGTAAAGGGTACCGGCAATCGGGAGAATCACGAGCAGCCCGTTAAAAAAATAAATACTCAGCCGCTTCATGATGCGCAGTCTTTTCAAAACCTCCCACCTCATCTTTTCATGAATTGTTCGTAGTAAGAGGAAATTAAGTATTCCGCGATCGGGCCGGCTGCAACTGCTCCATAACCACCTTCGGGTACAACAACTGCCACTGCAATTTGCGGATCGTCAGCGGGAGCAAAAGCGATAAAAACGGAATTTTCTACCCTTCCTCTCCCGGGGATATCCTGTTCAGACGTTCCGGTTTTCGCAGCTACCTGAAACGGAAGGTGCTGAAAAAGGTGTGCCGCCGTACCACCGGGTTGTGTTACATCAATCATCCCCTGGTGAACAGTTTGAAAGAATCTCTTTTTAATGGGAGAACGATTGAGAACCTCTGCTTTGATCTCTTTTTCTTCACCAGTATTGGGATTGATAATCTTTTCAACGAGCTGGGGACGTAGTCGAACCCCGTTATTGGCAAGTGTTGCTGTGTATTGGGCAAGTTGGAGAGTAGTATAACGCTGTGCCTGCCCAAAAGAAGCCAGAGCCATCGCCCCTAAACCGGAATAACGTTTGGCAATAGTCAAATAATCTTCGGAACCGTCCTGCTCTCCGGGAAGTTTAATCCCTGTGGGAATGCCGAGCCCGAAGGAATGAGTGATCTCTTGTAACTCGTTGATACTTTTTAACTTTTCTTTCCGGTACCACTTTGTTCCAACCCATGCCATAAAGGTGTTTGATGATTTTTGAATCGCCTTTTGCGGGGTTAACAGGCCATAGTTATGCCCGCCTGAGTTTCGGATGGGAGGCGTTGCATCGGCATAATAAAAAGCAGCAGGGTCTGACCATTTCGTGTTTGGGGTAATGATTCCTTTATGAAACCCCGCCAAAACAGTAAGCGGCTTAAACGTGGAGCCCAGTGGCACCACAGACATGGGATGCTTCAGATACTCACGGTCAGGGTCCGGCGCAGACCTTGCATCATAAGGGGATTCACGAATGGTTCCATTACGGATGACATAACTTAAATTGCGGTAATCCCTGGTTGTCACTTTGCCATTCCAGATTCCGGGGTCATAATCAGGATAACTTACCATCGCCCGAATTTTTCCTGTTTTCACTTCCATCGCCACAGCATAGGCATTTTTAGCGTATGGGGCATAATCCGATCCGCCCGGCGTCCGCAACGAGCGCAAGTGCCTGTCAATAAATGCTTCTGTACCCGATTGCATTTTCTCATCCAATGTTGTGATGATATCGTTTCCGGGTTTGGGACGAACCTCTTTGAGAACCTCAACTAACTTCCCCGAAGCATTGACGCGAACCAGGCGATATCCGTTCTTTCCCCGCAATTCGTCCTGGTAACTGTATTCAAGGCCATCCACCCCGACTTGTTCCCAGTCCAGATATCCATGTTCTGCTGTGTTGGAAGAGGCTTGTTTGTATTTTTTCAGCGATGCTTTGGCTCCGGCAAAAGGCCGAACATAACCGATAGTTTGAACTGCAAACGTGTCCTTGCGATACTTCCTGAGGGGTTCCGTAAAAATATTGACTCCCGGGAATTGAGAAGGATTCTCTGAAAGACTGACCACTTCTTTTTCCGAAAGTCCTTCTTTAATCCGTTTCGGAAAATAAGGGGGCTGTTTACGCGGGACATCTTTTCCTTTTTCATTCAGACCGATGTCCATCGCTTTCAAAACTTCAGCAAGCGGCATTTGAAGGGTTTTTGCCAGCGCTTTGGCTGTTGCCATCTTTTCCTTTTTGCTCCTGTCCGGCTCTAAATACATAGCCGTATAGAGTGACTGATTTTCAACAAGAGGCTTGCCTTGCCGGTCAAAAATCTTTCCTCGGGGTGCAACGATCGGGATTTGTTTAAAGTTGTTCTCCGCCGCCAATCGGCTGTACTTCTCGCCAGTTCCTAACTGAATCCAGCTCAGCCTGAGGATCAGAACGACAAAGAGCAGAAAAACGATGAGCCAAAGCATTTGCAGTCGTCCAAAGATCAGCGGGTGCGCTTCTGATCTTTGTTTTAAACGGTTCATCTCGTGATTCAGCCCTTCTAAAAATGGTTTGACGATTTAGATACGAGTATAAGTTTACCACAAAAAAAGTACCGGAGCAGTCCGCCTTCCAACCTTTTTTCCCGGTAATCAGACAGGCGTCGTGTCCTCCGTTTCCTATCACTCATATCTTAGCTATAAGAGAGTTGAAGAATGAAGGAAGGAGGATTGAGATCCCAATGAACCTATCCCAATGGCTTCATCACCACCGCAGACAATTGGACCCTGCCCTTATATCCACCCTCACAAAGTACGAGGGGTACCTCAGGCGCATCCCTTCATTTCTCCGCCATCCCGCTGAAAAAATTGCTCATCAATTCATGCAAATCTCTGTGCTTGTCCAATGGGAACCAAAAAAAATCAGCCATTTTACTCATGTAAAAAATCCTTTACATGAATGCGGCTTCTCCGTCTGGCAATATTTTACAAGCATTCATACCTTTTCTCTTCCCATTTCTTTGGCCCAACTCCCAGCACTCCTGCAAATCCCGGGTGTGAAAAAAGTATATTTGGACCGTAAGATCTATGCTCTGTTGGATACAGCTGTCCCTGCCACAAGGGCATCTGTGGTCTGGCCTTCAGGCAACCACGGGGAAAATGCCACGATCGCCATCCTGGATACAGGGATTGCTCCACATCCTGACCTGCAATCGAGAATTATAGCATTTTACGATTTAGTCCACCGCAAAAATAAACCCTACGATGACAATGGACACGGAACCCATTGTGCCGGGTGTGCTGCCGGAGATGGTTTCTCATCAGACGGTCGTTATTGCGGAACAGCTCCCAAAGCTTCACTGGCAGGTGTCAAGGTGCTGGGCAGATATGGAGAAGGGACGATGTCCAGCCTGATTGCCGGCATTCAATGGTGCATCAGACATAAGGAAAAATATAATATCCGTGTGATCTCTTTATCCCTTGGCAGCGACGGGAACATCCCTTATCAGGATGACCCCGTCTGCCAAATGGTTGAATATGCGTGGAAAAAAGGCATTGTTGTAGTCGCTGCGGCCGGAAACCAGGGACCAAAAGCACAAACCATCTGCAGTCCGGGAATTCATCCCCTTATTATCACAGTGGGGGCCACCGACCATCAGAGAACGGCCTGCCGTGAAGATGATCGCATCGCCAAATTTTCCAGCCGGGGACCGACAGCAGACGGGCACATTAAACCGGATCTGGTCGCTCCGGGTACCAATATTATCTCTTTACGCAGCAATGGCTCTCATTTGGACCGATCCATACCGGAAAATCGAATTGACAAATCCTATTTTTCCTTATCAGGTACATCGATGGCAACACCCATCGTGGCAGGAATCACAGCCCTGATGATCAGTGCCAATCCGTCTCTCACACCAGATGAAGTAAAAAAACGCCTCCTGCAAACCGCTTTTTCCTTACGCACTGCAAAAAATATACAGGGAGCGGGTCAAGTAGACGCTGAAAAAGCCATATTAAACAAATAATTATCTTTTTAGCCGTTTATAAAACGTGATTGCCTGGTAGGCATTAATCAAGCCAATCCCTGCTAAATGCTTCAGTTTTGTTGAAGATTGCATCAATATATAACGGATTTGTTCAGGGTTGAGAGACCGGTTGAGGTAGAGAAGGAGAGCAATCGTTCCTGTTACATGAGGAACTGCCATCGAGGTGCCGCTCATCTCTCTTTTGGAATGATTGAGCCAGGCAGAAGGGATTTTGTCCCCCGGAGCTGCAATGTCCACCCCTTTCCCCATATTGCTAAATTGAGATAGATGACCGTTTTTAGAAATAGATGTGACTGCAATTGTTTCCGGATAACGTGCCGGATAATCTATTTTTGAAGCAAAACCCTGGTTTCCCGAAGCTGCCACCATCACAATCCCCTTGCGATGGGCAATCTGAATCGCCTGTCGCATCGATTCACTCATTTTTTCCATACCGAAGCTCATATTGACAATCTGCATCTTATTTTCAATACACCAGTTAATCGCACTCAGCAAATCAGAAAGGTTCGCACTCCCTTTTCTGTTGAATGCTTTAACCCCATAGATATATACTCTGGGAGCCACTCCCACAATTCCCGACTCTGTCGCGCGCCCTGCAATGATTCCGGCTACATGTGTTCCGTGCCCGTTAAAATCCTGGGGGTCTGCATTGGGAGACAAGATATTTACCCCGCCACGGTAATTTCCGCGGATGGCCGGATGCTCACCGGAAACCCCAGTGTCAATCACAGCTACCCGGACTCCCCTCCCCCGGGTATAGGGCCAGACTTTGGCTGCATCGATCAGTTCCACACCCCACGGCATAGTTGGAGTTTGAACCGGTGTGATGGTGCCCACATAAGGTTCGGTGATTGTTATACTGATATCCGGCTCTGTATATTCAACATCCGGATGCCCTTCAAGGCTTTGTGAAGCGAAGTTCGTTTCGTGCTCCCCGATGATCATTCCCAAGTGGGAAAGATACCGGAGAGGTCGAACTCCGGAACGACGCATATCTTGCAAATAACTCCCTATATGGATTCCATTCCTTAGATAAAATATTTGTCGAAATTTCCTTCTCTTTTGAAACCGGCTGTTTGTTGAAGGGAGTAACCAATCGGAAAGGTTCATCGTCCACACTCCCATCTTCACTCATTGACCCAGAGTTGAATATATTTTTAAAAAAACAGAGGGTGGTATGAGATGAAACAGGAACGTAAGTTCCCGGAGTCATCCTTAAAAAGAAATTCTTTTATCTCGTCACAGGAAGCAGAATCAATGTTTTCTCACTGGGAACAGTTACTGAACCTGTTCAATGAGATCTCCAAACGATCCAATCAAATCGGTGAACTTTTACAGGCAGTCAATTCGCTTTCCATTGCCGTAAACGATAAAGAGAAATTGAAAGAGATCATTTCTTCACTCGCCAAGTTAAGTCAATCCCAGGCACAGAAAAAAACATCTAAAAAAGCGTCAGGGAAGACAAATGACCGACCGGTTCCTCCCCTTAGCGGAGACAGCTTTTACGATGTATTTAATTCTCCTGGCATGAGTGAAATCGTCAAGGAAGTGATGAAAAACAAAAAAAGAAAACGCTAACTGTAAAAAGGGAAATACAAAATTTTTGTCTAAGCGGGGCTGCCGCGGTCTTCTAGCTTACAAGACAGGAGGAGCCCAAAAACATTGCCCCACAACAGACCTGTCTGACAATGGTTCTTATTTCTTTCCTTTTTTGCTTTTGGACCGGGTTGATCCGGAAATTCTGTTTCCGCTTGTTCCACCTTGTTGCTTGTTCAATTGGAGAGTAAGATCCATCTCCTTCATCAGTTGTTCCAAACCTTCGGGTGTTTTCATTTGCTCCATCAGTTTTTTCATCCACTCATTGGAAACGGGAACTTGAAGAAGTTTTCGCATATATTCATAAAATCCGTTCATTCCGTGATTCCTGTATGATTTTTGGGCCCCTTTTAAAATTTGGTCCAACTTTGCTTCTGTCATGCTGGACTCGCCAGTGACCTGGTTAATCAAGTCTGCGAAGTCTTTTTTGGAAGGCCTCATTGCCGATTCCCCCTTATCCTTCGCGCTGTACCTGCTTACCCTTACATGTATGATTTTCTTAGGGCAGTGCACACGTTAAATGCCCAGATGCAAATAAAAAAAGGCAGGAGCCCTCAAGCCCCGCCTTTTTTTATTTGCAAACGCCGCAAACATTCTTAATTTTTGTCCCATTCTACAGTAAATGGCTCCAATTCCTGAATCAAAGCCATTTGCGAGTCTTTGTTTCCCGCGGCAATCCACCAGTGGCACTGTTGCGGCTTATTTTCCAGAAGAACCCTCCAATCCTGATCATAAAAGCGATAGTTCGTCCAAAAATCAGACTGTTCATACGTAGGGGGCTCTTCTTTAAATAACCGACGCAATCGTGCCAACTTCTGCCCGGAAACAGAAGGAGAGACACCCTGCATACAATAGGGGCTGTCGCAAAGAAGCGCATCCCAGGCATAGGTATAAATGAATGTCGACAAACGCTCACAGACATACTCCCCTTTTCCCTCCCAGTAATCGTGCATGATCACAGGAGGATCCTCCGAAGCGTTCAATAATATCGCCCATGAACAGCAATCCTGATTTTCCACAAAAAAATTGATCGCTTCATTCCCCGGTTTCTTTTTGGGAACCCCTTGAATTTCCAACTCTACTGCATCCAAATGAACAGGCGGCTCTAACCGCTCAAGTGGATGGAGAAAATCCTGGTTGCGCAATCCGTACCATTCCACGATCCCTTCAACCGAATACAGCTCCCGCAATGCCTCGGGAAGACGTCTCCCAAACTGTTTCTCTTTCTCTTCAAACAACCCGGCTTGCTTTTCTGAAAATATTGGCAGTACGTTCATGAGTTTCAGCGCTTTCTCATGATAGACCAGATGTTTCATCACCGTTACCGTCCTTTTGTTAGAAACTGATCAACCAATACCACAGTGATTATTATCAAATGATAAAAAAAGTCCCTGAATCAGGGACTAGAGCCGGAGGCTTTGTGCTTCTCCCGCCTGCTACATGCGGTTGAGGTCATAAGCAGAACAGCCCGAGAGATTAAAGTCAACATCTCTGCCCACTTCTGAGACCTGCTGCCAAAATTCGGCTACACAGGCCAAGGGATGAGAGACTGCATTTTCGTCAGCCAGGAAATAAGTAGTCTCCTGTCCCGACTCGGGGTTTGCAAAGGTTACATAGAGGACCCGGTAAGAAACCTGCCCCTTTCCTTCGTCGACAATATCAAACAGGGCTTCATGACTTATCACCAGGTCTTCCAGTGAATAACGAATCGTCTCCCCTGGTTGTTCTTCCATCGTGGTAAATACAATTTCACATCGATTGGTTTGTTCATCGAATTGTATTGTCCGGGCGTGACCGTACAGATGCAACTCTTCCTTTTCCAGATCAATGGTACCCAGCAGAACTGCATCACTTTGTTTTAGCAAATCATTTATGAGGCGATCAAGATCAGAGGCAAACATTTCCCTCACAGATTCTTGAAAGTTAACCACACAGCCATGAGAAAATGCATTCATTTGATAAACTCCTTTATCAGATGCAAGTCGCATCCATTATATCGAAGGAATGGTACTGGTTCAAGATGATTCCAGCTTTCGTCTTTTTTCCAGTTCCCGCAGTTCAATCCGGCGAATTTTTCCACTTGTCGTTTTGGGCAGCGTTTCAACAAACTCAATTTCACGCGGGTACTTGTAAGGGGCGGTAACCGTTTTAACATGATTCTGCAATTCTTGAATTAGTTCTTCCGATGCAGAAGACATCTCTTTTAATACGATAAAAGCCTTTACAATCGAACCACGGACAGGATCAGGGCTTGCCACGACCGCACATTCTTTCACTTGAGGATGTTTCACCAGGGCATCTTCCACTTCAAAGGGCCCAATCGTGTAACCTGAACTGATAATGATGTCATCAGAACGCCCTTCAAACCAGAAATATCCATCTTCATCTTTGCGGGCCCGATCCCCGGTCAGATACCATTCTCCCCGAAAGGACGCTTCAGTCCTATCCGTATCCCGGAAATATCCTTTAAACAGGGCCGGTGAAGAACGATGAACAGCAATATGCCCCACCTGCCCAACCGGTACTTCCCGGCCATTGTCATCAACGATGGACACTCGGTTGCCGGGAGTCGGCTTGCCCATGGAACCGATTTTTGCTTCCATATCTTTTACGGTGGCAATCAGCAAAGTGTTTTCCGTCTGCCCATAACCGTCTCTCACTTCTACATCGAAATATTTATTAAAAGTATCAATCACCTCTCGATTGAGAGGCTCGCCAGCACTGACTGCACTTCGCAGATGGGATAGGTCAAAGCGATCCAAGCGGTCTGTTTTCGCCATCATCCGATATTCTGTCGGTGTGCAGCAAAGCACATTAATTTGTTGTTCTTGCAGGAGGGATAAGTATTTTTCAGGATCAAAGGAACCATAATATACGAAAGCAGTTGCCCCTGCCCCCAGAGTAGACATAAAAGGACTCCAAATCCACTTTGCCCAACCGGGACCTGCTGTCGCCCACACTGTATCACCTTGGCGGATATCCAACCAGGGTTCTGTAGTGGTCTGCTGGTGAGCGATTGCCCAACTGTGGTGATGAATCACACCCTTCGGACCGCCGGTTGTTCCCGAAGTATAGGAGATAAAAGCCATATCGTCACTGCAGGTGAGCGGCAACTCCGTTGTTTGTAATCCCTTTACTTCCTCTAATGGAACCCAGTTTTGATCTGCCCGTCCACGAACAAAGCGATGGGTGACATGGCTTAGGCCGGCAAGTGCTTCATTGACCCGGTCTGTCAGTGTTTCATCAGCAATGATTGCTCTCACCCTGGCATGTTCAACCCGATAGGCTATATCTGTCGGCCGCAGCATTTCAGACCCTGGCAACAGGACCAATCCTGCTTTCAGGCAAGCAAGATACGAAATATAGCTTTCGGGAATCCGCGGCAACAAAATCATGATGCGGTCTCCCTGGCGAAGCCCTTGTTCAATAAAACCCTTCGCCATATCATCAGATTTTTCCCTCAATTCTGCATATGTAATTTCCAGTTGATCCCCTGTTTGATTCATCCAGCGAATCGCCACGTTACCTGAAGAGGCATGGCGGTCCACATCTTGGCTTATATTATAATAGTCAGTCATAACAACCCTCCTAATTATGATTATATAAATATTTCTTGAAGCGGTTTTAGATTTCCTGTTTAAACTGAATAGAGCAGTGGCAAAATGCCACTGCTTAAAATTTACCATTTTATCCAGTTTTTATGCTTGCGGGAAAGCACCACCAGCTAATTGAGATTGAGCGGTTGCAACGAGACGTTTGGTGATCTCACCACCAACAGACCCGTTTGCACGGGAGGTGGTATCAGGACCAAGGTTTACACCAAACTCCTGAGCGATCTCAAACTTCAGTTGATCAATCGCTTGAGCGGACCCCGGAACCAGCAATTGGTTTCTATTACGATTGCGGTCACCGAATGCTTGTTGTTGTTGTTGTGGCATGTTATTCACCTCCTTGCTGTTGGTATTCTTATCATGTGTGTTTCTCTTATTAAAATTCGTAGGAAATAATGGATAAACTGGGGCTTCTTTTTTATCCATGAGTCATATACACATCTTTGGCACATATAGTGATGTAAAAAGACATAGTGAAAGCCTGTCGTAATGTTATCTTTTTCAGAAAGGGATGAAATGATGAGTAAAACAGGGAAAATACCCAATCCATACGTGCATCAAACCAGAGTATGGCATCCCTACGTCAGCCCGAACGATCCCTGTCCCCCTCAAAGAACCAAAACATACATCGTTCCACCCAGTGAGTACTTAGGTTTTCAGCCACCCAATCTTCCTCAATTCTCTCCAAGTGAAGCACTCCGCCGTGGTACCCTGTGGCCGATTCTCTACAGCCCTTACAAAGGAAAAGGTGAACGCTAATGGATCGGGTTCATCAGCTTCAACTACTTAAACAGTTACAGGAAGTCGATTTTGTGTTAGTTGAGCTCAATTTATATCTCGACACTCACCCGGACGACTTGCAAGCGTTACAGCAATTCAACTGGTATGTACAACAGAGCAAAGAAATTCGCAAAACATACGAGTCCCAATACGGACCCCTTCTCGGCTTTGGATACAGTTTTAACCAGTATCCAAATGGATGGGATGAAGGCCCCTGGCCGTGGGAAGTATAAAGGAGTGAAAAAATCAAGTGTGGATTTATGAAAAGAAACTTCAATATCCTGTTCGGGTCAGTATGTGCAATCCCAGAATGGCTAAATTTCTCATCGAGCAATACGGGGGTGCCGACGGGGAGTTGGCTGCGGCCCTCAGATATTTAAACCAGCGGTATACACTGCCGGATAAAGTTAAAGGGCTCCTGACAGACATTGGGACCGAGGAATTTGCCCATTTGGAAATGATTGCTACTATGGTTTACAAATTAACCAAAGATGCCTCTCCTGAGGAGTTGAAAGCAGCCGGATTGGGGGCTCATTATGCCAACCACGACAAAGCCCTTTTTTATGAGAATGCGGCGGGTGTGCCCTGGACTGCAAGTTATATTCAAGCAAAAGGAGATCCCATAGCTGACCTTTATGAAGATATCGCTGCGGAGGAAAAAGCACGGGCCACCTATCAGTGGTTAATTGATATGTCGGATGATCCCGATCTTAATGACGGACTGAAGTTTTTGCGGGAAAGGGAAGTGGTGCATTCACAACGGTTCCGTGAAGCGGTTGAAATCTTAAAAGACTACAGAGACCAAAAGAGGTTTTTCTAGACAGAAAATAACCCCATAAACAAGCCCGGCAGTCTGGCTATGAGACTCCGGGCTTGTCAGGTTTGCGGCTGCACTTTCCTTACCTTTTTTATCTATTCAATTATTTTCATGTTTATCTTTCTTTTTTAACTCCGCCTTATTTTTGATTTCAGTTCCCGATGCATTTTTTGCAATTGCTTTAGTTCTTCATGCAAGTCATACTGGGCTAAGAACTCATGCCGTTCTTTGGCCAGCAGATACTCTTGATGTACGGAATAGAGACGCTCTTCCACTGCTTTTAATTGTTCTAACATTTAAAGGCACCTCAATTCTATTCTTTTAATCAAGAACAAAAGCACGGACTGAAATTTACTTACCCCATTTTCAAATAATCAAAACCAAAAAAGTCGCCGAATGTTCAAAAATTATTCACACTACAATATTGGAGACCGGTTTCTTCCCTGAAAAGAGTGCATTCATTCCGGAAAAGTGCAAAAATAGGGGCAGGAAGCAAGAAAACGACAAAAAACAGAGAGAAAACCGTTCCCGCCGTCATTGACCTTACTCAAATATTTGGTAGAATAATAATCTCCTCTATTATTTACGTTAACCTTCAGCATAACAATCCAGCTTGAAAGGAGTTTTTTTCCGTGTCCGTGAATCCTCATTATATGCCTTCTTTTCTTGAGGAATTCCGCTCCATAAAACTTGAGATGATGATTCGGGACCTTCAAAAGCTGAGCCCTGATGAGTTACAACGGATCAAGACAGAAATTGAACAATTATTGCATTATGATGAAGAGTAGGATGAATTCAATATGAATCAACCAACGGAAAAACTCTTGATTGAGACTTATAAACATATTAATGAGTCTCGCAATTTACTTGAGCAGTTAATCAATCAGATGGGCCAACAGCAACAGTTCATCCATCAATTGCCCGAGGATATACAGCATTTAGTTGATGTGGCCCTGGAACTGTCTCCCGAACAACGGAAAACACTGCGATTATTTCTGGAATCACTAAAACATGAATAAAAACCCAGCTTTGATCCTTCATCCGGACAAGCTGGGTTTTTCTGTAGGGCTATTTGTCATTTTTCTCTTGGTAATGTTGGGCAATTTTCCGGGAAAGAACCGACGTGCGAAAACAGCGGTACATTTTGGCGGCATCAACAGCAGCCAAAAGGCAGGTTCCCGGAATAATGCGCTGGTTCGCTTGTATTCTTATGTAATCATGCTGTTTCAGTAAAAATAAAGTTTCCATACATTCCGGTTTATCTCCTAAATATTCCTTAAAAAGATGCACCAACTGGTCAATGGTAATCGAACAAATCCCCTTCCCATTCCTCATATCCGGATCGAGCTGGGGATAAACCAAAAGACCCCATAAAATAACCAGGGCAGCGCGGAGAGATGAATTCCAGTTGCGATGAGGCGGTTCGTTTTCCTTGCCAGACGATCTGATTTTGGGAGAGGGCCAGCGAGATGTAAGGAGAGAACTGATCTCTTTCACAGACAATGGACTCAATAAATATTCTCCTTTCACATCAAGTTTAAAGATAAAAAAACCATTTATACCCAAAAACTCTCTTAATATATGGGTATGGTCAAAAGACATTCATTTCATACCCCAATGTCAGTAAAAAATCCCATTTGTAATTTCGTTTATACAGTTTTAATTTTTATTGATCAAATTCATACACCCCTTTAAAAATCTTTGAATATTGAAGTTTTTAAAAGAATATAGTGGAAAAGATTATGTCTTTTCTGTTATATTAATAAGTAAGATTTTTATGGAATAAGGAAGCGAAGGTGGTTGATCATGATAGAAACAAAAAAAGGAAAATATACAGATGAAGAAAATGAATTAATTATCCAATCTATTAATAAAGGCTTGAAGGAGGGAAAAAAGGAGCGGGAAGTACTCAAAGAATTATCTGAACAGTTAAAAAGGGGATACGCCGGAATCATGTCCCATGTCCGGAAATTAAGATCAGAATACCCTGATCGTTTCCATTCTCACGAAAATTCAGCAGATGGTTCCAGCCGTTTGAACAGCTGGGAGGAAGCAGAAGAGGAAATAGTTATTGAAACAGTGAATCAATTTTTGGAAGAAGGAAAATCCCTCTCAGCTGCGATCGCTGAACTGGAGAAAAAATTATCCCGCACCCAGGGGGCTATTTATCAGCGAATCTATACATTACGCCGAAAACATCCGGAAAAATTTACCCATTTACCGACACAAAGACCCAGACGCCGCCGTAAATTCCAGGATTGGCAGGTCCATCGTTCCATGATCCGGCCACTGGAGGAACCTTTTTCCTATCAAGCAGATCCTGAAGAGCTTTCTTCGGCCGCCGAAAACCAACTGGCTACTGCATCAGATCATCTGTCAGCCTTCAATAACACATATGCTTCAAACATGTGGTCCGGCGAAAACGAATCCATCACCAGAGAGGAAGCGATGATCTTTAAAGCTTTTGAAGAGAGATATGGCCGGCCTAACCCGGACACCCGCGGGAAATTGATTCATTTGATGAGAACATACGGATGCACACGTGTATCAATTGCCCTGTTCACCCTGTCAGAAGATAAAGCCTTTCCTACGATCATCACTGACTTCCTGGAACAACGCCTGCAAAACCATAAATTTTTTTGAATGAAAAAAGCACGAACCGGGAATGGTCCGTGCTTTTAAATGGGTTCCTTGAGTTTTACCGGGATGCTTGCATTGATGATGGTTGTTCTTTCTTTTGTCTGGGGAATCACTTCAACTTGTCCGACTACATCATAACCGAAATCGTCACATAACTCAATCAGCTTCGCTTGGAACATTTTAATCTTCTTCTCGTCAATATCTGACCGCTGGTAACTGAGTACCAGTGACAAGCGGTCATCTGCTGTCATTGCCGTCGGTTCGTCTTTGTCTTTCCCAAACATGTTCAGAAACGCCACCCGTTTCACCCCTGTATCCTTTAGGCGATGTGAAACAATCGCTTAATTCGGTTAATCAGAGTAGAGGACTCAAGTTCCAAAAACGGCACCTCTTCCCCTGTTAATCTTCTGGCTATATTGGAAAAAGCTTTTCCGGCCAGCGATTTGTCATCGAGAATGACCGGCTCACCTGTATTGGATGATCGGATAATCCGCTTGTCTTCCGGTACAATTCCCAGAAGACTAATCGCCAGATGGTTTTGCACCCGTTCCACGCTCAACATATCGCCATCACGCACCATTCCGGGCTCCACACGGTTAACCACTAAATCAATCTGAGACAAGTTGGCCGACTCCAATAAGCCGATGACCCGGTCGGAATCACGCACTGACGGAATTTCCGGGTTTACGACCAAAATAGCCCGATCCGCCGGTGCGATGGCGTTTCGGAATCCCCCTTCAATCCCGGCCGGTGAGTCGATCAAGATGTATTGAAATTCAGTCTTTAATTCATCAACCACCTGTTTAACTTGTGACGGAGAGACTTCTTCCTTATAACGGGTCTGAGCGGCGGGCAACAAGGCTAACTCCGGATATTCCTTATGACGTACCAGCGATTGTCTCAGTTTGCTGACCCCCTCAATCACATCGACCAGGTCGTAGACAATCCGGTTTTCCAGCCCCAACATCAAATCCAGTTTACGAAGACCGATATCTGTATCCACAAGGCAAACTTTATATCCCAGTTGGGCTAACCCTAATCCTAAAGATGCGACGGTGGTAGTTTTTCCTACGCCACCTTTTCCACTTGTAACTGTGATCGCCATGGAACTGTGGTTCATTCCACGTTACCCCTTTCCTCATCCTCTATGTAAAAGCAGATTCGCAAGGGAAGATGACCTCAACCATTACCAACGACGCTTCAATGCGATTCAATGCTTGAGTTTCTGATTCGATCCGCTTTCAATTCGCCTAAGAACGCTGCAAGATTCACCATTATTGTAGCAAATCCGAAAGAATAAAAAAAGCAAGAAACCAGGGTGCTTCCCATATTTAACCTCTCCCGATTTCTTACCCTCTGTGTTTCTGTAACTTTTCAAATTCATCTAGTTCATTGGACAACAGGCTCCAAACAAATAGAGCGGCTGTAACATCATCGACATACCCCATAACCGGAATCCAATCGACAACCACATCTGTCGGCAACAAAAAATAGAGCAGTGCGGCTCCGACCAGAGCTTTTTTGGTCGTACTGGTTTGAGGGTGGCGAAAGTACTCATACATCAATTTAAGCTTGTGAACAATCGTCTGAATCCCGCCAGCGCGGTCTACTTTCTGGTTAAACTCCTGTAAAATCTTGTCTGATCCTTCTTTCGTCAGCGCGCGCTTACGGAGTGAGAGAAGCAATCGGATGATTGGTTTGAAAAGATTGCTGTTTTTCAATGCACCTCATTCCTCCTTCTCAATAGAAACGTTGCTGACAATGTGTACAGTTGGATGCATCTCTGGCAACTTGATGGGCACAGAATGGGCAAATATAGACAACGGGAGTTACGGGAGTAACTGTTTTTATCCATTCAGGGTGAGAGGTCTGATTTGATGGCACATCTGCCTGCCGGAGAGCCGCTGGCGGACCTTCCGGCCCCGGAGGGGAAATATTAACCTTTTCAGCCATTGCGCGTGTCGTGATGTTGGCATTTCTCAATTCATCCAATTCTTTTTGCAATGACTTCAACTGCTCATTTAAATCGTGAATCGCTTTGAGAGATTCTTGTATCTGATCTGTTTCCTCCAGTTTCCCCTTGGGTTCCCAGGCATTATATACTTCCCAGCCTAATTTATTGGCCATTCGCTCGATATCTTCTTTTTTCCCTTTTATCTTAAGGGTTAATCGACTCATTTCCAACATTCTTTGTGATTTCTGACCTGCGGTTTCTACACCTTTTTCTAACTTCTGTTTTAAGTCCTGAAAAAAATTCAATGGTTATCGCTCCTTATCAGATCATCACGTTTCTGAAAACCATTTAATTCTATTGTAAAAACTCGCCTGTTATTTCACAAGCAAAGATTGAAAAAAGAGCCATTTTCCCATTTAAGTAAGTACCGCAAACACAGGGAAAATGGCTTAATAGAAAATCAAATATCCGTCTCTTCATATTTATGCGGGATGCTTCATCGCTCTCTTCTCACCTTCGCGGGAAACGGACAGTTTAAGTTTGAAGCCTGTTTTTAACCAGAAGGCTGTAAAGAGCAACAACAGGGACGTGACTAAAAATACACCCCGGATTTCAATGAACCCGGACAAAAACCCGTAAGTAATCGGCCCCAACAGGTTCCCCAAAAATGTGGCACTTGAGTTAAATCCAAAAGCGGTGCTTTCTTTACCGGACGGAGCATATTTTCGAATCAGTGAACTCAGGGAAGGGAGCAAACCGCCGACCCACATACCGAGCAAAAACCTTAAAACAAGCAGTTGCGAGACCGAGTGAACAAATATATGAGGGATAAAGAAAAGCCCCGCCCCTAACATGGTTACAAACAGAACCCGTTCCGAGCCGTATCGGTCCCCCATCTTCCCAAGCAAGGGGGATGATAACATATTGGCCAATCCGGTGGCGCCTGTCACCAATCCGGCAAAGAAGGCAATATGCCCGCCGGGAACTCCAAGTTCAGAAACAAACAGTGACATTTGCGGAGCCGGCCCGACCATCGCAAATTGCAGCAATACGCCGACACTGAACAGAATCATTAACGGTCGCTGATGCAGAATAATGGAGCCGTCTTTCCAAAAGCTGACCTTTTTCTCCTTGGGCTCCGGTTTAAATTCTTCTTTTACCGCAAACAGAACCACAAATGTAGCGACTGCAATAATGATTGCCGTAAAGTAAAAGATCATGCGAAAGCCGATCACTTCTGCCAGAATTCCTCCGATCAGCGGTCCCATGATCGACCCTGCCACTGCCCCGGATTGCAGCATTCCGAGTGCATATCCCACCCGGTCTTTCGGCGTGTTTGTCGCTGTCAGCGCAATGGAAGCCGGAATAAACCCGGAAACGGTCCCGTTGAGGAAACGCAAAATCAACAATTGCAGTGGTGAAGTTGCCAGGCCGGTCAAGAAGATGACGACAGCCATGCCAAATCCGGACCGAAGCACCATCATTTTGCGGCCATACCGGTCCGCCAGGCTTCCCCAAACAGGTGCGACCAGAAATGCAGATAAGAAGTTGATACCAAAAATAACTCCCGCCCATAATTGAGTTTCAGCGGGATCTTTGATGCCCATCTCTTTCAGATACAAGGGCAAAAAGGGAATAATCATCGACATTGCACTCATGACCAAAAACTGAGAGACCATTAGAATATACAAGTTGCGCCGCCACGATTGCATAAAAACATTCATCTCCTTATAAATCCCATTATATATTTCGATCTACGAAGTATCAAAGCAAAAAAAACCGCCACACATCTTGATGTAGCGGATTCATCATCTATTTGCTCTATATTTGTTATGAATTTATGGTCTTACTAAAATCTAGGGATATTCGCGTACGTTGCGAACGTTCTACCCGCTGTACATAAGGCAGGCGTTCAATGCGATGGATTAATTGATCAGCCTTCCGACCATCGACGTATAAATAGACGTAATTGAGGCGTTTAGAAATATAGTGTATATTTCCCATGCGTCCCAACGAACGAGCTGCTTTCAGGTCTTTAACCCAAACAGCTAAACCTAATCTTTCAGCAATGTCCATGACAATCGTTCTCCTTTACTCGTGTCACGACTTGTCCGGAGGGTCTTTACTCAGTTTTGTCACATGTAGTTGGGATGCTTTAATTTTATGGTAACATTCCATGTAAAGAAGTTCAACCAAACATGAACCGGCGCGGAACCCGTTGCGCCCGCAATTCATAAAATAAACGAATCAGCGTGGAGTGAATACTGATGCGAAACCCTGTCGAAGATTTTGTGAAGAAACTAAACTCTTCTTCAAATAGGCCTCATGATAAATTAAGTCTGCGGCAATATGCCGGAGTTTCTTTCTTATATGTGCAAATGGGTCCATCCGCGAGCCGCCGGGATCTGGAAAGCTTTCTGCAGAGAGAAGCGGAGTGCTTTATCCGCGGGACCGAATGGATCTACCAGTTTGCCTATATCCGTACCTCCGCGGCCGGCTTGATTTACCGCTTTCAGTTGCGCGTTCCTGATGAAAAAAGTTTTTGCTGCGGAAATCAGTGTGTCAATTGCATCCTGTTGCAAAAATAGCGGAGGTTAACGGTCCCCGCAAGCTTTCCGCCCTTTTTTGCTTCCCTTCCCCATGTCATTGACGGGTACTTTAACGGATTCAGACACCGAGCGGGCAATCATCGAAGAAACTTGATAAAGCAAATGATCCAACTTTTCTTCCGCCTCTAAAAAAGAACCGATCACCGGGTGAGCACGCATTTGTTTCAAAAATGATTCAGCCTGGTTTTTCGATTCATGATAGTTGGGATGAAAGATGCCGAACCGCTGTGCTTCCTCATAACGTTCTTTTAACTTTTGAAATTCCCTGATCAGCTTTTGGGCTTCAGGGTCTTCTTTTAATTTTTTTCGCAGGTTCAGATAGGCCTGCACTTCCTCCGATTCATTTATCTGATCAGCCAGATGATAAGCATCAAGCAAAATTTCCGCCATATCTAACGTTCCCATTCTTTCTCCCTCCTCCCCCATTTTATCACAGTTTATGTCCGTTTCTCCCGCCAAATATTGAGAGCAACATTTATGAGATGGATCGCTGAGGGGGAAGTTTTTTGTGAAAGTGTGTGTCAGTTAGTGATGGCCGGGTTCCGGTTGAGGAATAAATATTTGCAATCTCGTTATCTCATTTAAGGAAAGTCTCCTTTTCCTTCCCTCCGGTCCCCAACCTTCCAAAAAACACTCTCCCCCTTCACGCTTCAATTGGTGTGGAGTGACTGTGAGGAATTGCCCTTTCCACTCCAAGCGTACGTCTAGTTGCTCTTCAATAGAGCGGCGCAGCAATTCCTGTTGCATCGAGGGATGATAGCTTCTTAAACCTGAGGTCCACAGTTTGGGTATATTCTTTGCCCCGGGCCATGCCTCTGTCATTTCGGGGTAATGATTGTCCAGCTCAGCTTTATGTAAAACATGAAGGCGTTGGCTCCAATATTCGGGGCCTGAAAGGTCCTTATCCCCTTCTTTCACCAGCGGTTCGCGAATGGCACTTACCCGTTTTCCTTCTTTTTTCAGCCACTCTTTTACCTGACCGAGAGAAGATGGAGACACAGAGAGGCAGGACGGACCCCGGCGATCCACCTTCCAGGATTGGCCGAGCGCGGTATCTTGCAACTTGTCGGCCAATGACTCATCCCTGGTATGGACAAGTACTACAGGCTCAAGCAAAACACCTTGAAATTGTCCAGCCCAGTTTTCAATCTGTTGTTGTACGATCTCGGGTAACGGAAAACAGCTCCACTCCACCAGAAGATGAATGATTTCCGGCAACGATTGTCCCAGTTGGCAGGCACGCCGGATCGATCCTTCATTGATCTCATAGTGAAGGTACTGGTCTCCGCCCATAAAGTCGGCAAACTTGGCCAGCTGATACCGTTTGGTATAGGGAAAGGTGAAAGGAACCAATACTTCCAGGTCCGGCTGCACATAAAAGGGCAACTCATCACCTGTGCCGGACCGCGGTGGAAACCCGGTCAGGCGAAAACACTCGCCGGTCGGTATTTGCCCGATTTCAAGCCAGCCGAGAGCTTGTAACGGCTTTACAATTAAGCTTGCACACTTATTCAACTCATTTGCCAGCAACACCTCTTTCCGTCCTGTAATCATATTCCTGGCCAAAACCAGATCCTTAAGTGAGTACCAGGTATCATAGCTCAAGTTTTCCATGATCAGCCAGTATCCTTCTCCGCCCTCCAACTGGCGGGTAAGTTGATGACGCGTCACTTCATACAGGATCAAGTTCATCTCTTCCATGGAGAGATGAATCCACTCTTGAATGCGCTGCCGGTCGGGTATCAATTCTCCGCCAGCGATGCGTACAAGATCAAGCTGACAGGCAAATTCAACAAGCAGTTCCACCCAGGGTGGTGCCCCATTTTTCCTTTTCCAATTGGTTCCGGATAGGGCCTCGGGGTCAAGGTCCAGGTCAACATCCAGTTTTTGCGCCTGCCGCTTGTGAATCTGCCCGGTTCGCGTCAGTCTCCATGGTTCTCGTTCGACAGAAGTGAGAAAATAAAACAGAGCTTGGCCGATCCCCATGACTGGCGGGGATGAAGCGATGATATCTTCATCGACCGGTTGCGGAGACAACATTTTTTGATTGAGGAAAGCCTTGATCCATGCCCGGCGAATTTCGATGGGACACAGATAAAACCTTTCCCGGTTTCGATCTCTGGCAGCATAAATCCAACCTTGTTGCCGCAGACGGGTCAGAGTGAGACGGAAACGGGAAGGGGTGAGACCCGCTGGTAATTGTTTTTTTAAACGAGTACTCTCCTTAACTACCCCCTGTGGGGCTTCCAACAGGAAACGAATCCACACCGTTCGTTCTTCCTTACTGAACCGGCTCCAACAACGGCGGAGATGGGCGGGTTTTGTCAGAATGCCACCAAGCTCCTGTCTGTTTGCGGATTGAAGTCCATGATGTGTGCCAATCTGCCTCAACACCCGGTCGGATAACGACTCTAAACAGCGGTCCAACTCACGAACCACATTCCTTCACCTCCCGCACTTCCCGGATTTGATAGTGATATCCCTGTTCTGCCAAAAAGAGCTGCCGGTTCCATGCGTACTCCTGATCAATCGTATCGCTGGTAACAACATGATAAAAATAAACTTTTTTCTCCGTTTGCTTTGGGCGCAAAATACGCCCCAGCCGCTGTGCCTCTTCTTGCCGGGAACCAAACGCCCCCGAAACCTGGATTGCAATACTGGCATCAGGAAGATCAACGGCAAAGTTTGCTACTTTGGATACGACCAGAATAGGAACTTCTCCCCTGCGAAAGCGGGAAAACCATTCATCTCTTTTGTCCTGCTTCATGTGACCGGTGATAAGTGGTGCATGATATCGCCTGGCAATCATGCGCAGCTGGTTCAAATACTGCCCAATAATCAGGATTTGTTCGCCGTTATGTTGCTTGAGCAACTGATCAATGACTGTGTACTTTGCCTCGTTTTCCGCTGCCAGGCGATACTTCTGACGCTGGTTTGCTTTATGGTAACGATCCCGCTCCTCTTTTGAAAAAGGGACACGAATTTCCACACAAACAGCTTCCGAAATCCATCCCTGCTTTTCCAGCTCCCCCCAGGAAACTTCAAATTTCTTGGGCCCAATCAGAGAAAATACCTCTCCTTCCCTGCCGTCCTCCCGGATCAGGGTAGCAGTTAATCCAAGGCGGCGTTTGGCCTGCAAGTCAGCAGTCGCCCGGAAAACGGGAGCTGGCAGTAAGTGTACTTCGTCGTATATAATGAGGCCCCAATCTCGTTTAGAAAAAATTTTCATATGATGAAAAGGACCCTCTTTCTCCGTACGGTGAGTCATCATTTGATAAGTGGTTACTGTAACAGGGCGTACTTGCTTATCAGTGGCTGTATATTCCCCAATCAATTCCGGCGGAAGACCAGTCTTATCAAGAATCTCACGAATCCACTGTTTGGCCGAAGTTGCACTGGGGGTTAAGATCAGGGTTGCCTTTCCCACTTTTTCCATCACCCCGATCCCTACCACGGTTTTGCCCGCACCGCAGGGAAGCACGACAATTCCGTTCCCTCCTGATACGGAGCCTTCGCAATAAAAGGTTTCTACTGCCTGTCTCTGATAATCCCTGAGCCGAAAAGAACCTTTCTCACAATTAGCGGAGAGTCGAATCGATAAGGGTTCCCCCTCTTGAAAGCCAATCTCATCAATGACCGGATACCCGGCCCGCATACATGCTTGTTTTACTATCCCCCTGATCTGAAGGGGGAGACAAATCTTGTCTTTATCGCACGAAGAGATGGTTTCCCAATGCAGGGGAATATGTTGCAAAATCCTTTCCAAACCTCCGGCTTCAACAGAAGTAAGGTAAAAAGAACAAGCACTGGCCGGTTCAAAGCGGAGCATTCCATAACGATTCATCAACTGTTTGATCTCACTCACTACCTGGGGAGGGACGGGAAGTTTACTGTAGTTCTCCAGCCGTTCGATCACCCATTCTGCAGAAAGATTCCGGGCTGCTGCGTTCCACAACGTATACGGAGTGATGCGGTAGGTATGTAAATAAGCAGGACTTTTTACTCTTTCCGCAAAATGACATAATTGTTGGCGAACTTCATCATATGCCGGATGACTTGCTTCGACCAGCAAAGTCCGGTCACTTTGCACAATCAGTGGATTTTGTACTCTGGCTGATTTTGGCATTCTCGTCCCCTCCTGCCAATATTTTTACCCACAACATAAAGAACTATTGATAAAGAGACCTGAATTTGCAACTTTCACCCACTCTTTTCCGTCAACTTGATAACAGAAACTTGGATCAGGAGGGATTTGATGAAAGGGTGCAAAGTGCTTCAGTTATTATTATTCGCAACACTCTTTACTTTGATGGGGTGTGGAACCGGAGATTCGCCATCTGCACAGGGTTCCCCAAGAGGAGGAGTGGAATCTGGTATGAAGGAGCAGTCGCTCAAATTTGAGAAAGTGACTATCGCTCAACTTCCTGAATCTCTGCACAAAAAAGCAAAAGAAATGCAGAAGTCCCCGCACGGGGAAACGTTTATCGCCTACACCAAACCGCACACCTATATTATGATCGGCCTTGGTGAGAGAAATACAGGAGGGTATTCTATCCAAGTAAAAAAGGTAATAAGGAAAGGAAGGAATGTGACTGTGTATGCCGAAGAAACGACGCCTCCGAAAGGCGGATTTGTGACACAGGCAATCACCAATCCCTTTACAATCATCTCTGTGGAAAATAAGGACCAGTTTGATCACGTGGAGGTAAAATTAAAAAAAGCGCCCCCTTCCAAAAATGGAGACGCCATTTGAGACTTCACACGGCTGAAACACCACGAGCACTCCCGATGGTCGCCGTGGGATTTCCGGGTAGTTAACACCCTCCATTCATTTCTGCTTTGGACAACTCCCACGTTCAGGGCTGTCTCATCAGCCCTTCCCATGCAGTTCTACAACTCGTGTTGCATGTACCCGCATGGGCGGAACGCCTGTTACCAGCGTTCTAGTCCGTATTCACTCACTCTCATGGTTTTAACCAGTGGGAGAGATTGATTCGCCACTGAAACCTCATACCATGATGTACAGGAACAAACCACTACCAGTGGGATGAGCACCGCTCATACGTTCGATCATCCACCAAATTGGTTGCTTTTACCATCCCAGAAAGAGATGCCGAGCAACGCTGTCTTTCATCAAAACTGTGGGCTTTCAGCCAGCTTTAACTGTAAAAAGTTTTTGCAGTCTGTTCGCAATCCGCCGGTCCTCCTCTTGGTCTGAGGAAGGACCGGCTTTTCTTCTCCGTCAATATGATTTACGTTCATGAGTTCTTTTGCTGCGGTCAGGAGTATGCGGATCTTCCCGACGGTCCGGTTCCGGGTCGCGAGGAGTCAGAATTTCAGGAGTGGTCGGTGTGTAAATCTCCGGCTCCCCGATTGGATAAGAGACATCAGGGATTTTCATGATCTCACCTCTTTCTGTACCCCTAGTTTTCCCAGAAGCATAACTTTATACAAAAAATCCCCTCCTGGCCGATGGTTGTACGGCAGGAGGGAAATAGCAAGGAAGGGGGGAAGCTGCAACAGCTTCCCGTACTATGTATGCAAGCAGGGGCAAAAATATCCCCTAGTTTTCCTCTTCCGCCTGCTGGTTATAGGCACGCAGCCACGGAGATTGCGGGGACTGGGGTGAATCCCATACAGGATGATACTGTTCCTGATCAGGCTGATAAGGTGACATCTTCGGAGGCATCATAGATATAGAACCGGAAAATGCTGCCTGGGGAATCATCCATGGTGCACCGGAGGGCCCGGGCATTGTCCAGGGATAAGTGTACGGAAAATAATGAGTTTGCGGATACCCGCCGGAACAACTCCCCGTCACCATCGGGGAGTACGGAACACTTGTATAGGAACCATTCATCGGAAACGGATAGGCCCAATAGCCTCCCCATCCGGGATATTTGGGTGCCTGTTGATAAAAATAAGAATGCATCACAAAGTCCCTCCTTCTATAAGTTTCATCTGTTTGTTTTTAACTATATGCTTTTTGTGGCCTGTCTTATGTTTATCTCCCCCTGCATATGCTTCCGGGACTGAAAAAAAAGGAGGAGGAACCAGATTGAATCAAGAAACGGTAAGCATCCCTGAAACCGAACATATTTTAGTTTCCCTGCAAAAACGGAACCACAAAGCGCTAAGAACACTGATTGACGAATTACAGCCCTACGATCTCGGACAGATCTTTTTCCAATTGAACGGAATTCACCGGCGCCGTTTTCTGGCTGCGTTACAACCGCAAGAGATTGCCAATCTGCTTGAAGAACTTGAATTAAATGAACAAAAAGAAGTGATAGCCGCCCTGGGCCCGCAAAAGACCGCCTCAGTATTAAACATGATGTCCTCTGATGATGTGACAGACCTGCTCAGTGAGTTAGAGGATGCCGAAGCCCAGAGTTTGCTTAAAGACATGGAGAGCAGCGAAGCAGACCGGGTCCGTTCTCTGCTCCTCTATCCTGAAGATACTGCCGGAGGGTTGATGACTCATGAATATGTCAGTATCTACAGCCATTTTTCTGTTGAAGAAGCCATTCGTTATTTGCGTCAAGAAGCGCCGACAGCGGAAACCATCTACTATGTTTATGTGACTGATGCCGAACATCACCTGGTGGGGGTGGTATCTCTCAGAGACTTATTGATCGCCCAGCCGGCCACAAAAATCGGTGACATGATGTATGAACGGGTGATCTCTGTCCCTGTCGATATGGACCAGGAAGAAGTGGCCCGCATGCTGGAACGATACGACTTTCTCGCAATTCCAGTGGTTGATGCCAAAAATCGCCTACTGGGAATTATTACTGTTGACGATATTATTGATGTGTTGATTGAGGAAGCGCAGGAAGATATTTCAAACTTGTCGGCAGTCGGGCCGACGGACAAAGATATTTTGGTCAATCCCTTTCAATCTGCGAGAAGGCGTATTCCCTGGTTGATTTTACTCTTATGTATCGGGATGGCCACAGCGAATCTGCTTGGCCTCTTTGAAAAAACAATCCAATTATTGCCGGTACTCACCGTTTTTATGCCTATGATTGCCGGGATGACGGGAAATACGGCAACACAATCACTCGCTTTAATTATCCGTGGCCTGTCGAGCCATCAACTCCATCGTGAAAATTATAAAAAAGTGCTTCGTCAGGAAGGGTTTGTGGGTATGATTATCGGGGCGATATGCAGTACCCTGATCATTGCTGCAATCACCATCTGGAAACAGGATATGGGCTTAGGCTTAGTGGTGGGTGCCTCCCTTTTTTTTACCCTGGTCATTGGCACTTTAGTCGGAACACTGATTCCCATCATCCTTGATGCTTTTAACATTGATCCCACTGTTGCTTCCGGTCCGTTAATCACCACCTTAAATGATGTCATTTCATTAATGCTTTATTTTGGACTGGCTACTTTCTTCATACATAAATTAATGTGAGCAGGAGCTGTCAATAGCCTGCCGGTAATATTCTGGTATTAAAACCTTTTTTCACACACAAGTTAAGAGAAATCGGCTCTCTTCGTGTCAATCTGATTAGGGGGTTTTCTGAATTTGGAAGTTAGTTTTGTAGAGATCATATGGAAATTGTTTTTGGTCATTTTTCTCGTCTTACTCAACGGCTTTTTTGTTGCCTCGGAGTTTGCGATTGTCAAAGTGAGGACAACCCGGATTGCTCAATTGACGGAGGAAGGCAACTTACGTGCCAAAACGGCACAAAATATCCTGAAAAACCTGGATGCTTATCTTTCCGCCACCCAATTGGGAATCACTCTGGCTTCCCTTGGATTAGGCTGGGTGGGTGAGCCGTTTCTGGCTACTCTCATCGAACCCGGTTTGCAATTATTTGGAATACCTACAGCCTGGATTCATGTCATCTCGTTTGCAATTGCTTTTTCGATCATTACTTTTTTACATATTGTTATCGGTGAAATGGCGCCAAAATCGCTCGCCATCCGGAAAGCGGAGGGGACAACTCTCTGGATCGCCAGACCGTTGCACTGGTTTTTTGTTCTTTTTCGGCCAACGATTTGGTTATTAAACAGTTCGGCCAACAAAGTTTTAAAGTGGCTCGGGGTGGAGTTGGTTCCCGATCAGCAACAAGCACATACGGAAGAAGAAATCCGTATGCTGGTTGAACAGAGCCACCGCAGCGGGATCATCGATCAAACGGAACTTTCCCTGTTTGACAATATCTTTGATTTTGCCGACCGCATCGGCCGGGAAGTGATGGTGCCCCGTGTCGATATGGTTTGTATTTACACCCGTGACTCTTTTGAAAAGAGCATATCTGTCATCAAACAAAGCCATTTTACCCGCTTTCCCTTATGCGGAAAGGATAAAGATGACATCCTCGGAATTATTCATATCCGCGATCTGTATGAACGGATGACTGCCGGCGAAACACCCGACTTCAGCCAGCTGGCCCGCCCTACCGTGCATGTGCCGGAAACGATGGAAATCAAGGATATCTTGCGAACCCTGCAAAAAAACCGGACTGAAATGGCGATTGTGGTCGATGAATACGGGGGGACTTCAGGAATCATTACTATCGAAGATATTGTTGAAGAAATTGTGGGTGAGATTCAGGATGAATTTGATGATGAACGTCCTTTTTTCCAGAAAAAAGGGGATGAAACCTCGATTGATGCACACTTGTTGATTGACGAGGTGAATGAGCATTTCCATATCAATATAGAAGACGAAGACAACGATACGATTGGAGGATGGATTTTCTCCCAGTTGCAGGAATTGCCCAAACTCCATGCTACTGTTGAATTTGACGGCTACAAGTTTATCGTGCAGGAAATGACCGGCAGCAGAGTAACCCGGCTGCTAGTCAAGCCTGTGCGGGAGGAAACAACTGAAACCCCTTCAGAAGAAAGTTTTTGAATAGCCGCTTCCCGCCTTGTTTGGAAGCGGCACCTTTAACCTTCCGCTTTCATGCCTGTCCGGGTAAATCCGGTTTCTTTCCTACTCTACCCACTTCTCCGCCCATTTTTGGACCTCATTCATAATCCCCTCGATGGATTTTCCTTTTTCGGTTAATTCATACTCAATTCGCACCGGTGTCTCCGGGTAGACATGGCGTGTAAGAATGCCTGCTGCCTCCAATTCCTTGATCCGTTCGGTTAACATCCGGTCACTCATATGGGGAATCGCCTCAGATAGTTCCTTAAACCGCTTGGGGCCGGTCAACAGCACCCGGATAATTAAGCCTGTCCAACGCTTGCCGAGCAATTCAAATGCCGCTTCAAACTTCGGGCATAAATGCAGATGATCCATGTTAATCACTCCTGAGCTTATTTTAGCACAGCCACTTGACACAAGTAAGCACACTATCTATACTCTAAGTAATTAACTTTAAAAAAATTAGTTAGTTACTATTTTTTATATGAAAGGAGGTGTAGACCATGGCAGACATCGGTTTGTTAATCATTCGGTTAATCGTGGGATTAACATTTATGGGACATGGAGCCCAGAAATTGTTTGGCTGGTTCGGAGGACACGGTTTAAAAGGAACGGCTGGTTGGCTGGAATCAATCGGAATCCGGCCAGGATTGTTGATGGCCGTCCTGGCCGGTCTTGGCGAACTGATCGGGGGAGCTTTGTTTGCTTCTGGAATATTGATGACTTTTGCTTCTTTTCTAATCGTTGTCACCATGTTGGTAGGCATTTTCATGGTTCATGGAAAAAACGGTTACTGGGCTACCCAGGGCGGCTTTGAGTACAATTTGGTGCTAATCGCTGTGGCAATCGGGCTTGCATTGACTGGTCCCGGGTCATATATACCGTGGGGATGAATGTTTAAAGAATAAAAAGATAAAAATAACCACATACCTGAGGTGACAATATGATACAAATCATTCCATCCGAACAACGCTATAAAGCCGAACACGGATGGTTGACAAGCTATCACAGCTTTTCGTTCGCCGATTATTATGACCCGGACAATCTTCAATTTGGTTCCCTGAGAGTTTTCAACGATGACATTATCCAGGGCGGACAGGGGTTCGGAATGCATCCGCATGCGAATATGGAAATCATGACCTATGTCATTGACGGAACTCTGGAGCACCAGGACAGTCTGGGGAATAAAGGATTGATTGAAGCAGGTGAAGTTCAGCGCATGACTGCCGGAACGGGCATTTACCATTCCGAATATAACCATTCGCCCGAGAAGCCCGTTCATCTTCTGCAAATATGGTTTATACCAAATCAAAAAGACTTATCTCCTTCATGGGAACAAAGAAAGTTTTCACGTGAGCAGCAATTGAATCAACTCCTGCCCGTCGTCTCGGGCCGGTCCCTCGAACATGCCCTGACCATTCATCAAGATGTAACCGTCTATCTTTCTCATTTGCAAGCCGGCAAGGAATTGGTCCATCGCCAGCAAGAGCATCGCCGCATGTATCTGTTTGTTATTGAGGGAAAAGTGGCCTTAAATGAAACCCATACATTATCTGCGGGAGACACCGCCCGCATTTCCGGGCTGTCTGAGTTACACCTTGCGACCCACCGCGGCGGTGAGTTTATGCTCATGGATCTGGCTTAATTCTTTTTTGGCTAAACGGGTTACTATAAAAGAAACATATAAGTTTGCAGACTAAAAAATCATTAAGCGGAGGTTTAACAAAATGGCAAACGTTAAATTGGCAGTAATCTATTACAGTTCAACCGGTACCAACTATAAACTGGCTCAGACTGCCGCTGAAGCCGCCAGGGAAGCAGGAGCGGAAACAAGGGTGCTAAAAGTCCAGGAACTGGCTCCGGAAGAGGCTATTGCATCAAATCCTGCCTGGAAGGCTCATTATGAAGCAACCAAAGAGGTCCCGGTCGCTACACCGGATGATATTGTATGGGCAGATGCCATCATTTTCTGCACGCCCACACGATTTGGAAATATCGCTTCCCAGATGAAGCAATTTTTGGACACCACCGGAGGCATCTGGTTCCAGGGAAAAACCGCCAATAAAGTAGTCAGTGCCATGGCCTCCGCCAATAACCCAAACGGCGGCCAGGAACAGACCATTCTTCAACTCTATACAACCATGTACCATTGGGGGGCGATCGTCGTTGCACCGGGTTACACAGATCCGTCTATTTATACAGCGGGGGGCAACCCGTACGGAACCACTGTAACCGTTGGGAACGACGGAAACATTAAAGAGGATGCCATGGACGCCGTACGCCACCAGGCCAAACGTACTGTTACGGTGGCAGAGTGGATTAAAAAAGGGCAAGTATAAAATTTCCTCTTTGTCTTTTTGTATGGCATAAGAGAGATCACTTGTAATCTGAGCTAAAATCCCAATACACTCTGGTTGAAGAAAGGGATGGCGGTATATGAGCCGCCATCCCTTTCCAAAATGAAATGGCAAAAGATACCCACAGCAAAAAGAGAGCCGCCTTGCCAGTGAGGGGCTCTCTTTTTGCTGTGTACCAGTGAGGGGAGATTGAAAATCTGTTAACCATCACCTGATAAAATGAAACACATTGGTTTGCCTTGGTTATGAATCATTTATTTAAAGAGGAATGAGTACTGCTTCAGTTGTATGGGAAGATGGTTAGAGAGGGCCTGGCAAACTTATTCTAGCCCGACCAAGTCAAATCTTCCCGCTTTTAGGGTTACATTTTCTCCAATATCAATATTTAACTCTTTAGCTTCGTTTGGGTCTATTAAAAAATACCCATTTTTATTTTTTATACCTAACCATTTTCTTTCTTTAATATCAAATCTTGTTTGCTTCCACCGGGACAGTTCCTGTTCCTCAATATTTATCATTGTTCCGGTTAAAATATCATCCTGTTGATCTGTATCATTTTTTTCCAAAAAACCTGCTAAAACTAAAGCATTTATATACTCATTTTTCTTGTTTCTCAGGTCAAAGGGTACGGAATCAAAAATTTTTATCGTATACTCCCTTAATTTAGCATTTATCCAAAAGTCATAAATAATATCATTGTATTCCGCACCTGTCTCAATACTTTCGATATAGATTTTCAACATTTGATTCCCCCCTTACTTAACTAAATGGATGGGCAGTGACTATAAATCCATTCTCACTGATTACAACCTTTAGTTTTCGCGGCTTACCGCCTACAACCACATCATATATGGTTGCGCCCCCCTGTTGAACACCATTCTTTGTAGTAACTGTTTCTAATATGAGATTAGCAACCTCATCCTGATTATTTAACCCCCAGCTGGAAAATTCTTTAGAATGCCTTTCCATAATATGCTGCAATCCTGCTTTTGAGTTGCCAGTTTCCAACCATGTAATTTTTCCGCTCGGTGTTCTGGTTATTCCTACCGAAGCTTCCCTTGAAAACTTAACTCCTTTCGCCTCTAATTCATCAAATAATTTTTTCATCTTTATAAGTTTTTTTATCAGGTTGTTTGCCGGTTTTGAGGAGGTTGTTTCTTTGGTCCATAATCTCCAAACTTCGGATCGACTTTGGGGATTTTTCGGCACCCGGTCAGGGTAAAGACTAATGCAACTGAAATAAAGATTAATACTACCGCAAAGGTTATCTTCTTTATAAAAGTCCTACCTCCGTCAGGTCTGAAACCTCCGATTTTAGTCGGACAGACTTAACACGTTGACAGTGAAGAGATGGAGTTAGAACAACCTTCAGATACCTCTGAGACTTCTATTTGGTTTTTGAGTGACTTCGGATCAGCCGGGTCAGGTTATATGTACCAAGTCGACTATGAAAATGTTTTTCCAGGTATTTATTAGTTGAAGATGAAAATTTTCTAATATGACCCACTCAGTTACAATTGTAACCTGAATATTTAATTTTTCACAAGAACAATGTTCATATTTTTTAAATATTATCACTTTTTATATTTGCAAACAAAAGTAATCTCCCTGCTATATTTGCAGAGAGATTACTTTTGCTATTTTCGGAGCGGGCATCATCGAACTGCATCACCATTGAGATGGGTCCAGTTCGCAATCTTAAAATTTTCATCCCCGCATTTCACTTAACTGCAAAGGTATCTGTTACTTAAATTTTGCATCTGCCCAATCGGCATGATCATGTCCATTCCCATCGCCTGCGTCAGTGACAACAAGCTTTAATTGCTTCTTGCCGCTGATATCAACGCTTATAAACTTCGCTCTTGTGCTTCCTGTCATTTTACCGCTGTCGTAAATCTTTGTTCCATCGGCCCAGACCTGGAAAACAACTGTTCCTTGTGTATCTTCCCTGTCTACTCCCACGTAAGACTCAAACCGTTGATATCCTTTATCTGTAAGGTTATAGACAATTTCTGAATGAGAGTGAGTGCCGATCCCTTTTTCAAAAGTAATTTCCCCCTCATCACCAAGAAGCGTGATTCGATTTCCTTCAATCGAACTGTCTCTTTGAACCGTTCGCCAACCGGCTGACGCGCTCTCCCAATCAAGATCACTCAGGTACGAATAAGGAACAACTTTAAAATCAATGGTATAGGTTTCATTCAGGAAGCCGTCGGATGAGGCAACTTTGATCACAGCCCGCCCCGGCAATTCTTCTGCTTGCGTGATTTCCACCTTGATGTTGTCACTAACCGGAATGGCCTCAACGATCGGTGCAGTATCCCTGGCCCCCATGGAATAGGTTACATTATAATGCGTAACATCCGTATGGAAATCATCGAGTGACTTCCCGTCAAGCTTCACATCTTTTAACAGATCAAGTTTAACTTGTTTTTTGCTCAGTTCCATCGGAGACAATTTCTTTGTGATCGGCTTTAAACGATAGATATAGGAGTACGGCTTGTCAGCGTAAAGCATATATTCCGGCAGTGCGGTTTCCGACCAGCTGTTACCGACACCCATCTGCTTATAGTTAATGTTGAGGGTGATGTCCTTCTGACGGGTCAATTCATTGGGATGCCGGACATTTTCAATATTTTCCTCAGTATAATGAAGCGCACTTATTTCCAACAGCGGCTGGCCAGAAATTATCAGCCCCGTGCCGCTCTTGTTTGTTAAAGTGGCCCAGCGGACATCCGTTTTGTTTCCTGACTCCTGGGGTTTAATATACGGGAAAAATTGTTCATCAACCGTACTCTTATAAACCCCGACATCAGCTCCGGTATTGCGGTCCCAGTAGTTTTCCTGCGGTCCGCGGCCATACCAGGAAAAATTCTCAAACTCTTCGGGAATCGTCAGCTCCATCCCGACTGCCGGGATTTCCGGAAGTCCTTTCCCTGGTGCCAGCGTGCTTCTTACGACAATATCCCCGCTGCCGTAAACGATATAGGTAGCTTTGTATCTGGATTCTTTCAATGTCGGGAGTGTTGCGTTGACGCGGATTTGCACAGCTTTATCGTTAATCTTGCGAACTGTAACCTCTTCAACCTTCATATTACGTCCGGCATCGCGCCAGGTACCTGTTCTCTCTTTCATGCCGTTAAATGTATCGTTATCACTGGGCGGCCGCCAGAAATTCGGAACCGGACCGGTTTTAAACATTTCTTTTCCATTATATTTGAATGAGGAAACAGTTCCTTTCTCTTTATCAAATACAACCTCAAAATCTTTCCCTTTTACGGTTGCCTGTTTGTCCAAGTTGTCCACATGAAGCGAAGGCATCTTTTCCGGATCAAGTTCAGGTGCTTCGGGTGTCCCAAATGGAAGTTTAAACTGCTGTCTTGCCACCTCATGCCCTTTGGGTGCCCAAGAGGTACCCTCAGGTAATGTAAAACTGATATTCAGCCAGTACTCTGCTCCCGGTTTCAATACAGGTTGTTTTAACGGCAGTGTCACTTCCTTCGCTGTCAACGGTTCAACATTCAGATTGGACAAATTCCCCCGTTGGATTACTTTGTCATCCGCCTTCAGTTCCCATGTTGCCTGAAATGCATTTACGTTTGTAAAGAGATATTCATTCTTTATTTTCACAATCCCTTTCTTGAGATCGACTGCTTCCACTTCAACCTCTTGATGGGTTCTCTTAACCTCGTGAAGCTCAGGCTGGATCGTTCTGTCGGGCAATACCAGACCATTATTTGAGAAGATCCCGTCAGTCGGATCGTTTTTATCCCAATCACCGCCGTAAGAAAAATATCCTTCCTTATACTTGCTGTTCGGCGGCCACCATAAGGCTTGATCTACCCAGTCCCAGATAAATCCTCCCTGGAGGTTGGGGTATTTATCAATTACTTTCCAGTAGTGAGACATGTTCCCCAGACTGTTGCCCATCGCGTGTTCATATTCAGTCAAAACTAAAGGCTTCTGGCTTCCTGATTTTCCGTAGTTTTCGACAGTTTCAACACTTGGATAAAAAATCCCTTGAATGTCTGCAATACTGTTTTGCCCCTGATAATGGACGAGACGTGTGGGATCATGTTGACGGGCCCAATCGGCCATTTTCTCCCAGTTTTCTCCTGAACCCGCCTCATTCCCCAGTGACCAGATCAATACGGAAGGATGGTTCTTATCTCTTTCAACCACATTGCGGATCCGATCCAAATAAGCAGCAGTCCATTGCGGGTCACTGCCGGAGATGATTTTTCTGCCGTCATGGAGCTCAAGGTTGGCTTCATCCATGATGTAAAGGCCGTATTGATCAGCCAGTTTATAAAATAACGGATCATTTGGATAATGGGCGGTACGGACCGCATTGATATTAAACTTCTTCATCAGCTTTATATCCTGAATCATTCTTTCTCTGGTCATCACCTGACCCTTATAGGGATCCATTTCATGGCGGTTAACCCCTCTGAATACAATCGGCTTTCCATTTATTTTCATCTGTCCGTCTTTCAATTCAAACTCACGGAAACCAACTTTTGTACTCTCAATTTCAATCGTTTTTCCGGAATCATTCTTTAAGGATAATACAAGTGTATACAGGTTCGGGTGTTCTGCTGACCATTTTAAAGGATTTTTAACCAGTTGATCTGTCTCTGCTGCCACTTCACTCCGGCCGTTCAACAATACATTCATCGAAACCGGTTCAGCAAACACCGGTTTGTTGTCGGGACCGTACAGCATTGCTTCGATTTTATATGGTTTTGAACTTTCTTTTTTGCCGTGGTTATATTTCTTAACATCCACTTTTACATTTAACCTGGCATCCTGGTATTTTTGATCAAGATCAGTCCTTACAGTTAAATCTTGCATATGAATGTTTGGTGTTGAATACAGATATACATCGCGGAATATACCGCTCAAATCAATCATGTCCTGGTTCTCCAGATAACTTCCGTCAGACCATTGGTATACCTCTACAGCAAGTGTATTTTTCCCTTTTTTGAGATACCTGGTAATGTTAAATTCATCGGGAGTATAACTGTCTTCGCCGTAACCCACTTTCTGTCCGTTTACCCATACATAAAAGGCAGATTTTACCCCCTGGAAAGAAATGAATACTTGGCGGTCTTTCCAGTCTCCGGGGATTGTGAATTCACGGCGGTATGAACCGACAGGATTGTATTTAGCCGGTGCATGTGGAGGATTTGCAGGTTCATAACCAGACCAGGGGTACTCCTGGTTTAAATAAATCGGTTTTCCGTATCCCTCCAGCTGCCAATTGCTTGGAACCGGAATCTCATCCCAATGATTAACCTTAATCTCTTCTTTGTAAAAGTCCACAGGCCTTTCACCCGGATTTTTTGACCAATGAAACCTCCACTTTCCATTGAGGGATTTGAAATAGGGCGACTCGGCCGGCTCGTCTTTGATTGCAGATTTTATATCTTTGTAAAGCATCAACGTTGCATGAGCACTCTCCCGATTCACTTGAAACGTCTCAGGTTTATTACTCCATTCCAAATCGGTATTTCCTTCATCGGCATGTGTAAGGGTGCTGGTCCCAAATAAAATAAATCCTGACAACACCAACGGTACAATTTTTTTAAACCCCAATTCTTTCCCTCCTTATTCTTAATAAAAATAATTAATTAATAAAATACAGAGGTTATCGATGATTTTGCACCTTCATTATTATATCACACAAATACCAGTGTTGATATGACCAATTGAATGACTCTTCTAATTATTCACCCTTCATCCCTTTTCATGGGAATTTTTTAAAATAATGCCAGCCCCATCAGCCTGACAGGACAAAAAAAGATCGGTATGATTGTGTTGTAATTTATTTTTTTACATATCAAATCAGGCTCGTTCTAAAGGAGGCGCTTTATGGATACAGTTGATTCGGCAAAATGGTTAGAGAAGGTTCGCCGGGAACGGCCGCTGGTGCACAATATTACAAATCTTGTAGTGACTAATATAGCAGCTAACGCATTGTTGGCCCTGGGAGCTTCACCGGTAATGGCGTACGCGAAGGAAGAGGTTGCCGATATGGCCGGGATTGCGAACGGGCTTTCACTGAATATGGGAACCCTGGATGAAGCTGTTGTCGAGGCCATGCTGATTGCCGGGCGGGCAGCGAATGAAGCGGGGGTGCCGGTTGTATTTGACCCGGTTGGAGTGGGTGCCACCCCCTATCGGAACGAGGTTGCAAAGAAAATTACCGAGGAACTGAACATCTCAGTTTTGCGTGGAAATGCGGCTGAAA
This sequence comes from Paenactinomyces guangxiensis, assembly GCF_016055185.1. GTDB lineage: Bacteria > Bacillota > Bacilli > Thermoactinomycetales > Thermoactinomycetaceae > Paenactinomyces > Paenactinomyces guangxiensis. The sequence continues at coordinate 449,099 of NZ_JAECVR010000001.1, forward strand.
TCGGGGTATTGCTCGGGGCCGGCGGTGAAGTGAAAGGAGTGGATGCTGCCTCCGCCACGGACAGCCTTGGCGATTTTATGAAACAATATGCAAAGAAAAAAGACTGTGTTGTCATTGCAACCGGAAAAACGGATCTGGTTACAGACGGAGATACAATTTGGCAGCTTCATAACGGACATGAACTGCTGACAAAAATCACCGGTTCAGGATGCATGGCAACTGCCATTCTTGGTGCATTTGCGGGGATAGCAGGAAAAGAGGCGGATGTGAAATCCTTTGCCGAAGCGAGTATGGCTGCTTTAACCTGTTATAACGTGGCCGGTGAACTAGCTGCTGAGAAGTCAAACGGACCCGGCACTTTCCAGGCAGCTCTGTTTGATGCTCTTTTTAAGCTTGAAGGCGAACGTGTAAATAAACGTGCCAGAGTTACGGTCAGGTAGGCGAAAAGCGGACAGGGGATTCAGCCAGTGGAATCCCCTTGTCCGCTTTTTAATTGAACCCGATGGCAGGGCTGGCTTAGATTCATCCACACCAATCTATTGACTAGTCTTTAGTGAATCATTTGACAGAGTCCACTCAAAGCTGTACGAGATTGGACGTTTTAAACCATTTGTTCGATTTTTTGATACTGATGACAGACAAAACTCCAAATATTTTCACAATCGCCTCCGTGACAAAAAAGTTCAACTTTCCTCCGGCATCTAGTCCTACAAAAAGGTCAATAAACGTATGAAGGAAGATGGCTAAAAACAGCAGGCTGATTTTTCTTTCTTTCACACTATGTAACACAACTAACGAGAGGGCAATCCATAGCGGTTTATAAGCAAGATTTTCCCTTCGTTTCAGGTATATAAAAAGGGAAACAACAAAAACAATCAAAACGACTACTTGTACAACCATACTGCCAATTGTGATGTTGCTGATCATTTTCTTTCAACTTCCCTTCCTCTTTTTTAATTTATTATACATCGTTTCACTATATATAGTAAAGCGATGTATAATAGAGAAATAGAAAGAACCGATTCATATAAAGGATCGGTTCTAAACTGGTTCATTGTGAATAACTGGGCTGTATTTACAGTGCCTGTACTAAACCGGCTCCGGTAAAAGGATCAAATCCTTTGGGAGGCAGGTCAATGGCCCGTCTCAATAAGATCTGTTTTAACTTCTGTGGAGATTCGCTGGGAAAAGATTGTCGCAACAGAGCTAACACACCGGAAACATGGGCCGTTGCCATAGAGGTTCCTTTTAAGACGGCATAGCGTTTTTGTGAAAACGTACTCAAAATATTGGTCCCCGGAGCTGATATATCAATGGAATTTCCCGTTGCTGAATAGGTTTCACGGGTGTTATTTTTATTCAACGAAGCGACTGCAATGACAGAAGGGTGCCTCGCCGGTACTTCTACTGTATCACCCCGTCCTGAAGGATTGCCGTCATTGCCTGCAGCGGCAACGATGAGAATTCCCCGTCGGATCGCAGCCCGGATCGCCTGGACAAGTGCCGGTTGAATATTTTTTCCCCCACCGATGCTGATGTTTAAGATATGCATTCGATGTTGGATTCCCCATTCAATTCCCCGGATCAAGTTAGACAGTATACCGGTGCCCGAAGAATTTAATACTTTAATGGCATATAGTGATACTTTGGAAGCTACTCCGACAACACCAATATGATTGTTTATAGCGCCGATAATCCCGGCCACATGTGTCCCGTGCCCGTTCGTATCCTGCGGCGGGCCGGAAGGGGCGAGAAAATTGACACCGCCCTTGATATTGGCAGCCAAATCAGGATGATTGAGATCAATCCCCGTATCGATCACCCCGACCCGGATCCCTTTGCCGCCGTTTAAACGTGCCCGGCCGAGGACGCGGATAATATTCCAGGGAACCGTCTGGGTTGATAACTTTCTGTTTGACAAGCTTTTTGCGGTGGCAATTACTTTTTCTACTCTGTAAAAAGGCAACGAGAGAGTTTGGTCTTTTTCAATATGCAACAGATCAGGATCGTTTTTCAGTTTCAATAGTTTCGAACCGGCTATGGAGGCAGTCACTGTAGGGCTGTATTTGCTGATATAGCGAACCGTTCCGCCTGCCGCTCTAATACGGTCAGGCCTGGGGGTGGAACGATAAACAAATGTATATAAACCTGGTAAATGTTCACCGGACATAAAAAATCACCTCTTTATTCTTAGTTATGAATATAGAGGTGAAAAGGTTCGGACTCTATTCACGAGTATTTCATTGATTTTTAGAAAGACTCCGTCTATTGCTCCCTTTCATCAGGCTGTTTTGTTTTTGCCGGGTACCTCCCCGCTTTACGTGCAGCCGCCTTCAGGAGATACTCCATTTGCGCATTTACGCTGCGAAATTCATCTGCCGCCCATTTTTCAAGTGCCTGATAGAGTTCAGGCTCGATCCGAAGAAGAAACCGCTTCTTTGTACTGCTCATGTATACAGGGTTCCGGTGTTAATGACCGGATGGGTTTCTCCTTCTGATACCAGGGCGACCAGCAAATTATTGACCATAGCAGCTTTTCGTTCCTCATCCAACTGTACAACACCATTGCCTTCCATATGTTTTAAAGCCATCTCCACCATACCCATGGCTCCTTCCACAATTTGTCGACGGGCGGCTAATGATGGGTTTTAAAAAAGTTGAAAAAGAGAAAAGAACTAAAAACAAGAAAAGGAGCATGGGGATGAACCCGCCAAATGAAATCCTTGTCTCATTTGATTTGGACTATACTTTGATGAAAAACCCATTCCGGCAATATGTATTTCCCGAGCTTAATGATTTACTCCAACCTTCCGGGGAAAAAACAGTCAGGCAGTGGCTGAACGAAGAACATACGCAAAGATTGGGACAGGGGCAGTTTGCCTCTGCGTACGACTGGGACAATATGTTGCAGACCGTTGGCCAACAACAAAAATGGGCCTGTCAGGTTTCCATAAAGGAACTTGTGCAAAAGCATGCCGTTCCGGGGAAGGTCTGGCTGTTCAGCGATGTTTTGCCCACACTTCAGCAACTCAAACAACGTGATATTCCAATGGTTGTTGCTACCAACGGCTTTGCCTGTTACCAGCGGCCCGTTACCGATTGTCTGGGAATTACCCCTTATTTTCAGGCTTTCTATACTCCGGAAGAAATACAACTGGCGAAACCGCAACCGGAATTTTTCCAATTTGGGTGCCGCCGGAAGCTGATCCATGTGGGGGACCGTTTAGACCAGGATATCCTCGGGGCAAACCTGGCCGGGGCTGTCTCTGTTTGGATTAACAGAGAGTTTCCCATCGCCTGGCGGGACATTCCGGCAGAGGAACGAAAGAACCACCCCGAAGTCAAATCTTTGCTTCAACGGCGTTTGCAGAGAGAAGGCTCATCATTCCATACACTGGATCATGTGACTCCCGACTATATTCTAGCATCATTGGACGAGCTTCTCCCCGTGCTGGAAAAAGAGATGAGAAAAAAGTTTTGTTAAGAGATAGCGACCGGGTGGGGACTGGACCGAATAAAGAGTTGTGCCAGCTGGTCGTATCCCTGTTGATTGGGATGAACTTCATCGGAGAAGTATTCAAACCGTTTGTAAAAAGTTTCAAAAGGGTTTATGAAGTTGACGCCAAATTTTCTGCATAACTGTTCATAGTTTTGATTCATCGACTTGACGAATAAAGAAGATTTTTTCACTCCCAGTTCGTAAGCCGGCAGAGGAATATAAAAGCCCAACAGATATACATTTGCCTGCGGATTGTGGTTGCGTACCACTTGCAGAATTTGCTTTACATTGTCTTGCACTTTGCGAATCGTTCCCAAAATTTTTTTCAAAGACAGGGGGCCGCTCTCATACATTTCGATAAAATCACAGCCGCCGGTGGTGATTGAAAGATGGGAAAGACGCGGCAAAAGCCGGATGATACCGGAGTTGCTGACAAGGTTGAGCAATTCAGAAGACCTCATCCCCGAGACGCCCCAATTGCGCATTTGGCAGTGATCCGAGTGTTGGAGATGGCGAAAATATTGTGCCACAAAATGCTGTTCCGGACTGACGGCACCAATCCCCTCAGTCAATGAGTCCCCCAGAGCCAAATAGGAAACAGGTGTACACCGATTGTCTGTCATCCATCCTTACCTTCCTTTCTCTTTATCATTCATCTCGAAAGAGACAGCATGGGCGATGCAGGGAATCGCTTCTCCCTGCTGGTAAGAGAGCGTACTGAGCAGTGCTCCTGTAGCAATGACAAGAATCCGCTGATAGCGGCCCTGTGCCATTTGCTTTAACAAATGTCCGTAAGTGACAATCGCACTGCAGGCACACCCGCTGCCTCCTGCAAATGTTTCTTGTTCAGCGGAATAAAGCATAAGTCCGCAGTCCTGGAAATGTTCACCCATGTGATACCCTTCACTTTCCAGAAGCTCACGGGCAATAGGATGGCCTACCGAAGCCAGATCACCTGTGACAATTAAATCATAATCTTCAGGTGTCCTTCCCGTATCCTCAAAATGGGTCTGTATCGTTTTAGCTGCTGCCGGGGCCATCGCCGAACCCATATCAAAAGGGTTTTTGATCCCCAAATCCATTACCGTGCCAATCGTGGCATAGCAAATTTTGGGACCCTGCCGGCCCATACCGACGATGGCAACACCTGCTCCCGATACTGTCCATTGGGCTGTATCAGGTTTTTGACCCCCGTACTCCGTCGGATAGCGAAATTGCTTTTCCGCCGTACAATTATGGCTGCTTACCCCGGCAACAGCATATCCGGCATATCCACCGTCCACCAGGGCGGCAGCCAGTGAGAGAGAAAGCATCGAGGTAGAACAGGCCCCGGATACACCGAGAAAGGGGATCTGCGACTTTTTGGCGGAGAAGGATGCGCTGATATTTTGGTTTAAAAGATCTCCTGCCAGGTAAACATCAATCTCCCGTCTGGTGAGTTTTGCTTTTTGAATTGCCGTTTCCACAGCATCTTCAAGCATTTTTCGCTCCGCTTTTTCCCAGGTATCCTGGCCTGCATATAAATCCCCGTAGACAAGATCAAAACTGCCGGCCAGTTTTCCCTCACCCTCCATGGGACCCGCCACGGCCGCATTCGCAATAATCCGCACATCATTTTGAAATACCCATGTGCTCCGTCCGATTCTTCTTTGCCCAGGCATTTCACTATCCCCTCAAATCACTTGATCATCTCCATCAGGGTGTGAATGATACCAATGATGAAAGCGGAGACGGTACCGAATACGATCACCGCTCCCGCTAATTTGAACATATTTCCCCCAACTCCGAGCACCCAGCCTTCCGCCCGATGCTCCAGAGCGGAAGAGGCAATAGAATTGGCAAAGCCGGTTACAGGAACGGCCGTGCCAGCTCCGGCCCATTGTCCGATCCGGTCATAGACGCCAATCCCGGTTAACAGGCAAGAAATAAAAATAAGTGTTGCCGAAGTAGGATCACCCGCTTTGTCTGGTTGAAATCCAAATACTTTGATATACATCAACATGAGTGCTTGACCCATTATGCAAATGAGTCCCCCTACCACAAAAGCCTTCAAACAGTTGGTAAACACTTTTGGTTTGGGACGGTGTTTTTTTATCAGTTGTTGATATGCTTCTTCCCGTTGCTTTTCCTTGCTTGAGGATCTGTTGGAACTCATCGGGTTTCGCTCCTCACTCACATTCATTGCTCATTTAATATCGTGCGAATTGTACAGTGCAATTATTCGTGTAAACAAATAAAAGAGAGCATCTCTGTTTGATGCTCTCCCGATCCTTGATTTCACTGTTATTTTATTGATTGGCTGTATGTAGAAAATTTACTCTCTGCTTCAATCCCCTTTGTTGAGCAGATGAGTAAAGTGCAACCTGTCCGGGTGGTTACCGCCTTGCTAAACCCGGGCGGGGTATAAAAATAATCGCCACGGTTTAATTCATAATCCCCAATTTTCACTTGACCGTCAATCACAAAAATTTCTTCGCCGCCAATATGTTCATGTACCGGAAATTGGCCGCCGGATTCCATTTGTAACAAAACACTGTATTCACCGGCAGCTTTTCTCAAATAACTGATTTTGACCCCGCATCCCATAGGAATGCTGTCCCGATCACCCGTACGGATGACATAGGGCTTATTCATTTTATAAAAACCCCCTAAAATGTTTGGCATCATTGTACCTTGAATACAATGGGGGGTTCAAGACCTTTATGAAAAAATTTGCAAGCAAAAAAACTTTGCACAAAAAAGCTGCCGGCTAACCGACAGCTTCCGTTCACCTGAGCTGAACATCACTTGATACATTGGGATTATGTGTTTCGGAGATCTCATTTAAAGCCTGGCTTGCTTCATTCTCGTAAGGTTGACGCACGGCCATATCACCGATGGATACCACGCCAATCAACTGGTTGTTCTCTACGACAGGCAAACGGCGAACTTGAGCATCCGCCATGAGTTGGGCCGCCTCATCGACGGACATGTCAGGGGTGGCGGAAACCACCTGGTCGGACATGATTTCACCGACAGTCATCGAATTTGGCTTTCTTTCAGCAATCCCGCGGATAACAAGGTCTCGGTCGGTGATTACTCCTTTGAGAGCTCCATTCTCAACAACAGGAATCATCCCCACATTGTAGGTCTTCATCAAACTGGCTGCTTCATAGATGTTATCCTGTGGAGAGCAATAACAAAGGTCTGTACTCATAATATCTCTCAGCTGACTCATAAAATATCCCTCCTCTGTGCTTATCATATCCAAAGCGAGGAGATAACATCCTGGTATTCTATAGCAGAATCCGAAGTAAATTTTTCATTTAAACGCTGTTTTCCTGTAAATAATGGAGAGTTGTTTCGATAAAGAGCTCTACTCCGGTTTTCATCGCCTTTTCATCAATATCAAACTTTGGATGATGATGGGGTGCAGTGATGCCAAGATCGGTATTGCCCGCGCCGACAAAACAGAAGGCTCCTTTTCTTTGCTGCAGATAATAGGCAAAATCTTCCGCCGCCATCACCGGCATTATTTCCCACACCTGTGCCGGATCATTGATCTGGCGGGCAACTTCCGCCAAACGGCGTGCTTCAACTGAATCATTGACGACAGGAGGATAGCCCCAGAGATAATTAAAACGATAATCAGCCCCGTACATCTGACAAGTGGACTGAATCACTTCCTCCATTCGACGGGCCAGCTGTTCCCTGACTCCGGGGTCAAAGCTGCGAACAGTACCGGTTAGCCGGCACTTCTCCGCAATCACATTAAACGCTTGCCCTCCCTCGATCGTACCCACTGTAATCACTCCGGATTTTAAAGGGTCTAACTGCCGGCTGATGATCGTTTGCAAATTGACCACTGCGTGGGAAGCAATTGCCACTGCGTCAACCGCTTCATGCGGCAATGCCCCGTGTCCCCCTTTTCCGGTAATCTCCACTTCAAATGAGTCGGCAGCTGCCATCAGCTCTCCTTCCCTGATTCCGACGACTCCTGTTGGCATCGGTGACCACAGATGAATCCCGTAGATCACATCCACTCCTTTAAGAACGCCCTCTTCCACCATCCGGACCGCTCCACCGGGCAACAACTCTTCCGCGTGTTGAAATAAAAATAAAACATTCCCTTTAAGGGATTCTTTCATTTCCGTCAATAATAACGCAGTACCCATCAGCATCGCCATATGGCCATCGTGTCCGCAGGCATGCATCACTCCGGGAACTTGTGAACGGTACTCACATGTTTTTTCATCCTGAATGGGAAGAGCATCCATATCAGAACGCAAAGCAACAGTGGGGCCGGGTTCTTTGCCGCGCAATAACCCTGTCACTCCATACCCTCCGATTCCGGTCCGAACCTCAAGCCCTAAGCCGCGCAAAAACTCAGCCACCTGCTGTGAAGTGCGAGCCTCTTGAAATGAAAGCTCCGGATATTTATGAAAATTCCTGCGCCACTCAACCAATTGTGGAAAAAGGAGCTCAATCCTTTCTTTTAAATCTTCCATATTTCCACCTCTCCCCCACGCTGTATTGTCTCTATTATAACTTGAAAACTTTAAAGAGGCTAAAAAGGGGGTATTTTCACATATACATACCTTTCCTTGGATATTAGGAATTCAAAAGATAGTGCCCATAAAAAATACCCTTATTTCAACATTTACATGATTCTGTTCAGGAATTTTAATCCGGAATGAGAAAAGGAACATTATACAGGGTGGGCTGCCTCGTCCAAAAAGTTCAAGCGGTTATTTTTCGCACTTCTGTCACGGCGATTGAGTTGCACGAACATCAAAGACATACTATCATAAATAAGGATTATATCGGTGCCAATTTAAAGGAGGCGCTTCTTTCATGATATTTAATGAAGCAAAAACCAAAGGCATAAAAAAAGAGTTCGGAGAGCTGGAAAAGCTGATGAAAGGGCTTGGTTTTATCCGTTGGACCTGGGATTACGGAAAAGCTACTTATGAGTATAAATATACTCATGAAGGTGTGGATTACTATCTGCGGTTACGCGGAACCGTGGTTAACGACAAGAGATTGGAGCACCGGAAAGCATTGCTGGAACTCGGGGTGCCGGTATTCATCCGTCATTTCTTCCCGCACGGATTTGATGAATCGGTTGAGGTGCCGGAAGATCTGAAAGCACAAGTCAATGAGAAGATTGCGGAGTTAGAAAAAGCTTTAGCATCTTAAGGCCATAAAAAATAAAACGAGGGTGATCATTTACACCCTCGTTTTCCTATTTCACCCTTTGCGGGTCCGTTTTTTTCGCATTGTCCGGGCTTTCTTTCAGATCAACACCTTCCACCTTGACGTTTACTTCCACTACGCGCAATCCGGTCATCGACTCAACAGCTTCTTTTACCTCATGTTGTAATACTCTGCAAACTTCGTGAATCTTTTCCCCATATTCAATAATGACGCGCAGGTCAATCGCCGCTTCCAACTGGCCTACTTCCACCGTAACCCCTTTGGTTACGTTTTTTCCGCTGACCCGTTTGGCCCAACCCTCTGCCATTCCTCCGGACATACCGGCAATTCCTTTGGTTTTATTCGCTGTAATCCCGGCAATAACCGCTACAACATCATCCGCGATCCGAACCATACCGTTATTTTGCTCCATCCGCAAACCCTCCTCTTCGATGCAACAGCCTCTTCTGTCCTCACATCACACCGATCATGATTCAATTTTTGCGGCTGTTCTTATCAGTACTTAAACCTCCAAAGACAGTGTAGCATATTTATCTGAGTATTGATATGATGTTCCGGGAATGGATCCGGGGATTAACTTACTTTATAGCCGGCGATTTTAATCATCATCTGCACTTGCGGGTGATTCAAATTGACTTTATACCCGTAATATGTCTTATCATCCAAGCTAATTTCAATGGGTATAATATACTTTCCTCTTAAGAGCCGGGTAAACAACTGATTGGCTTCTATATCGCTCAAATGAAGTTTTCGCACAAAATCATTTTTAATCCACGTGCTCCCATAACTTTTTCCGACATTATTGGGATCATGGTACCATTCATAAATTTGCAGTACCGCGTTATGAAACATCCGGTCCAACTGAGACAGATTCTGGAACTGATGGATGTTTAAAAATTCAAACAAATTGTGGGTTTCATCGCAGAATTCATGCAACTGAGCTGATTTGGATAAACTTTCATCACAGAGGCAAAAAAGCTCAACCCGTTTTCCTTTTGACCAGAGACGGTCAAGCAGAGGAATCATATCCTGGTCCGCGCTGACGATGACAAATGTATTGATCTCAGGGATTTGGTATAAAACTTCCATCGCATCCAGACATAACTGGATATCGGCGGCATTTTTCCGTTCGTTTCCTTCTCTGCCGTTTCCGTATACCTGATGAACATGAACCCTTTTCTTTTGTAAGCTCATCATGGAAAGATCCATCTGTTCAAAATCAGCATATGCCTCCATCATGCGGATGGATTCTTTTCCGTAATATTCCTGCAGCCTTAAAAATAAGTTATGACTTTCCTCTGGGTGATCAGGGTCCATATGATACTTTTTCAGTCCGTAATAAACGTTCTCCAGATCTATAAATATTGCTGTGTCTTTCACCCTGGTGTTCATTTAGTCCCTCCTTTCTCTTTTTCTTAGTATGATGGACAAATTCGCCCTTTACAAGTGATTTCCTGCTCATAAATGCCGAAAATCACTTGATACATACAATAGGCTAATTTGACATTTTTTTTGCCTTGCGTATGCTAAATTCGTATTACTTTATCATACATGTGCCGGTTCTGTCATGCAATACCAGTATAAACCATAAATTGGCATTTATTGATTTTTAATTTACTGTAGGAGTGAAACAAATGAACAAGAAATGGTTTTACCCTCTGCTGATCGGCACTACAATTGCCAGTTCTTTTTTTCATTTTTTCTCAGACAGCAAATCGCTTCAGTTTGCCACGGCATGTTTGTCTTTGCTCTTCTGGGCAGCATTGCTGGGGAAAGCAACCGAAAATGTAGCCCATTACTCGGGCGAGCGCTTGGGCGGCTTGTTAAATGCGACCTTTGGAAATGCAGCTGAGCTGATCATCGCCATTTTTTTGGTCAAAGAAGGCCTGTTTGACATGGTTAAAGCCAGCATTACCGGCTCGGTGATCGGAAACTTATTGCTGGTGTTGGGCTTAAGTGCATTTTTCGGCGGTTTAAAATTTAAGATGCAATCTTTTAATCCGATTCTGGCCGGACACAACGCCTCCCTGATGATGCTCTCTGTCATTGGCCTTTTTGTGCCCGCAGTTTTTTTGTCCGGACTGGGAGCGGAGAAAATGAACACCGTCAGCGTGATCATCGCTTCTGTTTTAATTGTGGGATATTTCTTGTGGTTGTTCTTCTCTCTCTTTACCCACAAGGAAGAACTGGGGGAATCCATCGATGGACTGCCGGGAAATGACGATGAGTCTGAAAAAGAGGAAGAAGAAGCACCCGATTGGTCCAAGTCGGTTTCCCTGATTTTACTCGTTGTCTCTACTGCGTTCGTTGCCTTGCAGAGTGAATGGTTAGTACATAGCGTCGAAGCGGTCGCACATGCACTGGGATGGTCTGAGCTGTTTGTCGGTGCTTTCCTGATTGCGATCATCGGTAACGCGGCCGAGCATAGCGCTGCGATCTTCCTCGCCATGAAAAACCGGATTGGCGCCGCCGTGGAAATTGCCGTCGGCAGCAGTCTGCAAATAGCGCTATTTGTTGCCCCGGTTCTGGTTTTCATCAGTTTTTTGTTTGGAAATCCGATGAACATTATCTTCAGCAACTATGAAATTGCCGCTATCGCCGTTTCAGCTTTTATCGCCGCATCAATCTCCCGCGACGGATCAACCAACTGGTATGAGGGAGTTCTTTTATTGATGGTATACGCCATACTGGGAACCGTTTTCTTTGTTGTTTGAGACCCCACACGGCTGAAGCACCACAGGCACTCCCGATGGTCGCCGTGGGTTTCCTGGATAGTTAACGCCCTCCATTCATTTCTGCTTTGGACAACTCCCAAGAAGTTCTACAAGTCAGTTGAATGTACCCACATGGGTGGAACGCCTGTTACCAGCGTTCTAGTCCGTATTCACTCGCTATCATGGTTTTACCCGGTGGGAGAGATTGATTCGCCACTGGAACCTCATACCATGGCGTACAGAAACAAACCCACTATCAGTGGGATGAGCACTGCTCATACGTTCGATTATCCACTAAATTGGTTACTTTTACTACCCCCAAAAGGGGATGCCGAACAACGCTGTCTTTCATCCCACAATTCAAAACCGTGGGCTTTCAGCCAGCTTAAACTGTAAATTCAAGCAGCCGGCCCTTTTAAACAGGCCGGCTGCTTGAATTGTGGTGCGAGATTTAACATGATTGGATCAGCTCCGAAGGACAGACCGGATCTTCTATTTTGATTTCCTGATAACCGGCAACCTTTCGTACAGATCCACAAATTCGGCGGCCAGCTCTTTAACCGTTATAGATGTCATCAAGTGATCCTGGGCATGAATCATCAACATTGTGATCTCTGTCTTTTCTCCGGCCGCTTCCTGCTGGATGAAAGCAGTTTGAATCTGATGTGCCCGGCTCATTTCCCGGTCGGCTTCTTCTAACCGTTGCCGTGCCTCCTCCAGCTTTCGCTCTTTGGCAAGGGAAATGGCTTCCATCGCTAAACTTTTGGCGTTGCCGGCGTACAGGATGAGTTGAAACACCGTTTTCTCTGTACGATCCATTTGAACTCAACTCCATCCCGGATTTTATTTTTTCTCCTCTGTCTTCTCTTCCTGTAATCTCTGTCGATCCCAGATGCGGAAAAATGGATAATAAATGGCTAACGCAATGAAAAAATTAACAACCTGAAGAATACTGCCGGAAATTTTCCCCGTTGCCAGATACCCGCTAAACAGAATCGGGGTTGTCCAAGGGATCGCAACCCCTGTCGGTTTCCCGACAAGACCGCTGGACATGGCAAAATAGGTGACCAGCACCATGGCAATCGGTGTAAGGATAAACGGAATGATAAACAGAGGGTTCATGACGATTGGTGTCCCAAAAATGACCGGTTCATTAATATTAAACAACCCGGGGCCGATGGCAACTCTGCCCAATCCCTTCATCTGCCTGCTTCGTGCTGCAAATAACATCAGAAATACCAGCGCAAAAGTAGTCCCCGATCCCCCCATATTGATCCATAAATCAATAAATTGCGAAGTAATTACATTGGGTAAATCTGCACCGGGATCAGCTTCAAATACTTTACGGTTTTCATCCATTAAAGAAAGGTAAACAGGTAACATGACCGAACCGACAACCGCATCACCGTGAATACCGATTGACCAGAACAACTGCATCAGCAAAACGGCAATCAGGGTACCGATTAAACTTCCCCCCAGCTGTTTGAGTGGTTCAGACAGAAGGGCGGCAATAATATTGTGAATATTACCAAATTCCGTCTGCTCAATCAGCAAGCGCAACAACCATACAATTGTGAGTACAACTAATCCGGGTACAATTGCGGCAAACGATTTGGTCACAGACGGCGGAACTCCTGCCGGCATTTTAAACACCAGCTTTTTTTGCACAAACCACCGATAAATTTCGGTAGATAAGATTGCCAGGACCATGGCGACAAAAATTCCTTTGCTCCCCATCCACATGACAGGGATCACACCTGTTACTTCAACCGCCTGTTTTGCTCCCTCCGGGGTAAAATCCAGCGTTTGCGGAGTAGCCAGAAGAAAAGCGGACAATGAAATCACACCGGCCGACAGGGCATCTACTTTATAGCGCTCAGCGAGCCGGTAAGCTATCCCGACGCTGGCGATCAGGCCCATAATGTCCATGGTGGCGGTTACAGGATAGGATAGTTTCTCTCCAAACAATTCCTTAATCATCTCTTTATATCCCGGAATTGGCAGGGTTGCGATAATTAGGAAGAGTGAACCGATAATGACAAATGGCATCAACAAAATCAGTCCGTCACGGATTGATTGCAAATGTCTCTGATTGCCAATTTTTTCTGCAACCGGAAGCATTACTTTCTCCAGGTATACAAGAAATTGGTTCATGAGCGGGCCTCCATCACTTTTTTAATCGCAAATTCCAACACTTTTTTTCCATTCATCATCCCGTAATCTGCCGGATTGATCATCTCTACCGGAATTCCGCGCTCTTCACCCTCTTTTTTAAACTCATTCAACTTATATCTCACTTGTGGCCCGACCAGTAATACATCTGCCTGACTCAACTGGTCTTTTACCTCATGAGCGGATACTGTCCAGATCTTTACTTCCAATCCCCGTGCTTCTGCTTCTTCTTCCATTTTTGCCACCAGCAGACTGGTCGACATTCCTGCAGCGCAACATAGTAAAATATTCAAGGGCAACCCTCCGATCTTAAAATAGAAATCGGTAAAAGGTATATAATATTTTTTATATATCTCCATATTCATTATATTTCATAAAAATAAAATATTGCAAACCATAATTTTAGGCCTCAACTCCCAGTATGAATAAGGAGTTAAGGCCTAAAGAACGAAGCGGGGACACAAATCCCCGGAAACTCTTATCTCATTGTACAGTCTTGACCTCTCCCCACGGCGAAAGCCGTAGGATTCTGCTTGCGACCACCCAGTGAGGTACTATTGCTGAACGGTAAGCAGTACCAGTGCTCTTTACGCAATTCCTCGGCCTGAGGATGTCCGTTTAAAAGAAAATTTTTTGTCAGACTTGCAAGGGGATGAACCCCCTTCGTCTGACGCTCGCTTTCATCCCCATGCTGAAGCAAAGGGTTTCCCGCTCGGGATGGCTCAAAGTTTTCTCCCCTCAATCCATGGAACCGATATAGTTTGAAGTTGGCCTGATAATGCGGTTATTTTTTGCTTGTTCTAAAATATGGGCAATCCAGCCGGCGATTCGGGTAACAGCAAACGTTGGAGTATATAAGAGTTTCGGCAATTGAATCGCTTTTAAAATGGCTGCGGTATAGTATTCAACATTGGTGTGGATTTGCCGGTGCGGCTTCACCTCTTTCAGCAACGCCAGGGCTATTTTCTCTACTTCAACCGCGAATTGAAACCAGGGTTCTGCACCGGAACCTGTTTGAACCACCTGGCGCAAAGCTTCGGCCCGCGGGTCTGTTGTTTTGTAAATCCGATGTCCGAAACCCATTAATTTCTCCCCCTGCCGCAAACGTTCCCGCATCCATTTTTCCGCCTCCTCCAGACTTCCGATCTGCTCTAACATTCCTTCTACTTCAGAAGGTGCCCCTCCGTGAAGAGGCCCTTTGAGAGCTCCCAGTGCAGCGATGATGGCCGAGGAGAGATCTGCTTCCGTAGATGCTACCACTCGGGCAGTAAAGGTTGAGGCATTCAATCCGTGTTCCGCCGCCAGCGTAAAATATGATTCCAGTGCCCGGATATGGGCAGGGTGTGGCTTTTTACCATGTATCATCAAAAGATAATTGGCGGCAAATGAAAGATTGGGGATCGGTTCCACGATCGGCTTTCCTTGCAGATGTCGGTATCTGGCGGCAATGATGGCGGGGGTGATCGCCAACAGTGATACGGCTTTTTCCAACGAGGGGGGCCATCCGAAGGAGCGATCCCCCAGTGACGAGAGAGCAGCCCGAATAACGCTCATCATGTCAACATCGGGTGGAATCAGTTTAATGATTTGTTTCAGTTCTTCAGTCAATCTCTGATTTTCCCAAAGCGCCTGATTGAAGGCATCCAATTCCGCAGAGTCGGGAAAGCGGCCTTTCCATAACAGATAAACAACTTCCTCATAGGAGCGGTGAAGAGCCAGTTGCTTCGCTTCATAGCCTCTATAGATCAATATTCCCGATTGTCCGTCAATATAAGAAATCTCTGTATCCGCGACAATAACACCCTCTAATCCCGGATTCACTCTCATTTGGTTCCCCTCCATTTTTATTTATTACTTTCATGATAAAATGCAATTTTTGAAAAATCCAATTTATTATTTTGATAATCATGATAAAATAGTTTTATCAAACAGTGGTAGAGGGGAATGACAACCTTGAATGAACAACAGCTGATCTCCTTTATTGAAGTCGCCCGCAAACAACATTTTCGCCTAGCGGCAAAATCGCTGCGGTTGACCCAGCCCGCAGTAAGCGCACAAATTCGGACGCTGGAAGAAGAATTGGGAACAACACTTTTTTATCGGACACAGGTAAAACTTACTCCAAGCGGTGCCCTTTTCTTGCCGTATGCCCAGCAAATCTTAGACCTGATCCGCGACAGCCGTGAAGCGGTCTCGGAACATGAGCAGAAACCATTCGGGCCGCTGACAATCGGCACTACCTCCTGCCTGTCGATGGCGATCTTGCCGCGTCTGGCCAAATACTTTCAGACCCGCCATCCGGATTTGCCGTTACGGCTTCTTACTCTCCCGACGGAACAGGTGATCCAGCAGCTCAACGAGGGGAAGATTGATGCCGGGATTGCCTATCAGACGGGGCAGATTCCCGGCCACATCGAGACACGTACCTTGTTCTACGACTCATTTACCCTGATTACAGCACCCAGCCATCCCCTGGCAAAAAGCAGTTATCTCTCACCCGGACAAATAGAACAGCTGCCGATGATCTCCTTTGCTCCAACAACGACCGAACGGGGCATTCTCGATGAATTATTGCATCAATATAGAGTTCATCCGCAAATTGTGATTGAACTGTCCAGCGTGGAAGAAATTAAGCAGTTGGTTGCCGAAGGTTATGGAGTTGCATTAGTTCCCACAGTTTCCGTTGATTCGGGAAATCAACAATTGCAACGGGTAAGGATCACTCCGTTTGACCACTCTTTCCCTGTTCTTCTCTATTATCCGGCAAAACGATATCAATCCCGCTCCATCAGACAATTGATTGATGATATCAGTGGAGTCTATCCGGCCGAGGCGGAGTAAAAATAAAAAAGACTCCTATCCGGAGTCAGTGATCGGTGAATTACTCCCCAATCGAGGCGGGAAGCACTCTTGTATAAAAATCTGCCAATTTCCGCTCTAAATCATGAATAATTTCTTTTCCTTGCTCACGCTGAATCAGTCCGGCCCGAACCGCAAAGTCAATCTCTCTGGAGAGACCAAACATTTGGGTGTCGAGAACCTCCTCATATAAAGGGCATTTCGGCAAGGTTAAGTTTTCAAGTTGAACCGCAATTAATTGCGCGATTTTCTCGGCATCTTCCCTTAAAAGCTGTAACGCTCTTTGACTTAAATCGGTCTGTGTCGGTGTGGTCAAAGTAACCCCCCCCATCAACCGTTCCAACCGGTATTGCTTAAAACGGCCCTTGATCCCAAATACACTAAAGTTAGTTTATCACGATCACCCGTTGTTTGTAAAACCAAGCTTCCTGATACTCCTTTAAAAGATACTCAAATTCCATTCGCAGGATAAATCTTCTAAGATCGCAATCCCGCCAATGCTGTTTCCTTTTTCATCCAGAGCAGGGCCGATCACACCGATTCCCATCCGGTCGGGGACAGATGCCAAAATTCCGCCGGAAACTCCGCTTTTCGCCGGGATTCCAACACGGATAGCAAACTCCCCCGATGCATTATACATCCCACAAGTGACCATAAAGGTTTTGGCCAACCGTGCCACATGCCTGGAAAACAACTGTTTTCCACTATAACTCCGCCCGTTCTGGGCCAGACAAAGCCCTATTTTCGCCAGATCTGTACAATCGACCCCAATGGCACACTGCCGTAAATAAACAGCGAGCGCGTCTTCCACATCGTAGATCAGGTCTAATTCCTTTAAAAAATGGGCAAGTGCCCGGTTGCGATGGGCTTGTTCCCATTCTGAGCGAAAAACCTCTTCCTCAATCTGTATCTGGTCATTTTCAGCCATGTCTCTGACCAATTTGAGCAGCCGTTCCAATTTTTCCGAAACCGTTTTTCCGTTGATCAGGGAGCTGACAACCATGGCCCCGGCGTTAATCATCGGATTAAGAGGTTTACTGTAAGAAAAGACTTCCATCTTATAAATAGAATTGAACGGGTCCCCTGTCGGTTCCATCCCCACTTTTGCAAAAACTGCTTCTTCTCCGTTGTCCATAATTGATAAGATTAAAGCAATTACTTTAGAAATGCTTTGCAGTGTAAACCGGGTGGGACAATCTCCGGCGCTGACTATCTTTTTATCTGTAGTGACCACTGTAATTCCTAATCCAAAAGGGTCCTGTTCTCTTAAAATAGGTATATAGTCCGGTATTTTTCCTTTATTACAGACAGGCTTGTGTTTTTCAATCAACTTTTCCAGCAACTCTTGCATCGTTCTCCTCCTTAAACTACATTCTTCTTTTATCATCTCCCTGCTTCTGACAACTTATTTTAAACAGGAGCCGTTTTTCGCTATAATGGGTTTGTTGCATCATTCCCGCTCCCGGCTGGGGTGGAGCCGTCCAGGAGCGCTTTGCACGATTGATGCACGAACCTACAATGGAATACGGTGATTCTTATGAACCCTACGATTCTTATCACGGGAAAAGTAAAATTTCGCATTTCTTTAGACCCTTCTATCTGGATTATTGATGACCGTCATTTTCCTTTAAGTGACCTGATCCCGGGAACCGAGGGATTGGCGATGAAACTGGCCCCCTTTTTACAAAATGCAGAGCCGTCCCCGGATGCGACCCATGTCATCTGTCATCGTTCCCAGGGAGAACCCGTCATTTTGCAGATGAAAGAGGCCGCTGCGGCTTTGATGTGCTTCGCAAAAGAAAATAAACCGATTCGCGATGGCGGTCCTGCTCTTTTATATCTGGCGGATGGAAGTAACAAAGAAAAGCCCGTTGATTTTCTGACTCATTTGGAAGTGGTTAACTTGAATGAAAAAACTGGAAGGTGACAGACCCTCCAGTTTTTTCATTCAACGCTTGCGCAATATAAAAAAAGTTGCTGAAGCAATGCAGATTAAGTTGCCCCGCTCATCCGAAATTTCGCAAGTTGCCACGGCCAGTGACCGGCCCATATGAACCAATACAGCGCGGGAGGTTAGTTCTTGTCCACGCCCCGGCTTTAAGTAGTTAAGTTTGAGTTCCGTTGTGACAGCCCCGTATCCCTCCGGTACCCGTTTATTGATGAGTGAACCGATGGTTGAATCGGCCAGTGAAGCCGTAATCCCGCCATGCACAATGCCCGCCCGATTTTTCATAAATGAGGTAACCGGCACACGAAACTCGTATACATTTTTGTCCACAAACCTTCCGGAAAGCCCCATAAAACCGGACAGATAGGCACTGTTTCTTTCCCGCTTCTGCCTGATTGCCTGCATAGCGAGAGCCAGTATCTCTTTTTCCTCTTCTGTGCCCTGTTCCAGCACCTCAAGCAGCTCTGAAGACAAATCCATGGTCACCAAACCCTCCTGTTCTGTGAAAGTGTGTTTCAATGTGGGGAAGACAGAATTCTGTCTCGCTCCCGATCGGCGTCCTGCAAGGAAGTAAAAGTGGCTGCTCCAAAAACTGCACAAGCGCAGGCTTTAGGCAAAAAAGCCAAATTTAAGGAAGGATTACCTCACATTTTCCCTTATTCCGTTGTTTCCGCTCGGTCGGTCGCCAAAAGGTCGCTCCCCGGATTTCTGCTTCCCCGGCATTATTAAAGATTTTATAGCGATTGGCTTAACAGATAGTGATAAAGAAGGCGAAAGGTATTCTCCAGGGCGTCGATATGGGTTCGTTCGTAAGCGTGGGACGCATCAACTCCCGGGCCGATTAATCCGTGAATCACATCGCTGCCTGCGCGGACTGCCGCACTGGCATCAGAGGTATAGTAGGGATAAATATCCACTTGATGGGTAATTCCGTTTTCTTCTGCCAGTTGGACCAGCTTATTTCTCAGTCCATAGTGATAGGGGCCGCTGCCGTCCTTGGCACAGATCGACACACAAAATTCATCGGTTGCCTGCCCTTCACCAATGGCTCCCATGTCAACAGCGAGATACTCTCTCACTTGCGCCGGAATGTTTGAATTTCCGCCAAATCCAACCTCTTCATTATTGCTGAACAAGAAATGGGTTGTATGGGGAAGAATCCCGTCCGTCTCTTTGAAAAAGGCAATCAGCTCAATGAGAACGGCGACGCTTGCCTTGTCATCCAGATGCCGTGATTTAATAAAACCGGTTTCTGTAACATGGATTTGCGGATCAAATGATACAAAATCACCGACGCGAATGCCCAGCTCTCTGACATCCTCCGCTGTGTTCACCCTTGCATCCAGACGAACCTCAATATTTTCAGCTGTCCGTTTCTGGTCTTTCGCATCAGGATATACATGCACCGAAGTATGTGTAGACAGGATGGTCCCGGAAATCCGTTTGCCTTCCCTTGTTTCGATGCAGCAGTAGGCCCCTTCAACGGAAAACCATTCATAGTAACCAATCTGATTCAATATTAAACGGCCATTGGGTTTGATCTCTTTAACCATCGCTCCCAATGTATCAACATGAGCTGTCAAAAAACGATGCACCGTATCATTTTGGCCCGGTAAGGTAACCAGCAGGCCGCCTTTGTTATTTCGTGCTGTTTCAATCCCAATCTGCTGCATTCTCTTTTCTATGTAATCAATCGCCCGCTCCGTATGTCCGGCAGGGCTGTCAATCTTAAGTAAGTCCACCAGTGTTTGTACAGTTCTCTGCTCCGGAAAAACAGACATCCATTCTCACCCTTTTCTCTCAATCTTCGCTCATTATATCACCCGTCTCCCCTTCCCAAAAGAGAAATATTTAAAAGATAAAGAACTCCCTTCCGCATCTCATGCGGAAAGAAGCCCTTTCGGTGATCAGGTGATGTAATCCTCCCCGGAAACCGAGGAAGAATCCATCAGAAACCTTCCTTATCCTTCAAGTTTTCAGGATTCAACGGGATGAGATCATCAACAACAAAAAGTCCGTCTTTGCGTACTAACTTCCCGTCAAAGTAGATTTCGCCACCGCCGTAATCAGTCCGTTGGATGGAAACCATGTCCCAGTGGATGGAGGAACGGTTGCCGTTATCTGCATCTTCATAGGCTGCGCCGGGAGTGAAGTGGAAACTGCCATTGATTTTTTCATCAAATAAAGTTTCTTTCATCGGATGATGGATATTGGGGTTAACCCCAAGGCTGAATTCCCCGACATAGCGGGCTCCTTCATCGGTATCGAAAATCTGATTAAGGCGTTCGGTATGATTGGCCGTTGCTTGAACGATTTTTCCGTCTTTAAACTCTAACCTGACATTTTCAAAAGCAAAGCCATGGTATACCGTTGGGGTATTAAATGTAATCACACCATTGACCGAATCGCGGACGGGTGCGGTGAACACTTCGCCGTCCGGAATATTGTTTTCTCCCGCACATTTATTTACCGGTATTCCTTTGATGGAGAAAGTGAGGTCCGTGCCGGGGCCGACAATCCGCACTTCATCTGTTTGTTCCATTCGCTTTACCAGCGGTTCCATCGCTTTGCCCATACTCTCGTAATCCACGTTGCAGACATTAAAGAAGAAGTCTTCAAATGCCTCTGTGCTCATGTTGGCCTTTTGCGCCATCGAAGGGTTTGGATAGCGCAAGATCACCCATTTGGTATGGTTCACACGTTGCTCTAAATGTACAGGCTTAGTAAACATTTTCATATAGAGACTCATGTTATGATCCGGCACATCGCTGAGCTCATTTGAGTTATCACTGTTGGAAATCCCTATGTAACAATCCATCGATTTCATCTGTTCCAAAGCATGGTGAGCCATATTTTCCAAGTGTTTCTCCGAAGTTTGCAACAAGAGTGCCCGGGTGATTTTGGGGTCATGAATTTCAACATAAGGATAACCTCCGGCTTCGTACACCGCTGTTATCAATGCCAGCGTGAGTTCACGGCTGCTTCCGGACAGATGGATCAGGACACGTTCTCCTCTTTGTACGCGACAAGAATGCTCCACAAGTATTTTGGCTAACTTTGTTACACGCAGATCAGGCATAAAAATCTCCTTTCTTATGCTCTTCTCAGATCCATGTTCACAGAGCAAATATATTTTATGACTTGCGAACAGGAATACTCCCCATTTTAATGGGGTAGATGAAAGTGAGCTTTGCTCCGTATCCCCTTGTGGGATGCTTAGAGCGATTTTTCCATAAAAAAAGAAAAAAAGGAATATTTATTAAATCCATTGATACGTACATATGTGCTGTACATTGAAAACTGAATCGTATGGGGTTGTGGTGAGGAAGGAACAAACACCACATAAAACGATTCCTGTCACGTGGGAAAGACCCCCCAACCATTGAACATGTACCGTAGGGACTACGGGAAGTTATGCTCGTGGAGAGGATCGCTTCAGACTCGTTGAAACGGAGAAGCTCTGCCACTTCAGTGGAGAGCAGTTCACGTTTTTTTGAACCTTCCCCATTGTATCATGATTTTCGCATTTTTGTGTTTGAATGGTCCTCATTCGGCAGGAATGGTTAAAGGCCCTTCCCACTTTTTTGCGGAAAAGAGCCCTTCCGATTGCCTTCTTATTTCTTTCGTTCTACTTTCGCCACCAGCGTGTCTCCGGCCGTTAATGAACCGGTGTTTTCCACCTGAACATGCCATTCGGCGGACTGTGGAAAGATAATCGGGCTGATGGGGGATTTCCCTTTTTCTTTGATAAGATTGATATCAAAAGTAAGCAGTTTCTGCCCCGCTTTAACCTTATCTCCCTCTGAAACATGGGCGGTAAACCCTTCTCCCTGCAATTCTACGGTATCTATTCCGATATGAATCAAAATCTCCAATCCTGCGGAAGTTTTTAAACCTAAAGCGTGCTTGGTCGGAAACAGGTTGATCACTTCAGCCTCGACGGGAGATACCACTTCTCCCTGTTCCGGTTGAATGGCAAAGCCGTCTCCCATGATTTTTTCCGAAAAAACCTGATCCGGCACTTGTTCCAGCGGCAGATATTGACCGCTGATCGGTGCGTAGATATCTGTCTTTTTTTTGCGGTTCCAAAACACCATTTATCCCTCCAGTTTTTTCAGTGAAAGGGTTATCACTACAACCGCAGCTGCCCATATTTCTTGTATGCTCCTCAAATTAGAAGGAGTTATTGTTCTTCAAATTTTCAGGGTTGAGCGGAATCAGATCATCAACGACAAAGAGCCCGTCTTTGCGTATCAATTCCCCGTCGAAATAGATTTCTCCACCGCCGTAATCAGCGCGCTGGATACAGACCATATCCCAGTGAATCGAGGAACGGTTGCCGTTATCGGCGTTCTCATATGCCTGGCCGGGAGTGAAGTGGAAGCTGCCGTTGATTTTCTCATCAAATAATGTATCTTTCATCGGATGGTTAATATTGGGGTTAACCCCGATACTAAATTCGCCAATGTAGCGGGCGCCTTCATCCGAATCCAGAATTTGGTTGAGGCGTTCTGTATTGTTGGAGGCAGCTTTAATGATTTTTCCGTCCTTTAACTCAAGGCGAACATTTTCAAAAGAAGATCCCTGGTAAACAGTTGGTGTATTGTAAGTGAGGACACCATTGACTGAATCGCGGACGGGTGCGGTGAACACTTCTCCGTCGGGAATATTATTTTCACCTGCGCATTTTATCACCGGAATGTCTTTGATGGAGAAAGTAAGGTCGGTGCCGGGCCCGACAATCCGCACTTCATCTGTTTGTTCCATTCGTTTTACCAGTGGTTCCATTGCTTTGCCCATACGCTCGTAATCCACATTGCACACATTGAAATAAAAATCTTCAAATGCCTCTGTACTCATGTTGGCCAATTGAGCCATGGAAGGGTTGGGATAGCGCATGACCACCCATTTGGTATGTTTGACCCGTTGCTCGCTATGTACGGGATGGTTGAACAATTTTGCGTACAGACGCATTTTTTCATCCGGCACATCACTCAGTTCACTTACATTCTCCCCGCCGCGAATGCCGATGTAGCAATCCATCGATTTCATTTGTTCCAGGCCGTGGTCAGCCAGGGTCTGCAAATGTTCTTCTGAAGTCCCCAGCAGAAGGGCGCGGGTGATTGCATGGTTATTGATCTGTACATAGGGATAACCACCTGCGTCGTAAACAGCCGTGATCAGCGCACGGACCAGTTCACTGCCGGACCCGAATAAATCAATCAGGACACGCTCACCTTTTTGAACCCGGCAAGAATGTTCTACCAATATTTTCGCTAATTTGGCTACACGAAAATCACGCATCTCAAATTCCCCTTTTCATATGTACTCACTCAGTGTACAATGACACGAGAACAAAGGTTATTAAATACCGATTAAGGCCTTTATTATTCTATCACGGTTTCATCATTTAATAAAATACACTGTCGTTTACTAAAGAAAATACAGGGTACTTATGAGCAGAGACCCTTTTTGGAGGTTTGGCTATGTTTGTTTTTGAACGTGTTGAAGGGGATCAAGCAACCCGTTATGTAAATATCCTGAAACAACTTGAACATCTGCTGGAGGGGGAAAAAGACTGGCTGGCAAATCTGGCCAATACCGCTTCCCATCTCTATCACTCACTGGATCAAGTCAACTGGGCCGGTTTTTATCTCTTGAAAGAGGGAGAGCTGGTGCTTGGACCATTTATGGGTCAGCCGGCCTGTGTCCGCATTGCCGTTGGCAGAGGGGTATGCGGGGCGGCGGTTGCAGAGGATGAAACGCAACGGGTCGAGGATGTACATCAGTTTCCCGGCCATATCGCCTGTGATGCATCCACCCGGTCGGAAATTGTGATCCCTCTGCGGGTGGACGGAAAGATCATCGGTGTTCTGGATATTGACAGTCCGGTTAAAAAACGCTTTGACACTCTGGATCAAAAATACCTTGAGGAGTATGCAAATATTCTTCTGAGAAACACTGACTGGACCCCGTTATTAGGAAAATAGGTCATCATTTCCAAACTGGCAGAGTCGAAAACAGGCTCTGCTTTTTTGTTGCCAACGAAACCCAATTTATTTTTTAATAAATTAATCATCTGAAATTTTCAAATTATTACTTGAACAAAGAGAAATTATTGTTTATAGTACAAGATAGGTAGATACAACCAGATGTATATACCAATTATTATATTACAGAGGGGTGAAAGCGTTTTCGTTGCATTTATCAGATGAGACAGGTAAACAGAGTATTCCGAACCGGGTGAATCGCGTTTAAAGTTGTGATTTACGAAAAGATGATAAGGAGTGATAAAAATGTTCATGACAAGGGCACCTTTGAAAGGGAAATCTTTGCTAAAAAAAACGTTTGCGGCCGCCTTAATCATGGCACTTTTAATCAGTATCGTACCGGCAGGCGCTTTTGCTGCGGACGAGTGGACACCTAATACTTCTTATGAGATCGGTGATTTAGTCACTTACGGCGGCAGTACTTATAAATGCATCCAAGCCCATACTTCTCTTCCCGGCTGGGAACCGCCGAATACCCCGGCTTTATGGTCACTGCAGTCGCCTGATGGCGGTGGGGATACTGAAGCTCCTTCTGCTCCGGCCAACCTGGCTTCTCCCTCGCAAACCGCTGACAGCATTTCCCTTACCTGGACAGCTTCCACCGACAATGTTGGCGTAACTGGTTATGATATCTTCCGCGGATCACAAAAAGTTGGATCAACTGCCTCCACTTCTTATACGGATACCAGCTTATCGGCAGATACTTCCTACACCTACACAGTGAAAGCAAAAGATGCAGCCGGAAACGTTTCAGCACCTAGCAATGCGGTTACGGTAAAAACGAAGGCCAACTCCGGCGGCGGAACTCCGGGCAAAAAAATCGTCGCTTATTATCCGGCTTGGGCTACCTATGTCCGCAACTATCAGATTATGGATATTGACGGATCCAAAATCACCCATATCAACTATGCATTTGCCAATGTACAAAATGGTGAAGTTGTCGTTGGCGATCCCTATGCCGATACAGATAAATTCTTTCCCGGAGATTGCTGGGACCCGGGTTGTAAACGAGGAAACTTTAACCAGCTGACAAAATTAAAACAAAAATATCCCCATCTGAAGACATTGATCTCCGTGGGCGGTTGGACATGGTCCGGCGGCTTTTCTGATGCAGCTTTAACAGATGCTTCCCGTACCAAATTTGCCGACAGTGCGGTTCGTTTTATTCGTACCTGGGGCTTTGACGGTGTAGACATCGACTGGGAATATCCTGTCAGCGGCGGATTGCAAGACGGCAGGCCTGAAGATAAGCAAAACTTCACACTATTGATGCAAAAGCTGCGTGAAAAGCTGGATGCCGCCGGTCGGGAAGACGGTAAAGATTATCTGCTCACTATTGCATCAGGAGCGGGCCCCAGCTATCTGCAAAATACTGAACTGGGCAAAGTTGCAAGTTACCTTGACTTTGTCAACATCATGACTTACGACTTTCACGGCGGATGGGAAAAAACAAGCGGTCATAACGCACCCCTCCATATGGACCCTGCTGACCCCACTCCCAATAAAGACACCTTTAATGTTAGCGCTGCCGTCGAAGGCCATCTCAATGCCGGTGTTCCCGCTTCTAAACTGGTCCTGGGCCTTCCCTTCTATGGCCGTGGATGGACAGGCTGTAACACGGCGAACAACGGTGAATACCAGTCCTGCACCGGAACGCCACAAGGAACTTGGGAAGCGGGCGTATTCGACTTCTCTGATCTGGAAGCCAATTATATTAATAAAAATGGTTACACCCGGTACTGGAACAATGTATCCAAAGTCCCCTATCTCTTCAATCCGTCCACCGGCACCTTCATCTCTTATGATGATGCAGAGTCCATGGGTTATAAAACCAGCTTCATTAAATCAAAAGGCCTCGCCGGAGCCATGTTCTGGGAGTTAAGCTCAGACCGCAACAAAACATTGTTGAACAAAGTTTATAATGATTTAAAATAAGCATTGATCACAAGCGGGGCTGTCTTTACCAGCGGCCTCGCTTTATTTCATATCAACAACCCTTATGTTCCGGCGACACAACCCTGGCATGAAAGTTTTCATCATGCCGGAGAAGCAGAATTCCGGGGAGCGACCTTGTGGCGACCTGCCCGGCGAAAAAACAGAACAAGGGAAACAGCGAGGCAATTCTCTCTTGAACTCGCTTCCCTGCCCAATGCCTACGCCCCTTGTGCAGTTCTTGGACCGGCCATCCCTACTTCCTCGCAGGGCGCCAACCGGGAGCGAGACAGAATTCTGCTTCCCCCACACTGAAACACACTTACAGAAAAAAAGAACAACCTCAGGCGGCTGTTCCTATCCATCAGCTTTTAATAAAACTTCATATTTATGGGTATCGGTCCTGTATATACACTTCGTATATTCCATAATCTCCTCATTTTTCGTATAGGTTGTCCTTCTAAACAGAAGAGCCAGTGATTCATCCGGCATTTGAAGCAACTGGCTTTCATATTCGTCAAGTTTAACCGGTTCAATCGTCTGGGTGGCATAACATGGCACCCTGTTATACTTTTCCTTGAGGACATTATACAGCGAACCGCCTTCAAGATCATTCTTCGTAAGATCAGGCACTTTTGTGTGGTTGAGCCAAACCGTTTCCAGTGCAAAAGGAAGGCCATCAATAATCCGCAGCCGTTGGATCTCCAACACCTTGTTTTGATGCGGCAGCATTTTCAGCCTTTTTTTCAGAGCAACAGTTGCCTCCAAAACTTTAAAGGAAAGGATTTTCGTTTGGACAACCAGGCCCTTTTCCATCATCTCATCAGTAAAGCCTCGCAGTTGATTCAACTGGTGTTGTGGCTTTGGTTCGGCGACAAACGTTCCCTTTCCCTGTTCGCGATACAAGACTCCTTCATTGACTAAAGCTGTTACTGCCTTGCGCGCTGTCATGCGGCTAATTCCGTGAATTTCACAGAGTTCCCGTTCAGGCGGGGCCGCATCCCCCGGTTTCAGCTCTTCATTATCAATCATTTCCCGCAATATTTCTTTCAATTGATAATAAAGGGGAAGTGGACTGTTTTTATTTACCTTTCTCATTTTATTCCTCACTCTTGACCCCTCTCATGTCACCTAACAGATCTGTACAGGACATTTTCCCACAAACGGGATCTTGCCGCCCAGTTGTTTCGCTAATGTTCTCATCTGTTCATCTATGATTGAGTAAGCCGCTACCACCGTGATATCTTCAGAAATAAGCTGTGCGTCATACGGATCACGCAACATCACCGCTACCAGCGGACGGCACCTTTTAAGATGATTTATTGCGCTGATCTGGGCCGGAAAACGATGTGCATTGACAGTGCAATAAATGATAAGATCCCGGTCACTGACAGCCCGGTTTAATCGGGTGTAATCCCAATCTTCATCTAAGGTAAACTCCAGCATACGTACATCCTGAACAAACTTCTGTAAATATGAAAACAGGAGATTTTCCTGATCTCCGCTTGTATCAGCCTCAGTCAGGTTCTGCGTTCTGGGCAAAACCAGCAAAACCCGGCTCTCACCCGGGACAGGCAAAAGCTTTTTCGGGTCCCGCAGCAGAGTGACCGACTGCTCACTGACTTTGCGGGAAATCAGGCGGCTGTCTTCCTTTGGTTGCTGTCTACTCCTATTATAATCATTGATCTTGTGTTTGAATAACAGAATTCTGGCCACAGACTGATTGATCCGTTCTTCGGTCAGCTCTCCTTGTTTCAATGCCCGCATAAGCCGGTCAAACGCTTCCTCAACCGACCGGCGGCCATCATGGATAAATGCGATATCGCCTCCGGCCAGAATAAATTGCAAAACGGCTTCACCGGCTGAATATTGCTTCCGGATTGCTCCCATTGCCAGATCATCGCTGATGACCAGTCCCTCATATCCCATCTCCTCGCGCAGCAACCCGGTAATCACTCGCTTTGACAGAGAAGACGGGCGGGAGTCAATGTTTGAAAAAATAACGTGTGAGACCATAACAGAGTCGACATGATGATCCGCTAATTGCCGGAATGGGACAAATTCCGTCTGCATCAGTGTTTTGACATCACTGCCATTGATCGCCAGATCTGCATGCGTATCAGTTTTAGTATTGCCGTGGCCGGGAAAATGTTTCGCACTTGCTGCAACCCCGCCTACATGGACTCCCTGCACATAGTTGATACATTGCTTTGCAACCCGGTGCGGATCATCTCCAAATGAGCGAACCCCAATCACCGGGTTGTTTGTTTCAAGATTGACATCGGCAACCGGTGCCAGCAAATGATTGACTCCCATCTCAGCCAGTTCCCAACCGACCGCTTGTCCCTGCGCCCGGGTCAGCTGTAAGTCATCAGCAGCAGCCAGCGCCATGTTGCCTGGAAATTCCGTCATCAGACGCCCAAAAACGCTCAATGTGCCTGTTTCCTGATCGGCGGCAAAAATCACGGGAAGATTTAAACCATTTTCCTCATAGGCTTGTTGAATATCTGCCGTGAGCCTCTTTACTTGCTCACAGCTCCGTATATTTGGTCCATTCATGCGATAACCCGCAATCGGATACTCGGTCAAGAACGTGCGAAAGTCGTCCGACAGCTCCGTTCCTTCCGCTTGCCCGACCAGCATCTGCCCTATTTTTTGCTTCAATGTCAGACATTGCAATTGTTTTTTCATCTGCTCCCTCATGATCATCCCCTCCTTGTTTATCCTTTCACAGCTCCCGATGTGAGCCCTTTAATCACCTGTTTCTGGGCGAGGAGATAAATGATGATCACCGGGATCAGAGTAAGTGTGACTGCGGTCGCCAGTAATCCGTAGTCCGTTCCATACTGGGTAGTAACATTGGAAAGCAGCACATTAATCGGTTGAACATCCTTCTGCGGAACAAAGATGAGTGCCGAGAACAAGTCATTATAGGACCACAAAAAGACAAAGATACTGGCAGTGGCAAAAGCCGGTCTGGAAACAGGCACGATGACACGGGTAAATACTTTCCATCGGCTGCACCCATCTATAATGGCGGCTTCTTCCAGATCTTTGGGGATGGTCACCATATAAGAAGAAAGGACGAGGATCGTAAAAGGCAAAAATCCGGCCGTGTGCGGCAAAATAAGTGCCCAGTAGGTGTTGAGCAAATCCAGTGACTGCAAAATCTCAGATACAGGCGCTACCGTGGCAAAAGCAGGTATTAACAGGCTGGCTACCAATAAGGTTTGGATAAAGCTTCTGAGGCGAAATTCAAACCTTGATAAGATATAGGCGGCAAGCCCCCCAAACCATAGCGTGAAAAATACTGTTCCCCCGGACATGATTAAGCTGTTGAGGTAACTCTGCCCGATATTGATTTGTTCAAACGCGTTTACATAATTTTGGAGTGTCGGGTTCGACGCCACCGAAAATGAATCGGTTATCACCTTCTGTGACGGCTTCAATGAATTGTTAAAAACCCAAAACAAAGGATAGATTGTAGTCAGCGACCAGGCAAATAACACAATATAAGTAATTATTTTAAGCGGTTTGAAACGGGTAAAGGCTGATTGCAGCTTTTCCCAAAATGTTTTTTTGGTGTTCATTTCCTTCCCTCCAGCCAATCAATAGGTGATTTCCTCTTTTTTTAACAGGCGGTTGGCAATAAAGGATAAAACAACTCCCAGCAGGACAATGAAAACAGCAATGGTTGACCCGTATCCCCAGGCCGAGCTGGTAAATGTTTTCATATACATATAGGTTCCCAGCACTTCCGAAGTGTGCGTCGGTCCGCCCCCTGTAATGATATAAACAAGTTCAAACACTTTTAGCGAACCGGTAATGGCTAAAATAATACATGTTTTAATGTCGCTCCAAATGAGAGGGAGAGTAATATAGAAAGTCTTTTTAATGCCTGTCACTCC
Source organism: Paenactinomyces guangxiensis (assembly GCF_016055185.1). Classification (GTDB taxonomy): domain Bacteria; phylum Bacillota; class Bacilli; order Thermoactinomycetales; family Thermoactinomycetaceae; genus Paenactinomyces; species Paenactinomyces guangxiensis. The sequence goes on from NZ_JAECVR010000001.1 coordinate 479,377, forward strand.
TTCAAGGTGGGCCGCTTCATAAAAGTCATCGGGAATTTTGGAAATAGCGGTTAGCAGGATAACAAAATAAAAGCCGACATATTGCCAGATTGTGGGGATCGCCACCGCGATCAGTGAACTTTCTTCCGTGATCCACAGTACTTTTTCATATCCGAATTTCTCCAACAGCTGGTTTAACATGCCGCCATCATACTTATAAAAAAGAGTAAACATCAGGCCGATTGCCGTTGCAGAGATGGCAACGGGAAAGAAAAAGGCGGACCGGAAAAAGTTTGTGCCAAATTTGACTGAATCAACCAGTACTGCCAGCACAACACCCAGTCCTACCTGAAAAATAATGGCATAGCACATAATTTCAAGGGTGTTTAAAGTGGCAATCCGTACTACTTCATCTGTAGCAAGCTGAATGTAATTTTCCAGGCCGGTAAATCTCGATACAAGGAATCCATCCCAATAAAAAAAGCTTTTATACACACTGCGCAAAAAAGGGTAGTATAAAAATACCCCCGTTAAAAGAATAGTCGGGAAAAGGAATAAAAATATATATTTTTTATCACCTTTATGCATGAAAAAAGGCTCCTTTCAACTTCGATCCTTTCATCTCTTCCATGATGAAAGGAAAGCTTCGCCGTAAGGGCAAAGCTTTCCCTGACTTATCAAGGAACTTACTTTCTTGCTTGCTCTTCCACTTTCAGTGCGGCTTCCAGAACTTCTTTGGCCGTTTTCTTCTCCTGGACAATATAAGCAATGTTCTTGCGAATCTCGGTAAAGGCTTCCGGAGAGATTTGGGCATCGATCGGCAAGTTGAGAGAGTTGGCCTCTTTCACCATTTTTTGTCCTTCAGCTGCCACCGGAGAGAGTCCATCAATGGTTACATCAGCCGCCGGCACCCCGCCGTTGGCTTCGGCAAACTTCTTAATCATCTCTTTGCTGGTCAAAAATTTAATCAGTTCAAGGGCCATACCTTTTTTCGATTGATCTTCATAAGATTTTTTGCTCAGATAATAACCGGATGTAAACCCGGCTATCAGATCGGCCGGTTTTGCTTTTCCGCCGGGCATCACCGGGAACGGCATTACTTTAACATTCTCTTTATCCTGCATTTGGCCTATGGTCCAGGATCCGTTTACCATCATGGCCGCCTTTTTGTTCACAAATAATTGCACAGCGTCTGCATCTTTCATGGTGTTGGCGTCTTTCGGGAAGGCACCCATTTTATAGATTTCTTTTAATCGGTTCAAGCCTTGCTCCCAGGAAGGATCTACCCCGTTTTGATAAGCGGAATTGTGGCCTTCAGGCCCACCGGCTGAAAGAATAAAATGTTCAATAAGATAAAAGGATTCCTCCATTGAACCGGCAATTGGGATAATTCCGTTTTTCTTGAATACTTCAACAGCCTTCACAAACTTATTCCAGTCAGTCGGCAACTCCAGGTTATATTTATCAAAAAGATCTTTATTCACAAATAACCCTTCGTAAAAGCCGGTAATCGGGAAGGCATAAATTTTTCCATCTTTTTCGATAATTTGTTTTTTGACGTTATCAGTGAGCACAGAATTCCATTCCTGATCTTTAGCCATCAAATCATTCAGGGGGACGACGGCACCTGATTTAATAATGGATTGTGCATCTGCACCTGTAAAGAAGAAGGTAACATCAGGCGCGTTTCCCGAGGTGAAGTCTGTTTTTACTTTGGTGCGGAACGGATCACCGGTGGCAGTCATCGATTCATCCGTAATTTCCACATTCGGATGCTTCTTTTTAAAATCTTCCAAAGCTTGCTGATACACCTTGGTTGCCGGGTCAGTTCCCGAAAACATGGTTACAATACGCAATTGAATCTTTCCGTCATCACTGCCGGCTGTGCAACCGGCTGCTGCTAGAGCGAGGGATAAAATCAAAAGAAGCGAAAGAAATACAGTCAATTTTTTACTCAGCCAGTGATTCACCTGCATGTCCCCCTTGAAAAGTATTTGTATTAATGTCTATACCAATATTACGAAAAAAATTTGATTTCTGTCAACAAAAAAATTAAACGCTTTCATATTGAGAGACAGTCCGTTAAGGGCCCCTATGCATCCCCTCCGGTCATGGGGATACATAGAGCGAAGACAAAGCTTCTTCATCAGCGATAATCGTAACATGGGGATGTTTTTTTAAGACCGAAGCAGGCAGCTGTTCATTTACTTCTTCCTCAAACAGGCGGCGGAGAACCTTCGCTTTCTTTCGCCCGTTAACAAGAAGTATGATTTCTGAACTTTTCATAATTGTAGCAATGCCCATCGTGATGGCATGGGTAGGCACCTCGGCAAAAGAGGAAAAATAACGCTTATTCGCCCTCCGTGTTGTCTCATCAAGCTGAACAACATGTGTACGGGACAGGAATGAGGTGCCGGGTTCATTAAAACCAATATGCCCGTTTAAACCAATTCCCAGTATTTGCAGATCGATTCCGCCTTCTGTATCAATCAGCCTCTCATACCGTGAACATTCCGCTTCCAGGTCGGAAGCCATTCCGTCGGGAATATGGGTTTGCTTTTCCGGGATATCAATGTGGCTAAAAAGGTAATGGTTCATATAAAAATGGTAACTGTTTGGATGATGAGGAGGGAGTCCCACATACTCATCCAAATTAAAGGTTGTTACCCGTTGGTAACTGGTTCCGTTGTTTCGGTGGTCCTCTATTAGCTTGCGATAGATGCCTTTCGGGGTTCCCCCCGTAGCCAAACCCAGTTTTAACGGGGCAGCGGCATTTACTTTTTCAATGATAATCTCCGCGGCCCTCTCACACATTTGCTGATAATCCTTTGTTTTAATCAGTAACATGCTGCATTCCCCTCTTATCATAAGCAACCTTTCCTCTGCAAAGTGTTAAAGAGACATCCCATTGATCATCCAACACGACCAGATCGGCATCTTTTCCGATGGCGATACTGCCTTTGCGGTCAAATAAGCCAAGTTCTTTCGCCGCATTGGACGCAGACATTCGGATCAGTCCGGACATGGAACAACCGGTAAACTCTTTTATATTCTTAAACGCATCTTTCATTTTTAAAATGCTGCCTGCAAGTGTTCCGTCAGCCAATCTTGCATCCTGATCCACATATACCGTTTGCCCGCCCAGTTCATAGGTTCCCCGCTTGAGACATTTGGCACGCATTGAATCAGTAATCAGAATCATCCGCCGGTCTGTGATCTGGTCAAACGCAATCTTTACCGTCTCCGGACGAATATGAATCCCGTCTGCAATCACTTCGACGACAAGTTCGTCCTGCAGGAAGGCTGCTCCGACAACTCCCGGGTCCCGATGATGGAGTCCGCGCATTCCGTTAAATAAATGGGTGACATGGGAAGCTCCTGCTGCAATCGCCTCCACACACTGGTCATAAGTGGCGTCCGAATGCCCGATCGAAGCTACGACCCCGGTTTCGCGCAAATGTCTTGTCAAAGACAACCCGCCTTCTACTTCGGGAGCCAGAGTAACCAGTTTGATCAGATTCTGAGCAATCGACTGCCAGTGCTGAAACAGTTCAATGTCAGGATGGATGATATACTCCGGCGGTTGGGCTCCGGCACGCTTCGCTGAGAGAAACGGCCCTTCGAGATGAATACCGGCACATTCAGCTTTGCCCGGTGTATTATACCGGACAATATAGTCCGCTGCGTTGGCGAGCGCTGCTGCAATCGCCTCTTTCGATTGTGTAATTGTAGTAGCTAAAAAGGTGGTTGTTCCCTCCCGGGCAATTGCGGTTGCAATTCTGGTTAAAGATTCAGTCGTGGCATCCATCGTATCTGCCCCGTCCGCCCCGTGAATGTGGACATCAATCATTCCGGGGATCACCTGAGCTTCCTCAGGAACAGAGATCACCTGGAAACCGGCGGTATCTCCGCATTGACTCAAGGGTCCCAACTCAACAATTTTTCCGTCCGCGATCTTGATATAACCTTCCCGAAGTGATTCCGTCTCCGTATGAATTGTTCCCTTGACGATGAGGATCATTTTGTTTTCCATCATGGATCTGATCTCCTTTTTATACTCTTTATTTACTAGTAGTTTAACTTTAAAACGTATAGATGGCTATACCAATTTATCATATGTTGTATATTTTAAAATCCTCGCAGTTTAACAAAAATTCCTGTTGAGTACCCCTTAAAAATGTGCCTTTCATATAAAAAAGAATCCCCCTGTCGGGAGATCAGAGGGATTGAACGTATCGGCCCATTCCGCGAAAGTCTGTATAGATCCGGTAGGCCCGGCGGATCTCTTCTTTCATCCAATCGGGAAATGCACCTTCTTGCAATTGATCCAGGCGGACCCAATGATAACTTTCATGTTCAGAGCTTAAAATGAGCTCGCCCACCGGCTGGTCACAGGCAAACTTAATAATGATCAGGTGCTTCTCTTCCTGAATTTCATCATAAATATAAGCGGGGGCGACTACTTTTACTTGCAGTCCGGTCTCCTCCATCACTTCACGTGCCAACGCCTCCATGATGGGCTCGGAGGGTTCCAATCCGCCACCCGGAAAATCCCAACCATGACTATCTTTAGCATTTCTCTCTTCGGCTGATTTGCGTAAAATCAAAACGCGATCCTGATCAAAAATGATCGCTTTGGCCGCAATTTTATACGGTTTCATTTTTCTCCCCCCACCTGTTATAAGCGAAAAAAGGTTGAGGAAGCCGTAGCTATAAGCTTTTCCCGCTCGTCAGTTACCTTTGTTTCCAAAACAATAATCGTTTTTCCCTTTTTGACCACACGGGTTTCCGCTTTCAGCCAACCGTCCATACCCGGTGAAAGGAAATTGACTGAGAGTTCGAGCGTTACTGCCCGGGAGTTTTCCCCGACGGCTTGAAAGACCGTCGATCCCATCGCTGTATCAATAAACGTAGCAGTAATTCCGCCATGCAGGATTTTATAACGGTTTTTCAGTTCATCCGTAATAAGCATCCGGTGAACATATACACCTTTTTCCTCATCAAAGCCCACCGACTGAAAGTTCATCATCTCTTCAATGTAAGCAAGAGGGCTTACCCGCGTGCGCTTTAACGCTTGTACTAACTTGTGGATGGTCCGGACTTCGCTTTCATTGAGATCAGCCAGTTCTTCATACAAACCTTCCAATGTCATTTCAGTTGCATCCTTCTTTTCTTAAATAAAGTTGTTGCATAATCCCTTGAAAAGACCTTCTCCCTAAAATCATCTTATTTAAGACGTTTTTGCCACTCTCGTTATGATTCCCTTACTATATTAGCGAATGGATAATTCTATAGCAACTCGGAGATAAGTTCAACAATATTTAAAGCTGATTCACCTTATGATTGAAATTTCTATGATCACCCATAAATTTTCCATATTTTCGCAAATATACATTGATTCACAAACCAGGATTATGTAAAATAATTACAAAGAGACCCCTTGGGCTTGAGAGCCTGGAAAGAGAGGAAGCTATGGTTCGCCACCTTTTTATTTCGCTGTTAGCCCTTTTTCTGATCGGCGGCTGTAATCCCCCGTCCCCCCATGCAGCACCTGAGCCAAAAGCCCCACAGGCACAGCCGGAAGAGCAAACCGTTCAGAAGCAACAAAGCCCTGCTGATCATCAGCAACATAATCAGCATCCGCAAGCTGAGGAAACCGGAAAATCCGGCAATGAAAAAAAGCCAGCGGACAACAGTAAAAGGGATAGCAAAAAATCATATCAAAACAAATCTTTCCGTCATGTCAAAGCAACTCGGTCAACAAACGACACATACACGGTGACCGGGAAAGCAAGAGCATGGGGAGCGAACATCTACTATGTAGTTACCGATGGCAGCAAGCAAGTATTGGACGAGCAAACCGTCCATTTAAAATCCGCCCCTCCTTCATGGTCCGCTTTTGAATTTTCGTTTTACATCCCAAAATCAGAGCGGAAAAACAAACTCTTCCTCAAGTTATATGAAAAGAGCGCCAAAGATGGATCATCCGCCAATGTGTTACAGGTTCCGCTGCAGGAATAAGAGGATCAGCCTGGGTGTTTGTCAATGGTTTTGCAAAAAAAATGTCGGACTTGCGAGAGGGTTGAACCTTTCCATGTCCGACGCTTCTTTTATCCCCCCTATCGTCAAAAGCCGCTCTGAATTTCATTCACTTGTATGATCTGAATCGTACGCGATATTTTTCACATAGCTTTCACAATGAGGGCAATAATAGGCCGGTTCCACCTCATAACCGCATTCAGCATGAATCAACTTTGTATATTTCGGTTCCAAAAAACGATTTCCCCAGATCGCCATCGCATTCAGGACATGGCGAAGTTCTTGTCCCCGTCCGGTCAGAAGGTACTCATACCTCGGGGGATGAGAAGAATAAAGCTTTGAATGCACAATCCCTTCTTTTTCCAGAAACTGCAGCCGCTCGGAGATTGATTTCGTCACAGATGGGCATCCTCAAAATAAAGAATGATTTACCTTTATTATTTGCGGTACGGGAATGAGAGGGAAAAACAGGTGGACCTGAACGGCAAAAGGAAATCTGTGTTGAACAAGATTGCTATTATTGCCAATCCTGCGGCAGGAAATAAACTGCTGATTCGCGACATGGATCAGATCGTGAAAAAACTGAATACCATTGCCGGGGTGGTCACTGTATGGCAGACCGAAAAAGCAGGTGACGGAGCTGAAATCATCCGCCGGGTGGCGCCGGAGTCAGATATGGTGATTACCGCTGGAGGAGATGGAACCGTATATGAATGCATCAACTCTCTATGTTCACTCGATGACCGTCCCTTATTCGCCATTCTGCCGGGAGGAACCTGTAACGATTTTTCACGGACGCTGGGCATCTCGCAAAATCATCTGGAAGCGGCGGAGCAAATCACCCGGATGCAGGAGAGAAATATTGATGTGGGAAAACACGGGAACCACTACTTTCTCAACTTTTGGGGGATTGGACTGATCACCCAGGTCTCCGAACACATTCAGAGTGACATCAAAAAGCGGTGGGGACGTCTGGCTTATTATCTCAGCGCAATCCAAACGATGGATGAGAGGAAAACATTTTATCTGGAAGTTGAGTCCGGCCACAGGCAGTACCGCGGCGAAGCAATGATGATGATTGTGGGCAACGGAGCTTATGTTGGAGGGATGGACGCCTATTTTCCGCAGAGCAGTGTAGAGGATGGACTTCTCGATGTGCTGATTATCAAAGATGTGTCCGTGGGTTCCCTCTGGTCAATGGCCGTTTCACGACTCACCGACCAGGCGCCTGAAGGGTCTGATCTGCTGTACTTCCATGCCAGAAAATTAAAAATCCGCACCGCTCCTGTGCTTAAAGTTGACTGCGACGGGGAGAAAAACACTTTTACCCCCGTCCATCTTTCTGTCTTGCCGGGACATTTACGAATGATTGTCGGGGAACAGTATAACACTTGAACAAATCGTTTCGTTTACTCATCTAGTCGTTAAAATGAAAACGTTTTTATTGATTATAAAAGCATAACAGCCTATAATAAATATGAAAATAATTTTCATAAAGGATGAGTTATTGATGAGTATTTTCTTCGAGAAAGCACAACGATTCGGCAAGTCGTTTATGCTTCCAATTGCAGTATTGCCCGCTGCGGGTTTATTGCTCGGAATCGGGGGAGCGCTTTCTAATCCAAACACACTGACAGCTTATCCATTTCTTGATGTTCCATGGCTGCAATCGATCTTTGCCGTGATGAGTTCGGCGGGTTCGATCGTTTTTGCCAATCTGGCTGTCATCTTCGCAGTAGGGGTTGCGGTCGGTCTGGCCCGTTCAGACAAGGGAACAGCAGGACTGGCAGCATTATTAGGCTATCTGGTGATGAACGCCACCATCAATGCCTTATTAAAAATTACGGGACAACTGGCCAAACCCGAACATCTGGCCAGTGTTGGACAGGGAATGATTTTGGGGATTCAGTCGCTTGAAACCGGAGTATTTGGCGGGGCCGTTGTCGGAATCCTTACTTATTTTCTGCACAACCGCTACAATAAAGTTCAGCTTCCACAATTTCTTGGCTTTTTTGGCGGCTCCAGGTTTATCCCGATTATTACCTCATTTGCATCCATCTTATTAGGAGTACTCATGTTTCTCATTTGGCCTTTTATACAAAAAGGAATCTTTCACATGGGTGACCTGGTTCAGGCTACAGGATATATCGGAACGCTTGTTTATGGATTTGTATTGCGGCTCCTGGGACCATTTGGATTGCATCATATCTTTTATTTGCCTTTTTGGACCACCGGCCTGGGAGGATCAGAGGTTGTTAACGGTCAACTGGTGGAGGGGACACAAAAAATCTTCTTTGCCCAGCTGGCAGACCCAAATGTTCAGCAGTATTACATCGGTACCGCCCGGTTCATGTCCGGCCGGTTTATCACTATGATGTTTGGCCTGATCGGAGCGGCACTGGCGATATATCATACAGCAAAACCGGAAAATAAGAAAAAAGTGTTCGGTTTGATGTTCTCAGCCGCACTTACTTCATTCTTAACCGGAATTACAGAACCGATAGAGTTTTCTTTCCTGTTTATCGCACCTGTTTTATATGTGATTCATGCTGCCTTTGACGGCCTCGCTTTTATGCTGGCACATATATTACAAATTACTATCGGTCAAACCTTTTCCGGAGGTTTTATCGACTTTATCCTGTTCGGAATCCTGCAGGGCAACGATAAAACCAACTGGATATATGTTCCGATCGTTGGTATCTTCTGGTTTCTTCTGTATTATCTCACGTTCCGTTTCTACATCGTTAAATTCGATGTAAAAACACCGGGGCGTGAAGACGGAACTACTGAGAGCAGTGAATCAATGCAAATGGACAGAACGGGCGACTCCCGTGCCCGGACAATTGTTGAGGGTCTGGGCGGAAAAGAGAATATCCAGGATGTAGACTGTTGTGCCACCCGGCTTCGGGTGACCGTTCGCGACGGAAGCAAGGTATCAGAAGAGCAGATCAAACAAACCGATCCAAAAGGTGTCTTTGTTCGCGGCAATGGAGTACAGATTATATATGGCCCACAGGTGACGATTATCAAAAACGAAGTAGAGGAATGGTTAGGAGAGTCATAATGACAAATCAGGAAGTTTTGCACACATTACACAAACAATTAATTGTTTCCTGTCAGGCATTGGAGGAAGAACCTTTACACAGTTCCTTTATCATGGGAAAAATGGCCCTGGCGGCACAGCAAGGGGGAGCCGCCGGGATCCGGGCTAACAGCAAAGAGGATATCGCTGAAATAAAAAAACAGGTACACCTTCCTGTGATCGGAATTGTCAAAAGGAATTACCCTGATTCCCCCGTCTATATTACACCGACAATGTTGGAAGTTGAGGAACTGCTCTCAGTGGAAACAGATATGATCGCCATGGATGCGACCAGCCGGCCGCGGCCCGGGGGCCTGTCCCTTGAACAACTGGTACGCAAGATCAGAGAAAAATACCCCAAACAACTACTGATGGCAGATGTCTCAACCGTGGAGGAGGCCATAGAGGCAGAAAAGCTGGGATTTCATGTAGTATCTACCACATTGGTCGGCTACACCGAAGAAACAAAGGGAAAAAAGATTTTTCATCATGACTATGCCATCTTGAAAGAAATGGTTAAAAGTGTTTCAGTTCCTGTTTTTGCGGAAGGAAATGTGTATACGCCTGAAGCGGCTAAACATTGTCTGGATGCAGGCTGCTTTGCTGTTGTCGTAGGTGGTGCGATTACCAGGCCTCAGCAGATTACCCGGCGTTTTGTTGGTGCAATTTCTTAAACAAGAGCTTGGTTTTTGCCAAGCTCTTATATTTTTTTGTGTTTCATCAGCACTTGAAGAGTGAGATCCCGATTGTGAACCGGCCCTTCCTCCTCTAATAATCTCATCGAGATTACATCGAGTACATACAAAATGGTTAACTGGTTATTGATAAACTTCGGATCGTTGAGACGGGAGGTGCTGGAAGTCAGCAAGACCAGATCGGAAGCATTAGTCAAAGGAGTATAGTCATGGTTGGTAATGGACACAACCTTTGCTCCCTGCCTCTTTGCCTCACGGACGGCTTCAATCACTTCTTTGGTTGTACCAGAATTGGAAATGGCGATAATCAGGTCTTGCCGGCGGACCAATGTGGCATTCATCAGCATCAGGTGAGAATCTATTAACGCATCCACCAAAAAGCCCATTCTCATTAGCCGATATTTAAGCTCCAAAGCGGACAGACCAGAGCTTCCGACACCGTATATCCCTATTTTGCCTGCTTCTTTGATCCACTGAATCACTTGATTGACCTGCTCCATGTTCAGCATGGCGGCAGTTGACTGAATGGATTCCAGATAATTGTGTTTTACCTGGTTTAAATAATCTTCATCAGGAAGCTTTTTAAAGGTAGAGCGGTTTAATAAAACCTTAAATTCCACAAAATTTTGGCACCCCAGTTTTTTGCAAAACCGCGTGATCGTTGAGGGAGAAGTGTTTGTTTTGTCCGCAAGCTCGCCGATATTAATGTTGGCAATGGTTTCCTTGTGTTTTACAATATAATCGGCTAACTGTCTTTCTTTTGCGGAAAATAAATGATAGTCAGTTTGAATTCGTTCTAAAACAGATTGAGAGTGCATGACGGAACACCTGCCAAGTAATGGACCATTTATTACAAAAAGTACTCGAATCAAAGCTCTTCGTATGCCTGGTTTACTTTTCTTCTTTCACGACAAGATGGGGAGTCTCATTAATTTTGTGAAGTTTCCAGCCATCTGCCTGCTCATAAGTTAAATGTGTGATGCTGGTGTTGTGCAGCCGGATGATTCCGGTTCCGTGTTCTCCCCTGGTCAGGAAAGTGAGAGCGGCATTGATGCTCATTCCATGGCTGACAACGTAAATATGCTGTCCCTGATGTTTATCTACTATTTTTTCCAATTCCCGGATGATTCGCTGTTGAAGCTCTTCAGTCGATTCGATTCCATAGGAACCACCCGTAAAACGAACCGTTTCCCAATCAGGATATTTTTCCTTTAGTTCAGCACCTGTCAAACCCTCCCATTCTCCCCCGTACCTTTCCCGAAAAGCGGAGGTAACCTGCACCTGCACCCCGTGTTTGGCTGCAATTGATTCTGCGGTTTGCCGTGCGCGCAGCAAGTCGCTGGAGTAGATGACTGAGACCGATTGCTGCTGCAAATATTCAGCCAGGCGCCGGGCTTGCTCCAATCCTGTTTCACTGAGTGGGATATCTGAATGTCCCTGCACACGCCCTTCCCTATTCCAAACGGTTTCCCCATGACGAATAAAATAAAGATGAGTCCTCATTACGTTTCCCCCTTAAGAAAGCGAAATTGTTGAGTTTCCTTCTCCCATGCCCATTCGTATGTTCTGATAAGACGCTTTTGTTCATCATACAGATCAGCTACCAGTAAATGAGGCTGGTGTCCGTGCTCTTCCGCAATAAGGGTAAGGTAATATTGTGCAACTCTTTTTGAAAGGGGGTGAATTTGCTGTTTTTCCTGATAAACCCCCGACGGTTTTCCCTGTAAAAGCGGAAAGCCATTTTCATTCATCAATGCAAACCGGTTCACCCATCCCTGGTATAATAGAGCGCCCCGTCTCGCGGCAGCCTGTTTGCCTCCGGATACGGCCAAATACCACGGGAAGTCTGAAACTTGATGATAGCGGTAGACAAGCTGCGCATCACCGGAGCACAAAAGCCTCGCTTTTCTCAGCAACTCATTTTCCGAGCGGGAAGCAATAAGCTGGTTGGTATCCACTGACTGGCTGCTGACTCTTACCGTTTTATCGGCGTCGGCAGAAACCACAAGCACTGTCCACTTTTCCGGATGGAGCGGATGACGGATTAAGCTCAGATCCGGCGGCTGTTCGGGCTGTTCGTCAAACAGCTCTTCAAGCAGCTGCCAGTGCACTCCCTCTCCATTTTCCGCCGATAACGTAAAACGTTTAGAGTTAAAAGCGGGTTTCAACCACCATTCCTTGTGTTCCCCCAGCGGCCTTTTTTGATTGTATAAAAGAGAGACCGGCTTTACTTGGACTTTGATGCGGTAGCCCAGGTCGATCGTCTCCTGAGAAGCCTGTAAAAGTTCTTCCGCTTCATTTTTACTGTATAGTTTTGATGTTTTTTCCTGTAAGTATTTTTGCAGGGGAAGATAAAACACGGCGATGATTTCATTTTCCAGAGTATGGTGAATCTCCATGCGATACGCCTGCGCCTGATTGTCAAAAACAATTGTCGCCAGATAGGCACCATCGTAACTGGTACCCAAAATATACGGCCGAGCGGTTACATACTCTTGAAATCCCGGTTGTTGAATCAGATCTTTTAACTGAGGAACTTCATTTCCGCGATAAGGATGAAATTTTTTCACTTTTGCCTGACTTTCAGCAGGAGTAGAGGAGGACGGACTGGACGATACAGACTGACAGGCGAGACACCCGACAATCATCCATAGTACAACACAAAGAAGTTTGCCTATTCTTCGTGGTGACACAGTTCACCTCTATATTTTTTTATTTTTTAATTATCATACAGGAATTTAGACCCGGATACCATCTTTATCTATTAAAGCGACACGATTTGAATTCTGCCTCCCCCTTAGACACACAGCATCACAGAAAACCGTCTGCGCATTGGGCAGACGGGGTGACAACAATCCTTATTCTTTAACAGCTCCCGCTGTAATCCCGGAAACGATCCGGCGTTGGAAGATCAGTACCATGATGACAAGCGGTATTGTCACGATGATCGAAGCGGCGGCAATTTCTCCCCAGGGGATGGTAAATTGGCCCTGGAACAGCGCGATGCCGACAGGTACCGTTTTAAGTTGTTCCTCTGTATTGATAGTCAAGGCGAACAGAAATTCATTCCACGCAGCGATAAAAACAAGAATGGCAGTCGTAAACGTACCGGGAACCGCCAATGGCAAGATCACCTTGCGAAAGGTTTGCATCACACTCGCTCCATCCATCTTAGCCGCTTCTTCCAGATCAGTGGGGATTTTCCGGTAAAACGTGGTCAGGTTCCAGACTGCCAGCGGCAAGGCAAAGGTTGTATAAGGAATAATCAAGCCCAAATAGCTGTTAGTCAAGTGGGCCGACTGCATGAACATAAAGATAGGTGCAATTGTGGCAATCTGCGGAAACATCGAGACCGCTAATACCATCCCCAAAATGAGTGTTTTCCCTTTAAAGTGCAAACGGGCAATGGCAAAAGCAGCAAATGAGGCAACAACGATACAATAAAGAGTTGTTAATATGGAGACAACCGCACTGTTCCACATGTATGTTAAAAAGGGCCGCTGGGTAAAGACGCGTTCATAGTTTTCAAACGAAGGGTTCTCGATGAGAATGCTAAAAGCTTTTTCCCCAAACAATTCAGAAGGCGGTTTGATGGAAGCGATCAATTGCCAGAAAAACGGAAACAAAATGACAATCAGCAATCCGGTTAAAAAGAGATAAAAACCTGGTCCAGTTCGTTTTTGCATCTTTGACCCCCCTTACTTTTCACGGCCATCACTAACCAGATCGGTGCCCAATAATTTTACAAAGATCATGCTGATGATCGCGACACAGATAAAGACGATCACAGATAAAGCGGAACCTTCGCCAAAATTCATCTGCGCGAACATAGTTTTGTAGGCATAGATCGAGATCGTTTCCGTAGAGTTTGCCGGTCCTCCGCCAGTCAGGACATAGATGAGATCAAACACGCGGAACGCATCCAGCGTGCGGAACAAAAGTGCGACTAAAATGGTCGGCTTTAACAGAGGCAAAGTGATACGGAAAAACTGTTGACTCCGGGATGCTCCATCCACTTCGGCCGCTTCGTACAAAGAAGAAGAAATGGTTTGCAAACCTGCCAGCAAAAGCAACGCCATAAAGGGAGTTGTTTTCCACACATCGGCAAAAATGACAGCAAACATTGACCCCGCCTTGGTTGTTAACAACGCTCCCATGTTGGAGACGATGCCAATCTGCTCAAAAATCTTGGCTAAGATCCCATTTTGCCCGTCAAACATAAACTTCCACATCAAAGCGGAAATGACGGTCGGAATCGCCCACGGTATCAAAACGGCAGCCCGCACCAGGCCGCGGCCGATAAACTGGCGATTGATCAACATGGCAATCCAGAGGCCCAAGACCAGTTCCAGGAACACTGAGATGACTGTGAACAGTATTGTATTTCCCAGCGAGTCCCACAGACGCTTTTCCTGGAGAAGCTTTGCATAGTAGTCGAAGCCAATAAAGTTTGGGGCAATAAATGCTTCTCCCAACCCCTTCGATAATCCCGGGAGGGTGTCATCTTTCAATCTCTTTTCGTCTGCCAATTTTTTCAAATCGTTCTGAACCAGCATCAGCTGCTTTTGAACCTCGTTCCCCTTCGCTTTGTCAAGGGAGGCAAATGTTAGTTCTTCGGGAACGGGATCACCGTTAAACAGAAGCTCATCCACTTTTTCGTACTTTTTGGCAAAGTCCGCGCTTTTATCCAAACGGGCCTTGATCCCCTCTACCTGTTCGCGGATCGCTGTCAGCCGTTGTTTGGTATCTGCATCAGCTTTTTGGCTGGCGTCTTCCAGATTTTTTGTTAAAACCGGATAAATCTCTGCCACTTTTTCCACATTGACTCCATGTTGCAGGTGAATTTGCGTTTTAGCGGGATCATTGAGGCGGACATCATATAGACTGATCCAAAAGGAGCGGACCACCGGCCAGATTGCAATGACCAGGATAATCAGCAAAGCCGGCAGCACCATTAAATATCCAATTTGTTTTTCCGACAATCCTCGCTTTTTCTGCTTCATCTTGTCACCACCTAGCGAGCGATAAAGAAGAGAGCCATAAGACCAAATGGCTTATGACCCTTCTCATGAACCTTACTTCTTCACAATTTCTTTCAACTGGGTCTCAATGTTTTTGATTGTATCTTCTGCCGACTGCTTACCTGTGATCGCCTTGGAAACCTCGATTTGAATAACATCGGAGATTTTCGGGTAAATGGGGGACACAGGGCGAGGAACAGCTGAACTAACCCCGTTTACAAAGTCTTTGTTGGCAAACAGCGGACTTGCTTTTTTCACCGCTTCATCATCATAAAGAGGCAGGAATGTGGGTGCTTTACCGCCCTTGATTGCCGAAATCTTCTGTCCTTCCGGACCAGCCATAAATTTCAGGAATTCCCAGGCCTCTTTTTTATGTTTTGAATACTTGTTCATTCCGACCATCCATCCGCCCAGGGTTGCGGAAGTGCCTTTATCTCCTGCCGGTAATGAAGCTACTTCCACTTTACCAACAATTTTTGACTGTTTCGGGTCTTGTGCGAGAGCATATTGATAAGGCCAATTACGAATCATTGCCGATTGTCCTTCGATAAAGGCGGTATGTGATTCCGGCTCGGTAAAAGTACTCACATTGCCTGGTACAAAATCAGATTTGGCTACTTCAATCATCTTGTTCAGCCCTTTGACCGCTTCCGGGCTATTGATGACAACGCTTCCATTTTCATCGAGGATTTTGCCCCCGTATGAACTGATAAACTCAATAAAGTTACAAACTAATCCTTCGTACTGCTTTCCTTGCATCAGATAGCCGTACTGGGCTTTTCCCCCTCTCTTGGCCTCTTTTGCTATTTTAATCAAATCATCCCATGTTTTAGGCGGTTCAGAGATCAGATCCTTGCGGTAAAACAAGAGACCGGCGTCCACATATTTTGGCAGAGCATATTGTTGCCCGTTGATTTTCGCTGCATCCACAGCACCCGGAATGTAATCGCCCATATTGATTTTATCTTTTTCAATGTAACGGTCTAATGGTTGCAGATAGCCGGCTTGTGCAAATTCGGCGGGCCAGATCACATCCAGGTCAAACACGTCAATCTCGCTGGATTTACTGCTGAACATCGTTACAAGCTGATTGTGGTTTTGCCCGGTATCAGAAGGCATTTCTTTAAATTCAACGTCAATATTGGGATGTTTTTTCTCAAATTCTTCTACGATTTTATATGTTTCCCCGGTAACATCTTTTCCACGGGCATATACAAGTTTCACTTTTCCATCCTTGCTGCCTTCCGCGTTTTCCTCTGTGCTGCAAGCCGTCATGGACATGACCAGGCTCACAGCCAGCCCTGCAATGATCGCTTTCCGCAAAAGCTTCATTTTGCTCGCCTCCTGTTTTTAGCATTCATCATGGGTCTACAGGTCAGACAAAGCCTATTCTCTGCTGATCACCCCCTTTATGCTCTTCAACATTGAGCCGGGAAATCAGTTCAACTCATGAATGTTTACAGATCTCTTCTCTTCAGAGGATTTAATCGCTGCCATGACAACGCGCAACGCTTTGATGGCATCTTCACCGGGGATCAAAGCGGGGCTGTTGGTAAGAATCGCCCGGACAAAGGAATCGATCACACCGCTTTTGACCTGGCCGCCTTCTTCGTTGCTGGCCATCTTTCCAACTTGAAACTTTTCAATCGAACCGTCTGTTCGCTCTACGATCACCTGGTCAACAGGGTCGGTACCCACTTTCAATATCCCCTTTTCACAATAGAGAATGGTGCTGTTATCTTCGCCGGGGGAATGCGTCCAGCTCGCCGTGATGGTACCGATTGCACCCGATTCTGTCCGTGCCACCATCACTGCATTGTCATCCACATCGCCTGTTTTTTGCAACGTGGCTAACATCGCGCTGATTTCCACAATTTCTTCTTCCAGCAGCCAGGAGAGTAGGTCAATTTTATGAACACCCAAATCCCCCATCGCGCCAACAAATGCTTCCTGTTTGCGGAAAAACCAGCTATCTGATCCGTCTGCACTCCATCCCTCGGGTCCGCCATGAGAGAAGGAAGTACGGAAGGTCAGAACCTTACCGAGGCTTCCTTCCTTTAAAATCTCTTTCGCCTTGACATGGGGAGGCATCAGACGCTGGTTATGACCAATCATGAGGAGAACTCCGTTTTCATTTGCCGCACGGATCATTTTCTCTGCTTCCTCCAGAGAGGTTGCCATTGGCTTTTCGCACAGGACATGGCATTTGGCATGCGCGGCGGCAATGGCTGCCGGCGCGTGGATCACATTGGGAGTGCAAATGCTGACAGCGTCCAAACTTTCCTGTTCAATCATTTCAACATAATCGCGATACGCTTTACCGCCATACTGCGCGGCAAATGACTCCGCCCTTCCGGTAACAATGTCGCAAAAAGCAGCCAGTTCCACATCAGGATGATCCGCATATTCAGCAATATGACGATATTTAGCAATACTGCCGCATCCGATGATTCCGACTCTTACTTTTTTCACCGCAATACCTCCTACACCCACCACATATCTGACAGTTCTTCACGGGGCAATACTTGTTTCAGGTTCTGTACCGCTTTGTTGAAGCCTTCTTCGATGGAGAGAAGCGCGTCTTCATGCTCAATGCTGACTACATAATCGTATCCGGCCAGACGCAATGCGCTTAAAATATCTGCCCACTCTTTCAGCCCGTGGCCAAATCCGACCGTACGGAACTGCCATGCCCTTGTCTGCATATTTGCATATGATTGCATGTCAGTCAGGCCGTACATGTTTACATTGTCCTGATCAATTACAGTGTCTTTGGCATGGAAATGGTGGATCGCCCCGGCCTTACCCAGAATCTTAATCGCTGCGACCGGATCAATCCCTTGCCACCACAGATGGCTGGGGTCCAGGTTCGCTCCAATCACTTCACCCACCGCCTCACGCAAACGGAGCAACGTCGCGGGGGTATGGACAGAAAAGCCGCCATGCAATTCCAGTGCTATTTTTACCCCGTGATCGCTGGCAAATTTCCCGGCTTCTTTCCAGTAAGGAATGATTTTTTCTGCCCACTGCCACTCCAGCACTTCCCGATACTCATTGGGCCAGGGAGCTACCGGCCAGCTTGGAACTTTTGCCCCTTCGTAAGCACCAGGGGTTCCGGAGAATGTATTTACCACAGGGACTTCCAGTTTTCGCGCCAGTTCAACCGTTTGCAAAAAAGTGCGATGAGAAGCTTGCGCAAATTCTTTGTCCGGGGTAAGGGCATTCCCGTGGCAGCTCAATGCACTAATTGTCAAACCGCGGTCGGTAACCGCTTTCTTAAAAGCTTTCAGTTTTGTTTCATCAGCCAGTAATTCCCCCGGGTTGCAATGCGCATTTCCCGGATATCCGCCCGTTCCGATCTCAACGGCATCCAATCCTGCCGCTTTGACATGGTCCAGCATTTCTTCAAATTTCATCTTGCTGAACAGTACCGTAAAAACTCCTAATTTCATCGCACTTCCTCCTTATGAGGCAAATAAGTATTTTTAAAAAAGGATGGTCATGTATATACAGGGAAAGAGACAAAAAATAAAGAAATGTAATCGATTACAATTCTAAGGATACTGGAGAAAACCCAATAACGCAACAAGTTTTTTTCTAAAATTTGCAGCAAAAATCATCAGCCCCGCCCGGCAGGAAGATTCAACCTTATGCAGACAGTATCTGAAGGGCTTGCGGATCATTTGCAGTCCGTCTAGGATATAATAGACAAAAACATGAAAGAATGGTTGAGGCAAACGAACATGCGATTAAGAAGAAAACCGGAAGCAAAAAGAATTTTGGCCGAACATCCTCTTGTATCTAAAGCGACGGATGAATACCGGGGCAAGTGGCGTACTCTGTTTCCCCATCCCTATCCCCTCCATGTGGAACTGGGAACGGGCAAGGGGCAGTTTCTCGCCAAAGCATCAGAGCTCCACCCCTATATCAACTGGATCGGTGTGGAACGAATTGAAGAACCTCTCCTGCAAGCAGTAAGAAAAGGAGAAAAAACGGAAAATACGAATCTGCGCTATATTTGGATGGACATAGAGAAATTGGCTGAAGTGTTCGCTGAAGACGAAGTCAACCGCTTCTATCTCCATTTCAGCGATCCCTGGCCAAAAACCCGCCACGCGAAAAGACGCCTGACTCACCGTCGCTTCCTGGAAGTTTACAAAAAATTGCTGGCTCCGGACGGGGATCTCATTCTAAAGACAGACAGCCCTGTCTTGTTTGAATTTTCCCTTGAAGAGTTCGCTGAGACGGGCTGGGAGACCATTGAATACTCCGATGATCTGCACCACAGCCCTTACAGGGAGCAAAATATCACCACTGAGTATGAGGAGAAATTTATCTCCCGTGGCATGCCGATCTTCTATACAAGAGTAAAACCCCAATCAGAGAGTCACAAGAATAACTGATATGTTTGATGTAAATCGTTGACTTTTCTTCCGAAAAGACTATAATAATAGTTTGTATGGCTCAAACTGCCTGTGGGTATTTGAGGATAGCCAGCAAAGGATAGGTGAAGGGATCACCCTCACTGATTCGCCCTGTGAGCTTCTCACAGGTATCCCTTCTTTCCGCCGCTATCCGGAAGACAGGGATAACGAACGCGAATCAGCACCCTGTCATTTGCAAGAATCAAAAGCAAATGATGAAAGGAGCCAACAACTATGGCACGTTATACTGGACCACGTTGGAAACTGAGCCGCCGTCTGGGTATTTCTCTTTCCGGTACGGGTAAAGAGTTGAACAAGCGTCCTTACGCTCCCGGACAACACGGACCAGGCCAACGCAAAAAACTGAGCGAGTACGGCATGCAGCTGCAAGAAAAACAAAAGTTGCGCCACATGTACGGAGTGAACGAAAAGCAATTCCGCAACCTGTTTCAGCGCGCGGGTAAAATGAAAGGGATCCACGGGGAAAACTTCATGAAACTGCTGGAGTCCCGTCTGGATAACCTCGTTTATCGCCTGGGCTTTGCCCGCACTCGTGCCCAAGCCCGCCAACTGGTTGTACACGGTCATGTTACCGTCAACGGGAAAAAAGTAGACCGTCCGGCTTACCAGGTACAAGTCGGTGATGTGATCGGCTTGCGCGAAAAAAGCCGCAATCTGGCAATTGTAAAAGAATCTTTGGAAGATCGTGCTTATCTGCCCGAGTACCTTACCTTTGATGAAAGCAAATTGGAAGGTACCTACACTCGTCTTCCGGAGCGTACTGAACTGCCTGCCGAAATTAACGAGACCATGATCGTAGAGTTCTACTCTCGTTAATCATAATGAAACAGGGAAAAAGCTGTTGACCACCGGAGTCAGCAGCTTTTTCTTTTTCGTTCTTCCTTTTTTTACTTTTGAAAGCAGGAGAACTAGCTTACAATGTTGTTATAGTACTATTGTTTTCGTATATAAGAATATGTTGCAACGCCCGTGTGAAGCCTGAGTGATTCCCCTTTTTTTCCGCCCCCGGGAAAAAACGGATCACTCAGGCGGAAATCATCGTTACGAAGGAGGCCGTCAACATATGGGATACATAGATATTTTAAACCCGTCTACAGGGGAAATGATCGGCAGCATGGAGGAAAAAACAAAAGAAGAAGTTACGCTGGCGATGGAACAGGCCCGTGCTGCATTCCCTTCGTGGAAAGAACTTTCTCTTTCCAAACGCCTCGATTATATGAAACAACTCCGTGAATACCTGGTGGAACACGCAGATGAACTGGTTGAAAAAATTGCATCTGATACCGGAAAAGTTCATATCGAAGCATTGATGTCGGAAATTTTTGCTACTGTTGATTTCATCCGCTATTATGAAAAAAATGCGGACTCCATTTTAAAACCGAAAAAAGTCCCCACTCCCCTCGTTCTGTACGGCAGACACTCCGAAGTACAGTACCGTCCGATAGGGGTCGTTGCAATCATCTCACCATGGAACAATCCCTTTCAACTCTCTTTAGTGCCTGCCATCACCGCCTTGACCGCCGGAAATACCGTACTCTTAAAGCCATCGGAAATCACCCCTCTCACCAGCCTGTTGATCGAGGAAATCCTTACAACCGTTTCCTTCCCGGAAGGAGTGGTGCAGGTGTTACACGGCGGCAAGAAAACGGGGAAACACCTGATCCAGTCCCGACCGGACAAAATCTTCTTCACCGGCAGTGTGGCCACCGGCAAAAAGATCATGGCTGCCGCCGCGGAACACTTAATTCCTGTACATCTGGAACTGGGCGGCAAAGATCCCATGATCATTTTCGCTGATGCTGATCTGGAACGTGCCGCCAATGCGGCGGTATGGGGAGCCTTCACCAATGCCGGCCAATCGTGTATGTCCGTAGAGCGGCTTTACGTGGAGTTTTCCGTCTACGGAGCTGTCATTTCCAGATTAAAAGAGAAAGCGGAACAACTGCGCATCGGTAACGGCGCAAATGATGATGTCGGCTCGATGACCTCCCCCCGGCAGTTTAAAGTGGTGCAAGAACATATCGCTGACGCCGTTTCCAAAGGCGCGACTCTCTTATGCGGCGGCAAACAATTGCATGATGACACGCTCCATTTTGAACCTACTGTACTGGTGGATGTGAACCACTCCATGAAAATCATGCAGGAGGAGACACTTGGACCTGTGATCGCCATTATGCCATTTTCAAGCGAGGAAGAGGCGGTCCGCCTGGCCAATGATTCCGTGTACGGATTAAACTGCAGCATTTGGACCCGTGACACAAAAAAAGCGGAGCGAATCAGCCGGCAAATGGAATACGGGAACATCTGCATCAATGATGTAATGATCAACGCCGCCAATCCCCATCTCCCCTTCGGCGGAATCAAACAGAGCGGTTTCGGCCGTTACCACGGTCCAGAAGGATTGCTCTCCTTTTGCCACAGTGTTTCGGTGACACATTCCAAGAACAGCCGGGCCAAAGATCTGAACTGGTATCCATACGAGCAGGACCAGCTGGAGGCGATCCGAAAAATACTGCACACACTCCACGGAAAAAACAAAAAAATCTCGCCGAAAGAGATCAAAGAGTTGTATGAAAAATTAATGAAGTGAACAGTTGTTCAACCGGATTCATCACTTGAAAGAGAAGGTCCGATGTTTAAACAGATCGGATCTTTTCTTTCGTGATAGTAATGAACTTACCCCCTGGATCTGCTTCCAAATGAATTACCATATTGAACCAACCGGAGCTGAGAACGTTGTATAGCCGCGGCAACGAGAAGGTAAAGTTTTGGAAAAGCACTCATCTGGACGGTTTGGAATGCCTGAAAGCTACTTTTATCAATAAAACTTGATTTCTTCATAGTCAATATCATGAACCGATTCTGCAATTGAGGTGATCCGCCCTTTGCTTAAGCTTTGTATAAATTGGATATAATGCATTTGCCATTCCGCCTCAGACTTTTTCTCTCTGACAATGGGGGATGAAAAATCGGGAACATCCCCCCGCAACTCCTCATAAAACACGATTTTCGACAGGATCGCCAGTTCCATATCGCCAAAAGTATTAAAAAGCGCCGTATATTCACCGGCAAACAGGCAATCGGCGTTCAGCATATCGATATAATCCTGCAAGGAATGGAAATTTGCCCGGATGAGTTGGATTTTATCTTCCGTTTCTTGACATTCCCTGATTTTTTCAACTAATAATCGAAACCGGCTGTCACTCATTCTGTCCGCTTCTTTAAATGAAACCACAATCGATTTTGGCTTCTCTTCTTTTTCCGTGATGATAACCGTTTGCAGGCTGTTATGGCGTGCGGCATTGATCACTCTCTGAATAAGATCATTTGTGCACTGATTGATGTAGCCTGCCATTTGGATGTTCCTTATATTTAAATCGTCCAGTAAGTGATCCACCGCTTTATGAACGGCAAAACGGATCCGGGAAGCATCTAAATGAGTGAACAGGCGCTCCAACCGTTTATATTGACAGGTTGAAACATGGACCTGATTAGCCTTACCGCCTGATAAAACCGAAAAAACCGCGTTGTTTAACATTAATTGGAATATGTTGAATAATTCGATCCGGTAATCAAATCCGCAGATCCGCCCAAAGTTAACCAACGTCTGCTGAAGATCCTGTTTGCTGAAAAAACCACAAAATTTTGTTTCCATCTTTAAACGCTCCAAATATTGCCTGATGTAAAAAACACCCTGAATCCGCATGTCATCAATCGCTAAAGGATAATCAATGCTCGCCATGGTATTATGAGCATCAAAAATAATTTCATATTTATCCAGAAACACAGGCAATGATTCATCAATGGTCATATGATAGGCATCCACTGCAACATCCAATTTATTGCTTTTGATTTCCCTGTAAAGTTGTTTTGTTTCTTCAAAGCACTGACGAACCACATCCACGCCTTCTTCATATATCTCTCTGATATGGAAAGTTTTTAAATAAGCAATCGCTTTTTCCGGATCATCAAAACGAAGCATATAAGCGTCTGTGGCATATAAAATAGAGGCCAGAATCCCTTCCGCAGTTTCAGAGGCAACAGAAGAACTTTCTCCCCGGGTATACCGCCTGATCAAGTTTTTCAGAATCAGCATCCATTCACTTTGGATATCATAAACTTCCCGGCTGTTCAGCATTCCGGTGCGCAGCCCTTCATTTAGGAGGGAGATTGTATACCGGTTTGGTGACAGCCGGGACTTGTTTATTTTTCCCTGTGAAACCAATGCCCGTATTTTGTTTTTCTCCGAGTCCATTACCATCCCTCCCTTTCAGACAAAGACTCCCGCAGTTGCAAATCGTTCCTGAAATTTTCAGCAAACTCTTCCAGCTTACTTTTCAGCAGGTCCAGGGAACCCCCGCAGTCATCGTCAAAGGTATCCTTCATCAAATGAATCAGCTTCACATCCCCGATCTGATCTTCAGTTTCATTTTTTAAGTAATAAAAGATTTCGTGTAATTCATTTAGCGTGGAAGCATAATTTTCATCATTGATATATGAAGAAGTACAGAAAACCTCAATGAATTCTTTCGTCACTTCAATGCCCAGTTCCACCCGCCCGTAACCGTACAACGCCTGATTTCTGACGGCCATCATGTTTTTTATGTCTTCCGGGGTTAAAATCAAACCGTATTCCTTCGTCTTTTGATTCAGTTCAAGCAGTTCGGTTATAATGTTTTCCTGTATGACGGAATCTACAGAACGAAACATACGGGGCAAAAACAAGTGAATCCCTCCCTTTTGGGCAAAATAAAAAAAGGTTGACATTTATTTATTTTTGTGTTATGTTAAAAATGGGTATTTATATATTTATTTATATAGTTTATTCCTCTTCCTTCCTATTGTCAAACCTTTTTAGACCTGTTATGATGTTCAAGCGGCTATTGATAAGCTGCACAAGGCTTTCTTGCTACTCAATAAAGCGTTTATTAATAACGTTCTGCCGGAACCGGCCGTCACCATTCAATTCCATGGGCCCAGAAAACCCCTTTTTGGTAGCACCAGTGTGGAGAATGCGATAAACCTATAATAAACGAACAGTAATATCAAGAATATTCGTTCCCGTTCATGGAAGGATTCATACTTGCAGGGAACGAATATTCTTATTTATATTTTAAAAAATGAGAGGATATCCCGCCATCATACCGACTGAACCTGTGTTAAACCGGGGATGCAGGAAAGATGAGACCCTATTCCAAGCAAAATCTTCTAAAAAAGAAGTGACAATTTCATCAGTTTGTTCTATGGAAACGAAGGGGGAAAGTTATGTTAGAAAAGTTAGATCAAATTAATTGGAAAAGCTTAGCCCATCCTTATGGATCAGCCGAAGATGTCCCGGATTTGATACGCGATTTAACTTCATTGGACGACAAAGTACGTCATGGCGCCTGGATCAGTTTGTATAGCAGTATTTATTATAATTTGGAAGTTTGTGAAGCAACTGCTCTTGCGGTTCCGTTTCTGCTGGAGCTAATAGAGAGTGAGGCGGTTCCGGAGCGAGATAAGATCTTAAACTATCTGGTCGATCTGGCAAATGCGACATGGTATTTCGAACAGGAGTGGGAAGAATCTGAACTGGAAGAAGAATACTATGGAACAGAAATTAAGCTAAACAAAGAGAAAAATTGGGTAGAAGAAACACGCTTAGCAGTGAAAAAGGGAATACCTATTTATCGAAAGATGTTGACTCATTCAAATCCGAAGATACGAAGTGCAGCTGCCTATGTATTGGGGAATATAGGAACTCAAACCGAAGAGGTCTTAAAGCAATTACGCGGTTTATTACATACCGAACAAGAACCATTAGTTAAAGCAAGTATAATATTAAGTCTAAGTAAGTTAAGAGATCAAAATTCTCAGACTTTAGCTTTTATGAATCAGTTTATTCAAGAAGGATACTCGCTTATCGGCATAGCATCAGCGATCGCTATCTTACGCTGTGATCCCAACCATCAGAAAGCTATCCGGCTGTTAGTCTTTACCCTAAAAAACGCAGATGAGGAGATGATCAATTTATATAAGCAGCTTCCTCCATCCATTGACGTCTGGTTAACCAGGGAAATATTTAAATCTTTTTACTACCTGCCAAAACAACAGAGACTACCATATATCCCCGATTTGATTGCTGCCTTTGAAAAAAGCGAATATGGGTATTTAAGTCTTGCCTGGATATTGTTACCTATTGTTTTTGATAAGAAAGAGGCAAAGCTGTCCGCCCAAGATCTAACAAACGAACAATTCTCTGTTTTGCAGTCGATTGCTAATTTTGATCGTCTTTGGAAAGGCGGGGGTGATTTGATGATAGATTTAGAAGTGTATGGTCTGCCTAATTTTCGTAATCAAACAGAAGTAAAGGCTTATTTGAATCAGATTTAGCTACAAGTTGTTCAAAAGTACTGACGGGATTCGAAAGTACGGTAAAATATAAATATTATGAGTAGACATAGATAACGGATCAACAATGGGAAATCATCGAGCCTCTGCCTCCTGTTAAGAAAACAAACATGGGTAGACCGCCAGCAGAACCTGGAAAGACTTTAAATGGAAGGCTCTACGTCTTGAATACAGACTGCCCTTGGGCCATAAAAGTTTGGTTCGCCAACCACTTGCTGGCGAAAATTGCAACAATGGACAGAGGACGGTACATGAGATCGCATTTGGCGTGCTCTTCTTTCACAGCTAGATGCACAATTGAAAATATCAAGAAACAAGGCGGCTCCGAAAGGAGCCTGCCCTGCCCGACACCCCTTTGATATCTTATTGACTGATCATAGAATGTATTATAAAATTATACAGAAAACAGTTTATTTTCTAAAAAAAAGCGATGAAGCCCAAGTTCCTATTTTCTTTGATCTTCCTTCTAGTAAAAAGGAGGTACATCATGTTCTTGAAGAAGGCGTTCGCCACGGGAATATGTTTCTTATCCCTAACCACCTTATCGTACGGGTTTATGACAACATCATCCAAGCAGACTGAAGCGGCCGGCACCTGGGTGCAAGTCTGGGGAGATGAATTTAACGGCAACAGCGTCGATGGTTCCAAGTGGAATTTTGAAACCGGCCCCGGTCCCAATAACGAACTCCAACTATATACAACCAACAACGTTCATTTTGAAAGCGATCCCAACAATAGCGGAAACAAATATTTGGTCATCGAAGCAAAACGAGAAAACAAAGTATACAATGGCCGAACCTTTAACTATACCTCCTCAAGACTGAATACCCAAGGCAAATTTGATTTCAAATACGGCAAAATTGAAATGAGAGCCCAACTCCCTCAGGGGCAGGGTATGTGGCCTGCATTTTGGATGTTGGGTAGCAACTATGGTCAAGTAGGTTGGCCCAACTGCGGCGAATTGGACATCATGGAATATGTAGGAAAAACCCCTGCCACTGTTTACGGAACCCTGCATGGTCCCGATTACAACGGTTCGACGGGAATCGGTGCATATCATGACACGCCTAACACCATCAGCACCCAATTCCATACGTATACAGTTGAATGGGAACCAGACGTGATTCGGTGGTATGTGGATGGCCAACTGTATCAAGTAAGGACGCCACACGACCTGGACGGGCGCACGTGGGTCTTTGACCATAATTTCTTCATCATCCTGAATTTGGCCGTAGGCGGGGATTGGCCCGGTGCTCCGGACAACACCACCATCTTTCCACAAAATTACAAAATTGATTATGTCCGGGTCTATCAGCGCCAAAACAATGAGTATGAACCCGCTCCCGCGAAAAACTTCATCGCTTTGAAAGCAGCTGCCAACGAAAAATTTGTGACAGTGGACAAGTTTATTGGTGACCGCAAACTCCGCGCAAACCGCGATGGCGCCAGCGTATGGGAAATGTTTGAAGTGAAGGACCTTGGCAATGGCAAAGTGGCGCTGTTGTCCTCGACCGATTACAAATACGTATCCGTCAAACCGGATGGCTCTGTCTACGCCGATAAAGAAACTGTCGGTCTATGGGAAACCTTCCAAGTGGAAACCCAAGCAAACGGAAAAAAGGCATTAAAAAATCTTGGAAATAATGAGTACTTAAGTGCTGATCTTAACCTAGATTCGGTTCTCGTGGCAAACCGTCCTGTGGCGAGTACGTGGGAGCAATTTGATTTTGTGCAAAAATAGGCCAACCCTTCGCCCGTTTTCTTAAATTCCCAGTGCGAGGATCTTCAACAACATCCTATACTAAAGATTTTCAATATACGAGGCAACAACATCTTCCGGTGGATTAGTGTAAAGAGCCAAGTACTTTTCTGATCGATGTCCCAAGCGCCGTTCCAACTCATACCGGACATGCCGGCCAGATAGTCGTTGACCCTTTTTCTGGACAAGGGTTGCACTTTGCCGGTGCGCCGATTGTGAACCCCGACGTCCAATAAGTGTTGTTGCCAGGCTGCCACATCCGGGGGAAAAGGGTAGAGATTTTGTCATGGCCATAGCGATCCTGGTAGAACTCTACAAAGCGGCCGAGTTGGAGCCGGACTTTGGCCACCGAACTTTCCGCCCGGACCCCAATCACCCCCAGATTGAGATAGGCTTCTGTCCAGGCCGTCAAGCTATCCGGAAGGAAGGCTAATTGGTTTTTAATGTTCTGTGGAGTGATTTAGATTTTTATATAACTAATCGGGTAAAAGTATCTATGATTTTAAAATTTCGCTAGTTATTCGTATATATAGGAGTCACCATATCTTTTTCGGGCAAAACGTACTCTAAGACATATTTTAGATACAAATTAACCGGCCTCCCGTACACTAAAGGATCGCCGGTTTGTTTTTGCGATTACAAAAAAGGATTTGGTGATACCTATGCCCGGGTTTTGATTACCGCCATCATGCTGGCTGATGTGCAGGTCCCATGGAAGCAAACAACACCTACCTGAACTTATTTATCCGGGATATTAAATGCCAACCCGGTCATATTACTCAAGCAGGTTTTGTTGCAGATTAGAGATACACCTTTGATTCAGGCCACAAGCGACACGGAGATATTCTTCTACAGAGCCGTACTTTTTTAAAATATCACCGTAAATCTCATCCAGATATTCACGCCGCACTTCTAACAATGGTTTCATGCGATCAGACGAAATCTGAAACAGGGTCATCCATCTGATATACCTTTCAATCTTTTTCATGCGCGGTCCGATTAAATCATTTGAGAGCATGTACTCTTCCAAAACCGTTTGGTATGGTACTCCAACCAGTAACTGAATTAAAGCGGAAATATAACCCGTCCGGTCTTTTCCACCCTTACAGTGGATCAGTACCGGCAAATTCCTTTCATCGGAAATCAAGGTAATGACTTGATTGATCTGAGCGGTACATTCAAATGCCATTCTTCGATAGAAATCTTTTATCAGTTTATTAAAATCTATGCTGCCAGACTTCCCTGCCAGCCACTTTAAAAAATCGATTCTCGATATATCCTGGATTGGGACATGAACCATGTTTGTACCCTGATTATGCGGAAAACGATCCGGCTTTGATTTGCGCTCGCCGGAAGATCGGAGGTCACAAATCGACTTTAAATTCAATTGTTTCAGTTTTTCTAAATCTTTGCCGGATAATTGTGATAATTCATCGGACCGGAAAAGAACTCCCGATTTCATTCTGCGTCCATCGTGTGTTTTTAACCCGCCAATTTCACGAAAATTGTATAGGCGATCAAATCGTTTTACCGGGTCTCTGATCACAGCTGTCACATTTAGCTCCCTCTTTCATTGATTACTGGGTTCAAAGTCCGGACCTGCCTCTTTTTTATTGCAGCCCGGCAAAGAGTTATCTCTATTTTTCTACAAAATTTGGGAATCACGTTCCGTTTTCTGTTAAAATAAGAATATACAGAAAAGATAGTTCCCATGATTTTTTATTATATCATTCCTCTAAGTCAGACTTTCCTATCAGTTTCTGTTTTTGAGTGTGACGCCAAATCCGCGAAGGTGGGGTGATCACCTTGGCTCTGTCCAAACATATCTTGACCGCGTCTGTGCTTGTTTTAAACGATGATGATGAGATTTTACTGATTAAAAGTCCAAATAGAGGTTGGGAGCTGCCGGGTGGGCAGGTGAAAGAAAAAGAATCGATCCGAGTGGCGGCCATCCGGGAAGTAAAGTCAAAAACCGGGATCAATATTAAATTAATCAGATTTTGCGGAATTTACCAAAATGTAAGAGCTGGTATCTGTCACACATTCTTTGTCGGGCAACCGGTCAGTGGCCAACTCTCAACAAGTGATGAAAGTTTGGATGTGGACTACTTTCCGATTGATACTGCACTAAGGCTTGTCACATGGAAAATTTTCAGGCAGCGGATTCTTTATTGTCTTGACGACAGCAAGCAACCGTTTTTTGTGGAGTTTTGACAGGTGCCCTGTCAGTAGTGAGACAGAATTCTGCCTTCCCACACTCACACACACTTTCACAGAAAAAGCCCGACAACCGGGATGATTGTCAGGCTTTAAATGAAAACATTACACTAATTTCACACGGGCGAACTTGCGGCGGCCTACCTGTACCACCATGCCATCTTCTACTTCAACCTGCAATTGAATATCTGTTACTTTTTCCTGATTGATGCGGACCCCTCCCTGTTGGATCAACCGGCGCGCTTCTCCATTGGAAGCGACAAGTCCCAAGCGGGAGAGAAGAGCGACAATCCAGAGTTTCCCCTGGTCCAGTTCACTGTTGCCGACTTCCACTTCCTTAATTTCGTCGGGGATTTCGCGTTGTTGAAAGACGGTACGGAAGTGTTGCTCTGCTTCTTGTGCCGCTTCTTTCCCATGGTACATCCGTACTAGCGTGTAAGCCAGTTTCATCTTGGCATCACGGGGATGGACGGAACCGTCGGCCAGCCCTTTTTTAAGTTGTTTGAATTCTTCAAGCGGAAGGTCGGTAGCCAGTTCATAGTATTTCAGCATCAATTCATCGGGAATTGACATCGCTTTACCGTACATTTCACGTGGGGCTTCGTCGACACCAATGTAATTGCCCAGGCTTTTGCTCATTTTTTTCACGCCGTCCAATCCTTCAAGGAGCGGCATGGTGAGAATGACTTGCTCCTCTTGCCCGTATTCCTTCTGCAAATGGCGGCCCATCAGCAAATTAAAGGTTTGATCCGTCCCTCCCAATTCAATATCACTGTGGAGAGCGACAGAATCATATCCTTGCATGAGCGGGTAGAAAAATTCATGAACGCTGATCGCCTGCCCGCTGTGATAGCGTTTTGCGAAGTCATCCCGCTCGAGCATACGTGCAACGGTGCATTTTGCAGCCAGTTTTGTCACATCGGCAAATGTAAGCGGACTGAGCCAGTTGCTGTTAAAATGAATCTCCGTTTTTTCCCTGTCCAACACTTTAAACAGCTGATCGGTGTAAGTCCTGGCGTTTACCTGTACTTCTTCTTCAGTCAACTGCTTTCTCGTTTCCGACTTTCCGGTCGGATCTCCAATCTGTGCCGTAAAATCACCTATCACCAGCTGAACGATGTGACCGAGGTTCTGGAAATCACGCAGTTTATTAAACACCACCGTATGTCCTATATGGAGATCAGGTGCTGTCGGATCCAAACCAAGTTTTACTTTCAGCGGGGTTTTGCTTTCAATGGAACGGCGCAATTTAGTTTTTAACGTTTCCATGGGAAGGATCTCTGCCGCTCCCCGTTGAATTGCCTCTAACTGCCTTTCCATCTCAGCTTGTACTTCCGGACTGATTGACTTTTCATTACTCAACTGAATCACCTTTTCTTTATCAAAATCATGC
Source organism: Paenactinomyces guangxiensis (assembly GCF_016055185.1). Taxonomy (GTDB): domain Bacteria; phylum Bacillota; class Bacilli; order Thermoactinomycetales; family Thermoactinomycetaceae; genus Paenactinomyces; species Paenactinomyces guangxiensis. The sequence continues at coordinate 510,400 of NZ_JAECVR010000001.1, forward strand.
ATTACTTCCGGTACTTTGCAGCAACATAAAAACTCCGCCCCCCCATAAGGGACGGAGTTCAGATTTCCGCGGTACCACCCTTGTTGAAAATAGGCTTACCTATCTTCCGCTTCATTGGATAACGGGCAAAACCCGTGCGTCAGCCATGCACGGCCACGCAGGCTCCCAAGTGTAATTCGTCGTGCAGGGGACTGCTGGTTTGCACCGGCCACCAGCTCTCTGGAAAGTCTGCATCTGCCGACTACTATGCTTGTTCAACACCAGTTTGGATATTCAATTATTATTTGCAATTTTATGCTTAGGGAGGAGATATTTTATTCATTTTATTATGATATAATATTACCCGAAACACGAGGAGGGTTTCAAGTATATGAGGAGAGACAGAAGAAAACACTCCCGGAAACCTCTCGGCAGGCGAATCTTACGTGTTACAGGATACACCCTCTTTACTCTTTTTGTGCTTGCTTTAGTCCTTTTCGTCGGGGCGGCCGGACTCGCAGCCGGTGTCGTTTCAGCGATGGTGAAGGATGAAAAGGTTCGCAGCCAGGAAGATTTCCAAAAAGATTTAGACAGCTTGTCCGAAACAAGTTATGCTTATTTTCAGAACAAAAATCAAAATGGCAATCATGTTCGGATCGGTTCATTGAGAATGGATGGGAATGACCGTAAGCCAATCAAATCTGTCAAGGATGTCAGCCCCTACCTGGTTGCTGCTTTTATTTCGGTGGAAGACCGTGACTTCTACAAGCACAAGGGCATTGTCCCCCGTTCGCTCGTACGGGCCTCCTACCAGCAAGTAGTTCAAGCTGATGTGATGACCGGCGGAAGCACCATCACCCAGCAACTGGTTAAAAATGTAATTTTAAAAGATTTTGATAAAAAATTGGAGCGTAAAGCGAAAGAAATTGTACTTGCTGTTCGCCTGGATTCCATGTACGAAAAAAATGACATTCTCGTCTATTATATGAACAGTATTTTCTTTGGCAAAGGGGCAAACGGGCGTAATATGTATGGAGTTCAAGCGGCAGCCAAAGGTTTGTTTAATACGGATGCCAAAAATCTGAATCTGGCCCAGTCTGCATATATTGCGGGCATGGTCCAGCGCCCCAATGATTTTAACCCCTTCAGCCGGGATGAAAAGAAACTGAAAAAAGGCTTAGAGCGGATGAAGCTGGTTTTAAGGGAAATGCTCGAAAATAAAAAGATCACCCAACGTGAATATGACGAAGCACTTAAATTTGACATTAAAGGGTCCCTGGCGAAACCTGAAGATTTTAGCAACAGTTATGAGAGTTACCCTTTTATTATGTATGCTGTGGAAGAAGCTGCTGCTGAAGCTTTAATGGAAAAAGACGGCCTTAAGATCGAGCAGCTCAGTAAACAGGGAAAATACAAGGTAACCCTTGAAGAGTACAAGAAAAAAGCGATGACTGGCGGGTATCATTTCTATACAACCATCAATCAAAAAATGTACGATGCTGTAAACAAAGCTGCCACAAATAATCTGAGATTCTATTCACGCACTTATGAAGGAAAAAAAGGCCAGGAGCAACTGGGGGCAGTCATCCTTGACAACAAAACAGGGGCAGTTCTCGCATTCGTTTCGGGAACAAAAGATTTTGAAGTAAACCAAAAAGACCATGCTCTTGACGCCACCAACCAGCCCGGGTCAGCCATTAAACCTTTACTTGTCTATGGGCCGGCCATTGAAGAGAAAGTGATCTCCCCCGAAACAATCATTCTGGATGAAGAAATTCCAAAAAGCGACGGTTCGGGCACTTACAGAAACGCCAGCGGCAATTATAAAGGGCCGGTTTCTGCAACCCTCGCTTTACAACATTCGTACAACATTCCGGCAATTAAGGTTTTTAATCATTTGGGGCATCAAACAGGCTTTAACTACCTAAAAAAGCTGGGCCTGCCTCCGCATCCATATGATGGGGAATCTGCCGCGATTGGCGGTGCGACCAATGGTTATACCGTTGAGAGAATGGCCGCAGCCTTCGCAGCTCTCGCTAATGAAGGGAAATATAACAAGCCTTTCATCATCTCGAAAATCACCGATTCTGACGGAAATACGGTGTGGGTGCACAAAAACAAGCCGACACAGGTCTTTTCTCCGCAAACAGCTTATCAGACCACAAAGATGTTAAGAAAAGTTGTGAGTGGCGGTACGGGAAGATTTATCGGATCACGGATTTATGGTTATGATCTTGCCGGAAAAACAGGAACCTCTTCCAAGGACCGGGATCATTGGTTTGTAGGGTACACTCCTCAGGTCACTATTAGTGTCTGGGGTGGATACGATTACAACTTTTCGATGAAACATAACCCGAATTTTACAAAACGGGCCTGGGTCAACATTTTCAAAGCAGCTGAAAAAGCCAGCCCTTCGTACTTTAACAAAGGCTATTCCTTCCGGAACCCCGGCGGCCTGTTTAGCGGGGTCAAGTGTTTAGAGTGTGATCGAATCGAAGCATATTTACGCAAGAAACAAGAAGAGGAAGAGAAGAAAAAACAAGCGGAAGAGGAAAAGAAAAGGAAGGAAAAAGATAAGGAAAAACCAAAACCACCGGATCCGCCGGACGGACCTCTACCGCCTGATCCTCCCCGTTCAGGATGGCCCCCCATCCAGCCTCCCCCGCCAAGAGAGGATCATTGAAAACTGCAACCGAACAAGGGTTGATACCGAACCTCAGTCATTTAAAAATGGCTGAGGTTTTTTTAGGGGGTCCATTCACACGATTGTCAAAATTTCTCTATGAACAAGGGATTTACTACCCATGATATAATGATATGGCATGAACAATGGGGGGATGGGTTACATGCAAAATGTTGGTTCAAACCCGAACAAACCGAAATCGGGCAGCAAAAAAATTTCAAAATGGGTCCTTCAGGGGCTGTTTATTTGTTTTGTCATTGTATTAGTTGTCGCAGTAGGAACCGTTGGCGTAGGAGCCGGAATTGTTTCTGCTTACGCCAAAGACGAGAAGATTCGCGGCGAAGAAGATTACCAAAAAGAATTAGAAGGCTGGTCCCAGACCAGTTACGCATATTTCCGTTCACCCGACGGCAAAAAACAGCCGGAAAAGATCGGGGAAATGGTATCCCCGGAAGACCGCAGATTAATCAGAGACCTGGATGAGGTAAGCCCCTATCTGGTCGAAGCCTTCCTTTCCGTCGAAGACCGTGAATTTTATCAGCATAAGGGTATTAATCCCCAGTCTCTCTTGCGGGCTGCTTTTCAAGAGTTTACAGGCAGCGAGGTGTCAACAGGCGGAAGCACCATTACCCAACAATTAGTGAAAAGGGTTCTGTTAACACCCAAACAAACCTATGAGCGTAAAGCATTGGAAATTATCAATGCGATCCGAATCGAAAAATTCTACAGTAAAGAGCAAATATTTGTGGCGTACATGAATAATGTTTATTTTGGAGTAGGAGCCCATAATAAACATATGTACGGGGTAGCTGCTGCCGCCCGTGGTCTTTTTAACACTGACGTCAAAAAACTGGATCTGGCACAAGCTGCCTACATAGCAGGAATGGTTCAGCGCCCGAATGCTTATAATCCCTTTGAAGGCGAAAAGCAGCTGAAACTCGGACTGGAACGAATGAAGCTCGTGTTAGACCAGATGTTGGTAAACAAAAAGATTACCCAGCAACAATACAACGAAGCCATTAAATTTGACATCAAAGGTTCATTAGCTAAGAAATCAGATTTTAAAAATGCGTTTGAGAAGTATCCGTTTATCATCAGAGCGGTGGAAAGAGAAGCTGCCGAGATCTTACAGGAAAAAGACAAAGGAAAAAACAAGAAATCGCTTGACGAATACCGCAAACAAGTAAACCAGGGCGGTCTCCATATCTACACCACGATTGACGAAGAACTCTACAATAAAATGAACAAATCGGTTGAAGGCCTGTATTTTCCGTCCAAGAAAATAAGAGGGAAGAAGCGCACCGAGCAAATTGGTGCAGTGCTGATTGAAAATAAGACGGGCGCTGTACTCTCCTTCTACGCCGGAACAGACTTTGACAAAAATCAGCAGGACCATGCCTTTGTGGCAACAAACCAGCCGGGTTCAGCCATGAAACCGTTGCTCGGATACGGTCCTGCGTTGAATGAAGGAATTATTTCCCCGGATTCAACCATTATTGATGAACCGATTCAAAAAGCTGACGGAAGCGGCACCTACAAAAACTCCGGCGGCAAATATAAAAACGGACCTGTAACTGCAACACATGCTCTCAAATATTCTTACAACATTCCGGCAGTAAAGATCTTTAGAAAAGTAGGGATCGAGCGAGGATTTAGTTATCTGGAAAAAATGGGAATGAAACATCATCCAAGAGATGGTGAAGCTTCCGTTCTTGGTGGTTTGACTAATGGATACACGGTGGAGCAGATGACAGCTGCTTATGCGATGATCGCAAACCAGGGGAAATACAATAAGCCCCATTTGATTGAAAAAATTGTAGACTCACAGGGTAATGAAATCTACAACTATCACAAAGAAAATAAACCAATACAAATTTTTACCCCGCAAACTTCGTATGCATTGACCAAAATGATGGAACAGGTAGTCAGAGGCGGTACAGGTGATGTTATTGGCAAAGCCACCAGCGGGTACAATGTAGCGGGAAAAACTGGTACCACCTCCAATGAATGGGATCTGTGGTTTGTCGGATATACTCCGGAGGTTTCTCTTGGCGTCTGGTCAGGTTATGATTATAATGCAAAAGGCAGCAAATATCTTGCCAAAAATGCGTGGATCAAGCTCTTTAAAGCTGCGGCGGCTGCCAATCCAAAACTGATTCCCCGCGGAAGTGATTACCCAAATCCGGGCGGCGGCATCAGCACAAAATGCTTTGAATGTAACCGGGTAAAACCGGACCCTGAACCTCAACCGGGGGGAAATCCGGGAACCAACCCGGGGCCAAATCCCGGAACCAATCCAAACCCCAACCCGTGGCCGAATCCGGGGCCAAATCCGGGACCGAATCCACCAGGGGGAGAGGGTCCAAATCCTCCTGGTGACGGAGATGACGGAGGAGGTCAAAATCCTCCCGGTGGTGATGAAGATAACGGAGGGGGAGGTCAAAATCCTCCCGGTGGAAATGACAGAGACGGAAGAGGAGGTATCTTCTCTTCCCAGTGATGAGGGGGAGAGATACTGATTGGGGGTTTATCTTAAAAAAATCATTGTCTTCTGATTAGACAGGTCAAAAAAACCCCGCTCTTCAGGATGCTGAGGAGCGGGGTTTTTTAAGTATGTTTAATCTTCCATTGTGGACAAATCACCGGTAGGCAAGCCCAATTCCCAGGCTTTTAGCACACGTCTCATAATTTTTCCGCTTCTCGTTTTTGGCAATTTATCCTTAAACTCAATCTCACGGGGAGCGGCATGGGCGGCCAGTCCTGTTTTTACAAACATGCGGATCTCTTCTTTCAGCTCATCCGACGCATGATAACCGGCTCTTAATGCGACAAAGGCTTTAATGATCTGCCCGCGCACCGGATCCGGTTTTCCGATCACACCTGCTTCAGCCACGGCGGGGTGTTCCACCAGCTTGCTTTCTACTTCAAATGGCCCGACGCGCTCCCCTGAGGTGTTGATTACATCATCCAGGCGGCCCTCGAACCAGAAATAGCCATCCTCATCTTTATAGGCGGAATCACCTGATATATACCAGCCCGGAATCCGGAAGTATTCCTGATATTTCTCGGGATTTTTCCAGATTTGGCGCATCATGGACGGCCAGGGAGTCTTAATCGCCAGGTTGCCCATATGATATGGCGGCAATTCATTTCCTTCATCATCGATGATGGCTGCCTGAACTCCCGGGAAGGGACGGCCCATTGAACCCGGCTTAATCTCCATCTGCGGATAGTTAGCAATCAGAATTCCGCCTGTTTCCGTCATCCACCAGGTGTCGTGAATCCGTTTTCCATAGACTTGTTTTCCCCAGCGGACCACTTCCGGATTGAGCGGCTCGCCAACACTGAGAATGTGGCGGACAGAGGAGAGATCATACTTTTTCACCACTTCATCCCCGGCAGCCATCAACATCCGAAATGATGTAGGTGCACTGTACCAGACGGTTACTTTATTCTTTGCAAGGGTTTGATACCAGTCATCCGGGTTGAACCGTCCGCCCCGAATCACATTGGTCACACCATTCAACCACGGAGCAAAAATCCCGTATGAAGTGCCCGTTACCCAGCCCGGGTCGGCCGTACACCAGTAAATGTCTCCATCCTGTAAATCAAGAACCCATTTTCCGGTTTGATAATGTTGAATCATGGCATTATGCACATGGAGAACACCTTTTGGCTTTCCGGTTGAGCCGGATGTATAGTGCATCAGCATCGGATCTTCCCGATTGACCCACTCGATCTCCAACTCGGTCGAAGATTTTTGCATCTCTTCTGCAAAGTTGTAATAGCCCTCCGGGGTCTCTTCCGGCGTACCAACAATAATGATGTGTTTAAGGTGGGGCAGCTCATCCACGGGAACCCGCTCCAACAGTGCGGGAGTCGTTACCAGCGCAACTGCTTCACTATTTTCCAGGCGGTCTTTGACTGCTACTTCCATAAACGCTTCAAAGAGGGGGCCGACGATGGCACCAATTTTGATCGTGCCAAGGAAGCTAAAATACAGTTCGGGAGTACGGGGCATGAAAATAAAAACACGGTCCCCCTTTTTTATCCCGATTCTGCGCAATACATTCCCAAACTGATTTGACTTTTCTTTCATTTCTTTAAATGTATATGTCTCATTCCGATTGGGGTCACTGTACATGAGGGCAATCCGGTCCTGCTTGCCGGACTCAGCATGCCGGTCAATCGCTTCATAGGCGGCGTTCACTTTTCCGGTTTGTGACCAGGTAAAGGCTTTTTCAACCTGGCTCCAGTCAAAAGATTGGTATGTTTCTTCATAACTTCCCATATTGTTTCCTGTTGTTTCAACCGCTAAACGTTCTGTATTCTTCATCGGTTCGCCTCCTCTTGTAAACGATTTCAGTTTTTACTATTATATCATACCTAAAAAGATTGACAATTTATTAACGTAATTTAATACTTCGTCCTCTATCTTTTCTACGTCAAAAAACCCCATCATAAAAAACCGATTGTACTCATCAAGAGCACAACCGGTTTTGCGAATTAGTGTTCTTTGGGTTTAAATGTTTTACAATCTGTTTCTACAGTGTCATCCGGATTCTCAACGTGAGCAACCACGTAGATCTCATCCGCCTTGCAAAGATTTCCTTCTCCCCAATAAGTGCAATTATTAACTTCACACAAAACATCCTTTGGCACTGTGGAAACCCCCCTTCGCTAATATGTATTATGTTCAGGTAACAATCAGGCTACTCCGGTCCTGTGATCCCAATATAAAACAAAACCGCCGCTCCCATTCCGTGAAAGCGGCAGTAATTCCGGTTTTTCTATTCTGCTTCTGCCATTTGCAGCAACATGTTTCGTACCATGGCGCAGGAGCGTTCAGCAGCAAGTTCAGTAAACTCCATAAAGTTTACCTGAGCGGAATGATCGGCCCGGTCGGACATAGAACGAATTACGACATAAGGGACACCGATCAGATGGCAGACATGTGCGACAGCCGCTCCTTCCATCTCCACACAGGTCCCGTTAAACTTCTCCCGCAGCTCTTTTACTTTCCTGACATCAGATATAAATTGGTCACCGGAAAGCACCTTTCCCAGGAGTACTTTTACACCTTCAATTTGTCCGCCCGCTTTTTTTGCCCGCTCAATCAGGCAGGCATCCGCCGGAAACACAGATGCTTCTTGAAAAGGAATCGTACCCTGCGGAAAACCCAGGGGGCTTGCATCAATATCATGCTGCTGGCACTCTGTGGAAATAACAAGGTCTCCGATTTCCAGTTCAGGATGCAAAGCACCTGCCACTCCTGTAAAAATTACTGATTCCGCTTGATAACGGTCGATTAAAACCTGTGTACAGACAGCAGCATTCACTTTACCTACCCCTGACTTGCATACGACTGCCGGAACATTGCAAAGTTTGCCCCTGTAATAAACAATTCCAAAAAACTCTTGTGTCTCAACCTGTTCCATTTCATCAAGAAAACGGGAGATCTCCGAATCCATGGCCCCGATGATCCCGATCATGCCGCTTGCCATTTCAACCACATCCTCTACCCCTGTATCCGGAATTTTATCTGGTTTCTTCCCATTCTTTAAGCTTCGTGGAGCCACGGAGTTCAACGCTGTATTGCAGGAGAACTTGCCCGGATTCAACCGGTTCATCATTCATGTATTTGGTTAACAGGCGCATCGCCACCGCCCCGATATCATACATAGGTACACTGACTGTACTGAGAAGAGGCCGCACCTGTGAGGAAAGGGGAATATTTTCAAAGCCGATGACTGAGATCTCCTCAGGAACTTTTCTTTCCATGTCCTGCGCTGCATGAATAGCCCCTACGGCCATTTCATCACTTGCCGCAAAGACGGCTGTCACCGGTTTATTGGAAGTTAACAGATCTTTCATGGTTTCATAACCTGAACGATAACGGTAATCCCCCAGGCGGATCAAACGTTCCTCAAACGGAATTCCGTTTTCCTCCAACGCCTCTTTATACCCCAGATAACGCGGATAGCCATTGACTGAATCGGTCAGCGGCCCGCCGAGATACGCAATCTTCTCATGCCCTTCATGAACGAGAATACAGGTAGCTTCTTTTGCTGCCTGAATCTGGTCGATCGTTACAGAAGGCCATTCCTTTTTCTCGTCCCTGGTGGCAGCCAATACAACCGGAACAGCGGTAGCGGAGAAAATTTCCCGGTGGGCATCCGTCACTTCCCCCCCTAAAAAGAGAAGTCCGTCAACCTGTTTCTCAAGCAGTGTTTCAATCAGCTCCAGCTCTTTTTCCTTTTTTAAATCGGAGTTGCTCAAAATAATATTGTAATGATACATGGTGGCGATATCTTCAATACCACGGGTTAATTCCGCATAGAAAGTATTGGAAATATCGGGAATAACCACACCAACCGTCGTTGTTTTTTTGCTCGCCAGTCCGCGGGCAACGGCATTTGGACGATAACCTAATTGGCGGATGACATCTAAAACTTTTTTGCGGGTAGCCGGCTTCACATTCGGATTTCCATTGACTACCCTGGATACGGTTGCCATGGAAACACCAGCTTCCCTGGCTACATCATAAATCGTAATGGTTTCTTTTTTCTTCCCCATCTTTATTTTCACATCCAATGCAGTATGGTTCAAGGTTTATAATTAGTTTAAGCATACGATAAAACCTTATTACGTGCAAACCTGTAACGACCGGTGTTTTTATTTTTTCCAATCACAAAAAAAAGAACCAACCCGAAGGTCAGATCTTTTTTTCACGCTCTCCTTGTGCCATCAACTGCAGCACATAAGGAAGAGTATCGCCCATAATACTGGTCCAGGCTTCCGGGGAGCCCCGGTTAATCCAAACGATTGGCTGCCTGGGTGCTAATGCTTTATACAGCTTTTTAGTCGAAACAAGACGCGGTACCATCTTGGGCAGGCTCGGGTTTTTTTGATGGGCTTCATCAATCAGCACCTGTGCATGGCGGGCAGAGGTGAAGAAATCAACAATCGGGCTCTTGTCCTGTCCTGCTAAAATCACCATATTTCCCTCGGGATCAACAACGACCCAAATCCTTCTGAGCTCAGCCATTGCCCGGCACACTTCCCAGCCGTTTGCCATTCCCTGCCCTTCCACCGTAGCTTTTTCCAGCTTCTTCAATGCTTCTTCCACTGCCGGATCTGCCACAGGCGTTTGTTTGACTGCAGATGGCCCGGCCTGGACTTCACCCGAACCGGAAGCCAGCGAGGGTGGTAAACTTTTCTCCTTCTTGGGACTCTGAGCCGAAACGGTGGAGGGTTTATGAATGCGCTGTTCATGCTGGGTGTCCTTGGCCTGGGGTTGTTGAACAGGCCAGTCTTCCTCCTGTATTTCCAGGTTCCCCCCTCTGTATATCTCGGAACCGGGCTTTGACTGGCTTTTGATGCTGTAAGGATTCTTTCTTTCTTCTGCCGGAGGAACTGTTGCCGGTTGTTTCATTTCGACGATATGTGTCTGAGCCGGTTCCTCTTTTTCGGAGGACTTGTTTACCTCCTGGTGATCCTCCTTGTCTTGCGAAGGCGGTATTTCAATAAAAGGCAGTACGACAGGTCTCTCTTCTATGTAACCGCTGTGTCTTCCCTGGAGTATTTTCTCGGCATGCTGTGGGGATAAGTGGGTTTGCTCCGGTAAACCGAAGTGAAAGTAAGGGGCGGGAGCCCGCAACTCCCTGCATCGTCCGAATATTACATTCCAGGGATGCTGAATTACCGTACCTCCCGATTTTCGGGAGACATACTTGGCATCCTCTTCACTCGCATAAATGGCAACTGTATAAGAACCCTTCTTGTATTCAACCAACAATAAATTCTGCCCCTGAGTCGGGACCCAGGCACCCGGCAATTGAGCCAGTTTATCTACCGCATATTCCTTCAGTAAATCCAATAAATGCTGTTTGACCACAAATAAACGGGAAGGTAAACCCGGGTTGAGTACAATTCCGTTTGCTTCGGAACGGTATGCTTTAATTAAAAAAGGCAGAACTGGCTCTTCCACCATCTCAACCATCTCAGGATGGTGAACCTTCACAATCCGTGCCGCTTCAGGGTCGGTGAAGGCAGCGACAAATTTGCTGTCCGGGGTATTTCCCTTTGCCAAAAACGGCTTGCTTCCCGAGTCGTCTTTTTGGTACAGCACAACAAGCCTAGAAACCCGGCTCGCAAAAAACTCATACAACTGCTCCGTTTTCATACTCCCGGAACTGGCTAATTCCAAACATTCCCTGACATTCAATGAAATCTTCCCCCTAAAACACTAACATCCAATCGAATTCAAGTTCGATTCTAAATTTATTTCTAGAGGCTCCCATCAGCATCTTCTCGTATACGGACTCCATCGATCACATCCTCCTATTCATCATAACAAAAAAAGCGCACCGACTGTCACGTCTGTTCGCTTTTTTTGTGAATGGAAGTTATCTTCTTTCTAAAACCAGATTTCCGTTACCAAGCAAGTTAGATGCTCTCAGGTCTTTCATAAAAGTTTCAAAAGAAGGAATATCGATCTGTTGTTTTGCATCTGACAGGGCAACGGCCGGATTGGGATGAACCTCCAGCATAATTCCGTCAGCACCGGCTGCGAGAGCTGCTTTGGCACATGGAAGTAAAATATCCCGGCGGCCGGTCGAGTGGGTAATATCAACAAAGACTGGCAGATGGCTTTCATTTTTTAAGATTGGCACCGCAGAGATGTCCAAAGTATTCCGGGTCCATTTTTCATAGGTTCTAATGCCACGCTCACATAGCATCACTTGGGAATTTCCCCGGGAAACGATGTATTCTGCGGCAAACAGAAATTCTTCAATCGTGGCGGAAAGGCCTCTCTTCAACAGGACGGGTGTGCGAACAGAGCCTGCGGCTTTTAGCAGTTCAAAGTTCTGCATATTTCGGGCACCAATTTGTATCACATCAACATAGCGCTCAGCCATTTCCATATCCGCGGGATTAACAATCTCGCTGATCACCTGAAGCCCGAACTCATCTGCCGCACGACGTAATATTTTCAGCCCTTCTTCCCCCAGCCCCTGGAAATCATAGGGGGAGGTCCTCGGTTTAAATGCCCCGCCCCGCATCAGAGTCAATCCCTGTTCCTTCAGGGCACGGGCAACGGCAAATACCTGTTCTTCGGACTCGACGGAACAGGGTCCGGCAATCACATGGGGGGTTCCGTTTCCGATGTGAGTTCCGCCAAGATTGATCACGGTGTTTTCCGCTTGTTCTTTACGGCTGACTAAGAGCGTTTTCTTTTGCTCATCAATTTGCAGGTCGAGGGAAGCTTTAAAGATCTGTTTAAACAGGTAACGCACCGTTTGATCATCAAATGGGCCCTGATTCTGCTTGACCAATTGATTCAGCATATCCTGTTCCCGTTCGGGATCAAACTTATTAATTCCCTGTTTTTTCTTAATTTCCCCGATCTCCTGTACTAATGTGGCCCGCCGGTTCAATAGCTGCAACAGCTGTAGATTGATTTCATCCAGTTTTCTTCGCAATCCGTCTAGTTCATGTTCGCTCACTCGTCTTTCTCCTCTCTTCTCAACTAAAAAATATTTCGGTCATTATATCGAAAAAAATCCAAAATGTCATCCCCCAAATCAATGAAGAGCTGACTGGGATGCCATTTTATTAAACCAGTGAGAAATTCCCTGTTCATTATCGGGAAACTGAAACGTTTCAATCTGGGGATTTTCCCCCGTTTTAATAATCATGGATGCAGGAAATTCAATTTGTCCTTCAACCAGTTGATCCGGTTCCAGCCGGATCCCGGTTGTTGTAAGCAATGTATGCAATGTCCGGACATCCGGGACCTTGACAAAAACAAACTGGTTTATTTTTTTCAACCAGGGCTGTTGTTCATGTTTAAAAAAAGGCATCGCACTCGGATAAATTAAGGCGGTTTGTGACAGCGGAGGCGAATCGATCTGTCGGGGCTGCACAACATGGATATATTCGTCATCGGGAATATGAAGTTTTTCTCCCTGGGTTGCAAGTACCGTCATCATGGCCAACATCTCCTGTGGCTGGTCCTTCCCGGCTGTCTCTGTCTCATGCAAAGGCTTATTGGAAGAGGGGACAGAGTGAACCGGCGACACAAAAGCAAGCAGGATGATTGAAGTACAAAGAGCAGCCCACTTGACCGGCTGAAGAAAGAGTTGCTTTTGACGCCTTCTCTCCTTGACACCAATCTCTTCCAATCCCTGAACAAGTACGATCATTTCGTTTAGCTGCTCACGGCAGGAAGAGCAGACCTTAATATGTTCACCCAAAATTTGTCTTTCCCTGAAGTTGATTTCCCCGTCCACGAATAACTGAATGAGTGGGTCTATCTCTCTGCACGAAGACATCATTCAGCCATCTCCCTTAAATTTTCCTCGATAGGCGTTCTTTTAACATTTTGCGGGACCGAAAGAGCTGGGTTTTAACCGTTCCTTCAGGAATATCCAATTCTTTGCTAATTTCCGTATAAGAATATCCGTGATAATGGCGCAAAATAATGACACGACGGTAAATATCAGGCAATTCCTGGATTTCCTCTTTAATCCGTTCCAACAGGATCTTTTGCTCAACTTGTTCCTCCACAGACTTCATCGCAGTTGCAGGGGAAGGGTCCGATTGGATAAAGGCATCATCCAGCGTAACAAAGTTTAAGCTTTTTTTCCGTTTCTGATCGCGAAAACGATTGGTCATTAATGTTCGCAACCAGGCTTTCAAGGACTTTTCGTAAACATATTTATTGGACTTGCGGTGTGCTTGCCATAAGGTCTCCTGTGTGAGATCTTTGGCATCCTCGGCGTTGCCTGTCAATCGGTAGGCGACATGAAACAAATATCGCTGATGCTGTTGCAATCGTTCCATAAACTCATCGGCGACACCCCTCCATGGCCGGTCCCCTATCTGTTTGGATACCATAATACCCTCCCACAAAAATGTGATTCAAATTAGTCGGCTGATTTACATGCCTTTTTGAGCGCATCTTCGGTGATATTCCAGTGAGAAGCGTGCCATACCACTTTTCCGCTTTGAATAAAAAGGGCCTGGGGAGACTCGTGTTTGATCTGAAACCTTTCAGCAATTTCATTGGAGACAGGACGGTCTTCAATCACGTAAACAACGGCAATGTTGACATCATTGGCCTCTTCGGAGCGGCTGAACTCCTCAAGTTCAGAATAAGCATTGGCACTGATCGGACAGGTGGTACTATGTTTGAAAAGAAGGACTTTAGAATATTTTAATACATCGTCGATTTGTTGCGAGTTGGTAAGTTGTTGAAATTTCATCTTTTTCACCTTGCTTTTTTGTCTTTTTACTAAGATACCCCATTTTTGCGAAAAAACAAATGAAAAAAATAGCATCCTGTCGAAAGGATGCCTCTCTAAAATTGCTCTGCCTAAATCTGATCTCTCCCGCTTCAACGGAGAATAGCTCACAGATCAATCCAGTTGATTTGAGTACGATCACGGACATCACTGATCTTTCCCGCCATCTCCCCGGTCTGGTTTTTTAAGCTGTGATAAACTTGAATGCCTTTATCTTTCGCCGCTTCCAGTCCTATTCCAAGATCTCTTCTCATTTCTCTGCCTGTTTTCGGTGCCGCCAAAAGGGCGATTGCCGCACCGACAACCCCGCCAAATACGGCCCCCATAACAAAATATTTTAAATGGCCGCTTTCCTTTTTTTCACTCATCTGCTTTCACTTCCTTTTCTTGTACCTGGTCTAACCTCTCATTTCGCCATTGCCTCGCAAACTCCATTCCCGCACCAAGGATCGCAATAATATTGCTCAAACGGTCTTTATGTTTTTCCGCATGACGGACGAGGCTGGTGGAGACTTGCTGAAACGTTTTGCCGACCTCACTGACTGAATGAAAGAGTTCCTCTGTCTGTTGTGATTTTACACGCAGATCTTCAACGAGCAGGCGGGTTTCCTTAAAGGCATTGGTCGATTCCCCCACTGCCTCTTCTACTTTTCCCTTCAAATCGTGTAAAGTTTCGTTGACCGAGTTCATCGTTTTCGTGAGAGTGACCAGCGATCGGATCAAAAAAATGATAAGGACGGTGACGGCCAGTGAAACCACTCCCACACTGATCTCAATAATCATCGAAGCTTCCTCCTATGCTGTAAAAGTATGTGCCAAAGGGGGAGGGCAGAGTTTGTCCTCCCCTTTGCCCTCTATTTGTTTTGCACAACACCAGACCCAAATGGATAAGTTTCTGATATCGTAACCGGCAGGCGGCCTGTTAATGGTATCTTACCCGAGATTGCCCTGGAAACCGCTGTAAGAGAGGCTGTGGTTGACCCGTAAGCAGTGAGATATGTAGATTCCTTCGGCAGGGCATTTGGATCGTACGGAGTGTCAAGCCCTACAATGATCACAGGTTTATTCCCGGCTTGCAGGCGGGAAATGAGCTCTGCCTGTGCCGAACCGGATTTTAGCCGGCTTACTCCAACGACCACTGCATCCATTTGTTCAGCCTGCCTGACCAATTCCGGGATTTTTTCTTTGTCCAGTTCATCTGTAAGAACCACCTCTGGGGTGAACCCTTCCTGTTCCAAAGCTTCCCTAAAAGTTTCCGGCTTTTGGGAGGTCAGTACCAGGAGACGTGAATGCGAGGTTGGAGGCAAAGGCAAAAACTTTCGTTGATCATTGACCAGAGTAACTGCTTTTTCAGCGATCCGGACAGATAATGCCTTTGTTTCCGCATTTCCCACCCTTTGCTTAATCTCTTTGGCTGTGGTGTGTGGTTTTTCAATTATAGAGTTTTCCCCGAGCCGTTCCGCTTTCAGCTTTAAAATTCGGCGGACAGATTCATCAATCCGTTTTTCGGTCAATATCCCTTTCTCTACGGCTTGTTTCACTGCTTCAATCGATTTTTCCTGTTTGGACTGAGAGTGGCAGATCAAGACCATATCCGCACCGGCCTGAATCGCTCTCACTGCAGCCACAGGGGTGCCAAAGTTTTTGGCAATCGCTCCCATCTCCAGATCATCCGTGATAATCACCCCTTGATACCCCAGCTCTTTCCGCAACAAACTGATTAACACATTTTTGGACAGGGTAGCCGGCAGCCCCGGAGTGGGTTCCAGAGCCGGAAAGGTAATATGGGTGGTCATCACCATATCGGCCTCATGGGCAATCGCCTCACGGAACGGAACCAGTTCAACCCGGTCCAGCCGTTTGCGGTTGTGGGGGATCTGCGGCAAATCAATATGGGAGTCCAGCGAAGTATCTCCGTGACCGGGGAAATGCTTCACTGCCGACAGAACTTTTCCGTCGCGAAATCCCTTTATCATGGAGACAGACATCTGTGCCGTCAATTCGGGGTTTTCACTGAAAGAACGCACTCCGATGACCGGATTTTTCGGGTTATTATTCACATCAAGAACAGGAGCCATATTCAGATTGATTCCCATGGCCCGCAATTCCATCCCCATCTGCTTTCCCGTCTGGTACGCCAGGTCGGGATCACGGGCGGCCCCCAGGGCCATATTGCCCGGAAAAACTGTAACTCCTTCTTTGATACGTACCACTTTTCCCCCTTCCTGGTCAATCGAGATAAACAGCGGGATCTGTGGTGATGAAGAAAGAGCCAAATCCTGCAACTCGTTACTTAAGGCCCCTACTTGACCGGGGGATTGAATATTGCGGTCAAAATAGATGATTCCGCCAACATGATGGTCAGTGATTAATTTTTTGGCATGCTCGTTCGCCACCGTCGCTTCCCCGCCTGATGTCTCTTGAAAGCCGACGATAAACATTTGCCCGATCTTTTCATCCAACGACATTTCCTTCAATGTTTCATCCACCCAATCAGGACCTGTCTTCTGGGTCAAGGTCGTTTTTGGCTGGCCGGAACAGGCGACGGAAAAAATAAACATGAGAAAGCTCAGCGATAACGCCAGTTTTTTTAGCAGAAATTGCTTTAAATGGAAAGAGTGGCAGGGCCTCCGCCATTGTCCCAAACTGGCAACGGAACGGGGCAAAACTGCCAAAAACCGCATCAAAAATAGTTGAAGTTGGATTTTCGACTTCATTTCCCGTTTTGCAAACAAAAAAATTCCTCCCTACCTGTTCCATTGTACCTGATCTTCCTGAAAAGGAAAGACATTTTCTATCAATTTGTCCAAATCTTCTGCGTCTAGTACAGGGAAGAATCGAAGAGTATAATAGACGGGGAATGTAACAAGAAATTGAGGTGAAGTCTGTTGAGCAGTATCAAATCTGTGGTTGTCATGAAAGGCGACCAAACCGGACAAGAATTGTTAGATGAAGCATTACGCGTCCTTGATCCCAATGTGATCGGCTTTGATATCGATTTTCAATATTTTGATCTCAGTCTTGAAAATCGCAGGAAAACAAATAACCAGGTGGTTCACGAAGCAGCCAGGGCCATGAAGCGAACAGGCTTTGGTTTAAAGGCAGCCACGATTACACCTGAAGCAAAAGGAGATATTGGAAGCCCGAACGCAATTTTGCGGAAAGAAATTGACGGAAAGGTAATTATCCGCACCGGCCGCCGGATCCCCGGGGTTCGTCCGGTAGCTGGTACATATTCCCCCATCTCCGTGATCCGCATGGCTGTGGGCGATGCTTACGGAGCCGAGGAATGGCGCGAAGGAGACGGGTTGGAGGAAGTCGCTTTCCGCACCGAAAAAATCGACCGAAAAACCTGCCGTGCTGTCGCCGAATTTGCCTTCCGCCACGCCAAAAAGACAAATGCCAAAGTATTTGGCGGCCCCAAATATACTGTAAGCCCCGTTTATGAAGGCATGTTGAAAGAAGAGATGGATGAAGCGAGCAAACGTTATCCTGAAGTCCGCTATGAGCCGCAATTAATTGATGCCACTTACGCCCTCTTAATCAACAATTCCGGCGATCCCCTGGTGATTCCTGCCCTCAACCGCGACGGAGATTGCCTGAGCGACCTTGTTCTGCAACTGTTTGGTTCCATCGCCGGTTCTGAATCAATCTTGATGGGCTTTGACGAAAAGTTCAATACCCAGGTGGTCATGGCAGAAGCCCCGCATGGAACAGCCCCATCCCTGTTTGGCAAAAACATTGCCAACCCGATGGCTATGATTCTGGCCGGTGCTTCCCTGCTTACCTACTTCAACGATCCTAAAGCGTCCGCCTCCTCCCGCGCCATCTACGAAGCCGTTATCGAAAGCGTTCGGGAGGGAGTTCGTACCGCTGATCTTGGAGGAAGTGCAACCACAACTGAATTTACCAATGAAGTAATCAGCAAAGTACAAACCAAGCTTGAAGTATGGAGCACCTTGCAAGGATTTTAATGTTTCAGGGAGAAAAAGCCAGTTTCCGAAAATAACGACTGGCTTCTTTTTCCTGCCTTCTCTTTCCTGTATAGGCAGTGCGACAACATGGTGATCTTTTGAATTTCATCCACAGAGGTGTCTTTTGTTGAAAATTTCTCTTCACAGAATCATTGCCTATATACTTGGACTCATTATTTTATCCTTCGGGATCTCCCTTGTCATCCGCGCCAACATCGGCACTGGTGCCTGGGATGCCCTGAATGTAGGGCTGTCCCAAAAAGTGGGGCTTACCGTAGGTTCCTGGGTGATTATTGTCGGGTTCATCCTGATTGCAGTTAATGCTTTCTTATTGAAAGAGCGGCCCGATTTTCCCGCCATGATCACCATCCTGCTGATCGGTTTTCTTATCGATGGATGGCTTTTCCTCTTGCAATGGGAAACAAACCAATGGGTATGGCAGTTTCTTCTTTTCTCGCTGGGAACGCTTGTTATTGCTGTGGGCTTAGCCGTTTACTTTCAGGCTCAGTTTGCCATGACTTCTGTGGACAAGCTTATGTATGCGATCTCTAAACGGACGGGATTCAGCCTGCGGGTTTCTAAAACGATCGGGGAAGTACTTGCTCTGATCCTGGCATGGCTGCTGGAAGGCCCGATCGGTATCGGAACGATCCTCATCACATTTTTAATCGGACCTTTGCTGCAATTTTTCCTGCCTAAGATTGAGCCATTTTTTCAAAAAAAATAGGCGGACTGAAAGTCAATGATTAAAGAGTTCTGGAATAAGCACATCTTTTACAATCTCACCGACGCAAAATCCACTCTATGCAAAAATCCCGCCCTGACCGTTATGAACGAATCAGGGTGGAATTTATTCTCTTCAGTAGAGCCCGGCGCAGGATGCCTTTTTCAACGTTATCCACACTTTAACACTTTTTACAGAGAAAGCCGATTGACAACCATTTGTGTGGGAAATCAGCTTTTAAAAGTTTCCATCTTATTTACAATCCTGTATATACAGGTTACAATGAAAGGGCTTTCCTGTTTATTTTTTTGCACACCAGCCTGTATATACATGTTGGTTCAGCAAAAACTAATAAAGGATTCTTATGATCTGCTCACTTTAAAGGGGGTAACTTTATGACTACAAAAATATCATTTGATTTCTTCCAGCGAATTGGGCGGGCCATGATGGCTGTTGTTCTGATTCTTCCGCTTGTATCCATTCTGATGGGACTCGGTGGAGTGCTGTTAAATCCAAGTGTACAAGAACTATTGCCGTTTCTTTCCGGACACGGGTGGCAGGTGGCCGGTGAACTGATGCAAAGGGCTGGTCAGGCCGTATTCAACAATTTGCCAGTACTATTTGCCGTGGCAATCGCCATTACCTGGACGGGCCGGGGAATGGCCGGTTTCGCTGCCCTGATCGCCTTCTTTATCATGCATACCACGATCGGGGCACTGATTGATATTACAGAAATCAAGCTGAATGAGCGGATACTCGGCAGTGAATTGGGAATCAAAACGATGCAGACGGGTGTGTTTGGCGGCATTCTTATCGGTTTCTTATCCGCTTACCTTTATAATAAGTTTCACAAAGTTGACCTCCCGGAATCCATCTCCCTGTTCAGCGGGGAACGGCTGGTGCCGATTGTCGCTTCGTTTGCTGCCATTCTGATGGCTGTGGCTCTTTTCTTCGTCTGGCCGATCATTGGCAAGGGTGTGCTCACACTCGGTGACTTTGTGGCCCGGCATACCAATCCGCTTGTTGTAGGCTTGTACGGCGGAATTGAAAAACTGTTGATCCCGTTTGGGTTACACCATATCTACAATACACCGCTCCTGTTTACAGAAATCGGCGGCACCTATACCAGTCTTGAGGGTGCCCGTGTGGTCGGTGATCAAAATGTATACATTTCCCAGGTGATCGACAAACTGAAAGACCCCGGAATCCCAATCACAGGCGGCACCTATATCGCCGGGAAGTTTATCCCCGTGATGTTCGGCCTTCCCGCAGCAGCTTTGGCCATGTACCGCACTGCCAGAGAGAGCAAAAAAGCAAAAGCGAAATCCCTGTTAATTGCAGCGGCTGTAACCGCATTTCTCACCGGGATTACTGAACCGCTGGAGTTTACCTTCCTTTTCGTTGCACCGGTCTTGTATGCAGTACATGCGTTCCTGACAGCCCTCGCTTTTGGCGTCATGAATGCTCTCGATTATCATGCCGGTTTTGCCGGCGGGTCCGGACTGATTGATTTTGTTCTGTTCAATGTGCTGCCAAACCAATCCAGTGCATGGCTGGTTATCATTGGTTTGGGGTTGCTGTTCGCTGTTATTTATTACTTTATTTTTAAAATGCTGATTGTGAAGATGAACTTTAAAACTCCCGGTCGCGAAGAGGAACAGGAAGAAACGCGGCTTTATACCAAAGAAGAATTCCGCAGCAAAGCGGGCATAAATAAAAAGACAATGGCAAATGAGGCCGGCGATGACAGCCGGGCGGCCAAAATTCTCGCCGCACTGGGCGGGAAAGAAAACATCACGAAATTGGATGCCTGTATCTCCCGGCTGCGTGTGGGGGTCAAAGACTTAAATCAAGTAGATGAAGCAGAGCTCAAGCGTTTGGGAGCAGCAGGCGTGATCAAACTGGCGGATGGCGTGCAGGCGGTATACGGTACGAAATCGTCTGTCATCAAAGAGGAAATCGAAGAGATCATGTAAGGTTGGTGGAAACCCTTGACAGAATGGTGGAGAAAAGCAGTTGTCTACCAGATCTATCCCAGAAGTTTTAAGGATACAACGGGAAACGGTGTGGGAGACCTGCGGGGAATCATTGAAAAACTGGATTACTTGAAAGAGCTCGGGGTGGACGTTCTCTGGCTGACGCCGATCTACCGTTCACCGCAAAGGGATAATGGTTATGATATCAGTGATTACCGTTCCATTTATGAAGAGTACGGTACAATGCAAGACTTTGATGAGCTCCTTGCCGAAGCTCATGCCCGCGGCCTGAAAATCATTCTTGATATGGTTGTCAATCATACTTCAACAGAGCACAAATGGTTTCGGCAGGCCCGTTCGGGCAAAGAAAATCCTTATCGTAATTTTTATATCTGGAAAGACGGGAAAGAAGGCCGGGAGCCAACCAACTGGCAGTCCAAATTCGGCGGTCCGGCATGGCAATATGATGAAAACACGGATCAATATTATTTGCATCTCTTCGATGTGACTCAAGCGGACCTCAACTGGGAAAACGCGAAAGTCCGCCAGGAAATTTATGACATGATGAGATGGTGGCTGGACAAAGGAGTAGACGGGTTTCGCCTCGATGTGATCAACCTGATCTCCAAAGACCAGCGGTTTCCTGATGACCAGCCCCCGGGAGACGGGAGAAAGTTTTACACCGACGGTCCGCGGGTGCATGAGTTTCTGCGCGAAATGAACCGGGAAGTATTCTCTAAATACGATATGATGACAGTAGGGGAGATGTCTTCAACTACGATTCCCCATTGTATTCAATATACCCGGCCTGACAGCCGCGAGTTAAACATGATCTTTCATTTTCATCATTTGAAGGTAGATTATCCCGACGGCGAAAAATGGAGCGTTGGTGAATTTGATTTTTTGGCATTAAAGCAGATTCTGTCCTCCTGGCAAACGGAGATGGGCAAAGCTGGCGGATGGAACGCGCTTTTCTGGTGCAATCACGACCAGCCGCGCATTGTATCCCGTTACGGTGATGATCAAACCTATCACAAAGAATCAGCTAAAATGCTGGCTACCACCATCCATCTGATGCAGGGGACTCCGTTTATCTACCAGGGCGAGGAGTTCGGGATGACCAATCCGAATTTCACCTCGATCAACGACTACCGGGATGTAGAAACTCTGAATATGTATCACCTTCTTCGGCAACGCGGCTTAAGCGAGGATGAAGTGATGGACATCATCCGCCAAAAATCACGCGATAACTCGCGAACCCCGATGCAATGGGACACATCGCCAAACGGAGGATTTACTACAGGGACCCCCTGGATCAGAACGGCACCCAATTATCAGGAGATTAATGCCGAAAAAGCCCTTGCCGATCCGGATTCTATCTTTTATCATTACAAAGAATTGATCCGGCTCCGCAAAACGTACGACATTATTACAACCGGCTCCTTTGAGCTGCTCGATTCGGAGCATCCTGACGTATTTGCATATCTCCGCAACGGTGATGGCGAGAAACTGCTTGTCATCAATAACTTCCGCCGCCACGAGACAACGTTTAGTCTGCCGGAAACAATGAAAGGCAGCGATTGGAACAGAGAGGTTCTCCTGTCCAACTACAGAGACGTCCCTGACAACTTCAAACGGATGAAGTTAAGGCCTTATGAATCAATTATTTTTCGACTGACTCAAACTATATAATTGTCGATGTTGGGAGGGGTCGTTTATCGACAATATTTATCTGACTATCTACCAAGATTTCGTTGAACAAATTGAACAGGGCCGGCTGCCTGTAAACACCAGGCTTCCATCTGAAAACGAACTGGCGAAAATGTATGACACCTCCCGTGAAACAGTACGCAAGGCCCTGAATCTTCTCTCTCAGAATGGCTACATTCACAAAATCAAAGGAAAAGGCTCTTTTGTTCTTCACGTAAATAAACTTGATTTCCCGATCTCGGGATTGATCAGCTTTAAAGAACTGGCGGCCAAAATGGGCAAGCAATCAAAAACACATGTGATCTCCCTGGTGTTGACAAAGCCCAGCATATATATCGCTTCCCAGCTGAACATTTCAAGATCTGAAGAGATTTGGAGAGTGATCCGCGTACGTGAAATCGGGGGTGAAAAAATTATTCTAGATAAAGATCACTTTCGCCAGAGGATCATCCCCCCTTTATCAAAGGAGATCTGTGAGGACTCCATCTACGAATATTTGGAGCAAACCCTGGATAACAAGATCAGCTTTGCCAAAAAGATCATCACCATTGAAGAGACGACGGAAGAAGACCGAAAACATCTTGATCACAACGGATATCCGGTGATTGTGGTTGTCCGCAACTATGTGTATTTGGATAACAACACATTATTTCAATACACTGAATCCCGCCATCGCCCGGACAAATTTCGCTTTGTTGACTTCGCCCGCCGCCCTTCATACAAATAGATGTGCTGCCGGCAAACATCCGGTAAAAAAAAGGTCCTCAGGGCCTTACTTTTTTCTGCGCTGAATTCTTTTTTTCCCTTGTAAAATATCCATCCCCGTCCTGGGGTTTGCTTTCACCTGCTCGGCAAACTGCTTTAGTTCGCTTTTATCCACATCTGCTTGTGTCACTTTCATCAAATAATCCAAAACTGCACCCATTCCCCCTCTGTCATTTGCTCTCTTGGCACCCTGCATAATTTGCTCCATTTGTTGTTCAGTCAGAACCTTATAGCCCATAACATTATTGATCATGTTTGCCAAATCTTTAATCGATGGCCCGTTCCCAGTCATGCGAAAGCCTCCTTTTCCACGAGTCCCTTACAACTTATGTGAATCAGGACGTAAGGGTAAGGTCAAATGCCCAGGAACCAAGCCTAATCATCGGCAATATAGGTGAACAACCTATCACCTTAAGGGAAGCGGCATGAATAATTATAAATAATCAATATACTCTTACACTTAAAATGAAAGGACTGGAATCAAACAGATGAGTAAACCTGTAGCGGCAACCGCAAGTTATTCATACGGCTATCCATCTCCTTATAGAAACCTTCTCCTGTTCTTGCTGATCATCCCGACGATCTTTTGGTTTGTCGGATGTTTGTAAAAAACTCCGGCCAAACAAGTTCTGCTGATTTTTATCATTTTCACAGGAAGAGAAGTGTCCACAGGCGGGGACACTTCTTATTTCTTTTCATCAACCATGTCTGGTTTATTCGGAAGAGGCGGGGAATTTTTCCCCTTAGTTGGAAACAACAATTGAAAACGAGCCTTTCAAAGGACAACTGGAGGCTCGTTTCTTTGTCTAATCCGCATTTGGCAATTTTCCGGATGACGGTTCAAGTGAATGAATACGAAGATTGCTTTGATCTTTCCCCAATAACTGAAGCAGCAGATGATATTCCTCCAATAGCATAAGTTCAAAAAACCTCATATCCTGGTTAAGCTTCTGGTTTTCTTTGACTAACTGATCCAACCGTTGTTCGGCCAATTCGATCTTTTTTTCCAGACAGGCAAGCCGTTCCCGTAGAGCCCTGATTTCGCTGCTGAGATCTTCTGCGTGCAAATCATGCACCTCTTTCTCTCCTTACATTCATATGAAAAGCTTATGAAGAGGAATTGCTGCCTGTATCCGCATTTATCTCTGATTCTTTTTCATCGTTTATCTTTTCGGCTGGATCCAAAGAGGATTCCTCCTGTAAATGTTTTAACAAATGCAACAGATCCAGATAACGCCCTTTGACCTCTTGCTGGTACCATTCATAGGACCTTTTCTCATCTTTCAGCCTTTTATTTTCCTCTAATAACCGTTCATAACGCTTGTTTCTTTCAGTTAATTGTTTGGATAGTTCTTGCACTTCATCGCGCAATTGGTTCCACACTTTTTCCATCTGCCTGATTGACGCGATGATTTGTGAAAATGACTCCAGCTGAAGCCCTCTTTTTTTCTGTATCTGCTTGTATACCCGTTTCTTCTTCGCCTCTGAATAGGAAATGGGGTCTTGCCGCCTTAATACGGCATTCCAGCGAAATCCGCATGCACCGGGGGTTCGTTCCAGCTTGCGGCCGACTTTCTCAAACGCTTCCAATTGTGTTCCTCCATTGCTGATCGATTGCAGAACACTTTCCCTCAATAATTGGTCCTCTTGTTCGGTCCATCTTCTCCCTTTCATCCCATCCATCCTCCTCCCGCTTTTCGGACCTGGTTCTGGAAATAATCAAATGTTTTTATATCATTATTCAGTCAGATCTGTATCTATTTATGTTATTTTTAGATAAAAATTCATGTCTGACCTTTTTCTGTGAAAGTGTGTGTAACTAAGGGGGGAGTCAGAATTCAAACTTCATCCCAGGGCTGTATGAGGGCTATCTTCCGGCAGCTTTTAGATTTCAACCAAACAAAAAATCCGAACCCTTATATCTTCAGGTTCGGATCAGAGTATTCTTTTCTATCTGGTTGCAGTCTTATCAAAATCGGGCAGCTCACACGTCTCAATTCCCAGTTTTTCCAATTCGGAAGGTTCCATTTTTGCAATGCCATCCGGGAGGATATGAAGGCATTTGTGAAGCCAGTCCAGCACCCGGTCTACCTGGACACCCTCTTTTTGAGGGGAATAGGGCTGGAGATAACCAATCGCGGTGGTGGCAAGCTTTCTCGCACCCCGGACTTTCCCTCTTCTCAACTGGTGCATGATGGCAGCAATTTGAATCAGGCCATGGTAAAAATCGTTCTCTCTTTGAGTTTGCCATAATTCCTCAAGAACCTCGTGTGCCTCCCAGTATTCTCCCCTATGATAGCATCTGAAAAACTCCAAATAGAGGGGGTGATATGTCTGGTTCATTCTCCGGCTCTCCTTTCCCTGCTCAGTTAATTTCCCCGCTTGATCATCACTTTTACAGATTTGATCCCATTCATTATTTATCATATAACCATTTTCATCAGACATAAATTTTCTGCAAAAAAAAGACCAGGTCGCTCCTGGTCACATGAAAGAGGGTCAAGATTAAGGAGTTAAAAGAAGCGTGGTAGCGTAAGCAAGAAGGTCAACCTTACTTACAGCATTCATTTTATCATGCTCCCCGAATTTTGTCGATATTTTGTCGAGCAATGTTTTCAAACTTTTTAAATTTCAATACCGGATTTCAAAGTGTTTGATTTATTTAAAGAAGAAGAGACTGCTAGATCCCCCACCGCTTCCAGAGCGATGAAAATCTTGGCGAATTGGTCTCTTTAAGAACCTGCCGGAACTGGGAGCGGATCAGCTTATTTTTCGGATCAATACGAAGAGCCAACTTGAGTTGTTTGGCCGCCTCGTCGTACTGTTCCATCTTCATGAACAAATTTGCGGTCCGTTGGTGATAAAAAGGTTGTCCCTCATGATAGTGGGCAGCCAGTTCAAGATGGAGCAAAGCTTGTCTGGTGTGGCTTTGCAGCAGATACACTTCCGCCAGTAACGTATGGGCAAGAGCATCCTTCGGATCCAGTTCCAAACTGCGCAACAAAAGATTTTGTGCGAGACGGAGAGAATCTGAATGAGTCATCAGATATCGTGCATACTCACGGTAGCCTCTGCTAAAATCAGGATGACAGTTCAACACCGATTGATAAGCATCATTTGAAGGTTGCAGCTCATTTTTAGCCTCCAGAACCTGTGCAAGCAACAGTTGCGCCTCAGCACATAACGGTTCCAACTCCAATGCGGACCCAATCGCAGCCTGTGCACGGTCCCACTGACGATTCCTGGCTTCCAAATGGGCCAGGGCCAGATAATAATCAGCTTGCGGATCTTTTTTGATCAGACGTTCTATACGAGCACGGTTTCGGCGGTAACTACCTTGAACCACCTGTTTCTTCCCCTGTTTGTAAACGATGGAATACACTTCAAACATCGGTCCTGCCATCTTTATTTCCCCCTTTGCTCATTTAGCCATCGTTTCCAGAAAGTCTACCGTTCATCTCTTTTAATAATTTTAGTGTAACTTATTCGACAAAAAATGTCACGAACAAACAAAAAACAAACCCTGATTCCAGCAATTTAGGATCAAAGGGTTTGTTTTATATTAATTGGAAATGAATTCTATATTAACCAGTTATGTTTTTTGCATACGAATCCGAGTAACATAGTCAGTTTCGTAATATTCTAATTCATCCCGTAAAATTTCAAAGATCTTTGAAAGAGAAACCGTAATTTGACGCAGGGGTTCCGGGGGAGTTTGTCTAAATTTAATAGCATCAACGCTGGTATATGAGTAACGTCCGTCTTCTTCGTACACTTCATTCCTTGGATAATAAAAACAATATATGCAAGAATGGACAATCTCGCTCAGTACTTTTTCCGCAAAATCATGGTTAAATTTTGCCCTGCGCAAAACCAGGCTTACTTTTTCATAACCCAATTCACACGCTACGCTCAAATGCCTGAGATCAGCAAGAAAATCACAGATATATGCTTCTGTTTCTGCCGGTTGATCCGTCTGTCCTTCCGTCAGCTGAGTGACACAGTGGTTGTTCAAAAATTGCTCTAATTCCTGTTTTGCATCGCGCAGCTTTTCCCGAGTTAAGATACAAAGCTGTTTGGTTTCTTCAGCTGGCATAAGAATATGAACCCCCTCAAAACTCCAACCTTCCAAATGACTTTATTCCAATTTAGTATATCACAAGAAAACACTGATTGCTCAAATAAGTACAAACGGTTCCAAAATTAACCGTGATTGGAAAGAGGCATAGCGAACATTCAAGCCAAAGCAAATTTCCTGAAAAAAAACGGAATATCAAAAACCGCCCGGCTTCCCTTCCAAAGCGGGGCTGGGCGGTATCGTTAATGATAAGGACCATTCTGATGATAATGGGCAATTGTCTGAGCGATAATCGTATTAATATCCTCTTCACTCAACGAACGAGGGTCTCCTTGAACGATAATATCAGAATCTCGTTCTGCTTCAGTCAACAAATCGTATAACTCCGGTGACACTGCCAAAACCAAATCAGACAATTTGACGGTTTGCATAGCGATCACCTCATTGGAAGTTATAAATCAGCCCAAACCGAAGCATCCCTTCACTCTTGTTCCTGTTTTCTCATTATGGTCACAAGTTGATACCGGTTGTCAATGGACCCTGGCCCTTTTTTAACGGCCACTCTTTTTTCCCAGCAAAATGGCATGATCTACTTTAATGCAGCGGTTCATAACCACTTGCAGCCCATTTTGTTCAGCCAGGCGAGCCGCTTCTTCATTGATCACACCCTCTTGCATCCAGATGGATCTGGCTTTGATCTTCACAGCGTCTTCAACGACCGGCATTACCATTTCACTGCGGCGGAATATATTGACAATATCAATCGGCTCCTCAATCTCAGTGAGTGAACCATACGGCTTTTCACCCAACACAGTTCCTTTTAAGTTTGGATTTACCGGGAAAATGCGATAACCTGCCTGTTTCATCGCTTCGGCAATCATGTAACTGGTACGGTCCGGGTTATCGGACATTCCAACCACTGCAACGTTTTTGGCTTCTGCTAAAAGCTTCGCTCTTTCGTCATCCGGCGGATTTTGAAACATTACAAATCATCCTTTCACCTTAGCTTTTTATGATCACTTTTATCAAAATTGATTCCCTGTATACTCCCCGGAACGAAACGGCCATCACAATGTCCCGGACAGCTGGATTTGCGATACCTGCTAGTCTCGTTTGCCCAACCCCAGCAGTTGCACAAAGCGCCTGCCGAACTCGCTGACTGAGAACTCATCCGTGACTTGCATGTAATACGTTTTTTTCACTAACTCGATAACCCAGGACGGGATTTTTTTGCCTTTAATAAGGTGGTAAAAGTCCCGATACCCCTGGACTAAGTGATCCCATCTCCCGTCATCTCCCGGTTGGAGAAATTCTGATACGTCGATCAGCTTGGCTCTGCCATTTTGCAGCAGTACATTTTTTAAGTGAATATCCCGGGGATTTAAGCCCCGACTTCTTGCATAGGTGCGTGCATCTTCCACATCGGCAATCACTTGTTCAGGGATCACGATTCCCTGTTCCAAACATTGGTAGAGAGTAGGACCTTCTTCATAGCTCAAAACAAGATAATTTTCCCCTTTCGCGAAACAACGGGCAAAATAAGGGGATTGGCCGATCCGCTGGTATACGTCATATTCATTCTCTTTTTTATGCAGCCGTTCCCGGGCGAATACTTTAAAAACACGGTCGGGACCATCCGGATGCTGGACGACAACCGCATCCGTCCCCCATCCAATCAGATGAAAAACAGGCGGAACCCACTTGATCGTAACCAGTTCATTGCCGGGATTCACATGAAAATCTATCTGTTTTAACTGAGACTCAATCAAATTGATATTCATCTATTTCCAGTTCCTCCTGTTTTACCAGATACTTCTTTCATTAACATACCATATTTAATCAAACCGGGTATGCATTCTCCTAACCGTTTGGCCTGAACAGAATCATACCTTTATCTTAATGATTTCCTACTTTGCCAAAAACTTATGATCAGATTGCCGGGCCGGCGTTTTCTATTTACCTGATTTACACGGACCTTAAACCTTAAACATAAGCAAACAGAACTTGGATGAGAAAAGTGACCGGCATGAGAATGCTGATGTAGATGGCTGAAGTTAAGTGCAACACCCGAATCGCTTGCAGCAGATGGGACGGTTTTTTTGGCTCCACGGGTTCACCCATTGTCGCCCGGTTGGAGGGCTGTCCCTGATATGTGTTAACCCCGCCCAATTGGATATGTAACCCCCCTGCCATGAGGGCTTCAGGTATGCCGCTGTTGGGACTGGGATGAAGACTGGCATCCCGCCGATATATATGAAAGGCTGTTCGGGGATGAAGCTGTAAAAGGACGAGAGCCCCTAACATCGGAATAATCGCAAGGCGTGCAGGAATCCAGTTTGCCAAATCATCCAGCCGGGCAGACGCCCAGCCCAGATGTAAATATTTTTGATTGCGATACCCGACCATAGAGTCCAGTGTATTGATTGCCCGATACGCCATGGCCAGCGGCGCACCTCCGAGAGCAGCATAGAACAGCGGGGAGACCGCTGCATCGACGATATTTTCTGCCACCGTCTCCACACCGCCGCGAACAATTTCCTCTTCATCCAGCTTCTCTGTGTCCCTGCCAACCACCATAGACAAAGCTGCCCGTGCCTGGCGGATATTCCCGGAAATTAACTTTTCATATATCTTTTTCCCCGCTTCCGCAAGCCCTTTCGTCGCAATTGTCGTTGAGATGATCCAAATTTCAAGCAGACGTCCTGCCCAGACGTTCCAGTCATATACAAGCTGTGTGATAAAAAAGACAAGCAGATAGGTACTGCCGGCGATCAGTAAAGGAAACAAAATGCCAAGCAGCCGGATCTGAACCGGATGAGATTCATTTTTCCATCGCTGTCGCCTGATCAGGCTCAGTAACCCTTTTTCAAATCCGGAAATACATCGTCCGATCCCGACCACAGGATGAGGAAGCCAGCGGGGGTCACCGATAAGAAGGTCTAACAGATAAGCTGCAAAAATAATCCAGGCGACTTCCATTGTTAACGATTCCTTTCTGCTTTATTCTTTTCTCATTCAACACTGCTTCCCGCACCGCCCGATAGACCAATCTTCCGATCACTTGCCCCAGCGGACTGGCGACACCCGCATATCTGTGCAAAACGGAGCCTACCCGTTGTTGAGTGGCGGCAACAACAATGGCATCTGTAGTGGTGCCCGTGGCAATATTTCCGGCTGAATCTGTAACTGCAAGATCTTGCAAGGCGGCAGATTTCGCCTCTGTCGCCGTGATGATACTATTTACCATCGCCGCCTGTGTGAGCTCCCCATCAATCACCAGAACCAGGTTAATCGTGCCCGGCTTCCCCGGACTGTCGTCCATGCCCTCCACTCCGGCTCTGGCCGCATTCCCCACTCCGGCGGTGGCCCACACAGCGATCCGGAACCCGTCCGATGCCTGCACGCGGAAATCTGCCTGATCCACATATGCCGCCGTCAGCAAAACGACTGTCCCTTTTGTTGAGATTCTTTTGCCGTTCAGCCACTCTTTTACCTCCGCTTCCGGGTCCGGCGGACAATATGATTTTTGCACATGGCGGTTTAAAATAAGAGTCGCCGCCTGTTCCTCTCCACCCATGATGGCACTCGTTAAAACTCGGAGGGGACGATCCGAATGGATCTGTATCATCTCAGAGGTCACCTGATAACAGATTGGCCAGCTGGATTGCGCAAACACAGGTTTCATTTTTGCGGCTCCTTTCTCTGTCTGCATAAAAAGAGGGCGGCCCGTAAATTCCACCCGTTGAAAATCAGCCAGTTGTACAGGCTCAACTAAAGTTTCCCCATCCATTTGACTCATTCACCCGTATACGCGTTTAAAGAAAACGATCCAAAAATTGCAGTACTTTGCGGTAGACTAATATTTCATTTTCTTTTTTGGAAAAGCCGTGCCCCTCATCTTCGAGCACAAGGTACTCCACCTCGGTTCCGTTTTGCTTCAGTTTGTCTACGATTTGATCCGATTGGGCTTTAACCACACGCGGGTCGTTCTCCCCCTGGATCACCAGTACCGGCTTCACCATGCGATCCAGATATGTATCGGGTGAGTCTGCGATCAGCTTATCGCGGTCCTTTTCCGGGTCACCCACCCATTGCTTTACGGTCGGTTTCCAGTGCTCCGGTACAGAGTTGATAAAGCTGAACAGGTTGCTTGGGCCAAAGATATCGACAACTGCTTTAAAATATTCAGGATGTCGGCCGGCTAAGAGCAAAGCCATATACCCGCCGTAACTTCCCCCCATAAGAAAGATTTTATCCCGGTCCGCATCGCCCCGCCGGATCAGCCAGTCAAGCCCTGCAATAAGATCCAGGCGGGGACCATGCCCCCAGTCTCCTTCAACCAACCTGGCAAATGTAATTCCATATCCGGCAGAACCGCGGAAGTTGGGAGCAAAGATGCTGTATCCGCGATGGGCCAAAAACTGAAACAGCGCACGAAAATTCTTGCGTTCGGCTGCTTGCGGACCGCCATGCGGCCACAGGATGACATGTCCGTTGCTCGCTTCCGGTCTGGCACGAAAAAAGAGGGCTTCAATGGGAATTCCGTCAAAAGAAGGATATGTGAGAACATCCGGTTCAACCAGCTCTTCTTCCGCGACCGCCGGGACCTGAAAATGGGTCAGCATCTTCCAGCCGGCACTATTCTTTCGTTTACAGTATATATTCCACGGGCGGGTTGACCGGTTGCCCAGGATGTATAAATTTCCTGTTTCCGTGACAACCATCTGGCTGATCACATCAACTGGCAGCGGAATGTTTGTCACCTGCTTTGTTTCAAGGTCAAAGTGGCAGAGAAAATCCCGCACCCCTTTTGAAGTAATCAGATAAAGATGAGTATCACCCGGGTGGTATTCGATTTTTTTTATATCTTCTTTATCCAGGGACAGCCATCGGGTGAGAGACCGGGTTTGCAGGTTAAAGTGTGCCAGATAGGAAAAGTCCTGTCCAAAGTTGGTTGTGATCAACAGCGAGTCCCCTTTGTAAAACACCACATCAGAAACTGTATGGGCCGGTCCCTGTTCAGAAGTGAGACAAATCGTTTGCCCCCCTCTTTTCACATAAGCGGGAATATATGTATTGGAAAAAAACTTGTAAAAAACCAGTGTTTTCTCATCATCACTCACTCCGCCAAGATAAGTGGGGACATCTTTCCCTTCGATGACTACCTCCTCCCGGTCTTCACCGATATGATAACAATAAGAATTAAAAAATGTATTGTTCTCTTTATTGGAGTAATAGTACAGCCGTTGTCCGTCCCCGGAAAGTTTGACTACACGGTTTTGTCTTTTTTTCGCCGGGCAAATGGGAATACTGTGTCCCCCTTGCCGGGGGAGGGCATAGATTTGTATATTTTCATCTCCGTCATGGTCGAAAGAAGCAAGAATAAACCGGCCTTGTTTGTCAAACCGCAGATCGTGGCAGTTTTGCCCGTTAAAAGTAAGCGGATAGGGAAAAGAATGCGGCAGATCCATCGCCCACAAATCATATTTTCCGTTTAAATTTGTACTAAAAACCAATTGTTTTTCATCCGGACTTACAGCAAACCGCTGAATGCCATAAGTGCGAAAAAATTGCTCCACATCCGGCTTCCCGAATTTGAGCATAAGCTCCCTCCGTTTATTTCAATTATTCTGTTTTCATCATTCTTACCGTCTTCCAGCCGTCATCCCGCTTCTGCACAATCCACCCGCTTCCGTGCGGGACAGGCGGGTCCCAAAATGAACTCCAATCCCGGCGCACCATTTTCGACAAAAACCAGCGGATCGGACCGCCATGGGTAAATACTGCAATCACTTCTCCCTCAGAATGGGTTTGTTCCACCCGGTTCAGCCAGCCCGACAGCCTGACATCCATCTCATTAAGGCTTTCACCTCCCGGCGGAGCGGTCTGAAACGGGTCGGACAGCCATTCTTGCACATGCTTTGCATGTCGCGTTGAGATTTCCTGAAAAGTATAACCTTCCCACTCACCGAAGGATAATTCGCGCAAACTTTTCATCCGGCAGGAGGAAAGACCGGGTGCCAGTTGTAAAAATGCTTCCGCCGTCTGCCTGGCGCGGAAAAGATCGCTCATGTAGACATAATCAACGGGCACGGATTGCAGAGAATCAGCGAGCCGGCGGGCCTGTTGGCGTCCCCGCGAATTCAGCGGGGGATCAAGATGACCCAGGTACCGTCCCGCAGCATTTTCTCCGGTTTCACCATGGCGGAGCCAGATCAATTGCATGAACACTCACCCCCGGCACAACCAGGATGCACAGCGTAAGGATTTCGATTCCTTCAATCACTGCACCGTAAACATCACCGGTGCACCCTCCCAGACGCTTCGTGACCTGCCAGCCGAAACAGAGGACCACAAAAGCAGCCGCTCCCAGTAAAACCCCTGCCCACCAGCGGGTGAGGAAAATAACGATGATGACCATACAAAGGAGGGCAAACAGGAAGCGGCGGACAGTTAACTTTTCTTTCATCCCTGTACCTGTTCCGTGTTCCTGGATATATGGAAAGGCATACATCATTCCCAGCACAGCAGTGCGTCCCAATACCGTTGCCGCAATGACTGACACTGCCAACGGATTTGCGGCGGGCAATGAAGCCAGCAAGCTCACTTTGAACAAAATAGAAAGAACACCGGCAAGAACCCCCATCGCTCCAACCCGGCTGTCCTTCATGATTTGCAGGGTGCGTTCCCGGTCCCTCCAGGCTCCAAGCCCGTCGGCCGTATCCATCAAGCCGTCCAAATGCAAACCACCGGTTAAAAAAAACCAAAACGCGGCATCCATCACTGCCCGTACAAAGGCGGGAAACCATCCGGCGATCAGCATGTCAAACAGGGTGATAAGCGCTCCTAGAATCAGTCCGACCAGTGGATACCACATCGGGCTTTTCTCCCAGTCGTCCCGGTTCTCGCGCACAGGGACTGGTATCCGGGATAAAAAACCAATCGCGTGGAAGAAAGAATTCATCCTTTTATCCTCCACGGAATACCGGATACAACCAGCCAAACCTCTTGCGCCGCCCCAGCCACTTGTTGGTTCACTTTCCCTAAAGCCTCTTGAAATAAACGCGCCACAGCGTGCATGGAAACACCGCCCAGCCCTGTCTCATCTGTAACGATCACCGCTGTCCGGGACCGCAAGGTTTTAATCAGCCGGTCTGTTTCCCCTGTCAGCTCCTCCAAAAACCGGTTCCTCTCCGCCTGTGTCCATATTTCTGTTGCATTTGCCTTCAACATCCGGTTGGAAACCCATGTACTTAAACTGTCAATCAGCAAATCCGCCTCATCCGGGGTTTGCTCCACCGCCTCCGGCAAATAAACCGGCTCTTCCACCAGCCCCCATTCGTCCGGGCGGCGATACTTATGGCGGGCAATTTTCTCTTCCATTTCATCATCAGAAGCCATTCCTGTTGCTATGTAGATCACACATCCTGATCTGTCGCCGAACAACGATTCAGCAAATCGGCTTTTGCCCGACTTTACCCCGCCGGTAATTAATCGAATACCCACATCTCCATCCTCCGTTCTCTTGCGTTTGAAACCGTGTCATTCTTTCCTTTCCAAACAGGCGGATACCTCTGTAAGTGCAGAAATCAGTGTCTGGTTCTGGGACCGGGTTTTCACTGCTATGCGAAAATAGCGTTCATCCAGCCCTTGATACATCGAACAATCGCGAATGAGCAACCCTCTTTTCCCTAGTTCCTCCTGCAACTGCGATGCTGAAAGAAAAGCTTTTTTTGTTTGAATGCGCAAAAGGAGATAATTGGCTTCACCCGGAAATACCTCCAGCCAGGTCAGGCGTTCAAGATCGGCTTTCAATTGCGCTTTTTCTTCCCGTAACCAATTGTGTACCTGTTGCGCAAATGCCTGGTTTACCTGTTGATCCAGGACCGTACAGCCCGCCACCTGTGCCAGGCTGTTCACACTCCAGGGGGTCTGCATCCGCTTCAGCTGACGAATTACTGAACTTGCAGCCACAACATAGCCGAGACGCAATCCCGGCAACGCATAAAATTTGGTCATTGACCGCACCACAATCGTGGTGGGAAATCTCCGGATCTGATGAATAAAAGAACGATTTTCACCATCGGGCAGAAAGTCGATAAACGCTTCATCCATCACCAGCCAGGTTCCCGATCGGACAGCAGCAGCCGCCATTTCCTCCAGAAAGGAGAAAGAAAGCGAGTGCCCTGTGGGATTATTGGGAATACCGACAAAAACAAGGCCGGTTTGATTGATCAGTTGAATCGCCTCTTCCAGCGACGGCTGAAACTTCTTTTCCCATTTGGTAATGAGACTAGTGACAGCCATTTTTCTCTTTTTGGCAGCCGCAGAATATTCAGCAAATGCCGGTTCGATCACCCCGACCCGCTCCGGTCCCAGCACGGATAGCAAAAGGTCAATCAGCTCCGCGGCTCCGTTTCCCACTAGCACCTGGTCCGCGTCTATGCCGTGAAAAGTGGCAATCTGATGTTTTAACTTGCGCGATTCCGGGTCCGGATAACGGGTCAAAGCCGTCCAGCCCGGTTCGGACAAACATTCACGCAATCTCTCAACTACCGTTCCGGGAGGGCCGTACGGATAAATGTTGGAACTAAAATCAATCCATTCCCGCCCATTTACTGCAAAGATTTCCGCGGCTGTCACGATATCACCGCCATGTCCGTACCGTTCCAGTCGTCCCATTTCACACCTCATTTCTGAAAAAAACAACCACTGATGATTTCTATCGCTGATTCTATCTACTCATTCTAATGGAAAAGACGAAAGCTAAAAAGAGACTTTATCCCCTGTTGCTCACCAGCCAAATTTTGTAATTATCAAGCGGGTTGACAGGATAAAAAGACTCTTTTAGAATTTCTTTAATGCTTAAAAGCGTATAAGTGATAAAGCGAAGCAATGACATATCCTCATCAGCAAGAAGAAGTAGCTAACGGCAACACAGCAAAAAGAGACCGGGTGGCTGGTGAAAACCCGGGTGTTCCGCTCATGCGAATTACACTTGCATTCAGGATGAACAACAAAGAGTGGGTGAACCATGGGTTTGCCAAGTAGGGTGGTACCGCGAAGCTTTCGTCCCTATGTTGACGGAGGCTTTTTTTGTTTGGGCTTTTTCATGAACATACCAAGGCATTGCTGATCGCTGGGAGGAGTGAAATGAAATGAGTGCTACGCAAACGCTAAACAAAAAAATCCCCGCACACCTTCTGAAGTATGTGGCAAAACAGGATTATACACAATATACCCCCGTCAATCAGGCCGTGTGGCGTTATGTGATGAGACAAAATTACCACTTTTTAAAGGATCGGGCCCACTCCGCCTATAGAAATGGTTTGCAAAAGTCCGGCATTTTGATGGAGCGCATTCCGCGTGTGGAAGAGATGGATGCCTGTTTACAGCCATTTGGCTGGGGAGCCGTTCCTATTGACGGGCTGATTCCCGGAGTCGCTTTTTTTGACTTCCAGGCACACGGCTTATTGCCCATTGCAACAGATATACGAACACTGGAACATATCTCGTATACCCCGGCTCCCGATATCA
This sequence comes from Paenactinomyces guangxiensis, assembly GCF_016055185.1. Taxonomy (GTDB): domain Bacteria; phylum Bacillota; class Bacilli; order Thermoactinomycetales; family Thermoactinomycetaceae; genus Paenactinomyces; species Paenactinomyces guangxiensis. Next base: position 547,135 of record NZ_JAECVR010000001.1, read on the forward strand.
TCCACGAGGCGGCCGGACATGCTCCCATCCTCTGTGATGAGACATACGCCCATTACGTGAAGCTATTTGGAAAAATTGGGAGAAATGCGCTGGCAAGCAAAGAAGAGCATGAGGTCTTTCAGGCCACGCGCCACTTATCCAAGTTGATGGAGGACCCGAACTCCACTCCTGACATAATCGCTGCTGCCGAAAAAGAACTGCAGGAGAAAGTGGAACAATCGGACGTGATCTCTGAGGCAACACAGATTTCAAGACTTTACTGGTGGACGGTAGAATACGGATTGATCGGAGATTGTGACCGCCCGTCTATTTATGGTGCCGGACTGCTTTCTTCCACTGGTGAAAGCCGTCACTGTTTATCCGATCAAGTAAAAAAGCTGCCTTTTGATTTAGAAACCTGTATCCAAACCGATTACGATGTAACCCGGCCACAGCCGCAGCTCTTTGTCTGCAAAGATTTTGGCCAGCTGATCGAGGCGGTTGAACTCTTTTCCAGACGGATGGCCTTTAAGACGGGAGGCACTCAGGGCTTGATCAAAGCCGTTCGTTCCGGTGATACAGCCACTGCCGAATACAGTTCCGGCCTTCAAGTGAGCGGCACTTTTGACAAACTTACTTTCGATGATCACGGAGAAGCTGTTTACTTACAAACAATGGGACCTACCGCTTTAGCCCATGGAGGAAAAGAGCTTCCCGGACATGGTAAGGCAATGCATTCCGACGGTTTTGGCTCACCGGTCGGCAAAGCAAAAGGCTTCCATAAGCCGCTGGAGCTTTTATCTCCGGCTGATCTGCATCTTTATGACATCCACATCGGAAGCAAAATCGAATGGAACTTTGAAAGCGGAATCCGAGTTCACGGAGTCATTAAAGACTGGATCTGCCGCCAAAACAGGATTCTCCTTCTAACTTTGTCCTCTTGTACCGTTGTTTACCGGGATAAAATCCTGTTTCGCCCGGAATGGGGAGACTACGATCTGGCGGTCGGGGAAAAAATCACTTCAGTCTTTGCCGGTGCCGCAGACCCTGAGCAATTTTTTGCCGATGTTGTTGAACATGAGCAACAATCCGGACAAACTCACCAGCTCCCCTCTCTTTCAACGCTGGATCACCTTTACCGGGCCGTTCGCTATGTCAGGGAAGGGAAAGAGTCAATAACCATCCTGCCAACTATTGTTCGAACGTTAAATGATCTGTACCCGGAAGATTGGTTGCTCCGCATCGAGATTTTGGAACTTCTCGCACAGACTCCTCTCTTTGCCAAGCATCCGATAAAAAAACAGGTAGAAGAACATCTGCTTCAACTTACGGAAAAAAAGCCGAGACTGAAATCTTTGATCGATAATGGCATGAAACTGGTCAACTTTTGCTAAATGAACAGCCACACCGGAAAAATTCCAATCCGATGTGGCTGTTTCTGTAAAGGTGTGTATAAGAATCAGGATTGCTGTCCAATCAGGCTGCACCCTGTGTCATTCCCGTTCACAAACCTTAAAATTCAAATTTGTCATATTCTACAAATGTTTTTGTTGCTAGAAAAGTAGACATATTTACGAATATATGATATAAAAAGGTCTCCAACCAAAGTCAGGAGAATGCTTGATGAGCAAAGAAATTCATTTTCGTTCCCAGTTTTTTGCCAAAGATGCGGTAAGGGAAAAAGAAGATTGGCTCAATGAACACTTTGCCAAAGGTTATGTGATCGTGGAGCTGAAGGAAATCGAGTCCGGATATTTTGCCCATCTCGTATCTGACCCGAGAACAGGGGTTTTTACCCGGATTCGTTTTTTTGCCCGTGGATTGGAAAAGCAAATGGATGATTGGATTACCAGTAAATTTATCAACGGCTGGTCCCATGACGTACATCCTTCCACCGACGGATACTGGGTAATCATCTACAGGGAAGATGAGGAAAAGCTGCCGCCGCTTCGCTTTCTGATATTAAATCAATTTATTGAACTATGGTGGTTATGGTTGATTGGAACAATCGTCTTTGGACTGCTCTGGTACAACAGTTCGTAACATTCCGTCCGCTTTAACTGATGGTGTGCATCGCATTTTTTGTCACTCGGGACCCGGCAGTCCTAAATCGGCAAAAGTGGCCATTTCCCGTGAGAGGGCAACTGCGGCATCAAAGAGCGGAAAGGAAAGGGCGGCCCCGCTTGCTTCTCCCAAACGCATCTCCGCATCAATGATTGGCCGGAGGCCCAGTTCTTCCAATAATATGGAGTGAGCCGGCTCGGCGGAAAGATGGGAGGCAAACAGATAAGAACGGACTCCGGGGATCATTTTCACGGCAATGAGTGCAGCTGCCGTGGAGATCAGTCCGTCTATCACGACAGGTATTTGCGCCGCTGCCGCTCCGATGATACACCCCACCATTCCTGCGATTTCCAACCCTCCGACTTTACATAGCACCTCGAGCGGGTTTCCGGGGTCAGGCTGGTGTTTGTGAAGAGCTGTCTCAATCACATGGATTTTATGCCGGTAACTTTCTTCCTGAATACCTGTGCCCCGGCCTGTCAGCTCTGTGACGGGCATCTTCGTGAAAACGGCGGCAATGGCTGTACCCGCCGTCGTATTCCCAATCCCCATTTCCCCCACAGCTAAGAGCCGGACCCCTTCTTGTTTAAGTGTATCCACAACTCCCAAGCCCGTTTCGGCTGCTTTCAGCGCTTCTGCTTTTTCCATTGCCGGCATATTCATAAAATTAGCCGTTCCCGCACGAATTTTACGATTCATCACCCCCTCCGGAACATCTATAAGCAAGCTACCAACGTCGACTACGCACACTTCGGCTGCCGTCTGTCTGGCAAGGACGTTAATGGCGGCTCCACCCCGGATAAAATTTTGGATCATAAGGCCTGTCACTTCCTGGGGATAAGCACTGACTCCCTCTCCGGCCACTCCATGATCGGCACACATGACGACAATCGCTTTTTTGCTGACATCGGGAATTTTTTGGCTGGTGATCCCGGCCAGGCGGATGACCATCTCTTCCAATTGTCCCAGGCTGCCGAGTGGTTTGGTCAGCTGATTCAAATGTTTGCGCGTCTCTTCCTGTACTTTCGTATCAATCGCTGGTATCTCGGGAAAAATATTTTTTTCCATCCGGAGTCTCCTTTTTTCTGTGAAAGTGTCGATTGTGTGAAAGTGTCGATTGAATAATCTAGCGGAGAAATCATATTTGCGGCGAGTGACTTTAGCTGCCGGTACGGAACGGAGTCCCACAGGGACAAATAGTTCTAAGAGTTGAAACTCTAAGAACTTCTATGCCTCAATATGATTTCGGAGCGGATCTAATCAGATAACTTACATCCTGGGGGTTGTGACGCATCCAGTTATGAGGGTTTTATGACCGGTTCCCATTATTATATCATCCCTTATTGTTATAAGTTTTAAAAATAAGTATTGATCCTGCTTCAAATTTTGCTACAATATTGAACAATATATTTTTTAGTTAGTCGAGAATACAGAATAGTTGAGGTGAGCTGAAAGTGAAACCACGTACCATGTTTGAAAAGATCTGGGATCGGCACGTCATTGACCAGCAAGAAGGAAAGCCGGCCATCCTGTACATTGATCTCCATCTCGTCCATGAAGTAACTTCCCCTCAGGCGTTTGAAGGTTTGCGCATGGCAGGGCGCCGTGTCCGCCGTCCGGATTTAACTGTTGCCACCATGGATCATAATGTCCCCACCACAGATCGTTCCCTGCCTGTTACAGACCCCGTCTCCCGAAAGCAAATGGAAACCCTCGCCAAAAATTGCACAGAATTCGGCATCCAGCTATATGATCTCCATCACTCACAGCAAGGGATTGTCCATGTCATCGGGCCGGAGTTAGGTCTGACTCTGCCCGGGAAAACGATTGTCTGCGGAGACAGCCACACCTCCACCCACGGTGCTTTTGGGGCCCTTGCTTTTGGGATCGGCACCAGTGAAGTGGAACATGTTCTCGCCACCCAATGCTTGCAGCAAGCGAAGCCGAAGACGATGGAAGTGCATTTTAAAGGGGCACTTCCCCGTGGTGTTACGGCAAAAGATGCGATCCTCGCCGTCATCGCCCAGATTGGAACAGACGGTGCTACCGGTTATGTGATTGAATACACCGGGGAAGCGATCCGCAACATGTCAATGGAGGAAAGAATGACGGTTTGCAACATGTCAATCGAAGCAGGAGCCCGTGCCGGCATGATTGCTCCCGATGAAACCACCTTCAGCTATTTACGGGGCCGCCCTTATGCCCCCGAAGGAGAAGCATTTGAACGTGCTGTCTCCGAGTGGCGGGAATTACAGAGCGATGAGGGGGCTGTTTACGACAGCAGGGTAGAGATTGACGCCTCCCAAATCGCCCCGCAGGTGACTTGGGGAACGAGCCCCGGAATGGGAACAGATATCACGCAAGCTGTTCCCGATCCTGAATCATTCCCGACAGAGACCCAAAAAAAATCAGTTCGCCTTGCTTTGGAATATATGGGGCTCACCCCGGGGACACCGATGAAAGAGATTCAGATTGACCGTGTCTTTATCGGTTCCTGCACGAACTCACGTCTCGAAGATCTGCGTGCCGCCGCCCGGGTAGTGAAAGGATACCGGGTCTCCTCCCGCGTCCAGGCCATGGTAGTACCCGGATCACAAGCGGTGAAGCGCCAGGCAGAGGAAGAAGGATTAGATCAAATCTTTAAGGAAGCCGGGTTTGAATGGCGTGAGTCGGGCTGCAGCATGTGTCTCGCCATGAACCCGGATATTTTACAACCGGGGGAACGCTGTGCTTCCACCTCCAACCGAAACTTTGAAGGGCGGCAAGGCCGCGGCGGCCGAACTCATCTCGTCTCTCCGGAAATGGCTGCGGCCGCTGCAATCAAAGGACATTTTGTCGACATCCGCGAATGGACATATCTCAGTGAAGGAGGAAAAATTCATGCAGCCACTTAAACAGCATCAAGGTATTGTCTGTCCGTTAGACCGGGCTAATGTAGATACAGATGCCATTATCCCCAAGCAATTTTTAAAACGTATTGAGCGTTCCGGATTTGGCCAATTTTTATTTTATGACTGGCGTTTTAATGAAAAAGGGGAATTGGTGCCCGACTTTGTTCTCAATCAGCCTCAATATGAGACAGCCTCTATTTTGCTTGCCAGAAACAACTTCGGCTGTGGTTCTTCAAGAGAACACGCTCCCTGGGCACTGATGGATTTCGGATTTCGGGTGGTCATTGCACCGTCGTTTGCCGATATCTTCTACAACAACTGTTTTAAAAATGGCATGTTGCCTGTCCAGTTGAGCGAAAAACAAGTGAATGCATTATTTGAAAAAACTGCGCAAAAAGAGCATTATCGTTTAACCGTTGATCTGGAATCACAACAAGTCTGTGATGATGACGGATTAAGCTACTCCTTCACAGTGGATGAATACCGCCGTTACTGTTTGTTAAACGGCTTAGATGATATCGGCATCACCTTGCAATCGGAACAACGCATTGCAGCCTATGAAGCAAATCTTCCCTCATATTACTCCGTATAAAATGAATCAATGAACAAACGTTTCATTGCCATCTTTTATTTAAAAAATCCGGCCCGCCCGATGGCCGGATTTAATTCTCTATCGGCAGTCATCCCCTGTTATTTTTTGCCATCCCATTATAAACCAACCGGAGAAACTCTTCTTTCCGGTCAGGATGGCAGGCTAATATGTACGGTTCCTTCTTCATTCCGACAAACGGATTTCCGTTATAGTCAACAGTGATCGCCCCTGCTTCCCGGGCGACAAGCAGGCCGGCATACAGGTCATCACCTTCGGAGTTGTACAGCAGGACTCCATCAATATCCCCTCTCGCCAGCATGCACCAGACCAAAGCAGGTGCCCACAATCGCAAGACACGCTTACATACCTGATCCAAATGCTGTTTTAACTGCATCGCCACAGGATCTTTTTGCACCTGATGTCCTTGAATCCAGGCAAAAGTGGGTAGTCGAAATTCCCTTTTTTTCATTCGCAACGGAACACCGTTACATGTAACCCCGTTTCCTTTTTCAGCAATGTACATGTTGTCCAAATGAGAGTCATAAATCACGCCCAGCAACGGTTCTCCACGGTAGATACAGGTGATGCAAACGGCATACAGCGGGTGTCCGATCGCATAATTATTTGTTCCATCCAGGGGATCAACCAGCCACACCCATTCACTTTCTTCTTCATCAGACCAGCCAAACTCTTCTCCCTTGAAACGATGATGGGGAAAGCCGGATTTCAATCCCTCGATAATCAGCTTTTCTGCTTGCTCTCAACCTCAGTTACCAGATCATCAAACTCACTTTTGAACATCACCCGTTTATCCCGGTCAAACTGCGCTTTGGCCATCTCTCCTGCCTGCTTTGCGAGAGCGGCAGCTATTTCTTTCGCTCGTCGGAGTGTTTCTTGCACCATTGGGTCCCCCTCAGAAATAGTCAACATCATGATGATACTACAGGTCTCCCATTTTGTTGTATTATTATATAAAAATATATTAAAAAGGATTGATTTATATTGTTTATTAAAAATTGTTTAACATCCGTCAAGCAAATTGCAACAGTAACACCGGAAACAAACTTACAAAAATGTATTCAAATTCTGTAAGAAAATCACTTAGACTCCATTCCTGTAGTTAATGTTCAAGGTTTCTTTGTAGGAATTACTGGTTATTCCTATATATTTAAATTTCTGTTATCGAAAGAGGAAGGGACACTCAACCAGGATTTGAGCAAATACAGGGTGATCCAAAGCCTGCACTGGGTAAAGCCCCTGTCGATTAACGCCAATTTCGAGGAAACCTTGCCTGTGATTGTGCGTTATCCGTTTGTTCCGATCGTCGATGAAGATGGTTTTTCTTTTTTGGGTATTGTGAAAATCAGTGACATTGAAGCGGTACTGGAAGCTACTTACGGCCATCATGTTCCCGGAGCCCGGTTTATGCTGGGGGTGATCGTGGATTTTCCTCATGAGCTGGAGCATTTGCTCGCTTGTCTCAAACCGTATAACCTGAATATTATCTCTATAGTCACCTTTGATGCCGGAGACAAAGCGATTCGGCGCATCTTGTTAAAAATCCAACACTCCCCGTATACGGAAGAAATTAAACAAAAGCTGGAAGAGGCGGGGTTCCGTATTTTGAGTTTATCACAATCATGATCCGCCCGTTCCTTTCTCTGCCTTCGCCAACTCACTATGGCAGATTCCGTAAAGGAAATAAAGCACAATCCCCAGGGAGAATGGAAAAACACCCCATGTCACGGGAGGCAGCCTGATGATCAGCCAGATGGAAGCAATAATCCCGACAATTGGAGTCACCGGTGCGTATTCCAGGATTAAGTCCCAGCCAATCATCCAGGCAACAAATTCACCCAGAACGGTATAGCTGTAAGTATAGGTACTCCCGGCAACCGGGATCAGCCCGGAAAACTCTGCATAACACAAAGCGGCAGCAGCACTGGCCAGGCCGGCGATGATAAATGAAATGAGGATTGCAGGATCTGGTTTGGCAGCAGTTGCTACTCTGGTGAGAACAAAGATTCCCGACCAATCATTCCGCCCAGTCGATCGCCGTCAGGGTCCACAAGCCCAACACCCGTTCAAATCCCGTTTTTTTGGTCCCTTCTCTCTGTAAATGTTCGATTGATTTTTTTGCAAAAGGGGATTCAAAAAGCAAAGCCTCCTTCACCTTGCACAGGTCAGTTTTTGTTTTGTGTACTTACTAATATCCCATATGCTTGTAAAAATATTTCACGCTCAATGAGTCCTGTTTCATTTAATTCCTTTAATTCCTCTAACATGAGATCAATATCCCCCTCAACATCCCCGGTATAGATGACCGTCCCGAAATTTTTCAATAATTTGCGTACATCTGCTATTGTCTTCACTTTTCGTCCTCCTCATAACATCCTGTTTGACGTACATGATACAATAGTACATATATCAGATCATGAAAGGTGCAAAACATGTCATACTCAAATTTTATCCCTGTTAAACGCCTGGCCGGTGATCTGCTTATCTCCCAGAAACGGAACAATCTGGGGTTTACACTGACAACCAAAGAGTTTGTCTTTCAAAAACCCCACCTCTCCTATCATATTCTCTTAGATGATGTGATCGGAGTAATTCCTTATGAAATAAAAAAATCGGCGCATCTGCCGAAATCATTTATTGAAGAAAGTTGGACCCACCGCAATTTTTCCGCTAAATGCTATAAAATTTCCGTTGGCGAGCTGCATATCATCAATCGCCAGGGTCTTTATACCAGAGGCGCTACGGACTTAATTCTTCCACTAAATGACCGCTTTATGCAGTTTGTTAAAAACCATACTGATCTTACGATGCTGCCTGTCTAACAAAAAAGTGTCCTCAACGGACACTTTTTTTGTTTGATGGATTACTGGTTTTCCCGTTCCCGGCGCCTTGGTTTCAACCAGGGAACTGCCCTGTAAACAGCAAGAGCCACCGGTGTTGCCACAAACGCTTTGATCAAATCTCCCGGCATGAAAATGAGAAAGGAAGAAATAAAGGTTTCCATATTTAATGGCAGCTTTAAAGCAGCCACTGCCCAGGGAAAACCGATCAGATGTACCAGGAGAATGCCCCCGGTGATATGTGCAAGTGTGATCTGCCAGGCCTTTAGCGGCCCCTTTGCCGCAAACTTCTCCACTATCAATCCCATCAGAAATGCGGCGAACGGCCAGCTTACAATATAGCCGCCGGTTGGACCCACTAAAGCTCCGGGACCACTTTTCCACCCGCTTAACAACGGTGCACCGGCAGCCACCAGGGCAATAAATACAAGCATACTCACAAACCCGCGCCGTGCCCCGAGAATCGACCCTGCCAGCATAACGACAAACGTTTGCATCGTAATCGGGATCACGGTCTGGATACTAATTTGTCCCCCAATAGCCAATAATGCGACAAACATAGCGATAAATGTCATATTACGAACTGATAAAGCCGATTTGCTCATATGAAAACTCCCCTCCTAAGATCGTCCTTATTCAGGATAAAAATTGGGCAGATAATTGTCAACTTATTTTATTTTTCAGTTTACAATAAGGTAAGAGGGGCAACTGTTTTTCTCTGCCCACAAAACAAGGCTGCCTGTCAAAACAAGAACAGGCAACCTTGTTTTGTGTTTAAAGGGGGAAAACTTCTAGATTAACGACCCGTCGAATACTTTGTCACCGATGAGAAGACAAGCATGAAACAACTTAAAAGCCCGCAAATAATCATCATCCGTCAGCGCAATGGTACGTGGGCCGGTCCGTTCAACATTGGGAAGCAACGTGGCCATGAGAGCAGGTGCGGTTCTTTTAAAGTCAACTTCAAAAGTAAATGGCCCCTTAGTCTGATAAGGCTTTATTTGGCCAGTACGTACATTCTGCACCGCCCTGGATGCCCTGTCATGAATCAACTGATGGGCTTTTTCCGGGGTTAAGGACAGACTGGCATAGCGATCCAACGGCTCTTTCACAGGTGCAGTGACCACTCCCGGAAGCCGTTCGCCGGCATGGCCGCAAACCGCGCTGTCCCCCGTAACCAGTGCAACCGGCACACCGTAATAGCCGGCAATTCCTGCGTTGGTAATAGCTTCGTCAACCGGTTGTCCATTGATCCGGATGTCATAAACGATCTTGCCCATGAACGTATGGTTGAGAACTCCGTCACCACCGCCCTCACGCTGATGATAACCAACCAGAAAAACAGCATCAAAACTGCTGTCAATCCCTTCCATTTGCAGAAGGGGCTTATTGCTTCCACTGATGAGACGCGCTTCGGAGTGAAGCTCTTCAATCAGAAGATTTGTCATAGAAGCGTGCGAGTCGTTGACCACAATCTCTGTGGCCCCACCGTCAATCGCTCCCTGAATCGCCGCATTGGCTTCCTGTGTCATCAAACGGCGAAAACGATGATAATCACTGCTTCCCGGTAACACATGATCCCCTGCCGCAACGCCTGCAATTCCCTCCATATCGATAGATATATAAATTTTCATCACAGAGCCTCCCGGTTCAATTAATGACCTGCAAAAACTGAAGACTATCTGATATTTATCGCTAATATTCTGTATTTTATCACAAAAAAATCCTGGTTTGCAGGTATTAAAAAAGGTATAATTAAGAGATTATTCATTTCAACCGGGTCAATTTTTTCTGTGAAAGTGTCTGTTATGTAATCCCTCGATCTTAAAAAAGGAGGACCCCGAATTGTTCCGACGTTTAAAAATGAAAGAGCCTGTGAATACCTGGACCCATTTTATCACTTTTCTCGCCGGGATTGTGGGATTAGTCTTTCTTATCATTCTGTCGAAAGATAATCTTTCCAAACTGATCACCATGACCATCTATGGAGTAAGTGTGATTTTGCTGTATGGGGCAAGTTCTTTATATCACTGGGTACGAACTACACCACGCAAAGAACTGATTTTGAAAAAAATTGACCATATTGCGATCTACGTGCTTATTGCTGGTTCCTATACTCCCGTCCTTTATTATGGATTAGAAGGGTTATGGAAATGGATCATGTTATCTTCTGTCTGGTTGCTCACATTGATCGGTATATTTTTAAAAATTTGGTTTATCCATGCACCGCGCTATTTGTCTACTGCCTTTTATGTCTGTTTAGGCTGGATTGCTTTAATTCCGATCGGGCAACTGGTGCACTCATTGCCTGTCGGAGCCATTATTCTTATGTTTGCCGGTGGTGTTGTCTACACAATTGGGGCAGTCATCTACGCAACTAAAATTTTCGACTTTTTCCCCAATAAGTTTGGTTTCCATGAGATTTTTCATCTGTTTATCATGGGCGGAACCATCATTCATTTTATTATGATGGTGATATTTATCCTGCCCGTGAAGTAAATTCTCCCGCCTTTGCCGGATTTTGAGGCAGGATTTAAGAGAAGCAAAAAGATGTTTTGGCATTTGAGCTGCTTCTGGGAGGTTGCCCCGATCCCTTTGCCCGGTCCGTTCATATGATGTATCACCCGTTTTATACAGGCTGGGTTGGGAGTGAAACAGATGTACCAGCGTAAAATCCGCTTGCCGCGTTCAGATGCCCAAACCGCTTCAGTACATCCTGCCAACGTTTTTGTATCTGTGGTCCGTCATGTAAAAAACAGTGTTGTTTCAATCGTCACGAAGGAGAAGTCAAAGCCGTCTTTCATGAATGAGGAAATTTTGAGTCTGTTGTTCCCGGATTTGTCCCGTTCCCATGAACAGCCCGCCAACCAGTTTGGTTCCGGTTTTATTATTCATCCCAATGGCTATATTTTAACCAATGAGCATGTGATTCACGATTCTTCCAGCATCCTTGTCAAAGTTGAAGGTTTTCGCAGCCCTTTCCCGGCAGCACCTGTTTGGACAAACGAACACCATGATCTCGCAGTCCTGAAAATAAACACTTCCCGTTCCTTAAAACCTCTAAAACTCGGCACCTCCTCATCCACACAAGTAGGAGAATGGGTTCTGGCCGTCGGCAATCCGTTTGGCATGGAACAAACCGTTACCGTCGGGGTAATCAGCGGAAAAAACAGGCCCTTGCGTGTAGGCAACCGCTTCTATAACAAAGTGATCCAAACAGATGCCGCCATCAATCCCGGAAGCAGCGGGGGTCCGTTAGTGAATATTCTGGGTGAAGTGATCGGCATCAACACCCTGATTATTTATCCCTCACAGAGTATGGGCTTTGCCATTCCCATTGAGGATATCAAGCCACTGATTGCCCGCTTCCTGCGATGAATCTTTATTGAGAACCTTCATGATGAAAGTTTTAATCAGGCTGGGAAAGCAGAATTCAGGGGAGCGGCCATTTTTACTTTCTTGCAGGACACCAGTCGGGAGCGAGACATAATTCTGCTTTCCCCTTTAAATACACACTTTCACAGAAAGGAGACATGGTTCAGAGGAATCATGTCCCCCATCTGTTTTCCATTATACTCCGGCAACATACCCTTTTTTCCTTAAATTTTCCATGCTGATCCGGACACTTTCCAGCGGCGGGCGTTGACATTCATCCTGTTCCACAATAAGCCACTCAACCCCGGTTTGATGGCTTGCAGCGATAATCTCGCCAATCGGAAGGATTCCCTCACCAACTTCTGCAAACGACCGCTTCTCCAACGCCTCCATATCCTTCAGGTGGACAAGGGGACAGCGCCCTTGATAGCGCTTTAAATACTGAACCGGTGATTCTCCGGCATAGGCAGCCCAGTAAACATCAAGCTCCAAGTGAACATTTCGCTCATTTGTCTGCTGAAGTAACAGATCCAGCGCAGGGACCTGTTCTCCGCTAAATCGCACAAACTCAAACTCATGATGATGGTAGCAAAACTGAAAACCGGCTTCCAGGCATTTTCTTCCAATATGATTGAACGTTTCGGCCAGCTTTTGATAATCCCCAGTCCCTTTTCGCCTTTCCTCCTCCACCCAGGGACAGACAAGAAACTTCACCCCCAGCTCCGCATGATCGGCTATGACTTGATCAAGATCATATTCAAGCAAATCCAGTGGTACATGGGAAGAAACAGGAACCAGGCCCTGTTGATCAACCGCCTTTTTCACTTCCCTTACAGACAGCCCGCCAAAACCTGCAAACTCAATCCCTTCATACCCAATCTCCTTTACCTTTTCCAGTACACCGACAAAATCCTTTTCTGCTTCATTTCTCAGTGTATATAATTGCACACCGATTGGAATGGACATAAGCAGGCCTCCTCTGAGTATCATTATTTCCCCCTATCTCTCTTCGCTAAATTCTGTATAGGGGGGAATCTTCTATCCTCATTTTAAACTTGTTCACTTAGATTATCTCCCTTCACCCCAAAACAGAATTAATAAATATTTATGTATATTATGTTTATTAAACAAGCCGACAGGGAAAGTAATCATTGAGCTTGTTGATAAACGAAAGATGGAGGGCAAGACGAATGATACTTGAATCGTTAAGACAGGAGCTTCTTAGTTGGGATGGTGTCAGTGATCATGCACATCGGTTTGGGGGAGTTGAGTTCCGCTATAAAAATAAAGAATTGGGCCATATACATGGCGAAGAACTTGCTGACTTTCCTTTTCCTAAATCTATTCGAGATGAGCTCATTCAAGCAGGACTGGCACAGCCACATCATGTTCTTCCCAATTCAGGTTGGGTAAGTTTTTGGATCAAAGGAGAGCAAGACATTTCTCATTTGCTAAAGCTGTTCAAAATGCAATATGACAGACTGGCCAAGAAGAATCGTTAAGAAAGAGGTTTGGGGACCCGGAATTTGATACGTCATTGCAGCAGTATTCAAGGACTGCATACTGTTTTAATCCCGGCTGCATCAATCCATTCTTTACGACCTGAGTAAAAGGAAAAAAAAGGTCCCCCACGTAAAAATACGTGAAGGACCCCCTCTATTGATCAGTACACCGGTTTCGTTATTACTGCGCCATACTTTTTTCCCTCAAACCTTCGATAAGAACCCGTACCACTTCCGGACGGGAAAATTCCGGCGGAGGCGTTTCCCCTGCATGCAACATTTTTCTCACTTTTGTTCCCGAGAGAATGACATGATGTTCGGAGGAATGGGGACATGTTTTATAAGAAGCCATGCCGCTGCACTTTTTGCAATAGAAACTGTGTTCAAAAAAGAGCGGGGTAATGCCCAGTTCTTCACTGGTGAAGTTGTCAAAAATTTTCTGGGCATCATAGGTCCCGTAATAGTCCCCCACACCCGCATGGTCCCGGCCGACAATAAAATGGGTACAACCGTAATTTTGGCGGGAAATAGCATGAAGGATCGCTTCACGCGGTCCGGCATATCTCATTGCCGCCGGAAATGCTGCAAAAAAGACACGTTCCTTCGGATAATAGTTCTCCAAAATCACGTTGTAACTTTTCATGCGGACATCGGCAGGGATATCATCAGCTTTTGTCGCTCCGACGAGAGGGTTGAGAAATAATCCGTCCACAGTTTCCAGCGCTGCTTTTTGGATATATTCATGGGCGCGGTGTACAGGGTTGCGAGTTTGGAAGCCGACAACGCGACGCCACCCTTTCTCCCGGAAAATCGCCCGTGTTTGAACAGGGTCGAAATAATACTCCGCAAATTCCCCCTGATCCGGGCGGTTCAGCAACCAGATTTCCCCGCCAAGATAGAGGGAAGACTGTTGATACAAACGGGCCACGCCGGGATGTTCGGTGTCTGTCGTGCGAAACACCTGTTTTGCCTCTTCCTTTACATCCACCTGATACAAACTTTCCACCTTGACCACTGCCAGGATCGTTCCTTTTTCCTCGCGCAAGGCAACATAGGAAGAACCGGCTACTTCTCCCGCAAGCTCCCGTGGAACAGGCAAGGTGACGGGAATACTCCACACTGTACCGCTGGCAAGGCGCATCGTATCCCGGACAGCAAGATAATCCTCCTCCCGCAGAAAACCGGACAGTGGTGAATATATACCGGTGGCGATACAGATCAGGTCAGCTCTTGTCACCGGGGAAGCTGTCCATGAAGGAAAGGTGGCTGCCCGCGACAGCCACTCTTCCCTTTCTTTCCCTTCTAAGATTCGATTCACTAAGATGCCGCCATGAGGGGCTATCGTTTCTCCCATAATGCTTCTCCCTTCAAACCATTTTGATTCCTGTGAACAATAAGACGAGAATGATCGCTAATCTGAGTAGGAGTTCCGGCACACGTAAGGTCAAACGACCGCCCAACAAGATTCCGGGAATGGAACCGACTAACAGCCAGGACACAAATGACCAATCCACATGTCCCATCGATGCATGTAAAACCCCCGCACTTAAGGTAAGAAAAAAGGCGTGTACCACATCCGTTCCTACCAGCAAAGCTGCTGATAAAGAGGTACTGGACAACAGGACTACCATAAACAGGGTTCCGCTGCCGACAGAGGTAAGTCCAACTAACAGCCCGCCTAAGAGGCCGACAAGCCGTATGGGGACTTTCCACGCCGGTTTGGCAGGCCTTTGGCCGTGTCGTTTCAGCAGTTGAGATAACATAAACAGAGAAACAAAGATAAAGGTGATGCCCAGTATATGGCCCAACACCTCTTCGACCGGCAGAGAAGTGGTCCGATCCAGTAAACGAATCATCAGCACACCAGCAATACCGCCTGGTATACTTCCCTGTGCCAGCTTCTTTACAATTCCCCAGTCGACTGTTTTTTGCCTGAAATGCTGGTAGCTTCCAAACGCCTTTGTCGTCGCAGCGTAAATCAGGTCGGTTCCTACTGCCATCGTAGGTGAAAAGCCATACAGCAAAATCAGGAGGGGAGTCATCAGCAATCCCCCTCCCATCCCGGTGAGCCCGACCAGAAAGCCGACGACAAATCCAGTACCTACGATTGCCAGGATCATTTGACCAGACTATTGTGAAGTCCGCATTCTGTCTTGGTGCTTCCTGCCCAGCGCCCTGCCCGCGGATCTTCGCCAGGTTTTACTTGCCGAGTACATGGGAAACATCCAATGCTTGGATAATTTTGATCATGCAAGCGGTTATACGGGATGTTATGTTCATGAATGTAAGACCATACTTGTTCTGTTGTCCAAAAAGCAAGCGGATTAAGTTTGATCAACCCAAATCCCGCATCCCACTCCACCACTTCAGTATGTGCCCGTGTAATTGATTGCTCCCGGCGGATCCCGGTGATCCATCCCTGATAACCGGACAAAATCTGTTTCAATGGTTCAACCTTTCGCATGCGGCAGCATTGGTCCGGGTCGCGTTTCCATAACTCGTCACCATATTCTGCGGCCTGCTCTTCCAGAGTGAGCGCGGGAGTTACACGTATAAAATTCAACGGATACCGTTTCCTGAGGCGGTCTCTCACCTCGTACGTCTCAGAGAAATGCAAGTTTGTATCCAGATAAAAAATATCTACTTCCGGATCAACCTTTGAAACCATATCTACCAGTGCCACATCTTCGTAACCGAAGCTGCATGCCAAGGTGATGGCAGAGGCTCCGATTTGCTCCACACCCCAACGAATGATATCGATGGGATGAGCATGTTTAAGTTCATCTGCCACTTGTTTGAACTGTTCTTCGGTTGTATTGGCAGATATGTCTTGAAGCACTGCTTGTTCTGTCGATGGTCTGCTCATATCTGCTCCCTCCCTCTCCCAATCCATATTCGTCTGTCGCTTATGTTGTCACACTTTTTTTGAAAAAACTTATTCTATCACATAGCCGGCACCTGAACGAACCCGTTTTTTTTCTTCAAGGACCCATTCCTTCACTTCCGGTGTGGCGATGGTGTAACGTTCCAGCTCTTTCTCTGCATAGTCAAAAGCTTTTTCATCTGACGGTGCAAGCACAATGATATGATAGATTCCTTTCTCTTCCACTTCCGCCTCCAAACGATACAGATACAGTTCCTGGCCGCTCATTTAGGAAACCACCTGCTTTAGAGCCTGGTCGAGTTTCTCCTGGAATGGAGCGGTTCCCACGCGTTGAACGAACCGGGTGAAGTTCTCTCCTTCTTGCTTGTTCTCTTTAAAGAAAACAACCAGTTCTTTCAATACAGGAGCCACATCATTTGCCAGTACCCGGCCTTTCAACTGTGTATTAAACTCCCCTTCGCCATACAGATGTCCGCCAACGGAAATCGTATAAGCTTCCTGCATGCCATTTGCCGTTTTCATCTTACCGCCCATCAGGCCGATGTCGGCTATCTGCTGTTGCCCGCAGGAGTTGGGGCAACCGTTGATATGCAGGCGAATGGGGGTATCCAGTTCAACATGCTCATCCAGGTACTCCACAACCCGCTTCATCAAACCCTTTGTTTCCGTGAGGGCCAGATTGCAAAACTCCACCCCGGTACAGGATACAGCGTGTCCTTCAAATGCTTTCGGCCTGGGCGAGAGACGCTTCAACAGCGGCTCCTGCAGCAGTTTTTCCACTTTCTCGTTTGGCACATCCGAAATGATGATGTTTTGTGTATTAACTGTACGGAGAGATCCGGAACCGTACTGGTCCGCCAGATCGGCAAGCTGGAAAAACTCCTCCGCAGAAGTCCGTCCGATGGGGATATTGAGACCCACATAGGAATAGCCTTCCTGCTTTTGCGGATGGACACCGGTGAAGTATCCCGCATTCCAATCGGCAATTTTGTCTTCTCCCCGTTTCGGATACGGTCCGATAATGCCCGTTAACACTTCCAGGAACTTTTCCGGCCCCCAGTCAGCCACTAAAAACTTCAGCCTGGCTCTGTGCCGTTTTTCACGGTATCCATAATCGCGGAAAACGGTTGTAATCCCTACAGCAACATCTACCACTTGTTCGGGCCTGACAAAAATATCTAATTGCTTCGCCAGATGAGGGCGATTGGAGAGCCCGCCGCCCACCCAGACGTGGAAACCAACCACTTCCTCACCGTCAATCTCCTTGACCGCCGGAGTAAAGGACAAATCATTGATTTGAGCGTTAGCCGGGTTGTAAATGCTGGAGGAAATCGACATTTTATATTTTCGCGGCAAATTGGAGAAGTCACGATTCAGTAAAAATTCCTTCTCCAAAGCTTTTACAATGGGACGGGTGTCAATGAGCTCATTTGCATCAATCCCTGCCAGCGGGTTACCGACAATCGTACGGGGGCAATCGCCGCATGCCTCATAAGAGTGCAGACCCACCTCTCCCAAACGGCGGAAGATATCTGGAAAATGTTCAATACGCAACCAGTGGTATTGCACCGCCTGGCGAGTGGTCACATCGATCAGCCCGCGCCCGTACTCCTGCCCCAGTTGTGCCAGAACGCGGGCCTGTTCACTGGTAAGCACACCGCCGGGAATGCGAATCCGCATCATAAAATACCCGTCTTTTTTGGGTTTTTGCTGATACACACCGGCCCATTTAAACAGGGAGAACTTCTCTTCCGGTATGGATTCAAATCCGTTCACGGCGTAAACATTAACAATCTCATCAATAATATCCAGACCGTCCTGCTCTAATTTTTGCAGTTCAACCTTATTCAGTTTGTCCGGATTTTCGCCCCATTTCCACTGCCTGGCCATCATACCACTCCTTATAAAAAAATCCCTTTCCCGGGAGAGAAAAAGGGTTGAAGGCTCACTTTTCTCTCCTCATCTTTGAATGTCCCCAGACATTCTCCGGATTTGGCACCTTGCCCGGAATCCGGGCCGGTTGCCGAGGGTTCACAGGGCCAAGTCCCTCCCCCTCTCTAAATGAAGAAAGGTTTTGATTCAATTAAAGATAATTTGTTAATTCCTATCGATTAAGTAGGTTTTGTTGGCTGTTAAATGTAGAATACACACAAAAAAAACAACTGTCAATAACTTTTTTGCAGATAAAATAAAAAAGAGCCGTTCTTCCCCGACTCTTTTTCGTAAACTGCATCATCATTGAAATGGCGGGCTTCTTGCTGCATTTGGTGCAGTAGCCTGCATCCATCCGCGAAGGTGCGCCCGTGCCTGATTTTATTTGGAATCTCCCTGTTTTACTCTTGGGAGGAAGGTTTGGCAAAAAAGCTTTGATGCTGTTTCGTCCGCCAGAAATAGCGGTAATACAAGTACTGAACGGCCACATTAAACAGAAAGGAGATGGGATAGGCTATCCAAATCCCCGTTAACCCGACCTGGTGAGACAGAAAATAAGCGAAAGGGACCTGTACTCCCCAAATTGACACAATTCCGATCAAGGTAGGCCAGAAAACGGTGCCGCTGGACCGCATCATTCCGGACAGGATTGACCCGTGACCGAAAATCATGTACGACCAGAGGACAATAAAGAGAATTTTTTTCGCGGTTGCAAGTGTGGAAGGCTCAACCAGGAACCATGACAGAATAAATCCGCTAAACAGATAAACCGTACTCACCAGGGTGACACCAATGATGTAGTTAAGAGTAACGGCGCTAAACAACAATTCTTTTAAACGTTTTACTTTATTGGCTCCAATTAATTGCGAACCAAAGATCCCGGCAGCCATTCCCAGGCTTAAAGCGGGCAACTGTACATAGGTAATCACCTGTATGACAGCACCATAAGCGGCCGTTGCCTTTTCTCCATAAGCATTAATCAGGAAAATCACCGCCACGGAAGACAAAGAGACAAACACCATTTGAATACTGGTGGGCAAACCGATTTTGATGAGAAGCTTTACAATTTGCCCGTCCATTTTCATACTGGCAAAAAAGCTGCCATCCAAAGCGAGAACATGATTTTTTCGTTTCAAATAAAAGAGCAGCAGACAGAGTGCAACTGTGATGGAGATAATGTTGGCCAACGCCACCCCTTCAATTCCCATCGCCGGCAACCCCAGCCAGCCAAAAGCGATAAACGGGGTGAGCAGAATATTTAAAAATGTACTGATAATCAAAAAGTAGAATGGTGTCTTCGAGTCACCTGTTCCCCGCAGGAAGGTTGTGTAATTGATATAGATAAACTGAATCGGTAGAAAAGCAAACAAAATCCGGGCAAAATCTGTAGAAAGGTGAATGATGGAGGGCGGGGTGCCGATTAATTCAAATAATTGCCGGGTAAAAAGAACGCCAACTGCAGCCATAAGGACCCCGAGCAGAAAAGCTAATTTGAGTGAGGTATTCACCGTCTGCTTTAAACGCTCCTCCTCTCTTCCCCCATACGCCTGTCCAATCAGGATGGAACTGGCACTCCCCAGCCCAATCACTAACGAGATCAGAAAAAAAGTTACAGGAAAAACAGCACTGGCGGCCGCCAATGTACTTTCCCCCAGTCCCCTTCCCATAATGACGGAGCTCACTGTTCCGCCCAGCGAGTTTAACGCATTGCTCAACATCAGCGGCACCAAAAAGGTGAACAGCGTCTTCCACAGTGGTTTATGCGGATCAAAAAGGTCCGGCTGGGCTGTCTGTGAATTTCCCCGCCCCTCTGTTTGGAGATTTTCACGGCCCGGCGGCTCATGCTGATTCATTCCCTGTGTTGGCGCTAAAACGGCAACGGTTGCCCCGGCTTCCTCACATTGTTTTTCTATATATCTCTCTTTTTCGTCCATAAACAACCTCACCTTATCTCCTGAACTTGTAGATCTATCCCAAAATGATTTGTTACAATCAGATTTAAAGCATCCTGCCTTCCCCTGTCACACACACTTTCAACAGAAAAAATGAAAGGAGCCCCCAATATGGAACTCATCGTCTACCTGGCCGGACAAATTCATGACGACTGGCGCGACAAAATGCGCAAAATGGCCGAAGAACGTCAACTTCCCATCCTTTTTAAAGGTCCCCAGGAGGATCACGACCGTTCAGACGCGATCGGTGAAACAATTAAAGGAAAACAGCCCAATGCCGTTTTCCGTGACCATGCTGCCTCTGAATTTAATAACTTGCGCACGCGAATCTGGATGCAAAAAGCAGACGTTGTCATTGCTTTATTTGGCGAAAAGTACCGCCAGTGGAATACCGCCATGGATGCCTCAGCCGCCATCGCGTCAGGCAAACCGCTGATTCTCGTTCGCCCTGAAAGCCTGCATCACCCGTTGAAAGAACTGGCCCAGCGTGCACAGGCAGTCGTTGAAACGCCGGAGCAGGCACTGGATGCACTGGCTTATGTCCTGGAATAAACAAAATACACACCCTGGCAACCTTTTTTCGCAAAAACGACCCCGACCTGCAGAGGTTCGGGGTTTCTTCGACTTTATTCGAGATAGTCTATTCACTAAACTCTTCTTCTATTTTAAATGTTAAATTACTAAATAGCAATTACCATACACATGATTTACCTGAATCTTTTTTAATTTGTTTCATCAGACATGCCAGATGTTTGCTCTTCAAAAACAATATAATCCAGATTAATGTTTAACAGCATGATATCTCTGCCGGTTTTTTGATCACGAATTACAAAAAAGTCACGGCCTACCCGGCGAAGCACACCGGTAAATACTTTATCCCTCCACTGGCTGCTCGCATCAAACGTCATGTAAACAGTAACTCTTTTCCCTATATTTCTCTGTAAGAAATCTTCAGAAAAAATGCGATCACGATCACGCTCCTGTCGTTGCTGTGTAACCGCTCCCGCGTGTGAAACCATTCCATATGGGTAATTCCAATACATTTATTTCTCCTCCTAGACAAGATAAACTTTCGGGCATGCATTTTGTGAGGGTATGTAAAAGCAATGGCTTTTATAGCGTCCGCTGTGGGCCTGGTTAAACCAGGTACTCGGACATGCACCGGGCGGACGGAAAAACCATAACGCGTACTTTGCCGGTTCCATACGTTCTCCGCGGATCACGCGCCGTGCAAGACGGATATCTTTTTGCCGTGCCCGCTGGTAAAAATATGATTTTTGCACAGCCTCAAAGCCGCCGGGAGATTGAAAAACCATTTGCTGGATGGTCCTGATCCCCTCAAAGTCCAGACAGTTCCCCAGGACACGATTGACACCCACATTCCCGACCAGCATCATGCCCATCCGCCCATCTCCCTCTGCCTCTGCACGCATCAATCTAGCCAGTAGCTTTACATGTTCTTCGGGTGCGTTGATGATGGCCATGAGATCACCTCTGAAGCTATGTTATGTTACATGTTGACAAAAAAGAACCAGCGAAAATCATCCAGCTGATGAAATGAAAAAAAAGCCGTCTCCCGCCCATTTTTGCCCTCCGGCAAACAGGCTGGGGATGGCTCTAATCCAATACAGGATCTTTTATCAACCGTTTCAAACGAGAGACTCATGGCTTTATGCCTGGTAAGCCACTTTTCCGCTGACAATGGTAAACATGGTTTGTGCTTGCAGAAGTTCATCCGGGTCAATCGTTAACAGATCACGATCATAGACCGAGAGATCAGCGTATTTTCCTACAGACAGCGTTCCCCGCTCATGCTCTTCCCCCGCCGCATAGGCGCTTCCCTCTGTAAATAACAACAGCGCTTCCAAAGGGGCAAGCTTCTGTCCAGGCAGATAACCGGGATGACTGGGAGGATCGTCCGGCCGCCTCCGGGTTACCGCCGCATGGATTCCCAGCAGCGGGTGCAGCGGCTCTATAGGTGCATCGCTTCCGCCTGCACAGCGGATGCCGGCCTGTAAAAGCGCTTTCCACGCATAAGCATAGGCGGTACGCTCTTCGCCCACCCGTTCCAGGACCCACGGAAAATCACTGGCCACAAACCGGGGCTGGATATCTATCGCTACTTCCATCCGTCTGAGCATCTCCACAAGATCGGCACGCAGAAACTGCCCGTGGATAAGCCGGTGGCGCAAGCGGCTCCCCTTGTCGGGATCTATCGGATACGCTTGCATAGCCTGGATCACCCGATCCGCTGCCTCATCTCCAATCGCATGAACAGCGACAGGCATTCCCCGATCCGCTGCCTGAGCAGTCAGATAAAGCAATTCTGCTTGTTCATGAATAGCGATTCCACAGTTTCCGGGATCATCAGCGTAGGGTTCAGATAAGAGGGCTGTCCGTCCGCCGATGGCTCCATCTGCAAACATTTTCAAGGCCCCGATCCGAAACCATTCATCTCCCTGTCCGGCCCGTATCTTCAACTCGTCCAATTCCGTTAAAAATGGATAATAGATGAGCTGATGTGTCCGCAGGAGCACTCCTTCTTCAATCAATTCCCGACAGATACGGATCATATCCCGCACACTGCCGATATATCTTAAATCCTCCGTATGTACACCGGTCAATCCACAGGAAAGCGCCATTTTCATGGCCTGGCGAATTGATTCTTTTTTCTCGGCATAGTCCGGCTCCGGCTGGGCATCATAAAAAGGATTGGCAGCATTTTCATAAACCCATCCGTTTAATTTCCCGGTTTCATCCCGTCCGTAAGCCCCGTTCTCGGGATCCGGCTGATCAGGCCCCACTCCGGCCAGTTGATAGGCACGGCTATTAACCAGGTAAGCATGAAAACAAATTCGGCTGAGGAAGACAGGGTGGTTAGAAGCGACCGCATCCAGCTCAGCCAAACTGGGAACCCGGCCCTGTATCTTGTTTTCATCCCAGCCCATCCCCAGAATCCATTCACCCGGTTTAATTGTTTCCGCCCTTTGCCTGATGGCAAACAGCATCTCTTCCTTCGATTGGCAATGTGTCAAATCCAGCTGTCTTAACTTTTGACCCAGATTGGACAGATGCATATGGCTGTCAACCAGTCCCGGATATGCATATCCACCCATAAGATCTACTTTCCGTACATCTGCCCGGGCAAAATCCAATAAAATCTCCTCATTTGAACCAATCGCCGTAATTCGCCCGTCATCTGCAACAATCGCTTCTGCTTGCGGACAAGTGGGGTCGAGTGGGGTGATATGGCCATTGTAATAAATGATTTTACTCATTCCCATTTCCCTCTCGGTCGATGTTGGATCATTTTCCTGTTTTCATGATAGCCGAATCACGCGGAAACGCAAAGACCTGTTTTTCTGCCAGATTTCGGCCCTTGCGGATGCTTGAAACCGAAGCCCCCCTTTTTTGGAAACATTTTTCGCTATAAACCGAACATATATTTGCATATAATAGCTGATAAAAGCAATCATATGTTCTGATATGGAGCGTGTTTCATATGGATTCTGTTGTTTTTTTGATTGACATGCAATCTTTTTATGCCAGCATCGAAAAGGCCAGGCGCCCCGAATTAAAAAACCGCCCCGTTGTCGTCTCTGGGGACCCTGAGCGGCGCAGCGGGGTTGTACTGGCGGCCTGTCCGATTGCCAAATCATACGGAATTAAAAATGCGACCACCCTGTGGGAAGCCTGGCAACATTGTCCGCACCTTACCGTTGTCCGCCCCCGGATGGAACTGTACCTGCAAGCCTCCCTCCGGATTACCGGGATTTTGGAACGGTTTAGCGATCTCGTGGAACCTTACTCCATTGACGAACAGTTTCTCTCCGTAAAAGGCAGCGAAAAACTTTTCGGGGAGCCGGAAGAGATGGCAAAGAAGATCCAGGATGCAATCCGCACAGAGATGGACATCTATGGACGAATCGGAATTGGCCCTAACAAGGTGCTCAGCAAAATGGCATGCGATAACTTCGCCAAAAAAAATAAGACCGGGATCTTCCAGTTAACGAGAGACAATATGAAGAAATATCTGTGGCCCCTTCCGGTGGACCGGATGTTTGGCGTCGGCCGCCGCATGTCCCGCCATCTGCAGCGAATGGGAATCCGTACCATCGGTGAGTTGGCCTGTTTTCCGCTCGAACGGTTGAAAAAGCGCTGGGGCGTGAACGGCCACATCCTGTGGCTGACTGCCAACGGAATTGACACCTCTCCTGTCACCAGAGAGTCCTTCAGCCAGCAAAAAGCGATCGGGCATCATATGACCCTCCCCCGCGATTACCGCACCCCGGAGGAAATCCGGGTTATTCTTCTGGAACTGTGTGAAGAAGTATGCCGGCGCACCCGCAGCCACCATTTAATGGGGCAGACCGTGACTGTCGGGTGCCGCGGAGCCAGCTTTGAGTTCCCCAGCGGATTTCACCGGCAAATGAAAATGCCTGATCCCACCAACCAGACGATGGAGGTTTTTCAACATGCTTGGAAGTTGTTCGACAAATTTTGGGATGAACAGCCAATCCGCTCCTTAGGGGTGAGTTTAAGCCAACTGCAACGGGATGACACAGTTCAGCTCAGCTTATTTGCAGACCGGGATAAAGAAATGCAGCTCGGCTATGTGATGGATGAAATCAAACAGCGTTTTGGCGCCACCGCCATCTTGCGCGCCTCTTCCCTCACCCCGGCCGGGCAGGCAATCGAACGCTCCCGCAAGATCGGAGGTCATTACAAATGAGCGATATTCCGGATCGAAAAAATATGCTCTGGGAAGGAAGCCGCATGTTTTTACCCGAACACAGGGAAGCCCTGTTAAAACAACGCCGCCGCGCCGAAGAGTTTACTCCGCCCGAACTGGATGAAAGCCAGCTCGAATATATGAACTACATTCTCCGGGAAGCCCTGGAAGAAGAGAAACCAGTCCTGGTTACTTATGCGGCCAAATATTCTCGCGAGCAGTTTTGCGGCTTTGTCGATAAGGTGGATCCCTATTCCAGGGTGATTCGGTTATCCAACGGCGATTGCAAGAAGCAAATCCCGTTTGCAAAACTACTCCATGTGGAGTGGCCTTAAATAGGGGCTTTTGCTGTGAAAGTGTTGATGGATTAATCGAGTGGCGAAATCAGAGAACTTTTAGCTCCACCAATGGGACGGAGCCCCACAGGGACATACCTGACTTCTTATACACAAGCTCCGGTTGCCAATCTCACCCGTTCAAGCCATTCACGCACCAGCGCATGAAACAGATTTTCCTGTTCCCAGGTCAGGAAATGTCCGGCCCGATCCAACACATAAAAAGAGGCGTGCGGGTATTGATCCAGGATTCCCCAGGCATCCTGATAGCCGGTGATATGGTCCTGGCGTCCGGTAACAACCATCGCAGGCTTGGCAAACGGTTCAGGAAGAGAATCCGGGTCAAAAGAGAAAGAGTAGCCTTCAGTTCGTAGTTTCGTTAAAAAATCCATATCCGGAAGGTGCTTTTCTGCTGATATTTCATCTTTGAATCTGTTCCATATCCTTTTGGTTTGTATCACGGAGATTTGTTGGAAATCCGCCGCTTCATCCGGAGTTAACTCAGATAATAAATCAGGGTCAGTTTCTAAAACCGTTTGAGGAGGGAGAATTCTTTCATAAGGATGTATAGCGGGACAAATTAACAATAGCCCGTCGATCTCCTTCATTCTCTGATGCACAAGACCTCGTGCCAAATAACCTCCATACGATTCGCCAACCAAAATAAAATGTTGGTTGGGAAGAATGTGATCAATCCATTCACTCACTGTTTCCAGCATGTGATCTGAACTTTTAATCCATGCTTTCCCGGGAGTCTGTCCCATCCCCGGCAAATCTACATAGATTCGCTTATAGCCTTTTTGAGATGCAAAAACAGGTTCCATCGATCCCATAAGACTCCGATGACTAACCCCAAAGCCATGCAGGAAAATGATCGGTGTCCCTTCCCCATACACTTCATAATGAATCAATAGATCTCTTACCTGACATTTCATCCAAAAGTCCCCCCGAGCCATTTCATTATCTTTTTACTTGCTTTATTTATCGGTTCCTTGGCAAAACTTCTTATTTAGCGAATCCCATCACAATAAGGCCGTCTTTTGCATCTGCTCCTCATCCAAAAAGCGAAAATAGGGCGACAGGGTCCCCCCATTGCGAAAACACAGATAAAAGCGCCAATCTTGAACACTCCCTCCACCTACGCAAACACTTAGAGGTAGGGGACGTCCTGACTCGTGACAGGAAGTTTACCAAGCTTACACGGTCGTCCCAACCGCAAGGATCCTTAAACCTTCCTTCAGAATGTTGATAAACGCGTTCACATCCTGACCCGGAATCTTGCTCTTTTTGCTATACAAGTCCTTTTGAATACTTAGAAAATGGTTAAAATTGCACTTGATTTTCACCTCCGAACTAGATCAAGTTATAACATATAGAACATACGTTTGCAAGTACTATTTTGAAAAACAGAAAAAATGAGTACAACTCATGGAGGTGAGGATAAGGTGAGAAGCAATGAAAGAGGCTGTTTGTGACACATCAAGGAATGATGAGTCAATGGAATCTGAAACAAGCGTCGGACTCCTGAGAGGGTTCATGCCCTCCCTCGTCCGAAGCCGATTTATCCTCCACCTACTTTGTTGCAGTGGGAGTCTTCTCGGCTTTTTGAGATAAAATACAGCCCTCTGATTCCTATTATATCTCCAAACTGCCCGGCAAACCATGGCGCCAAGCGGCATAGTGTCACGTATGATCAACAACCGGACTGAAAACACCTTAAAGAGGCTAAGAATTTATCGAATATCGAATCCCAATATTTTTGGAACATCGGATTAAAAAAATAGAAAAATAAAAAATAACCTTCTCATTTAAGACCGGTGCCGAACGGGATGATTGTCTCCGTATTTCCCCCTCAACAGGTTTATATATGAGTTTTCCCGGACCGCACTAAAACATCGCATCATTTTTGTCTGTTCGGGGCATTTTACAATATGTAAAACCATATAAAACAGGGGTGATATCTTTGCCGTTTCTGGAAATCAGCGTTGTTCCTGTTGGTACAAATACAGCAAGTTTCAGTTCTTATGTAACCGATGCGGTAAACCTTATCGAACAGAGTGGATTAAACTATCAGATTACTCCCACAGCGACAGTCATTGAAGGGGAGATCGGGCAATTGATGGATGTGGCCAAAGCGATGCATGAGAATGTGATCGCCAATGGGGCAACCCGGGTGATCACCAATATTTGCATTGATCATCGCACCGATAAAAATACGGACATGATTCAGCAAGTCAAAACTGCACAAAAATAATAGATACGGCCATACAGAACGCCCTGATTCAAGAGCAAATCTTGCTGAAGGGCGTTTTTGATTCCAAAAACCTCAGTTGCAAGCGAAACTGTTTCTCCTCTGCGGTCCGGATACTGAGTAAATATCCAAATCCTTCCCCAACCATCAACTGGCAAGCAGATCCTGATAAACTTTATTGAAAATGAACAAAAAAGAGAGGGCGATCATCATAAAGATCAAGACAATCCAATGGCTGGTTCCCCCCGCTTTCGAGATTTGATAGCGTTGATCAACCGGGTCAGCTTCAGTTGCCTTCATCGTTTTAATTTTATTTCTGGCATGCCTGTAATAAAGGGCATTCCCGAAAAGTCCGAAGAATAAGCAAATAAGCCATCCAAACCAGCTTCCTGTAAAGAAAAGCAGATCAATCTCAGAGAGAAGTAAAAATATAAAAGTCCAGCCATACATTTTTCGTAACGGAAGCCAGAACATAGGGAGAAAAAAAGCGGCCCAGTTCCAACCGCTAAATAGCTGCGGCCGGGCTGATTCACTCCATTTCATCATGTAATAAGAACTTTGGCTAAACCAATAAAGCTCCTGCTCTTCCCTCTCATCCATCCCCACCACCCCCCAACCGACATCCATTTTCCTGCCAGGTTTCTAGCCCGCCTCTTGCCACTCATTTTCCACTTGCCGTACACCGGCTGCATCTTTCACCCGGATGAACCATGCAATGCCGCAAATCGATAGAAATCCCCCGACCCCCTGAATCAGGGTAACCTTCTCCCCCAACAGAAAATAAGCCAGCACAATCGCACCTACCGGCTCCCCCAATATGGCTACTTGAATGGTGATGGCCTTCACATATTGAAGTAACCAGTTAAACAGCAAATGGCCAAATATGGTAGGAACAATCGCCAGCAATAAAAACAGCCCCCATTCTCTCGCCGGATAATCGAGCAGCGGTACTCCGGAAACTACATTAAAGGCCGCCAATACCAGACCCGCAACGATAAAAACAATATAACTGTACACTAGGAAAGAGATGTTCATGCGTAATTTTTGCCCGATCAGCATGTGAATGGCTACCGTCAGCGCCCCAAAAATGGACAAAAAGTCCCCCCATAACGCTGTCGGCCCCAATTCAATATCCATCCCGGCAATCATCGCTGTCCCGGTAAACGCAATCATCATTCCGATTAAAGCCTGCCAGCGCAATTTTTCCTTAAAAAACAGATAAGCCCCAATCATCACAAACAGAGGTCCCAGATTGAGCAAAATCATCGAACTGGCCACCGAGGTATACCTTAACGAGCCCATCCACCCTAAAAAATGAAGCCCTAAAAAGAAGCCCGAGCTGACCAGCAACCACCACTCTTTCCCCGATAACCGATACATCTCATGCCTCATCCTCCAGATCCAGGGGGTCAGCAGCACCACGGTAAACAACAGCCGGTACATCCCCAGGACTCCCGCCGGGGCTTGAGACCATTTAATAAAAATTGCCGAAAAGGAAACGGCTGTCACACCCACACCGAGCGCAATCAAGAAAAGGGATTCTCTTCGCATAAGCATTTCCTTTCACAAACAAATTTCTCTGTCAACTGGTTCGTCCATAAGTAAATCCATTTCGGTAATATTTACTCTACCAAGATTGGTCAGGATATTCTATATTCATTCCGGCGGAAGAAGCCGCCCTTTCTTGAGTATCATAAGCTTTTGATGACATGGGGATCTTTACATTTTTTTGTTATAGGACAGGCTGCAGGTTTTTTATGTTATTTTTCAAAAAATTACTTGTCAATTTGCCAGTGACTTGTATAAAATAGCTATAGGATTATTATATAACAGATGGTAAAAAATATTCATGTACTATTACAACACAGATGAGGAAGGACTCCTTTATCACACTTATGTTCGATTGGCAGTTGAAAAAGAGTTTTGAGGAGCAAATGGTATCTGCTGTTTATTTAACAAGAGGACAAAAGAGCAGTCCCGAAGCTGACGGAAGATGGAATGGTTGGCCAGAGAAATGGAAGATTCCATTAACAGGGGGAATGTACAAATGGAAAATCCTCTTTTCAGTTTTAAAAAACATCCCGGAAAAATGACTGAAGAGAAGGTGGCAGAATGGTTGCAAACAGGTGGTTTGCTTCCGCCAGGGGTTCCCTTCGATCCCCGCTTTATGCCACTTCCGGAGTGGCAGTTTGCTTATCAGGTGACACTGATTCAAAACGGGAACCAGAGCCGCCAAATGGAAGCAGTACAAAGCATAGTCCCCGTCCAAAAACCAGAGTCATATGAATTGTTGCTGTATATGTTGGCAAGTGAAGTAAATACCAGGGAGCAAGCCGGGCTCAACAGGGAGAACAGCGGAACATTCTTCGTGACGGGTCATCTGGGTTTAGGTTTAGTTGTAGCGGTTGGAGAGAAAGTCAAACGGGTAGGCCGGGTAAACATCGGTGAAATGGTGACTGTCAACTTGTTGAGGAAATCCATATTGCCCGACATAGCCGGCGGAAAAACGGATGACTATCATTCCTGGCAAAGACGCATGCAGCAAGGGACACATCAGCAGTTCACCCTCTCTCATATCAGTCAAGTGACCAGTCAAAATCATCTGTGGGAAGGTTATTGGAATCAAAGGGAGTTGTCCATCAAGATTGTTCCGTTTGCAAACCTGGAGAAACAGACGGAGGATCTCGATGAGACAGATATCTGTGTGATCCGCCATGCCCTGCCACGCCTGGATCTATTGGATAGTAAACAGTTATTCCAAGTGTGGACAGAAGGGGGCTTTAAACAAACACTGTCCCTTTGACTGTAGAGGCAGACTCTTTGCGTTTACAGACCTTCGGTATTCCATGTGCATAAGTTTTAGAGCCGGGATGAGCTGATGATACAGCCTTAGCCGGAGAGTTGGACGAAGCAGAAAAACCCGGTGCAAAGCCTCCTCGAACGGCACATTCAAGCATGTGGTCAAAAAAGGATTCCCTGCTGTCGATATCAACAGCAGGGAAATGATCTTGATTCTTCTATCTTCTCAGCTTCTTTATTTCCTTTAACAGCTCCTGGTATCTTGCCTCCAGCTGTTCCTGATCCTCGCCCTTTTGCGGCATGGACAGGCGGCCGATCAATTCAGTCAGCTGATTTTCCGCTTGCAGAAGTTGTTGTTTGCACTCTTGCTCAGAAAGGTCTCTGGTGCGCCTTTGATTTTCGGTATACTCCTCATAGCTTCCGGCGAAATAAACCGCTTTTCCTTTGTCCAGCACAAGCACATGATCAACCAACTGCATCATTAATTGGCGGTCATGCGTGGCAAACAGAATCGTGCCGGGATAAGCCTTGAGAACATGTTCCAGCTGCTCGCGTGTAAACAGATCCAAAAAGTTGGTTGGTTCATCGAGCAAGAGCAGGTTGGCATCGCTTAAAAAAACTTTGGCTAATGCGACTTTTGTCTTTTCTCCGCCGCTTAACAGGCGGACCGGCTGATAAACGGTTTCCTGGGGAAAGAGGAGCCGGGCCAAAATTGTTCTGATAAACATCTCGGAGTAGGGGCTGTCTTTTTTCACATTGTCCAGAATCGATTTTTCTTCGTCCAAATGGTCCAGTTTCTGGTCAAAATAACCTATTTTTGCTGACGGGGCTATCTTGACTCCCGGTACCTGTGCCGCGATCATCTTTAACAATGTTGTTTTTCCGGCCCCGTTTCTGCCGAGCAAGGCCACTTTTTTGCCTGCGGGGATGGTGCAGGAGAAGGAGTCAAACAGATTCTTTTTGCCAAACCGTTTGTGAAGGTGCTCAATCTGGAGAGCATTTTTTCCGTGGATGGGCTGGAACACATCCAGATCAAATTGGACTTGCGGCAGCTCTGCCGGCTTTTCCTTTTTCTCCAATTGTTCAATCCGCGACCGTATGGCTTTTGCTTGTTTTTCCAGCTTTGCTTCTTTGGAGCTTCCTTTTAATTTATTTAAAGGGATCCTCGCCTCGGAATTACTCATCCTCTTAGGCGCTTTGAGGACCGACTTGGATTGCCGGCTCTTTTCGATCGCTGCCTCAGTTAACCTTTTTTTCTCCGCGATATACTGTTCATACTCAAAACGGGCTCGTTCCCGTTGATGTTCTTTTTGCCGGCGGTAATCACTGTAATTTCCCTGATAAAGGCGAACCTGACCGTTTTCTACCTCAAGGATTTTGGTGCACACCGCATCCAGCAAAGCGCGGTCATGGGAAATCAACAGAACAGCCCCCGCATATTGATACAATTCTTTTTCCAGCCACTGTACCGACTCGATATCCAGATGGCTGGTCGGCTCATCAGCCAGCAAAAGAGCCGGCTTTTCAGCCAGAGCAGAGATGATTTTCGATCTCGTCCATTCGCCGCCGCTCATCGTAGAAGCCGGGGGAAGCGTTGGCTCTCCGCCGTAACCGGAATCGTCAAACTGGCGAATCCACTCCATGGTACCGCGGCGGACCACTTGCCCTTCATCCGCCGGTTCCTCCCCGGCCAGCACGCGGAGCAAAGTGGTCTTACCTGCCCCATTGACCCCAACAACGCCAATCTTTTCTCCAGTTTTAATCTGAAACTGATCCAGTGCAAAAACAAGACGATCAGCAAACCATTTTTTCAGGTGAGAAGCCTCTAACACAAACATAAAAAAACCTCCCGGTCCGGAGAGGCGTTCATCTACCCAAATCATCCAAAGATAAAAAAGGGGCTTATTTTACGTATGGCGAAATATACGCAATAATCGGCACCACGAATTTGGGCATACGAATCCTACTCCAGAAATAAATTTCCAGGAATGAAATTTAGCTCCAGTCAAGTAGGATTAGTTGTCCATCGCTCGAAGTACCGATCCTTTCCATGCTAGATTATAAAAATATTTTAATCATTGAGGGCATCCTTTGTCAAATGATAACCACTTTATAAATCGCGGAGCATCACTTGCGTGTCCCCTGTATCGCGGACATGCTTAAAATCTAAGCGTTCGTACAAACTGACTGCCGGATTTTGCTTGCTGACACTGAGGGAAAGTCCGGGGTATCCTTCCAGCCGTGCCTGGTTGATGATACGGGTGAGCAGATCCCTGCCCAATCCCTGACCGCGATAACCGGGTAAGACAGCAATCGACAATTCCGGAATATTTTCTGCCACAAACCCGTATCCCGGATTTTCCTTGTTAAATTGCCGAAACCATGCGGCACCGATTGGTTTTGACTCTTTCTTTAACTCAACGATAAAACCGAGATCTCCGGGTTGTCCCCAGTTTTCCAGATATCTGCTTAATTCGGGACGTTCTGTGATCTCCTTGGCCGGGGGTTGTTCTCCTTCTGGAACATAGATCGCCAGGTACAAAAACTCCTTTAGCAAAGGTGCATCGGATGGCTTAATGATTCGAAAAATGTATTCCATAGATTCAACCCTTTCTGTAAAACTAACCAAAGCGATAATCGGAGCAAGGATGGGGAGCAGAAAAAAACTCTTTAACCACCGGTATATTTCGATAGAAACCTATATAAACCCTGCCTGCCTATTTGATATATATAAAAATTTATTAAAATTGAACAAAGTGTACACAGGAATCCGAATACTGTTTCCGGTCACTTTTGTGTGGTGGTTACACGGTGAACAGAGCGCTCCGACCAAAATTGGGCAATAAAAAAAGTAAGCAAAATCGCAACCAAAATCCGGATGATCAACAAATAGAGGACCGGAATCCCCAGCGGCACAAAAACGAGGGTATCTTCAATTACCGCGTGGCAAGCGGCCAAAAAGATAAATATAAGAGTAATGTCACGCTTGGAAAAATTTTTTTCTTCCGCCTGCTGGATAATCAATCCCGCTCCAAACATCAATCCGGCAAATAAACCACTGGTCAGGGTAATAGCTCCCTCGGGAGCAATCCCGAACGGTCGAAGCAAGGGAGTTAATTTACCGGCGAACCAGTCCAACACACGCAGGTCCTTTAAGATTTGTATCATCATCATCAGAGGCAATACGATCAGAACAAGTGTAAATACCCCTTTGGCCGCGATCGCGAGAGCTGAGAGAAGGATTTCCGTCCAGCCTTCAGGCTTTGCACTCTGTGGTTTAATTACGCCAAAGGCTGCCAGCTGGCTTCCCCCGTGCCAGCACAAATGAATCAGAAAGGCAGATAAGAGAGCCAGGCCGAGGCGAACGGATACCACAATCCAGGTGGAAACGCCCACTCTTTTACAGATGGCCGATTCGACAAAAATATTATGTGAAAAACTGAGCATCATTGCGATAATGAAAACTTGTTTTACGGTGAGATCCAGTGTCAAAATCGCTCCAATCGCGGCATAGAGATTTAATACATGTCCCAGAACCAGGGGAATTGCCGCCTCCCCGCTTAATCCGATCCACGACATGAACGGGGCCAGACCCTGTGTCAACCAATCCATGATTGGGGTATATTGGATAATCTGTACGAGAAGCGTAATGGGAAAAATAACTTTTGCCAGCTCCCAGGCACTTTTCAGACCGGATTGCCAGCCTTTCCTCCAATCAATCACATGCATGTTTCTCCACATCCTTTTTTTTCTATTTCTATTATTCATTGTTTTTTGATATACAGCTTCCCGATCCAATCTCTACGAATCACTGATCCTCAATACAGATCAATCTGTTTTTCCGCTCCCGTTCTTACATCTTTCATATCTCTTTCATTCGGGTACAAAAATATTTATACCTATTTTACCCGAAAAACCATCAATTTGTTTCGTATTTTTTATTATTATATAGAAGAAAAACTCTTAAAAGTTTTGTATCCATATCTATTAATCTATGAAAGAAATGGAGAAAAAACGATGGTCATCCGAAAAGCCCGACTCTGTGATGCTGCGGGAATCGCCAGCGTTCATGTCAACAGCTGGCGTACATCCTACCGTGGAATTCTGTGCGATGAGGTACTGGACAATTTGGACTTGAGGGAGCGTGTTGAACTTTGGAACCGGATTCTGGCTGAAGATGCGCTTTGCTATGTAGCCGAAAATAAAGAAGGAACCATTGTCGGATTCGCAAGCGGCGGACAGGAGAGAACAGGAGATTTTCCCGGTCACGGGGAGTTGTACGCGATTTATCTCCTGGAGGGATACCAGAGACAAGGAGCAGGAAAAAAGCTGCTCACAGCGGTCATGAAGGAATTACAGCGGCAAGGATTATCATCAGTACTTGTCTGGGTGCTGGAAGACAATCCGTCACGCCATTTTTATGAAGCACTAGGCGGAACGCTGGTTGCGAGCCAGCCGATTACGATTGGGAAGCAAACCCTTACAGAAGCAGCCTATGGTTGGGAAGATTTTTTCGCTCCGGCCAAACTGAAATAAGAAAGAAGTCACTCCTTTTCAGAAAAAGGGTGACTTCTGACTGCCTGCTTTTATTTTGACGTGGCACCCACTGCCGGATGTACGTTTTCTACCTGGGTTAAAGCATTTCCTAAAACCACGGGGCGTGTGGCAGACTCCTGAATCTCCACTCCTAATTCGGACAATCCAACCGGTTCCAAAGCACTTTCCCACCCTTTTGCCAGCAGGGCAAGCAGCGCTTCTCCCGTCTCCTCAACGGTGAGGGTCCATTTTAGAACTTCAATTCCTACCCGTTGCAAACGGAGCTTGTAAGCCTCCACTTCCTGATCATTAAGGGGTTTCCGGGTCCTGATAAAGACAAACCGGGTACAGCCCTCTTCCCCGCCGGCAAACAGAAGGGGCTGGATTGGTGACAAAGACCGTGTGGACGGCAAACGGTGCAGGTTGCACAAATCTTCCACTACGGCACTGGCTGTCGGTTTTTCTCCCGCTCCCTGGCCCACCAGCGTGAGATCCTGGATCTGGTCACCTTCAACATAAATGGCATTATATACATCATTCACACTGGCAAGCGGATGGCTGAGGGGCAGGAGAGCCGGGTTGACAGAACAGGAGATGGGGCCGTTTTCCCCGTATTGTTCCGCCTGGGCTAATAATTTTACCGTATACCCCAGTGATCCGGCCATTTTCAACTCAGCTGCGGTTACATCCGTGATCCCTTTGCGGGAAATCTCGGAGACCGGAATATGGGCACCAAATACCAGCCGGCTGAGAATAGCAAGTTTGTAGGCGGCATCATAACCTTCCACGTCTGAGGTCGGGTCAGCTTCCGCATAGCCCTTTGCCTGTGCCTCTTGCAGGACGTCATCAAAATCGCGATGATAAAGGTTCATCTGTGTCAGGATATAGTTGGTCGTTCCGTTCAGAATACCGGAAATCTTATAGATGCGATTCGCTTTTAAAAAGTGCTGCAACGTTCCGATCACCGGAATTCCTCCGCCCACACTTGCTTCGTATAAGAGTTGAACTCCTTTTTCATTGGCCAATTGTTCCAACTCTACCCCGTGTTTGGCCATCAATTCCTTATTGGCTGTGATGATATGGCAGCCTTTCTCAATCGCCTGTCTCATATAGGTACGGGCAGGTTCAATGCCTCCCATGACTTCAATGACAATCTGAACATCTTTTTGTAACACATCGGCAAATTGATCTGTCAGCAAGTGCCCGACCCGGTTGATCTCCCTTTTCTTCCCCAGATCTTTGACCAGGATGGTTTGAATATTAAAAAACCTGCCCGTCCGGCGCGCAATCACATCCTGGTTGCTCTCCAGCATCTTCCATACACCCGTCCCGACCGTACCCAAACCTAACAAAGCAACATTTACCTGTTCCATCGTTCTCCCTCCCTAGATACAGTAAAACCCTCTTCAGATAAAAAGAGGGTACAGGTTGCCCGTTGATCTTCTTATCTCTCAGCGCTTCAGCTAGAAGCACTGCAGGAATTGGCACCTTGTTTGACCTCTTACAGGACAAACCGGTTGCCGGGCTTCATTGGGCCAGTCCCTCCGCCTCTCTGGATAAAAATCTAAACAATATGTAGCTGTAGAATATTTAGAGTCTATTATGGGCAAACAAATGTCTTTTGTCAATAGAAAAAATCACTGTTTAGATAAATCTTTGAATTCTTTTCTACCTTTTTATCCTTTCACAATGCGGTTGCGCAATACTCCCAGCCTTTCAATCTCCAGTTCTACAAGATCTCCGGGTTGCAGCCAGCGCTGCACTTCGGGTCCAAGCTCCAGAATACAGCCAGTGCCCACCGTTCCTGATCCAATCACGTCTCCGGGGACCAGCTCAGCATCCTGCGAGGCCCTTTCGATCATCTGGGCAAAACTCCAGTAAAGATCTTTTGCATTCCCTTCGGAAATAGTTTTTCCATTGACACGTGCCGTCATTTTCAGATCCCAGCGATCTCTGTCTCTGCGGTCTTCCAATTCATCCAGCGTTACCAGATATGGTCCCAGCGAAGTGGCAAAATCCTTCCCTTTGGCCGGCCCTAACCCAACTGCCATCTCCTTCCGTTGTACATCGCGGGCACTCCAATCGTTCATGATGGTAAAACCGGCAATGTAGTCAATAGCATGGTCTGCGGAAATATTTTTTCCTTTTCTCCCTATAACACAGGCGATTTCCAGTTCAAAATCCAGCTTCTCTGAATAGGAGGGCTTTGCCACTGAAGCATCCTGCCCTACAACAGACCTGTGGTTGGAAAAATAAAAAACAGGGATCTGGTACCATTCGGGAATCATATCTAATCCGCGGCGCTTACGGGACGTTTTTACATGCTGTTCAAACGCATAAAAATCACGAACACTTCGCGGAAGTGGAACAGGTGCAAGCAGCTGGGCTTCTTCCAGCCGGATCACGACAGGCTCTCCCTCCACCCGGAGCTTCGCCAAAGGTTCTTCGTCAAGCATTTTTTTGACTTCCTCCAACATATGAAACTCACTTTTTCCTCGGTCCAATAAGGTTAACAAATCGGACGGCAACAGATGCGGGAAAGAAATACCCCGCTTTGCAGAAAGCCAGCGTTGGGCAAAAACCGTATCAACGACATAAGAGTCTGCCACCCAACCTAAACGCGCCCCCACGCCTTCATTCATCTGAATGTTTAATTCATCCGCTTTTATCAGATAAGTAACAAGTTTCAACCGGAACTCCCTCCTTTTTACAAGGATATTCATTTCGTGCCACATTTAGCAAGCCAGAAAAAACAAGAAATGCAGACTTTGTCACAAAGTCTGCAAAATCGGCACTTCCGCCTGAAATGTTTCATTTACAACTCGGTGGGCTGCATCGGGAGCCATCAGTGGTTTGAATCGCTCTCTCATCTTATCCCTCTTATAATCGGGTGAAAAAAACTTTTGAATCTGAATCCGTATCGTAGAAGGACGTGTAGCCACCGCCACCCGGTGGTGGATGAGATATTGCTGATTGGCTTGTTCCTGTCCGGGAAATGCCTCAAACAGGAACATAGGGAGCCGTTTGGCAATGGCCTCGCTGATCGTTACGCCCCCTGGCTTGGTTACCAACAGATCTGCCGCTGACATCCAGAGAGAAATATCATTGCGAAAACCCTCGATCCGAATGTGAGGGCACGCATACCGGTCTTGCAAACGCCGATATAAACTCCAATTACTTCCGGTTAACACCACAAATTGGATATAACTGAGAGGCATTAACTCTTCCACCAGGTGTTCCAAAGGACCCAATCCGGTTCCGCCACCCATAATTAAGACAACCGGACGTTTTACATCCAATCCTAACCGGATGCGTGCATGATCAGTCGAAACTTGTTGATAAAAATCAGGATCGATCGGTAATCCCGTTTCACATAACTTCAAACCTGTTTTCCACTGAATCCGTTCCAACTGATTTTGGGCGAGCAATTTCTTGGGAACACATAACACCCGCGGAACACGCGCCAGCCAGATCGGATGCAGTTCATAGTCCGTCACCACACCAACCGTCGGAACTTCTACCCCGTTTGCCGGGCACAGCAGAAGGCCGAACGGGTGAGTTGTAACGATACGTGTGGGTTTTGCTTCGCTAAAAACCACATTTAACTTCTTGCGGATGGACCAGCCCATCTTTTCAATCAGCTCACTGGATACATAACGAATGACACGGGATTGATGAGTCCAGTCATATAAATAATGGTAAAAAGACGGAAATTTGTTTAACATCCCAAGATACCCGGTTTGTAAAAGGGGATGAAAGGTGTTAGGAATCAGCTCTAACAGGTCCACCACCTCCGCTTTTACCCCGGGCTGCTGAACAAATTGTTTTTTTAAAGTTTTAGCGGCGGAATTATGACCCGTACCAAAGCCCATGGAAAGCAGTAAGACACGTTCGATGGCGACTCCCTCCTTGTACCCATCTATCCCCATTATACCCATTTTCCTTTCAGGAACTGATACATCTACCAAGAAGTTGAACAAATTTAACCGATTATTAATATCTCCTGATCCACTAAAGTTTCATTGGTTCCGTTTGAGTGATTCTTCGGCCATGCGGATCATCTCTTTTACCATCCGGCCACCGATCTGTCCCCCGATTTTCCCGGCATCCTCCGCTTTCAGTTCACCATTTCCCTCTTTCTGCAAAGGAATATCCAATTGCCTGGCTACTTCCATTTTTACCTCACCCGGCTCCTGAATATTCGTTCCCAGAGCCTGATTCATCACTTCGGTCTTCAGCCGTTCAACACCTTGGCGCGCTTGTGGGACTAAAAGGCGATTTCGACGGCGTGTCATGAGCAAACCACCTCCTTGGAGATAGTTTGCAACAGGAGTACCTCATTATTACCCACAATCCAATTATCCCTATATTCTATACTTTAACCATATTAGGCGCAATTAAACAAAACCCCTGCAACTGACGTTGCAAGGGTTGTAGGTTACTTCAAAAAAACGTGTTGTCCAATTTTCAGAGTCCGCTTTTGCTTGGCCTGGTTTTTCATCCACCGGGAACTGGCTGTTTGCGGATTGTAATAATATACAGCTCCCCCGGTGGGGTCAGATCCCCGGATCGCCTTGGCAACAGCTTGATAGGCAGTTGCATTGGGCTTCAGGTTGATCTGTCCGTCCTTGACAGCGGTAAATGCTCCCGGCTCATAGATCACACCTTTTACTGTGTTTGGAAAATCTTTGTGGTCAACACGGTTCAAGACCACTGCAGCAACTGCTACCTGTCCTTCAAATGGTTCCCCGCGCGATTCACTGTACACAGCCCGGGCGAGCAAGTTGATTTCCTGTTGCGAATAGGTATCTTTTTTCAATGTACCCGTAGTTTCCGGGCCTACAATTCCGTCAATCCATTTCAGATGTCTCTTTTTCTGAAACTGAATGACAGCATCTCTTGTATAGGCATCATAAGTACCTGTGACCTGTTTATGATAAAGACCCAGTTGTTTGAGCCGTGATTGCACATCCTTAACCTGGGCACTGTTATTTTTCTGTCCCACTTTTAACAGTGGAAACGCCGCGGCCTCTGCCTGATGAACAGGGCCAAATGCCAGACCGACCGCCAATGCTGCAGTTGTTCCCATTGCTAAACATTTTTTTAATAAATAATTCATCTGTTCCTCCTCTTTTTTGCCTCCGAGGTTAGCTGACGGGTTCGGGATTCGGAGTTTTCCCGGCAACCGGACGCAGTTGCTTCACCCCACATAAAGTTGCATCCCCCGTATCTGTTGGCACAGAATTCGGCTTCAATGACAAAACTCGAACCGGTTCGAGAAAAACTGTTGTCATTATAAAAGGGGAACTTATGTTATCTCAATAGTAATCGATTGGTATTGCAGGAAAAATTTATGTATGGATAAGAAAGGCACAACCTGAGAAGGTTGTGCCGGGTAGATCTCCTGTATGTTTTTACCCGCGGGCGGCGAGGTAACGTTTGTTTACTTCGTCCCAGTTGACAACATTCCAGAATGCTTCAATGTAAGCCGGGCGTTTGTTTTGATATTTGAGATAGTAAGCATGCTCCCAAACATCGAGGCCGAGAATCGGAGTAGATCCTTCCATCAGCGGGCTGTCCTGGTTGGGAGTGCTGGTGACGGCAAGTTTGCCATCTTTGACAACCAGCCAAGCCCAACCGCTGCCAAAACGTTTTACTGCAGCATCGCTGAATTGTTCCTTAAATTTGTCGAAACTGCCGAACGCTTCGTTAATTGCGCTGGCCAGTTCACCCGTTGGTGCTCCGCCGCCATTCGGGCTGAGAATTTGCCAGAAAAGGGTGTGGTTTGCATGGCCGCCGCCGTTATTACGAACTGCGGTACGGATGTTCTCTGGCAGTGCTTCAAGGTTGGAAATCAGTTCCTCAACCGATTTTTCCCCCACATTCTGACCCTCAAGTGCTGCGTTTAAGTTGTTCACATACGTTGCATGGTGACGGTCATGGTGAATCTCCATGGTGAGAGCATCAATGTGTGGCTCCAACGCGTTAAATTCGTACGGCAATGCTGGTAATTCATATTTAGCCATCGCTAAACCCTCCTATGTAAACTTAGAATTGTAATCCTGCAGGGAATGCCCGAAGGATGGTGATATAAAATGCTTACCCCTTATTATTATGCTAAAAACATTTTCATTTAGTCAACATGAACGTTTCAAAAGTATTGATTAAAAAATCTCCGTTAACTCCGTTACATCATTCAAAATATAATCTGCTTTGAGTTCCTCAAATTTACTCCTTGCCGCTTGCCCGGTCAGTCCGGTCAAAGTAGCAGCAAAGTCACATCCCATTTTCCGGGCCGCCAGGTAATCGGCCACCGAGTCTCCAACGATGAGCACTTTTTTTCCGTCCGGAATGGGGAGGGTCAGGGACAAACATTCTTCCGCAGTTGCCGAGCGCCCTAAATATCCCAGGATATAAGTAAATGGTTCAGGCTTTCCCAGCGGGGCATGGTCAGGATAGGCCTCTTCAGCGGCAATCACATCCGAAGCTGTTGCAATCCGGCTTTCAGCAAAGTGGGAATACAACCCCAGTGCTTTCAGAGGAACTTCCGTCTCCAGCAGGCTGCGTCCTGTGCCGATACCAAGAGTGATCCCTCTTTCAGCCAGCTGATTCAGGGCGGAACGAATCTTTTCCGGTTCAGTAATCGGGATCTCCTGATGAAGAAATCCCTCTTTACCGGAACAACGCACCTCTTTTCCCTCTATTTCCTGATACAGTTTGTCACCGAGATACCACTCCTGGTAAACTGAATATCCGAGTTCCCACAAAGAACTGTTGCGTGAAAACTGAGAGACCGGGATGCCAAACCACCTTTCAGCCAGATCGTTAAAATAAACTAACAATTCATGTTTCGCAATCTGCTCCCTATCCGCATACAGAGAGATCAATGAAGAAAATGAAGGTGTGAACGATTGAAGTTTGCTGCCCCCCCACTGTTTCAAATCCTGCAGGGACGCTTCTGTAACCGGTTGCTGCAAAAAATCTTGTACCTTTTCTTTGTGGTCAGGATACAGCTCCTTCAGCAGCAGCAGCAACTGTGCGGAAAAAGTAAGAAAAACCATATCCCAGTTGGAATTGATTCCTCTTGATTTCATCCAGTCCAGCACCTGGTCATTCTGAAAAACCTCCTGCCGAATGCGGCGGATCATATTTTCATCAGGTTTAGTGGTATATTCCGCAGCGAGCGATAAAAATTGAGGGGCATTTAACAGTTCCCAAACAGATAAAGCCGATGCGTCAAAGCACCGCTCTTCGCTTAAAAAAACTCCGTCTACATCAAATAGGATGATGTCGTACAAACCTATTTCCTCCCACATATTTTTGTTCCTTGTACTTTATCACAGTATTGTATAAAAGAAAATCATGCTGCCTTGCTTTTTTTCAAAAGCTTCTTTTTAGGACAAACTCTCATTTGTTATTGTAAAAATGTAACATCAATCGTGCAAAGAAGCATTATAAAGTTAAATATTTAAATATTCATATAAATAATCAATTTTCAATATATATTAGAAAATATCTTCACAGCTAACATAATTTCGGGTATTATGGAAGAAAGAGATAAATGGATGGTTCCTTGGCCGTCGCGAGAATGTGTTTGAGTGTGACCAAGGGGGAGGGGAACACCATTAATCGGATGAAATGGTGTCGTTTTGTTATGCTTGCGGCCATGATGGCCCTTGTGATTAGTTTTGCACTGCCGGAGACAACTTATGCAGCTTCACCGGATTACAAAATTGAAATTAACAAAAAAACCAATAAGTTATACCTTTACAAAAACGGTAAAGTTGCCAAAGTATACCCTGTGGCTACGGGGAGAAGCAAATCACTGACACCGGAGGGTACTTTTCCGATCGTTGTGAAGATCGTTAAACCCGGTTGGAAAGGAATTCCTGGCGGAAGCTCTAAAAATCCGCTTGGAGAGCGTTGGAACGGGATCAGCGTGCGTGGTGACAATGGCCGTACTTATGGAATTCATGGAACCAACAATCCCAAATCAATAGGAACGCACGCCTCCAGTGGCTGTGTTCGGATGTATAACAAGGATGTTATTGCACTGTATAATACTATTTATGAAGGAACCCCTGTTTGGATCCACAGCGGTTCCAGTAACAACAAGTGGCGCGGGGACTCCCGGGTGGGGCTGAAACCCGCTTCCGGAACGGTAAAAATCACCGGGGATAAAGTGAATGCCCGTACCGGTCCGTCTACCGGCTCCTTTGTTGTCACCCAATTGAAAAAAGGAACCGTTTTGGCAAAAAAAGGCGTTTCCGGTGACTGGTATCAAGTGAGATTATCCAACGGCAGGCTGGTATTTGTCTATAAAGCCTATGCCAGTTCTTCAGGCGGCTCTGTTTCACCATCACCTCCCAAGATCAGCCCGGCATCCGGTCAGGTAGCAGTGACGGTGAATACTGCAAATGTCCGGGCCAACCCGAGTTTAAACGCACCGATCCTCACCAAAGCAAAAAAAGGAAGCAAGTTCACCCTGACGGGAATAAACTCTGAATGGTTCCGGGTGAAACTCTCCAACGGCAAAACCGCCTATTTACATCATACAGTTGCCAAAAAAGTGGCTTCGTCTGTTTCGTATTTAACAGTTAATGTCAATATCGCTAATATCCGGTCGGCTCCTTCTCTCTCCGCAAAGGTTTTACAAAGAGTGTCAAGGGGTACGGTTTTGACCAGAACCGGGGTTTCCGGCGACTTTTATCAAATCAAATTAAAAAGCGGAGCAACCGCTTATATTCATAAAAGTGTTGTCAAGTAAAGCATTTTCTCGCGACGTTTCTTTTATATTTGATCAGGCGTTTTGGATGCGCCTGATTTTTTTA
This sequence comes from Paenactinomyces guangxiensis, assembly GCF_016055185.1. Taxonomy (GTDB): domain Bacteria; phylum Bacillota; class Bacilli; order Thermoactinomycetales; family Thermoactinomycetaceae; genus Paenactinomyces; species Paenactinomyces guangxiensis. Next base: position 590,648 of record NZ_JAECVR010000001.1, read on the forward strand.
TTTTGCTGCATCTTTTTTTATTCCTTTTTTATCTTCCCTCAAACAGGAATTTTGTAGGTATTGGCTAAAAATAAAAAACATGGAATAAGAGGAAAAAATACCGAATGACTGCAGAGCTTATATCTAATAAAGAAGAACGGGAGAGAATCCAATGAGCAAAGAGCCGCTTCGTCAATTAGCCAGAGACTTTTTTAATGTGATTCAAAAGCATTTTGTTGGCAACCAGGATACCTTTGAAGATGAGATCCATGATATTTTACCCCAATCCATGGATATGTATATTAAATGGTTCACCGGTGAAACGGACAAAGTAACCAGGGACGCATGGATTCTTGCTCTTCTCGCAACACTGGGCAATGAACTGTATACACGTGATGAATTCATTGACATGATGTTATCTGGAAAAAAACCGGATAAGAAAAAATTGATCCTGTGGTATCAACACAAAAAAGAAAGGGCAAAACAGGGAAACATCATTGAACTGAGGGATTGGAAATCAAAACGAAGCTAGATCAAAAAAACTTTATTCTGTCTTCAGAAAAAAACTATTCATAAACTGAAAAATATTCTACTATACATAGAGCTTTTTTCACAGAAACAGAATTGAATCTATATTCAACTAATTAAAAAATTAGTCAAAATTGTGAACACAAAAAATATTTAGTGGACAAACGGAACTTTCTCTAGTATAAATAGTTTATGTAACCTAATTATTACATATATGTCAGGAGGATACCAATCATGATGAAGTGGATCAAATTATTTCCCATTGTAGCCCTTGTGGCACTGTTAGCCTTGCCGATGACAGCTTTTGCAAATTCTGGAATCCAATCTGAAGTCAGCGGAAAGTACAAATTGGGTGCTGATACCAAAATAACCGGCGACACGATTGAGGTTTGGTCTAATGTGATTGGTGCAAGTAAAGTTGACAGCGGAGAATGGAAAATCGAACCCGTTGGTTCCGACAGTGCAGTTAAACCGATTTATGTTAAACAATCTACAAAAGCCAAAGTCCATGTGAAATTTGAAAATCTGAAACCTAACGTTGAATATTGCTTTAAAATTCATTTCACTGGAAAACTAAACAACGACAATGTCAAAACCGCTTTGAAACTCACCGGTGAAAAAGGGATGATTTGTGCTAAAACACCTCCTCCTGGTAACGGTGATAACGGTGGAGATGGCGGTAACGGCGGCGACGGTGGTAATGGCGGCGATGGCGGCAACGGCGGCGATGACGGCGATGACGGTAATGGCGGCGATAACGCCAATGGTGGCAACAGCGGCGATGGTGGTAACGGCGGCAACGGTGGAAAAATGCCGAAAACTGCTACTGATTACCCGGCTGCTATGGTTTGGGGGGGTGGTCTCCTGTTAGCCGGTCTGGGTATGTTAATGTTCCGGCGCATTGTATTAAAAGGTTTAGAATGAATTGTTGCCTTCGGGAATTTTGCTCAAACCTATGTAAATTCTTGGGTTTGGGCATTTCTTCTTATATTGGGGGATTTGATGATTACTTAACTCCGTCACTTCCCCCGGTGAATGAACAAAAGACACAAGTGCATACTATTTCCAATCAACCAATCGGAGGTGTCAAATCTTGCCCTTTGAGAAACAACCACCATTTGGCGAAGGATTTGAGCTCCATCCAAATCCTTCTGCACCTAATCCTGATCTTCGCAAAGGAAAAAAGGAAGACCGTGTACCCCGGATGCGTAATTCAACGATAGGCGGTGAACCGATCCGGGAGGAAGGCGGACAAGCCACACCCATGGAGTAAAGTCACATCAAGTCCAAAAAAATAACACAGGCAGTTACTCTTAATCAAGCCAACCATAAAGATGAGAAACATATTTAAAGAGATCAACTGCCTGCGTAATCCAAGGCTGGAAAGAAGATGACAGACTGAGAGAGTTTCTTCTCCCCAAAGTCCATCATTTGCTAAGAGCCGAAATCTACTTTGTTGCGAAAAATAGATCAACTCCCTGAGATGACTCAGGGAGTAATCAGGGAGTTACACATCATGACGGCACGAACTTGGAAATAGCTTTTCAAATGCTTGATTGACGAATAATTTATGTTTTGCCCGCATCATTTTTTCCGTGCTTTCATCTAGTCCCCATTCTGAAATTTTTAAAGCCGGCCGCAGAGCAGCACAGAGGTCCCAATAAGGGAGATGTGTGAAATCAATAGTTGTCACCATAGATTGATACTGATGCGTAAAGTCATTCATGGCGTCGATGCCGAACGCCCACAGGATTTCAAGCCTGCAATTGGCAACATCGGCGAGCGGATCTCCGAACGCCGCGTCCTCCCAATCGATGACAGCAACAAGCTGGCCATCCTTCCACAATAAATTGCCCGGCCAAAAATCCCCATGCAGTAGTACAGATTTATTCCGCTCGGGCAACGGCCAGGCTGATTCCAAAATATCCCAGATGCGCCCTTCATCTAATGATTCATCAAGGATTGCAGGACGTTTACGAAGCTTTTCGGCATATATTTCTGCTTGTTTTGGCAGAAAGGATATATCAAAGTTCGAGACATCTGCTATGAATCCTGGCCAGGTTCGTTGCCATTTGAATGATGTAATCAGCCAAATCAGAAGGTACGAACTCCGTTTGGCCCTCAATCAATTCAATCACTATGTACGAAGTCGGGAAAACCTCGCCAGATTGATCAAGATAGAGTGGCGTTGGCGCAGGCAATCCCACGGATTGAAGTATTTGCAGCAGTTTGAATTCGTAAGCGGCTACATGCGGGTTTTGTTTGAGGTCAGTCTCCCCGTGCCGGCGCACAATCATTTTTCTCGTTTGACCATTTGGCCGCTCAATCTCCAGGGCCGTCACCTGCGCTGAGACTCCTCCTTTCAACTCCCATGTGCAGAGCAGCTTGCTTGGAGGATCAATCCGTTGAACCAATTTTTCAAACTCTTTTTTCCTTTTTGATCTACTCATATGTTAATTCTACCATATTCCCATTCTTCATCTTCTACCATATAAATTTTTCACTTTGTCTATCATCTTTTTGAGTAGTTACGAAAAAAATTGCTTGATCCTAATGCAACGTGAGGTTGTATATTGAGATTACCAGCAAAAACAACTCGCGCGAAATGAAGGGATGTTCATAGACAAGAAAACATGGAAAGCAGGCGAATTAGCAAAACAGACCGGACTAACGGTGCGAACACTTTGAGTACAGCGGACTGTTCTCTCCATAAAATCGCGGTTCCCCCTGCCCGGCTACATACTTATTTGCCAAATACTTTCTCAAACTCTTTCATATCCCCATTAAATGCGTTGATGTCGACATAAGTATCAATTCCGTCAATTCGTCCCCGATTACAATATTGCCAGAGCAGCCACTTGCGGTTGCCGAGTGTAGGAAATTTGTAAATGTCTCTGATCCAGATTTGAAATTCTGAAAAACCGCCTTCCACATAGGTGTGATATGTATCATATGTAACGTATAAAATAGGCCTCTTTTTATAGTGTTGTTCCAATTTTGCCGCCATCTTTCGCAGTTCCTGTCTGACTTTATCCTTATCATGATTCAAATGGATTTCCACATCAATCACTGGAGGCAAACTGTCCGCCTGTTCAGGTACAATATTTATAAAGTTTTTTGCTTGCTCTTCCCCGGAACTCCTCATTGAAAAGAAATGATAGGCTCCGGTTAACATCCCTTGCTTTCTTGCTTCTTGCCAATTGTACGCAAATTGATCATCAACAAAATCCCGGCCCTCTGTTGCTTTAATGTATACAAATTTAAAGTTGTTTTTTTCCTGCACAACTTTCCAATCAATATCGCCTTGATGATGTGAGACATCCAGTCCCTTTATTTCATATTTCATCGCAAACAGATCATTGTGCCATATGAAACCCATATAATCCAAAATGGCCAGAATTACCAGTAAAACGATGGTTAACAGCCAAATATATTTTTTCATACCGATCCCCTATCTTGATTTCATTGGTTATGTAAACATAAAGATCCCACTTGTTAATCGTATCATGTCGTGGAAACATTATAAATCTAATTATATCGAATGTTATTGCAATCATATACAAAATTACGTCTACTCAGCTTCTTTTTGCATTTAAAGGCGTGTTGCCGTAAAGACAGGTGATTTAAGAAAAATGACCGCCCAAAATAGCCGGTCATGCACTGGATCTCAAGAAATATCCTTTATTCTGCATCTGATTCTATTTGTATCAAAGATTCAATATCAAACGTTTTCCGAAAGAGTTCTAGAATCAGAGGCTCCACTATTTTTGTGAGAGCCGTTAAAGGTTCACCGGTATTGAAAATGTCAGAGTATTTTACTTCCTCAACCGTTTCACCCGGATTGAAATAAAACTCAACTCCACCTTCTTCTTTCTCTTCGTCCAATGTTTCTACAAACTGATCATTCTCCAATTTTTGGTAATCATCAAGAGTGTGCAGATCTGCACATTGCAATGATAAGCTGGAGTCTTTAAAGTTGGTCACGGTGAATCTGACCACGCCCTCTTCCTCTCTCCTGTCCTCCAATTCCACCTTTGAAACAAAAGGTTCGATCTGTGGTTTGTATTCCTCGCATATTTTTAGATATAAATTAAAAAGCTCATCAGCCTGATCAATCCATTTGTTATTGATGTTTGCTTTTTTAAGCTCTTTTTGTTTCTGTTTTTTATAGCTTTCTACCTCAGAATGCACAATCTCCTCAAAAATCGTCCCTTCCGCTTTTTCCTTTAATTTCTCCAGCCGTTCCATCACCTTTCGCAACACCATCCGTCTATGAAATCAAATTGGAGATATGGTTTCCTGATTCAATTATATTTATTCCAAGCTGTTGAACCGTTGTGATTATCATAGGGATGGACAAAAAAGAAAAGCCCAGTTTCCCGGACCTTTCTTACTTCGCTTTTCGTTTCGTGCGAAGTTGTACCCATGCGATCACGACAAATGGAATAGAGAGCAGGGCGATCAAACCGATCCAATTCACGATACTCATCATTACAGGGGATACCCCCGTCCCTCCTTTCTCTGCAAGCCGGATGGAAAGGGGAATTTTCTTCCGAGCCGTTCCGGGGGAAAATCGCATTACTTCAAAAGACTTTTTGGGCTTTACGGCAAATTTATTGTTTACGTACAAAGATGGATTCATACATCTTCATCCTTGAGAACTACTCTCGTGAGTGACAAACAGCCGCCTGGGAAACGATAAGGAAAAAGCACAAAAGGAGGTAGTTAACAGCACCCAAAAATATAGCCAAATATAGACCAGTGTTAGAAAAATATGATTAATATACTATTAAAACGAAAAGGAGGAAAACTGCTACAAAATGTAGAAAAAATGTCCTAAGACGAAAACCAAGTCTAAAATCCATACATGATGATCACTTAACGAAATCATGTATATGTACCGACCGCTAGTCGGGAATTTACGCCTGTGGACAGCCATAGCAAACTGTAGTAGCCAGTAAGCGGCGAGGCAGGACTGGTTGAAACAGGAAACTCTAGATATGGACATATTTGTCTATGTTTTTAGTAGCAGGTAGATAATGATGCGATCCATGTGGAAAGGGAGTATTAGTTTCGGATTGGTGAATATCCCGGTCAGTTTGTACAAAGCAACGGAAGATCACAGAACCAGTTTTCGCAGTTTACATGAAGAATGCAAGCATCCAATTCAATACAAAAAATGGTGCCCCGTCTGCAACCGTGAGGTTGAGCGTACAGAAATCATTCGCGGATATGAGTACGCTCCCGGAAGCTATGCCCTCATCACCGACGATGATATCAGCAACCTTCCACTGCCTACCTTGCGCACGATTGAGATCCTTCACTTCACGGACAAAGAGAACATTGACCCCATTTATTATGAAAAGACCTATTATCTGGGCCCCGGAGAATACGGTGGAAAACCCTACAAGCTTCTGTATCAAGCGATGGATCAAACAAACAAAGTAGCAGTAGCCAAAGTTGCCTTTCGTACAAGTGAACATTTATCTGTTATTCGCGTATATCAGAATTGCCTTCTTATGAACATTATCCATTATCCGGCAGAGATACGGGCTGTCGAAGAAGTGCCCGGAATTGAAGGGATAGCGGGGATGGAGGTTGGCAGAGGTGAATTGGATATGGCGATAAAGCTGATTGAAGAAATCAGTGGTGAATTCCGTGACGATTACAAAAGCAATTATGAGGAGGCACTCAAAGAACTGATTGAAGCCAAGATCCACAAACAAGAGGTAGAAGAACCGGCAGACCAACCACGTGCAGAAAATGTGGTTGATCTGATGGAAGCACTGAAACGAAGCCTGAATGCCAACAAAGAAAAGCCGGGGAAAGGGACTCAACCTGCAAAGGTGGCTGCTGGAGGAGAGCAAACGGGCGAACCCCGTCAAAAATCGGAACCAAAACGCCGCAGACGGAAAGTACAGGCATAATTGTATTCATAGGTACGCGTCCTGGGCCCTTTTTAAAGACACCACATTCTGTTTCGGAGGGCGACCAAGTACAGGGTTGTCTCTCCAAATCATGCAGTTCTGCAACAACGCTGTATTTCACCCCGCGATTATAACCGGGTTCATTCCCGGTGAATCTCCCCCACTTACGCTTTCGAAAGAAGTGGGGGATTTTTTATATAACTGTTAAACTCCTAATCAGAGCAGAAGCTCAGCAACAATGACCAGATTAACTAAAGCATGCACAAAGGCACTGGCGAAAGCCGATTTCGTCTTTTCATACACGTAGGCAAATAAAATGCCATTGATAAAGTTAAGCAGCAATATGTTCCAATTGGGCCAATGTGCCAGTGAAAACAGAATGGCACTGATCCATAAACTGTGGAACATATTGAACCGTTTGCGCAGAAATCCGTAGATCATTCCTCGAAAGAAAATTTCTTCATAAAGTGGAGAAATAATCACCCTACTTCCTTTCTTTGCTGGTAATGTTTTCAGTATAAAACCTCACATTATATGAGATTCAAGCCCGATTTAAAAAAGGGGGTTTTCATGTGTTGTCCATAGGAGAAGTATCCAAAAGGTCAAAAGTAAGCATTCGTTCGCTTCGTTACTATGACGAGATTGGCTTGCTGAAACCTGCCTCATTAAGCGAAGGAAGTCACAGGCTATATTCCGAACAAGATTTATTCAAGTTACAGCAAATTGTCTTTCTAAAGGATCTGGGCTTCCCGTTAAAACAAATCCGCGAGCTGCTGGAACAGCAATCCGATGACAGAATTGAAGCACTTCGGCAACAGGCGGAATATCTAAAAAAAGAACGAACACGAATTGAACAAATGGAAAAAGGCATGCAAACCGTGATCCGTTCCTGTGAGATAGAGGGAAAATTAAATTGGGATATCTTATTTAAACTGTTTCAAAATGCGAGAAAAACAAAGAAAGAAAATTTTGCATCCCTTTCCTCTATTGAACAAGAAGTAATCGGCAGATTCCCTAAACTTGAAGCAGAGAATCCCGACGCGGAGGAATGGAGAAATCTGTTCAAACAGTTGAACTTACTTAGGCATTTGCCGCCATGGGCAGATGAAATCCAGGAGATCGTGAAGAGAATGACTGAAAAGTCGAGAGAATTGTTTCAAGGGGACGAAGAATTAATGGAAAAAGCGTGGCAAATGAGGAAAAATCCAAAAGAAGCGTACCGATTCTACCCAATAGACGCTGAAATCATCGATTTATTGGAAAAAGCATTTGATATTTACGATGCAAGCAGAAAACGTTGACCACTCCCTTCATGATCGGACATACCGCTGTGTTTCCGTTTTTCAGACCAACCGGAAAGACACGCAGACTTAACGGTTATGCCGATCCATTCTTTTAAGTCTCTATACAGACCAAGACCGCCCCTCAGACAAAGGGATCTGTCCGGAAGGCGGTCTTTCCTTCACTGGAGGTCTAGCTGCACGCTCGGTTATTTCACGCCGTGCAACAAAACAACTTTTAAGCAAAACGAACGGGGATATCCCTGTTCGTTAAAATCCACCCGAAATGTTTCTTTGCACAATGAACAGGCTGCCTTTAAATACTCAACCAGTTTCTCTTGCACCTCCGGGGGGTATTTGCACGTTCTACCCAGTTCTGAAATCTGATCGGCAGATCCCATTTTAAAATTTCAATATCCGGGGTTTTTCATTTTTCTCATTCAAATCAAGGAGAAAAACCATGACAGAACAACAGATGCTAGAAAAATTTCAAGGGATCATACAGTTTCAAACAACGTTGCATGAAAATAAAACAGACTGGTTGCTGGAAAAGCTGATCCCATTACTAAACATTCCTTTTGATCAGCAATCTTATGAACAAGCCCGATTATATGCCAAAGAAAACCAAAAGCCATCCGTCTATTATAAGCAGGGTATGACTGACTCACGATGCTTGGTCTTAGTAGAATTTTGGACTTTCTCCTCTCATTATATTATCATCCGGTGCAATGAATCCTTGGCCAATCAAGTTAGAGAACTATTAAAGCAAGCAGCAAAGGAAAATGATCTCCAAAACTGTTTGATTAAGCAAAGCAAGATGAATGATATTGTAAGAAGACATGATTTAGAGATAGATATCGTCGATGAATTTGACTTATGGAGCACCCTTTTCAAACAACGGAGATTTTGGAAGGAATATATCTTTCTTGGCCTAGACGAAGAGATGTATCCATCGGATGACATGATTTACCCGGAATTGGTTGATCCGATTAGGTTCAATATAACGGACGATTCAGGGTTCATGGTTTGGATCGGAGATCGCATTACTGATTCCACTTTATGCCTGTCACACCCATCTCTGTCTAAACCTTTTGAGTTGGGATGGGATGACGGTGCAATGTGGCATCCACATGTTTTGCGTTGGGAAGAGTTGGATAAGATTTGCCTGTATCTGACCATTCAATATCCTGATCATTTCGTTGTGCCGTTTTTGCTCATGCACCGCTTTGCGCCTGTAACCAGGCAAGACGATGAAAAAGAGATCGCCCGTAAGGTGAAGGCGGCCTGGCGTTCGTTGGGATTGTTTACTGAGGAGGAAATCGAACAGTTTGATGCGATGGTACATTTCAAGCCGCATTTCGAATGGTCATATGAATCGGATCAAGGGTGGTATCATGCTTGCGAATCACCTTCTGACATCTATTCAATGCGCCATATATGCAATGATCGATTCCCGTTCAAAGCATTAGATGAAGTATTGCAAGCAATTGACCAACAGATGGATACTGCTGAGTGGAAAGAAGCCGAAGAGAAGTGGAAAACTTTATTGTTGACCTATTCGACAGAGGAAGACAATCATTGGTTTGAACGTAGAGAGTCTACAAGAGAGTTGGCTGATGGTGATTTGCCCTTTTGAAGCGCTTTGCTTAGCCGGGCTTATCCTAGTGGAAATCAAGTCTAAAACGAAAAAACGAAGGCTCTTACCCTGCCGTTGTATACACAAAGTAAGAGCCTTCGTTTTTTTTGCAATTATATTTTATTATTCTAGTCCAATCGTCTGTAAGAGGTATAGGCAAAAGACTAAGGAAGCGGGTTCAAAGAAGTATGCCTCTCTTTTTTCCTTGTCCCTTTTTTCACGTTCAGTCGGGGGTCCAGAAGGTCACTTCCGAGAATTCTGCCTCCCTGGCATGATTCAAACTTTCATCCAGGGGTTGTGTCACCAAGTCATGAGGTTTTCTGTTTGTCCTGGTGTTAAACAGCCAGCATACGATCCAACGCCACTTTGGACCAGTGCGCCGTCTCTTCATCAACGGTAATCCGGTTGATCGGGTTCCCTTCCAAAATGCTCTCCAGGGCCCATAACAGATGCGGGCGGTCGATTCGGTTCATGGTGAGACAGGGGCACATTGTCGTGGAAAGAAGCACAATATGTTGCTTCGGATTCTCCCGGGCCAAACGCTGAACCAGATTGACTTCTGTTCCTACTGCCCATCTGCTGCCTGCGGGTGCTGCGGAAATCGTTTTGATGATAAAATCGGTCGATCCTGCACAGTCAGCCATCTGTACCACCTCAAAGCAGCATTCGGGGTGAACAATCACTTTCATCTCAGGATCACGTTTGCGGACGCTTTGAATTTGTTCAGGAGTGAACTTTTGGTGTACGGAGCAATGGCCTTTCCACAAAATCATCCGTACCTCCTGCATATCGCCCTTTACATCTTCAAACTGTCCTGAGCCGGGGCTCCAGATCACCATTTGTTCCAAAGGAATTCCCATCTTATAGGCGGTATTTCTGCCCAAATGCTGATCGGGCAGGAAAAGGATGCGCTTTTTTTGGGAGAAAGCCCATTCAAGCACCTCTTTTGCATTGGAAGATGTGCAGGTGGTCCCCCCGTGCCGGCCGACAAATGCTTTGATCGCGGCAGTGGAGTTGACATAGGTGACAGGAATAACGGTATCTCCAAATTGTTCCTGAATCTCTTCCCATGCCTCTTCAACATCTTCAATATCAGCCATATCAGCCATTGAGCAACCTGCCTTCAAATCGGGGAGAATGACGGTTTGCCCTTCGGCCGCCAGAGTATCTGCTGTTTCTGCCATGAAATGAACACCGCAGAAAACAATATATTTAGCCTCCCTCTGCTGTGCCCCGATTCGTGCAAGCTTAAGGGAGTCACCGCGAAAATCGGCAAACTGAATCACGTCATCTCTTTGATAATGATGTCCAAGGATGACCAGATCTTTCCCCAATCGCTGTTTAGCATTCCAGATTCTCTCATCCAACTCCCGACCTGGCAGGTTCCGGTAAACTTCGGGCAATTGGTTCTGAACATAGGTTAACATGTCAAGCGACATTATTGATCCCCCGTTTCCTTTTCAAAATCAAGGCTGATATCCAGGGCGGTCGCTGAATGAGTCAGCCAACCGATCGAGACAGCGTTTACACCTGTTTCAGCGATGGCGCGGACCCTCTCCGGCGTAATCCCTCCCGAAGCCTCGGTCCATACTTTTCCGTCAATCAGACGCACTGCTTCTTTCAACGTTTCAACGTCCATATTATCTAAAAGAATGGCATCAACATCCAGGGCAAGAATCTCTTTTACCTGCTCCAGCGTGTCAGCTTCCACTTCCACTTGTACCATATGGCCGACACGCTGCCGCACCAGTTCAACCGCTTTCTCCAAGCTGCCTGCCATCGCGATATGGTTGTCTTTCAGCATCACGCCATGGCTCAAACCAAACCGGTGATTGGTTCCCCCTCCGATGCGGACAGCATATTTTTCCAACTGGCGCAACCCGGGGATCGTTTTGCGGGTGTCCAGTACCCGGCAATTAAGCCCCTCTAGCTTTTTCACCACCTGGCGGGTTACAGTGGCAATTCCGGACATACGTTGCAACAGATTTAAAGCCACACGCTCACCTGTCAGAATCGCCCGGGTCGGCCCCGTGATCCGCGCAATGGTCGTGCCTTTGGATACCTCTGCCCCTTCGTTCACCAGCGGGACCAACCGGCAATCCGGGTCCAGCTCTTTAAACACTTGTTCGGCAACAAGCAAACCTGCCACAACCCCTGTTTGTTTAGCAATAAGTAAACAAGAGCTGAGATGACCAACGGGTACGAGCGCTTCTGTCGTCAGATCACCTGCACCAATATCCTCGTTCAACACTTCACGAATAAACTGTTTTAATTGAATCGGATTCATGGCTCTACCCCTAAATAACATTGTGTTTTTGTGACCATTCAGGTATCGGTTCCGGGTAATCGTACCGGTAATGGCCGCCCCGGCTCTCCTGGCGCCATAAAGCGGCCTCCATAATCATTTGTGCAGAAGTTAACATATTGTTACACTCAAAAAAGCCTGCCGGAATCTGCTCCCGAAGTTTCCTTAATTTTAAAATCCCTTCCTTCAAGCCTTGAGCAGACCTCACAATCCCGGCATGATTCCACATGATCTCTTTGATCTGTTGTTTCCAGGAATCTTCAGTTTGCTTATCTTTGCACAAAGCAGGGACTAAAACACCCGGAACACCAATCGATTGATCGGTGTAGGAAGATAGTTCCGCCGCCACCCGCTGTGCAAATACAGCCCCTTCCAACAAAGAATTACTGGCTAAACGATTAGCTCCGTGTACCCCGGTGCAAGCCACCTCCCCACACGCAAATAAGCGGGGCAGCGTTGTGCGGCCGTATACATCAGTACGAATCCCGCCCATGACAAAATGAGCGGCCGGGGTCACGGGAATCAGGCTGCGGGCAGGGTCAATTCCATACTTCCGGCACTCCCTGTAAATCTTCGGAAAACGTTCGGCAAACCGGGAGCCGATCTGTCCGGCATCGAGAAACACTTTGCGGCCTGCTTGCATCTCGCTGAAGATGGCACGTGAAACCACATCACGGGGGGCCAGATCCTTCCACTCATGATAACGCTCCATAAACGCTTCGCCTTGATCATTGACAAGAAAAGCTCCTTCTCCGCGCACCGCTTCCGAAACCAGGAACATCGGATTTTGTTCCACTGCGAGAGCAGTGGGATGAAATTGGATAAATTCCATGTCCATTAAAGCGGCTCCGGCCCGGCGGGCCATCGCAAAACCATCTCCGGTGGATACCAGATCATTGGTGGTATAACGATACACTTGTCCGCACCCTCCGGTAGCTAATACGACTCCTTTTCGTGCCATATAATAAACCGGGCCTCTGTCTTCATCCACCGTGACAACCCCACGGCAAGCCCCCTCAGATACAATAAGATCTGCTACCATTGTATGCGTGATGAACCGGATATTTGAATGATTCCTCACTTGCTCCAGCAAAGAAGAGGTAATTCCCGCACCTGTCGCGTCTCCGGCGATGTGCAGGATGCGCGAAACGGAGTGAGAACCTTCCCGTCCCAGTGCCCATCTGTCACCGTCACGGTCAAAACGGGTTCCCCATTTGGTAAGAAGTTGGATGGTTTGAGGAGCCATCTCCACCAGCACATCGACGGAGCCTGGGTCACATAACTCCGCACCCGTCCGCAACGTATCCTGGCGATGCAACTCCGGGGAGTCGTCCTCTCCAATGGCTGCCGCGATTCCTCCCTGGGCCCGATAGGAATTGCTCTCTTCCTCTCTGGCCTTCGTCAGCAGGATTACCTGCCCCGACCCGCCCAGGGAGAGAGCTGTCATTAAACCGGCAATTCCGCTTCCCACCACGATAAAGTCGGTTACCTTTCGTGTCATCGCAGGAGTCCTTTCACGAATTCTTAACAATTTACTTCAGTTTTATTTTCTCAGGAAAATCAACAATGTCAACCACGAATTTTATGGCACTATATCCAACTCTTTCGCTGGGGGGGTCTTTCTGTTCATTTTTTCGCTATAATGAATGAAGAGAATTTGTTCGCGGAGGAAACGGAGATGAAACCCATTTATCTTGACTACGGAGCAACCAGTCCGGTTCGCTCCGAGGTCTTCGAGGCTATGCTTCCATTTTTGCATACTGAATTTGGAAATCCCGGCAGTATTCACGATCTGGGGCAACGGAGCCATGATGCGGTTCAACACGCGCGCAGTCAAATCGCCGGCGCGCTGGGAGCGGCTTCTCCCAGAGAGATTATTTTTACCGGCAGCGGTACGGAATCAAACAATTTAGCCATCATCGGCGCGGCGCGCAAACGAAAAGCTCATGGAAACCACATAATTACAACAACCATTGAACACCCTTCCGTTCTTGAAGCTTGCCGGACTCTGGAAAGAGAAGGATTTCATGTCACCCGGCTGCCCGTTGACGGGGATGGAAGGGTCAGCGTCGAGGATATCAAACAGGCGGTCACAGACAAAACCATTTTGGTCAGCATCATGGCTGCCAACAATGAAGTCGGCACATTGCAACCGATTAAAGAAATCGGCCAATTGTTGAAAGAGACCCCGATTTTATTTCATACTGATGCAGTACAGCTATTTGGAAAAATACCGTTTACCGTTACGGAATTGGGGGTAGATCTTCTTTCTGTGGGAAGCCATAAAATTTACGGGCCGAAAGGAGCCGGTGCCCTGTATCTCCGCAAAGGGGTACGCATAGAGCCGTTGATGTTCGGCGGCGGCCAGGAGCGGGCACTGCGCCCAGGCACGCTGAACACCCCTGCCATTGTCGGATTTGGGGCCGCCGCTTTCCTCGCTGCACGGGAAGCGGAAAAAGAGAGTGAGAGGCTTACCGGTTTGCGCAATCTTTGCTGGGAACGGATCCAAAGCGAAATCGGGGATGTGGATCTCAACGGGCACCCGACTCTTCGATTGCCAAACAACCTTAATCTTAGCTTTCATCGTGTCGAAGGGCAGGCGATTCTGCTAGAATTAAACCGTGCACAGATCTATGTTTCCAGCGGTTCCGCCTGCAGCGCCGGAAAACACAGTGCCTCACATGTATTAATGGCGATGGGAAAAAGCAAGGAGAAAGCGCTTCAAAGTCTTCGCGTCACTTTTGGCAAAGAAACGAGTGAAGAAGATATTGATCTTTTCGTGGGGAAATTGAAAGAAGTGCTTGGTTACTTACGCTCCCTCATAAAAAAATAAGGCTGGGCTTAACCAGATTTTTTGGAGGCAGACACAAATTGCGCAGGTTTCTCTTTTTTCTACTCAGATTGATGCTAGGTTTTGCGATTGCCACGATTGCCTGGATTCTTTTTATCATTCTCCAGCAAGTCAGCTACTCTGAACCTGATCAGGTTTATCTGATGGGAACAACCATCTCGTACGCTTTTGTATTCGCCTTTTTTTGCATGGTCATCTTTTTTATCTTTTCGTTTTTCAAACACCGCTACAATCCCGATCAATTAAAGAGGCGCTTTTTCGTGTTTGCAGCTTTCTATCTGATCTGCAGTCCCCTAGTGATTCTCTCTTTTGACAATTATCTGCTGGTCACTCCAAAGGGGATGGCATATAACCAGTTTCTGCAACTGGAAGATGCCAAGGTGCAAAGATGGAGAGACATTCAACAGGTGGCTCTTGATTACCAGGTGATTCAACGTCCGGTCCGCCGGGAGGAAGATATTCGGCTTCGTTATCTTGTCTATTTTAAGGACGGACCTGTGATTGACTTGAACAATTATAACTCCCCCCTTTATGCTGCCCAGCAGTTTAAATCGATTCATCGTGTCATCATTAAGGAGAAGGTTCCCGTTAAAAAGCGTCCCTTGCCCAAAGAGTTTGCGGAAAAGAATTCCTTTATCTATGAAATGTATCATTTAGATTCATAATTGAAACGATGGAAAAGCACAACCTCTTTCATATAGCATCTGTTGACACGCAACAGATGCTATATTTTTATGCAGAGCCAATAAAACAGATCCAGGACAGAAGGCAATGTATACGGTAAAATCAGGTAAACAGGAATATTCCCATACTTGTCAATGGGACAAAACGATGCTCTAAGGAGGAATGGTCTGAAAAAATGAGCGCAAAAATTTTGGTGGCGGATGATGAAAAAAGAATTGTGGACGCCATTTCTTATGCACTGCTTCGTGAAGGATACCAGGTTGAGGTGGCGTACGACGGGGAGGAGGCATTGCGGAAAATTGAATCATTTCATCCGAAAATTGCGATCCTGGATGTGATGATGCCCAAAAAATCCGGATTTGACGTATGCAAACAATTGGAAAACAAAGCAGGGACGGGAATTATTCTGTTGACCGCCAAAAACGATATCGTAGATAAAGTACTGGGCCTCGAATTTGGAGCAGATGATTATATCACAAAGCCATTTGATATCCGCGAATTGGGAGCCAGAGTCAAATCCTTGCTGCGGAGGCTCTCCAAAAGCGCCGAACAGGAAATGGCCACCATTGAGATTGGAGATTTAAAAGTATTAATCAAACAAAGAAAAGTGGCACTGTACGGCAAAACATTGGATTTAACCCCGAAAGAATTTGATTTATTTGCTGTGCTGGCATCTAATCCGGAACGGGTTTACTCCAGAGAAGAACTGCTGGATGTTGTATGGGGGATCGATTATGCGGGCGGCACACGAACCGTGGATATCCATATTCAACGTTTAAGGAAAAAATTAGGCCACCCCTATCACCAAATACTGCAAACCGTTTACGGTGTGGGGTATAAAGCCACAGGTGAAATCGAATGAAATGGAGTATCAAGGTTAAGTCCGGGATCTTCCTGGCAGGATTATTATTGCTGACAGTAGTTATTCTGAGTGTGACCGTGTTAAGAGGAATTCAGGAAAACCAACGGAAAAACCATGAAGATTTTCTGGCGCAGCAGAGCAAGATTGCCAATCTGTATATCACCCAGAACTTCCTCATTGGATATGAAGGAAGGACAGCAGCGATTGATCGCTTTTTAAACGAAAAAGGAGAAGAGATGGCAGCCAACCTGGGCTTTATGAGCGGAATGCATGTAAAACTTTTTGACCGCTCAGGAAAAGAAAAGGGAAATTCCGCGCCCAGCATCGGCGAAACGGACACAAGCGATCTGTTGAAGTATGCGTTGAACGGTAAAGTAGCCTATTGGCAGAAAAATGATTCCATGTATTACGCAGCCCCCCTCCTCAACTATGACCAACAAATGGGCGTTATCCAGTTTCAGTATCCACTGAAGGACAGTTTGCTTTTCTACGAAGGGATTCTGACTCTTTTTTATCGTATTGGCACTCTTATTTTTATCATCAGCTTTATCATTGGGTATTTGTATTTCAGCCGGCTGACAGGAGGAATCCAAAAGCTGAAACAAGCCGTGGAAAAAATCCAGCGCGGACGCTTCCTGTCACATCCGCCACTTAAAAGAAGGGATGAGCTGGGCACCTTAAGCCACGGCATTTATTATATGAGCAATCAGATTGCAGAAAATATAGCACTGATGCAACAAGAAGAAAAAAAGTTGAAACAGGCCATTGAGACCCTGAAAAAACTGGAACAAAAACAGAAAGAGTTTATCGGGAATATCACCCATGAATTTAAAACTCCTTTAACTGTGATGAAAGCATATGTGGATTTGATGGACATGTATCCGGATGACCCCCGGCTGGTTATTGACGCCAGACAGAATATCGGCAAAGTGACCGAAAGCCTGATTGAGATGGTGGACAAAGTTTTACATCTGGCCTCCCTGGAAAAATACGATTTAACCAGTCAGGCCGAATCCGTTGATGTAAAAGAAACTCTGCTGGATTTATGCGAAAGGATGAAAGGAAAAGCGCAAAAGTTCGGCTTGCAGATCGAGGCTTGTCTGAGTGAGGCATTGATTTGGGCAGATAAAGAGAGTTTTACTCATGTGTTTATCAATCTGTTGGATAACGCGATTAAGTACAATGAGCCGCACGGAAAAATTGTTGTGAAAAACGTTGTGGAACAGAACAGGGTTTGTATTGATGTGATTGATACAGGAACCGGAATCCCGGCGGAGGCGCGCGACAAAATATTTGAGCCGTTTTTTACGGTTAATAAAGACCGCTCCAGGCAATCAGGGGGAACCGGGTTGGGTTTATCGCTGGTAAAAAAATTGGTTGAAAAGCAACAGGGAGAGATTGCCTTGTTGAAGACAGACAACAAAGGATCCTGTTTTCGGGTTACATTCCCTCTTCTCAGCTAGAAAGCTTGTTTCTGCCTGAAATGTTTACATTTTGGAAACAGCTGTTTACGGGTCTGACACGATTCTTTATTTTGTAGACACAAACCTCATATATAATGTGACCAATCCCAGATAAGGAGGATTTATTGATGAACGTAATCAGCACTGTTGTCGGAGCGATGGCGTTTATCTGTCTTTCCGCCCTGCCCGGATGTGCCCATGCGACCTGGGAGAATAAAAAACCCGCCGCTGAGACAGAACGTTCCGATTCTATTCCGGATCACCGGGAGCAAGTGACCACACCCTCCGGAAAAAAAATCACTGTCATCAACAATCCGAATCGATTTATTTATAACGAAGTGGCACTGGCAAAAATGGATCGTTACACCGGCATCCGTGGCATGGACTTCTATCATGGCGGGCAGCTCTTGGTCACCAGGGAAAATAAAGATACCCCACCTGCTTCTGTTGAAGGAGAGAAAATCTATCCACAAAACTTGTATCTTTATCACATCCAGTCAAAACAGGCAAAATTATTGCACGGAGAATCAATTCATCAGGGAAATGCCCAGTACTCCCCCGACAAGAAACATATTTATTATGTGGAAAACAGCGAGGAAACGGGAACCGGGTATATGATGAATAAGGACGGGAAACAGAGGAAACAGGTATCTGAACGGGGAGCCATCCATGCTTTTGCAGGGCATTGGCAGAATAACCGGGAAGTGTTGTACGCAACATTTGCCGGGGAAATCTACCGGGCCGATCTGGATGGAAAGCGGACATTGCTTGTAAAAACGGGCAAAAGCGGTATTTCAAACGTATATCAAATCGGCAGCAATGTGTACTATACGACAGCTGACGGTGACCTGAAAGTATACAACATGAAAACGAAAAAGACAAAAATATTGAAAATGAAAGTAATGTCACTTATTCCTTCTCCTGACCAAAAGAGGTTAGCCATGGTGATTGGAACAGATGAAACCAAAGTGGCTCTCCTATTGACCGATTTACAGGGAAACCAGAAAGCAAAGCTGGCGGAAGGCACGCAAATCTACGGCATCAGCTGGTCACCGGACCAATCCAAAATCGCCTATGCGGTAATGTCAGAAAACAGGGCTAAACAAGGTTTATTTGTCGCCGATGTAAAATCTTTGAAATCAACTCCACTCTCTTCAGAAATGGAAAGTATCATCGATCCGGTCAAATGGGACTCATCCGGAAAAAAACTACTCATCTCAACGGTTGAGACAAAAGATCTTGACAATGAGTTTATTACCTATGTCATTACGTTGAAATAAGCGCAAAAACAGGAACAGAGAGCTTTAAAAAACCCGAGTCCGCAAGACCCGGGTTTTACTTTATCCCACTTTTATTTTGCCAGTTCATAAATGGCCTGGGCATAGATTGCTGTCGCTTTTAGCAAATCTTCCACTTCAATATACTCATCCCTTTGATGGGCCTTCTCTTCCTTGCCGGGGAAAAGCGGCCCAAAAGCGACTCCCGTATCCAACACACGGGCATACGTCCCGCCGCCAATGGCCAGCAGTTCAGCTTTTTCCCCGGTTTGTGCCTCATATACTCTCGCCAGCGCGGTGACAAGAGGGTGGTCCGGGTCGCAGTAATGAGCGGGCTTATGATCCAAATCGGTGATTTTACAATTGTAGTCGGCCACTTTTTCTTCAATTCTCTTTAACAGTGCATCGCTGTCACCGGAAGTGGGATAGCGGACGTTGAGACGGACAAAGTGCTGGTCTCCTTTTGTGTAACCGAAAACTCCGGCATTCACGGTTAACTTGCCCACAAGTTTGTCCTCCTGGGCAATGGAGAACTTTTCACCAAAGAAACTGTCCACCAGGAGATCGTTGATCATTTTAATATAGTTGGCTCCATTTGGATCAAGTGGCAGTCGGTCCATAAACCGTGCCAATTCCAGAGCGGCGTTCTGTCCCTTTTCCGGTTCGGATCCGTGATGAGAGCGGCCCTTCACAACGATTTTTAAGTGATCATCCGCTTCCTCGGCATATCCTTGAATGCGGTAAGTCAGCAAAAAATCCTGCACTTTCTCTTTCAGTTCAAAAACATCCCCGTCCCCGCTCAGTTTCGCCATGGCGTAATCAGGAACCATATTGACACGTTGCCCGGCCTCAAAACTCATAAGCGTCCATTCCCCCCGGGATTCTTCCCTGTCATCGGGCAGACCTACCACTTTGATATCCAAAAAGCCTTTTTCCGCATTGATAATCGGAAAATCAGCATCGGGAGTGAAGCCCATCGCCGGCATATCTTCGTGTTCAAAGTAATGGCTCACACAGCGCCACTGGGACTCTTCATCCGTTCCCAAAATAAGGCGGACACGCTTAGAAAGGGGTAAACCCAGTTCTTTGACAATTTTGAGTGCAAAATAGGCAGCCATGGTCGGCCCTTTATCATCAATCGCCCCGCGGGCATACAGTTTTCCTTCCCGAATTTCCGGTGAGAAGGGGGGAGAAGTCCAGCCATCTCCCGCCGGGACAACGTCAACATGGGACAGGATACCGATCAATTCATCTCCCCCGCCATATTCCACATGTCCGGCATAACCATCTACGTTTTTGGTTTGAAACCCATCCTGCTCTGCTAAATTCAACATAAACTCCAGAGCTTCGGCCACCTTTCTCCCAAACGGCCTACCCACCCCCGCGGTTGACTCATCCAGGACGCTTTCAATGGCCAAAAATTCATGACATCGCTTGAGCAGCTCTTTTTTGCGGTTTAATACCTCTTGATACCAGTTAATCTCATTCATTGTTGACCCTCCATCTCTGTCAATTTCATATTGGGTGCATAAGCCACTTCCCATATATAGCCATCAGGGTCGCGAAAATCGACGGTATAATATCCGGGTGAATACTGGGGTATTTCCACCGGTCCGCGTATAATTTCAGCCTTTTGTCGTTTGAGCCAGAGAGAAACAGATTCTACCGTTTCCCGGTTCCCGGCTGTCAAGCAAATATGCCTTGGCCCGACTGTACTCTGTTTCTCCAGTCCCGGCTTTTCTACAAAATAGATCTCCGTCTCATTATTAAAGTATGCAACAGGACTAGTTTTCTTCCAGCCCACCAGCCGGAATAAACCATCATAAAACGGACGGGACAGCGTCCAGTTCCGCACCCAAAACTCTATATGATGAATTCCCATGATATCCTCCGTGTTTTTTCTCCCATGACTGATCGGCACAACCCGGGGATGAAAGTTTACTCATGCCGGGGAGGCAGGCTTTCTGAGAAAAAAGCCAACAAATTGCCTATGTAACATATCCAATATATCATGCTGCTTCTCCACAAACCAAATCCCGAATAATAACAGGAAAATTTCGTCTTCACAACGAAAACATGTATGAGAAGAAGAACAATCTTTAAGGAGGCGTTTTTTGTGCCGTATGCCTGGACCCATATCTTGTTTGGAAATCATGTTATCAAACAAGCAAATCTCCCTGAACCGCAAAACCGCCCTTTCTTTCAACTGGGGTGCCAGGGGCCTGATTTTTTGTTCTTCCACCGCTTTTGGCCATGGATCAAAGATGATCGTGTCAGCAGGCTGGGTGACCTTTTTCACACTTGTCATTGCGGACCCGTCTTAATGGATCTGATTGATGCTGCCAAATCAGTACCCACACTTCAGGATTATGTGGCAGGTTTTGTCACTCACCATATCCTGGACCGGACTGCCCATCCCTATATCCATTACCGGGCAGGATATCAAAAGTTTAAACATCAAAGATTAGAAGTGGCCATTGATACACTGGTTGCCAAAAATCTAAAAAATATAGAGGTATGGCGTACATCTGTCGTTCCTGAAATCGACATCGGACATGAGCTTCCTCCCGAGCTGGCAGAAACCCTGCATCAAGTTTCTTGTAAGTATTACCCGGAAGCAGCCGGAGAATTGCAACCCCATGAATATAGTGCTGCCTACCGGGATATGAAAAAAGCATTGCGCCTCTTTTTTGATCCCTGGGGGATCAAATGGCTGCTTACACTGGGAAAAATCCAGCCATTCCGTCATTCCAAACGCATTCCATCCCGCGATTTTCTTAATATCAACCAGAATATGTGGACTCATCCCGCAGTTCCTGAGGAAACGCATAACGAGAGCTTCTGGGATTTATGGGAGATGGCAGTTGCCGAAGGGAAATCAATCTTAACAAATGTTTATCACTACTGGGAAAACGGCGGAAAAGAAACAAGAGAAACTTTAGCTGAACAAATCGGTGACCGTTCTTATGATACAGGCAAAGACTGTTCTCTCAATCTGGTAAACCGGCTGTCAGACCCTCTGGTATAATAGTTTTGTGAGGAGGTAGATTTATGGAAACCATTCAATTGGGAACATCTGATTTAAAAGTTCCACGTATCGGCCTGGGTACATGGGCAATCGGTGGAACGGCCTGGGGAGGAACGGATGAAAAAGAGTCAATCCAGACCATCCTTCGGGCTCTGGAGATGGGCATGAATCTGATCGACACCGCTCCCGTCTACGGTTTTGGAGTATCTGAGGAGTTTTGCGGCAAGGCCGTTGCAGAATTTGGAAAGCGTGATCAGGTGATGATTGCCACCAAATGCGGATTGGAGTGGGGTGGTGATCCGAAACGGGTCTGGCGCAACTCTACACGGGAACGCATTTTAAAAGAAGTGGATGACAGTTTGCGCCGCCTGCGTACCGATTACATAGATTTATACCAGATTCATTGGCCCGATCCGGAGACACCGATCGAAGAAACAGCCGAAACACTTTATCAATTATACAAAGCAGGAAAAATCCGTGCGATCGGAGTGAGCAACTACAATCCGGAACAAATGGATGAATGGCGCCGGGTGGCACCTCTTCATAGTAACCAGCCGCCATTGAGCCTGTTTACAGACCATCTGAAGGAGACGGTATTCCGTTACTGTAAACAACATAACATCGGCACCCTCACCTGGGGAACACTGGCTCACGCTCTATTGACCGGCAAATTTGATGAAAATTCCACCTTCCCGGAAGATGATCTCCGCCACCGCCATCCGATGTTTCAAGGCGAACGGTTTAAACAGTATCTTGCGGCAGTGGAAAAGCTTAAGCAAATGGCTGCCGGGAGAGGGAAAACGGTCGCTCAATTAGCGGTGCGCTGGGCATTGGACCAACCCGGAGTTTCACTGGTTTTATGGGGAGCACGCCGTCCGGATCAATTGGCCGAAATAGAAGGTGTCATGAATTGGAACTTATCCAAAGACGAATTGGAACAGATTGAAAAAATCGTCTCAGAAACCGTGACCAACCCTGTACCGCCCAATCCCAACTCTGGACCCCCGCTTCGTTCTGCTGTAAAATAAATTTATTCTAAAAAAAGATAGACCGAGCCGAAAAAGTAAACTTTATCGGCTCGGTTTTGTTTACAAGAGGGGGGAAATTATGCTGGAAGCGCTCATCCATGGTATTGTACTCGCATTTGGACTCATTATTCCGCTTGGAGTGCAAAATGTGTTTGTATTTAACCAGGGAGCTACACAGCCGTCTTTGTGGTGGGCCCTGCCTGCAGTCATCATGGCTTCGGTCTGTGACACGCTGCTCATTCTGCTGGCCGTGCTCGGTGTCTCCGTGATTGTGTTTACCTTTGCCTGGATCAAAATGATTCTGTTTACAATCGGCTTTTTTTTCCTGCTTTATATGGGCTGGGTGATTTGGAAATCAGAACCCTCATCGCAAAATGGTTCCGGGCAACTGTCCGCCAAACAACAGATCGCTTTTGCCGCATCTGTTTCTTTGCTCAATCCCCATGCCATTCTTGATACGATCGGCGTGATTGGGACAAGCTCACTTCATTATACAGACGAAGCGAAATGGATATTCACCTTCGCCTGTATCATCGTCTCCTGGCTCTGGTTTCTCGGTTTGGCAATCGCTGGCCGGGTTGTGGGCCATATGGACCCCGAGGGACGTTGGCTCAGGCGGATTAACAAATTATCTGCATTGATTATATGGGGAGTGGCTGTGTATTTGGGAATCGAGTTGACTACTTCTCTGTGATGGCAGTTTTTTGTCCCCCGGCAAGCCCCCCTCTATAATGGAAATTTTGCCACAATCTTATAAAAACATTTCATTCTGGCGAACGGAGGAGTGAATATGAACTCTGCGGCTCTTGCCCATTTTCTGCAAGGATCGAAGAAGGGGCTCCCCATTGTGGTTGGTTATATTCCGATTGCGATCGCGTTTGGAGTACTGGCTCGTCAGGCAGACTTGCCGATTCTGCCGACGATCTTGATGTCCATACTGGTTTATGCAGGTGCCAGCCAATTTATGGCTGTGAATATGCTGGTCAGCGGTACAGCCGGGCTGGAGATTGTGATCGCTACATTTATCTTGAACCTTCGCCATCTGATCATGAGCCTTTCCATGATGAATATACTGCGTCACGTCCCCAAGAGTTGGAAAAGCTTACTGTCGTTTGGTGTCACTGATGAGAGCTTTGCCGTCGCCTCTTTAGAAGCTTCAGAAAACGGCTCCCGCTTACATCATTTTTTTGTCCTCGGCCTTTTTACAACAGCCTATGCCTCATGGATTGCCGGTACATGGGCCGGGGCAGTTCTCTATCAGCTGATCCCGGCTTCCATCAGTGACAGTATGTCAATTGCTCTTTACGCGATGTTTATCGGGCTTCTTGTCCCCGCTGCGCAAAAAGCATGGCGCGTTGGACTCATTGCGGCCGCCAGTATGATTTTATGTACTCTCTTCAACCAGGTATTCAGTACAGGCTGGTCCGTAGTTCTGGCAACCATTTTTGGCAGTGTGGCGGGCATATTTGTGTATGAAAAGGAGGAGGAGCAATGAATGTGGGACAAATGATGCTCATCGTGGTTGGGATGGCTGTTGTTACTTATTTACCCCGCCTTTTGCCCGTTTTTATACTGGAAAAATTGTCACTCTCTCCGGCATTCGGCAGATGGCTGAACAGCATCCCTTACGCGGCTCTGGGTGCCCTGATTTTTCCCGGTATTTTAAGCATAGATGCGGCCAATCCCTGGATTGGACTAATCGGCGGCGCAGTGGCCTGTCTGTTTGCTATACTGCGCCTGCCCATCCTGGTAATCATCATAGGTTCGATTTTTGCAGTTTGGCTGTCTCGCTTTTGGTTATAAAAGGAAAAAAGCATCCGCCCGGTGAAAGCGGATGCTCAGTTTTTTAGTTCTCCAAAAAGCGCAAAACAAGATAGAACAGAAATCCCATCAAGGCCGTACCGGGGAGAGTTAAAATCCAGGCATACACGATTTTGGTCGCTACTGTCCAACGGACACTTCTCACCCGTTCCGCGGAACCCACTCCGATAATGGAACCTGTAATGGTATGGGTGGTACTGACAGGAATACCGATTTTAGCAACTGTGGTCAACAGGAGCGCAGCCCCGGTCTCAGCGGCAAATCCCTGGGGCGCTTCCAAACGGCTGAGTCGTGACCCAATCGTATGAATAATCTTTCTTCCGCCCATGGCTGTGCCAAGCGCCATTGCTGTCCCTGCAGCCACGACAACCCAGAAAGGAACTTTCATTTCTTGCTGGTATCCGGCTGTCACCAGAGCCAGAGTGATAATCCCCATTGCCTTCTGCGCATCGCTCGCCCCATGGCTAAAGGCCATAAATGCGGAAGAGAGGATCTGAAAAGGGCGAAAAATGCGTTTCACCTTGGAGCCGGGGGTATTTTGGAAAAATTTACGGATAACTTTCATAAGAGCAAAGCCCAATAATCCCCCCAGAACCGGGGAAACCAGCAAAGCGATCAAAATGGTGATGATCCCCTTGACCTGAAGCACCTCAGGCCCCTTAAATGCCAGCGCTGCTCCCACCAAACTGCCAATCAGTGCATGAGAAGAACTGGTAGGCAATCCCATCAATACCGTGACAACATTCCAGGTAATCACCGCCAGTAAGGCAGAGATAAGTACAATTTGTGTAATTCCGTTAGGATCAACAATATCTTTTCCAATTGTTTTGGCAACCTCAGTCGAAAAAAAAGCACCCACCAGGTTAAGCACGGCAGCCATCGCGATGGCCATTCCCGGCGAGAGCGTGCGAGTCCCCACAACCGTTGCAATCGCGTTCGCCGTATCGTGCCACCCGTTGGTAAAGTCAAACGCAAGAGCGAGAACGATCACGGCGACAAGCACCCAAAATGGATCAAGCATACTTCATTACCACACTTTCCATGAGGTCCATCAAATCTTCAAATGTATCAGTTACGTCTTCCAGTCTTTCGTAAATCTCTTTCATTTTTATCAACTCTACCGGATTGACCGGTTCTTCAAATAAGGTGCTGACACTTTCCCTCATCAACTTGTCGCCCTCATTTTCCAGGTTATTAATTTCGATTGATATCTTCCGAATCGTGGCATAATCCCTCTTCTCCAGGGCGATAAATGAATCTTGCAATTGACGGGCGCATTCTTCCAGAATTTCTGCAAATTTGACGAGATAGGGAGTTGATTTGTCCACATGCATATAGACAAAACGCGCCGCACAAGCTTCAACTCCGTCCAGCACATCATCCAAATTGGTCGCCAGTTTTAAGATATCTTCATGGTCAAGAGGTGTGACAAAAGTTTGGTTAAGCTCTTTGATTAAAAGGTGCGTATATTCGTCCCCTTTCGATTCCAGTTCTTTGATTCGTTCGGCATATTTTTCTTTTTCTTCCAGAGTCTCAACATTCTCCCTGAACAGTTGGACCGCTTCACAGATGTTAGCTGTTGCGTCTACCATCAGTTGATAAAAAAGCTGATCTTTTGAACGGTTAAAAAGCACCTTTGTTTCCTCCCGTTAATATAATCTTAACCAAAGCTTATCTTACTCTTAATAAAGCGCGCTGAAAATCATCTCAACGCACTCGTCACGAATTATTTATGTTTGATTAATATAATCTTAATATAATCTTTACAATCCAAAAACTCAGTCCGCCATGAATCACTTCCGTAAGCGGGATTCATCCCGCTTGCCGAAGATTAAGGGGCAATTTGTCCGGTTGCCATCATCCAGACCTCATATCCTCCTAATAGTATAATCCCCAGCGCTAGGAACCATTCAAAAGCAGAGAACCACCTTCTCTTATATTCCCGTTGAACCTGGATAAACAGAGGGATTCCCACTGCATACAACACAGCAACTATGAGTAAATATTCCGGGCCGGCAGCATATAAGAGCCAAACCGCGTACAGAGTTGCGACTCCGCCGATCAGGCGGTCTGTAACCATCTCCTTGCTTCCCGGACTGTAGGTATCTTCCGTCCTCAGTAACTTTAATTGATACAGAGCCGAGAAAAGATAGGGAATTAAAACGGCTACACTCGCCATCGAATAAACAATTTGATAAGTGGATTCAGCAAAGAGAACAATAATAATAAAGGTTTGAGTCAAGAAACTTGTCCACCATAGTGAAATCACCGGACTGTTGTTTTTGTTTTCGCGGGCAAAGCTCTTCGGAAACATACCATCTTTTGCTGCAACATAAGGAATCTCAACAGCCAGCAGGGTCCAGCTGAGCATTGCTCCGAGCAGTGACGCAGTCAGACCCAGATTAATGACAATCGCTCCCCAGTCCCCAACGATATATTCCAATACAAACGCCATGGAAGGTTCCGGTAATTTGGCCAACTCTTCGCGAGGCATAATACCGAGTGAAAGAATAGAGATCAACATATAAACCATCAATGTCCCCACAAGTCCAATAACCGTTGCCCTACCGACATCCCGGTGTCGCCTGGCTCTTCCCGAGAGAACAACCGCTCCTTCCACTCCGACAAAAGCCCATAAGGTTACCAGCATGGTGTCTTTGACCTGTGTCAATACCGAGCTCCAATGAAAGCCGGTGCCTTTCCCCCAGAAATCGGTCAGGAAGATCCCTCTGTGAAACATAAAGATCATTACAACAATAAAAAGACAGATGGGTATCAACTTGGCAATGGTGGTGATGATATTAATAAATGAAGCCTCTTTGATACCGCGCAAAATCAGCCAGTGAATCCCCCAGACGAACAGAGTACCGCCAATCACGGAGGGCAAATTATTCCCTTGCCCGAAAACAGGGAAAAAGTAACTGAATGAACCAAAGAGAAGAGTCACAAAAGCGACATTTCCGAGTATAGTAGCGATCCAGTATCCCCAGGCGCTGTTAAAACCGATAAAAGGGCCAAAACCAGCGCGGGCATAACTGTAAATCCCCCCGGCCAATTCGCTCTTTCGGTTGGACAAATTTTGAAAAACAAGGGCAAGAGATATCATTCCCACACCCGTAATCACCCAGGCAATCATTACGCCGCCGCTATTGGCACCCGCAGCCATATCCTTTGGCAGGTTAAAAGCTCCTCCGCCAATCATGGTGCCGACCACAGCAGCCATAAGTGCCCATAAATTCAACTGTTTATTTCCCACCAAACAACCACTCCAATATTTTTCATTCACATATTCCTTTACCTCTTATGATCACGTTCCGGAGAATTTCTTGTTGCAAAGAACTTCCGCCCGCAAAATTTGCAGTGTCATTTGTTCTCTGTATAAGAACAAATACTTATGTATCGTAATTTACCTCTCTGCCATAGCAAAGTGTAAAAGTATGGTAAACAGAAAAAAGCGCTGTCAGGAGAATTTCCTCCCGTACAGCGCTTTTTCCTTCATGCATGGGAACTTGAGGGAATAAATGTCCCTTCAATATACAAAAACAAAATGTTCAAGTCACAGATGATTTTCGATATTTCATTCATCTCATCAGTCAGATTGAAAAAGATTTCATCATCTTCCGCTTCTTTTAACGCCTCAAACCGCTCCATATATTCACGTTCAAACCGTTTGATCCGCTCCGGAATCCGGGCACAGATCTGCTGGCATTTCATTTCAAATTCCTGTTGCACTTCATCTGACAATGTCTCATAGTCAACATGCAAAACCGGACGATCAATTCCGAGCCGCTCATCGAAGCGGATTTCATAAGCTGCGGTTGTCATCTGATTCACTCCGAACGATCTGTTGCTGTTTCGCCTACCGGCACGCGCATTTTCCCTATCCGATCTTTACCCTCACGGATTTTGCTTTCCAGTTCTTCTTCGATCTTTTCCCGTTTGATCTTTGCCAGATCCTGCGGTTTTCCGCCGTTTTCCTGCCAGACCTTTTCAAGCTCTCCAAAGCTTTCCTTCCATTCTTCGTCTAAGGCTTCACCAATATTTTCCTGACGCTCGTCGGCATAACCCCCCACCTGTTTCCAACGGTGGTCGATCCAACTGCCAATTTCAACCCAGGCTTCTCCGTCGATTTTCCCCTTCTCCTTGATGTAATCATTCGCTTCGTCCAGGCGCTTATACTCTTGATCCGATTTTGTTACTATCTTTTCATAATGCTTTTCCAGCCGCTGATCATCGTAGCGATATGACTGGTAGATGGCTTCCGCGGCCCTCTGTGCCCATGGGGCATTCAGCTGCTGAACATCTTTTACACGGGTTTGCAAGGTTTCTTTCAACTCTTCTGCGTTCTCCACTGTCCGATAATCTCCGCCGGTGATATCAGACACTTTTCTCAGCTCGTTTTCTATTTCATGTTCTACATCCAAACCGATAATATGGACTTTTGCGCGAAACTGAGACCGGTTTATCAATCGAGCAGCTTCCAGCGGATTCCCGCCGCAAGTATCTGAACCGTCACTGATCACCAACACCATATTTTCTACTGTGTCGGGAGTACCTTTTTGCATATCCTGGTAGCTCGAACTGATCGCATAAGCAAAGGGGGTCCAACCCGTAGGATTTACCTTGTTAAAGACCGATGCAAGTTTTTTGGCATCATATTGATTAGCCATATACACCTTCTCTACATCCGAGCATGAGAGGGCTTTATCCTTTTTCTTATTGCTGCCCTTATGTCCGTAGACACGGAGGGTTAATGTGTATCTCTCTTTAGGGAGTTTCGCAGCGAAATCACGAATCGCTTCCTCGACCTCGGCCATTTTCTCTTGCCCGTCCATTTTTCCGCCCATGCTTCCGCTGGCATCGAGAAGGACAACAATATTTGCCTTTTTAGGTGGCGGTTCAGGTGGTTTTTGAGCTTGTGCAGGGTTTGGTTTCGCCGCCGGAGGTTTCTCTTTCGCTTTCGGAGGTATTAAAGCTTCCAACGCGCGCAGCTTTTCCCCGTAATCAGGGTTTTCCATCCCATCAAAGATTTCCACATCTTTTTTATAACTTTCACCGACCAGCCCCAGTAAGTAAGCATATGCCTTATCTTCAGATAAACCCTTTGGCATTTGATTCAATGCTTTGGTAACTTTGGACTGATCATAGTTATCCCCTGCATACTTGCCTTTGCCAATATCATTCAAAATTTGTTTTAACTCAATATGAGGAGAAGGGCTTTTCGGGATCTCATCTTCTTTTACAATGACTTTCTCTTCCGCTTCTTCTTCCTCCGCTGCCTGTGAAGCCAGTTCATCCACTTTTTCAATTTTACTGCCAGTGGTTTGTTGGATTTGTTGAATGACGGATGCACAACCGCTCAGTGTCCAACTGAAGCAAATCAAACATGCGATCAAAAGACGCTTAGCCGGTCGCATAGGGACCTCCTTTGGACTTACTCTGTCTTTCGCATTGCGGGTGAAAAAGATCATCTTTTTTAATCCCAAGACTCTCAATCGTTTACTTGCCCAGTTTGTATTTAGATTACTCGATTCCGTAACATTTGACAACACCCGGCAAAACACCTGGTACAGGATCAGTTACCCGATCAGCGGCCTCTCTTCGGGATATCGATACGGCGGCTGTTTTAGGCTTCTGGCTAAGGCCATGGCAATAGTGAGAGGGCCGAGCCGGCCGGCGAACATTGTAATTGTGATGAGAATCTTTCCTTCTAAACTGAGCTCACTGGTGAGTCCCATTGATAATCCACAGGTTCCAAAAGCGGAGACTGTTTCAAACATGGCTGTTAAAATATTGTTTGGATTTTCTGTGATGGTCAAGAGCATGGTGACGATCAACACCACAGTGATGGAAGCAACGGTAACTGTCAACGCTTTATAAACCTGGTTATAAGGAATCCTGCGTCGAAAAGTAACCACATTCTCCCGCCCGCGGATCATTCCCCACACTGCCAGTAAAATCGTGGCCAGGGTAGTTGTTTTAATTCCCCCACCCGTAGAACTCGGAGATGCCCCAACAAACATAAGGAAGAGGGTAAAGAATAAAGTGGCCGGATACATATCCGCCAGGCTGAGCGTATTAAATCCCGCCGAACGCGGTGTGAGAGAGTGAAAAAAGGAAGCGAGTAGCTTGTCATACCATGGCAAGTTACCCAAAGTAGCGGGATTCCTCCATTCAATGGCTAAAATCACCACCATACCAACGAAAATGAGAATTCCGGTCATGGTCAATACTAATTTGGTATGTAAACTGAGTCGTTTGGTAACCCGATACTCGACCAGTTCCAGTATCACAATAAAACCAAGGCCGCCCAGAGTAAAGAGACCACCGATCGTCAAATTAACCACCGGATCTCCCACATAACGAACGAGGCTGCTAAATTTCTCATAGTCGCCGAACAAGTCAAAGCCCGCGTTATTAAAAGCGGACACAGAGTGGAACATGGCATAATAGAGGCCTTTTCCCCACCCCCATTCAGGAATAAAGCGAAGAGAAAGAATAATAAATCCTACCCCCTCAATCACCAGGGTCATGATGACAACCGCTAATACAAGCCTTACCACGCCCTGCATATCAATCTTGTTAAACGCTTCTCTTAAAATAAGGCGTTCACGAATACCAATCTTTTTTCCGACGAGGAGTGCAAAAAAAGTGGCAAATGTCATTATTCCAATCCCGCCCACCTGGAAGAGAATCATTATCACCATTTCCCCAAACGTGCTAAAAGTAGTGGCGGTGTCCACCACTACCAGCCCCGTTAGACATACTGCCGATGTCGCTGTAAACAGGGCGTCAATAAAAGGAAGAGGCTGTCCGTTCTCTGTAGAAATCGGCAATGACAACAAAAATGCCCCTGCCAAAATCGTGGCGGCAAAGCCGATTACCAGCACCTGGGGCGGAGATAACTTTTTAACAAAACCGTTCTGCACCTGATTCATAAGACATTCCTTCCGCTGAACATTGTTTTCCGTTCATTTGTTCAGAGTGTTTGATTTAGATTATAATGTAGACAATCCCCTGTAAAAAAGCAAGGGGGTCCAAACCAGATGAATTTAGACTTGGGACTGATACGATGGAAAATCAACATACACGTGTGATAGTAGGAATGTCGGGCGGAGTGGATTCATCCGTCACCGCCTGGCTCTTGAAAGAACAGGGCTATGATGTGATCGGCCTGTTTATGAAAAACTGGGATGATACAGATGAATTTGGCCATTGTACCGCGACCGAAGACTTTGAGGATGTACGCCGGGTATGTGCCCAGATTGGGATCCCCTACTACTCGGTCAACTTTGAAAAGGAGTATGAACAAAAAGTATTCCAGTACTTTTTAGATGAGTACCGCAAGGGGAGAACCCCCAATCCCGATGTGATGTGTAACCGCGAGATTAAGTTCGGGGAATTTTTGGCCAAAGCCAAACAACTCGGGGCGGACTATATGGCAACAGGCCATTATGCCCAAGTGATAGAGATCGACGGACAAAAATTTTTAGCGCGCGGGGCAGACCCCAATAAGGATCAAACATATTTTCTCTATGCGGTAAAGAAGGCACAGCTTTTTCAAGCGATGTTCCCGATCGGGCACATGAATAAATCGGAGGTGAGAGAACTGGCCGGTAAAGCCGGGCTCGCCACCGCGAAAAAGAAAGACAGTACGGGTATCTGCTTTATCGGAGAGAGAAACTTTAAAGAATTTCTTCAGCATTACCTCCCTGCCCAGCCCGGTGAGATCCGTACACTGGATGGAGAAAAGAAAGGAACCCATGACGGGTTGATGTATTATACACTGGGACAGCGCCAGGGATTGGGGATCGGAGGAGGCTCCGGCACAGGTGATCCCTGGTTCGTGGTCAAAAAAGATGTCAAAAACAATATTTTGTATGTTGCACAGGGACATGATCATGAAGCTTTATACTCCAAAGGCTTAATTGCCAGCGATTTAAACTGGCTGGGTGAAGGGGATCCCTTCCCCGCCGAGCCGTTTGAATGTACAGCCAAGTTCCGCTACCGCCAAAAAGATCAAGAAGTACGGGTAGTTCCGCAGTCTGACGGAACCTGCAAGATTGAGTTTAAAGAGCCGCAACGAGCGGTAACACCCGGGCAATCCGTCGTCCTTTACAGTGGGGAAATTTGTCTCGGCGGCGGAATCATCGATCAAACATTTTAAGCGAAAACAACCCACCAGCCAACTGTTTGGCTGGTGGGTTGTTTTGACTTTCTCCTGAAAAGATTCAGGCTATTTACCTATGTGGTAATAGTATGGTAGCCGGATCATATCACCGTCTTTGGACATGATTTGCAGATACCCTTGATAATCCCCTTCAGATTTGCTGAGGGTATTCGCCGCCACGTCAATCGTTCCGGTTTGACCGGGCCTGAGTGTAAGGACCAGGCTGTTATGTTTGACCGTTATATTGCGGTCCGGCTTAACGAAGTACGACTGTCTCTTTTTGGTGGTATTTTTCAGCGTAATCCGAATGGTCCCTTCACTTTTGGCGCCTTTTTTATTCAGCTTGCCAAAACTAAGGCTCGCCGGATTGGCCAACGCCACCGGTTTCAACGCTTTGCCCACGTTGATAATACCTGCCCCTACTTCCAGAGGCAAAGGTGCGCTTTTGGGGTCACGGGCTGTCCCCATCAAGGCCGATTTAAAATCTTGCGGGGTCCAGTCCGGATGGGCCTGTTTGAGGAGAGCAACCGCACCGGCAACGTGGGGAGTGGCCATAGATGTTCCATTATACGAAGAAAGTCCTCCGCCGACCACACTTGAATAAACATTCACACCCACGGCGGCGACATCCGGCTTTAAGGTGTAGTGAATGGTGGGACCCCGCGAGGAGAAGCCGGCGATCAAACTGTCATTGGTGCTTGTGAACTCTTGGTCCGGGCCGGGTTCCATGACAGCTGAACCGGATTTGCCGGCTAAGATCCAGGCTCCGTCCCGGTCTGTAACCATGACCATCGGAATGGTAACAGATGCGTCAACAGACATCAGGGTTGGATCACCAGAGCTGTTATTGACCAGGATCACACCCACGGCACCTTTTTCCTTGGCGTGGGTGGCTTTATCGGTAAAAGTACAGCTCCCCCGCTTGAGGACTGCAATTTTACCGGTCAAATCAGCAGCGATAGGCTCACAGCCAAGTCCGTTTCCTTCACTGACCACCGCCAGGGGAGCAGCCACTTTTTGCGTTACTTTTCCACCGGGGTCTGAAGAGCCAACCGGAACTACCCGCTCCTCTCCGTCTACGGTGACCGTGATGGATTTCCCGAAAAAGTGATTATTGGAGACAGCCGCTACGGTGATCGCTTTCTCGGCAATCCCCGGAGACTCTACAGTCATCGCCCCCGGACCGGAATTACCAGCAGCAATCACCATTGTCATCCCCGCATCGCTGGCGGCATTTACCACCTCAACCAGCAAATCAAATCCGGGTGTTGCCGTCCCGCCCAGGCTGAGATTGGCAATATCCATCCCGTCATTGACAGCCTGTTCGATCGCCGCAGCGATATGAATACTCTCTGCGGAACAGGGCTCATCATCCGGACAGGGAAAAACATTATAGTTACCCAGATATGCTTTAGGAGCAACCCCGCTCAAAGTACCGCCGGCAAGCCCGGTGGGATCCTTGTATCCCGCTTTACCGGCAATGGTTCCGGCTACATGTGTACCATGAGACCCTAGAGCTTCCGGTGTGGCGACGGGATCAGGGCTGAATACTTTTGCTACAATCACCTTATTGCTGGTAAATTTAAGCCAGTCGTCCGTTCCCGCTTTCGGAAAGCCTTCCGGCATCTCGAGTGAGGGATCTTTTAAGTATGGATGGTTGACATCAATTCCGCTGTCGATCACGGCAACTTTTATACCTGCACCGTCATATCCTTCTTTCCATGCCGGCATGGTATTAATAATTAAATGACTCCGATTCATTAAGGGGCGATACTGTTTACTTTGAACAACCTTTTTTACACCGGGTCCCTGAGCTAATCGTTTGGCTTCGGCCTCGTTCGCTTTAACAGCCAGGCCATTCAGTGTGAGGGAGTATTCCTGAATGACCCTGGTTGATTTTACATTTTGCTTCAGCCATTGCTTATAATCGGCCCGTTTTTTTGCCAGATAGCTGCGATAATTTTTCACATCTGCAGATTGGGGATTGAGCTTTTCATTTGCTGTAACTTTAGTCGCTTGCAAGCCTTGAACTCCGCCCTTATAGGTTGCAACAGGCTGATCTTCCAGTTGGACAAAGTAGTAATCACTCTCATTGGAAGCAGCTGGTGCAGACCGGCTTTCTCCCGAATAGGCAGAAGCGACTGAAAAACTGGCAAAAACAAGAACCGAACTTAAGACCAAAGATAACCAAAATCGCCATTTGCCCTTCATTTCGTGCCCCCTAGTAATTTTTGTTTTTAAAGGTATATTATTTTTATACGGCAACGATGTTTTTGAACCCTTCTATTTTTATCACAATTATGATGCAAAATGTTTCCTATGTTTATCTAATAGCAAATTTTTTCTGTTTTTTTACAGGACTTTGGCCTGCAATGAAAAAATTGTAATAGAGTAGCATGAGAAAGTTGTGGACGAAGGGGGATTTCATCAGTGAGGCGTAAGTATTGGTTAAGCGGTCCGAAGCAGAAAGAAAAGAATCACTTGTCGCCGGACAACGGGCCACAAATCAAATGCAAGTCAATCTCCTTTATCGCTGCAGGGCTCAGTTGTTCAATCTTATCTTTTGGCAGTACATTTTTCATTCTGCATGCGGATCAGCCCGGTAAAGAAATAAACCTGATCTCGCATGAGCGATATCCTACCGACTCTTATGTTTCTGCCGCAGAACCCATGGTCAAATTGCCGCCCGAGAACCCGGACTTGAATAATCATCCACCCCGATCGCGCGCAAACCGGTCCAATCACCAAAAAAATCAACCGGCAGCCCTACATATAAATCAATCCGGGACCGAAACAGCACCCAAACACACAAAAGATCATGCCTGGTTAGTTTCAGCGAGTGACCTGCAAGATGATGATGACCTGAGTACCTTTGTCCAGCAAATGGATACCGTTGACAGCATCTATTTATCAGGATTTGAACTTCAACCCACCGGAGAAGTAAAAAGTACACCGGCAACGGCAAAGATACTTGTGCAGATCCTTCCTCTCGCCCGGGAAAAAGGAGTAAATGTGTATCCGGCTGTTGAAAGCGGAAATGACCCGGACCGAATTCACCATCTCATTTCTACTCCACAAAGCCGGAAGCAGACTGTGAATCAAATGCAACAATTTGTACTGGCCAATCAATTTGCCGGATTGATCCTGAACCTGGAGCCGATTTATACCTCTGACCGTAAATTTTTCACCTTATTTGTTGAGGGGTTAACCAAACAATTGGAGCAGCAGAAAAAAACGGTCAGCCTCCCTGCCTCCACCAGGACAGTATCCCGTCCGGCTCCAAACCCGAACCTCTCTCAGGACAACCGCCCTTCAATAAAAGACACGATCACAAACGGACATGTTAAAACAGACCTTCCATTGGTAAAAAACAAGCCGGAACCATTTACCGGAAAACCGTTGATTCCTTCGACGGAGGACACAAAAAAATCTAGCAGGAAACCTGCTATCCCTCAAAAGTACGGCAATCCGGAGTCGTTTCAACTCCCCGTTCCCCCGGTTTCAATACCAGGATTCAAACAGGCAAAGTAAC
The DNA here is from genome assembly GCF_016055185.1 of Paenactinomyces guangxiensis. Lineage (GTDB taxonomy): Bacteria > Bacillota > Bacilli > Thermoactinomycetales > Thermoactinomycetaceae > Paenactinomyces > Paenactinomyces guangxiensis. The sequence goes on from NZ_JAECVR010000001.1 coordinate 627,019, forward strand.
GATTCCAGCGTGCCGGGGGATGATGCCCCAGGTCCATACAGAGATTCGCACAAAAAACAGCTTGTCCTGATCAGGACAAGCTGTTTTGGTTGGCGTGCCCTGGAAGATTCGAACTCCCGACCTTCTGATCCGTAGTCAGACGCTCTGTCCAGCTGAGCTAAGGGCACATTATATTTTAGTGACATCTTATTTTAACATGATTCCTATCTTGAGATCAAGTTTTTTTATCAACAACCCGGCGTTGCTCTGTGCTTGTATCCAATCAGGCATCGGGCTGAAAAAAAGAGAGGATGCTGTGCATTGGACAGCATCCTTGGTTGGCGTGCCCTGGAAGATTCGAACTCCCGACCTTCTGATCCGTAGTCAGACGCTCTGTCCAGCTGAGCTAAGGGCACATGGTGGTGCGGACGAAGGGACTTGAACCCCCACAGTCGTAATGACCACAAGAACCTGAATCTTGCGCGTCTGCCAATTCCGCCACGTCCGCATATGATATTCGATTGATGAGCGTTTTCCGCTTGATCTTAACATCTCGGAAAAGCGTTCCTCGCATCGACAAGAATTAATATATCACGCGGCTATATGAAAGTCAACAGGGAATTTTTAAGACGAAATATTTTTATTTTTGAGGAATGGTGAAGTGAAACTCTGCCGTTTCAGCGGAGAGCAGTCACTTTTCTCTCAAATAGTGAACCGGAACAAACTCTGTTAACCAAACCCCGTTGGCCGATCGGAAAAAGGTATACCCATCCTGATGCATCTCCCCGGCCAGTATCTGTAATATCGCCGGCTTCCCGTGTCTCATACCGACCCGCCGGGCAGTAACAGGATCTTCAGACAGATGTACATGATGCCGATTGCCTTTTACCAGTCCCTGTTCGCGAATAGACAGAAGAAAGCGGTCTGCTGTACCGTGATACAGCCTTTCCGGAGGCTTTACCGGTTCCAGATTTAAATCGATGGATACAGAATGCCCTTGATTCGCCCGAATTTTCCGGCCATCTTCGCTAAAGGAGAATCGCCGCTTATCATTCGTTTCAACAATATGTTGCAACGTTTCGCGATCCAGTAAAACCCCGTGTTTCCTACAAGCTTCCAAAAGTTCCTCTACACCCGTCCACCCGTTCTGATCCAGACGAATCCCGATACTTTCCGGTTTAGGCGCAAAACTTTACTGAGGAACTTGCTTTGATTCACAATATCCTTTTTCAAAAAATCGCCCTCCGTTATGTTCACCCTGTAGATGAGCTCTTCAGACTTAAGAACTAGGAGATTGTCATCTCCCGAACGAGTTTTGCAGAAATAACCGATTTAGCAATGACTTGACCACTCCCCATGCGTAAGCGCAGGGGATTCTTGGGTAATCTCCCGCAACTGAGAGAAATTGACCAAGCTCAGACCGTGAGTCGTTTAAACTCTTAGCAATAACCAGTTGGCAAATTTAGTATTGATCTGAGTCATTCGTTCATACATGTCCTGTTTCGGTTGGGTTGGTTTATGAAGTTCGAGTTTTAATGTGATCGTTGGCATTGTTATTCTCTCCTCCTTCCTATATACTAAGTATATCTAATCAATATCTATAATATATAAAAGTATATACTTTTTTACAATAGAGGAGGACGAATCATGCCGAAAAAAAATAGAACCCCGATTCTTCTAAAGTGTCCAGATGACTTACTTCAAAAGATCGAGGAGTACCAAGAAAGAGAAATGATTTCGACTCGAGCAGGAGCGATTTATGAATTGATTCGACTGGGACTCAAATACGCAGAAAAAGAAAGAACCGATTCATCCCACCCCTAGAAGGGGATGGGCTTTCTCAAATTTCGGTAAGCGCTTTTCCTCGATCCAAGTAGTCGAATCACTTTTTATTAACAAATCCTAAACCAATTCCTATTCCAATACCAAGAACAATTCCAGAAATAATACTATCCAGTAGTAAAAGTCCTATCGGTACACCTATGGCCAATCCTAAAGCAATAAGACTGACTTTAAATCCTATATCTTTTTTAGACATTTATTTAACTCCTTTCGATTCATATGAAGAGTCAGATCTAAATCACGTGATTGTTAACTAGTTTGAAATTGAACTAATTTTCGTGAAATACTCTTTTAGTGTTGTGGCATCAAATAGCCCATGAGATTTCCAATACTTGTATTCAAAATGTTCTTCTGAGTAGTTCTGAATAATATTTTTATAAATTTGAAAAAGACGTTCTTGTCCATCTGATGGTAAAAATGTACCTAGTTTATTAAGTGAATCGATTATACACAAAACAATTTGCTGTATCTTTTTTTCAGTTGTTTCTGGTTCAGTATTAAGGAAATATTCACTTGAAACTATAACTGCTCCCATAACCACCATCACTTTTTGTAAGTAATTTAATACATATTCCGCACCGTTGCTATCAGCTGTTGACACAATAACTACTGGCTTTCCTGCTAGTGCAAATATATGATCCCAATAGGAAATGCGATCAATTAGATTCTTCATATCCCCAGAAACGTTATGAGAGTATACTGGACTTGCCATTAAGAGAAGATCTGCTTCAAGTAATTTACGCTTTACTATGCGGGCTCGATCTTGAGTTATATCTTCGGTAGGACATTCCCCTTTTATAAAGCAGGTCTTGCACCCGGTAGCTGGTAGAATTTCAAAGTCCTGAGGAGTAACTAAGTCAATTGACAAAGGAGAATCGTATTCCATTTTCACTTTTTCCAGAATCTCTTTTGAATATCTAACAATTCTGGATGAGTCTTGTCTCGAGCCTATATATGCCACGATTTTTTTCATCTACATCTTCTCCTCCAATCTCAGTTAAATACTAGGATTTTATAAAATTTTCCTCCTCAGGGAAGCTCCCATAAAACTTTGCGAAGTACCCTTTAGAATTAATGAGCTGATCATAGGTTCCTCTTTCCACAATTTCTCCATTGTGCAAGACAATAATTTGATCAGCATTCTGAACTGTACTCAGTCGATGTGCGACAACTACTCTCGTACATTTCATATCAGAAAGATATCGATCAATTGCGGATTCATTGATCTGATCCAATGAACTAGTAGCTTCATCCAAAAATAAAATCGAAGGTTTATGGACGAGTGCCCTTGCTAATGCAATTCTCTGCCTTTGTCCTCCAGAGAGATTCATTCCCATTTCTGAGATCAATGTATGATACTGCATCGGCATTTCCATAATTTCATCATGGATTCGAGCGATTTTAGCAGCTTCTATTACTTCATCTATTGTTACTTCTGAATTGTGAATAGCAATATTCTCAAAAACCGAACGATTAAAAAGGGTTACATCTTGTGGAACAACTCCAATCTGACTGTGTAAAGAAGATTTATCGATCTCTCTTAAGTCGATTCCATCATAAAGAATCCTTCCAGAAATATTATGATATAAACCCAAGATTATCCTGCCCAATGTACTCTTTCCAGCTCCTGACTTTCCAACCAGAGCAATTTTTTGCCCTTGAAGAATTTTTAAATTAATATTTTTTACAACTGGAGAGCTGTACTTAGAATAGGCAAAGCTAACTTTTTGCAACTCAATATTTCCTTTTATTTTGGATAGCTTAATCGGATGTTTTGGAGTAGGTTCTACAGGTGCATTTAAAACATCTTGTACTCTTTTTAAATAAGACGTAGTTAGTATAAATGAATTCCCTGCCTGAACTAACGAATTACTAAGTGTAAAGAACTGAGAGGAAACAGCATGAAATGCCATTAATTCCCCTAATAAAAGTTCATTACCGAATACCTGTTTAGCTCCGATCCAGAGTACCATTAATGGTGAAAGAAGCATAAATGTACTCGTAGCAGTATTAATATAGTTCAAAACTCCTTCTTTTTTCTTGTACGCTTGTATCAACTTTTCGAATGAATTAGACCATTTTTCATACATTTGAGCCTCTACACCCGCTGTTTTCACACCAAAAATTCCATAGAGAATTTCTGTTTGTGTCCCTTGGACTACTGTATTTTTCAAAATTTCTTCCTGATTGACCTCCATCAGCTTGGGTCGAGTCATAATTAGCATAACAATATTCAATGAGGCAAAAACAATGACCCAGAAAGATAATACAGGAGATTTAATCAACATATATGTTAATATAACTATCACCAGTCCCAAATCAAGTACACTTTTGATAAGTTGATTTGAGAACAAATCTCTTATAATACGCAAGCTATTAGCACGAAACAATAAATCACCAAATGATCTTAACTGGAAAAATTGGTAAGGAAGTTGCAAAATATGACTAAAAAATCTCTCCATCATCTGACGATCTAACACATTATTTAAAGTAATTATACATCTACCTCTAACAAATGTAAAAACCATATGAAAAACCACTAGTAACAAAATTCCTATAAAAAAAGTGTTCATCATGTCTTGTTTTTGTTTCATGATGACATCGTCAATCATAAACTGTATAAGTGTTGGCATTCCTAATATAAATAATTGTAGGATTAGTGAAAACAAAATGACGCTCACAAACATTTTGGGTTGTTTCCACAAGAACTGGAAAAACGGTTTCCAAACAGCTTCACCCTTTCTCTTCTTAAACTCTGGTCCCGGTGTACACAGCAAAACATAATCAGAGAAGGACTTTTGGAAATCCTTCCCTGAAATTCTACGTCTTCCCAAAGCGGGATCTACAATCAAATAATAATTTCCCTTTATTTTCTCCAATACAACATAGTGCTTATCTTCCCAAAAAATAATGGCTGGTAATGTCACTTGTTTCAGGTCATTAGATGTTAGTTTATAACAATTAGCTTCAAATCCAAGCTGCTTAGCCAACTGCTCAAGTTGGTAAAGACTCGTTCCATCTCGACCACTTCCAGAGATCTCCCTCAACTCATACAATGAAACCGAGCTATTATAGTATGCAGCCATCATTGACATACAGCACAGACCACATTCTGTTTGTTGCATTTGTTCAATAAACGGAACACGTCTACGTTTCGAAATTTTTTCTGTCATTTTTATCACATCTCATTAGCATCTTGATTTGGCAGTTGGAGAGCCATAATAGAGGGGATTTTTGGATTTAACAACCTCAATATTCCATATCCAATTCCTGATAGTCCTAACATTAATCCCAATAACTCAGCTTTTTCATGTAATCCCAAAGACCAACCTTTTTCCAATCCCTGCCGGACAATTTGTAATCCCATTCCATAAATTTTCTGTTCTAGATCTTTTGATTTAAACTCTTTTGCGCTCAACTGTAAAAAATCTAAGTTCCCAAAGTCCCCGTGGCATAAGCAATGACTGAAACCAAATCCACTCTCGAGTGTTTTTTCTACAGCTACTTGCCACTCCTCTTGGATTCTAGGATCTTGGATTAAAGGCATCATCATAAGCCTTCCTAATCCAATCCCGGGTGCGCCATGACACCAATAGATAGCATTTTTAGAAGAAGATTTATTCTTTCGTAAATCTGCCCAGTTTTTCTCTTCTTTTATAAAGTATGATCTCTCATAATCAAGTAGTTTCTTCGCAATTTTCCAATATTTATCTTTTCTAGTTACTGAAGCAAGTGAAGAGAAGGCCCAAGCGTATCCAGTAGCTCCATGGGAGAGTCCCGTAAGTATGTGGTTAGTTTCACCATCAGATTGAAGTTGCTTCTCAACATATACATATAGATGTTCTCCACATTTTTCTGCAATATCTAGAGCTAAAGGATTTTGGTTATATGAATAAAGTAGCACACAAACAATTACTGCGCCAGCTGACCCTCCCAAAAGATCATAAACTTCGTCTTGGTCTATAAGCGGTTCTATTTTCTTTAAGTAAGAACTCGCCAATTCTTTTAACTCATTGTCATTCCATAAAACGCCTAGATGGAATAATGTATACACTATAGATATACAACCATAAAATGCAGATAGTGACAATAAATATTCTTCCTTTTTTATCAACTCTCGGACTCCTTGTAAAGCAGCTTTCGCAAGATGCCCATATTTATCCTCGCCTGTTTCCCTTTCCAGATAAGCTAAAAATAGAACAATTCCTAATACACCATCATATAAGCTTATCCCGAGGGAAGAAAGAGTTAGATTCTCATCTTGATCAGCATTTAATCCAATCCAATACGCTTCCTTACGATCATCACTCCAAATGGCATTTTTAAGTAAATGGTCACCTATTTCTTTAGCTGCGGTTAAAAGGAGCTCATTCTCATCATTACCTGCTGGTTTTACATAGTGATGTTTCCAATGGTATTCCACATGTTCTTTGTCAAACCAAGGTTTTTTTATCAATGTAGCCAAGGACAGCTGTATATATCGCATTTGCTTCTGGCAATCTTCTTCGCTAAGTAGTTGACACTTTTCCATCACTAACTGTAGACTTGATTTACTATAGAATTTTGGAATTTCGTTCTCTTTGCTATCAAATATACTGTTACTGTTAAATTTAAACGTAAAGTAAGGTACATCATGAGAAAGTAAATCTCTGGATTCCATAGAGACTAGCTCTTTAAATCTAGGCTTGCTATTTGTAATTTGCCAAAAATAATCAAAGAGCTGAACTCTGTCGAGCCCATCTTGCAGATAATCTGGATGAGTACTTGCATCTAAGAAGCGAGCATACGCATGGGTCGGACGTAGGACATGTCGTACAGTATCTTCTGAAAAAAGCCAAATAGGTCCAGATTTGTCCATAAGCTCATCACGATAGTTTACAAAAAGCTGATACATTTCTTTAAAGCCAGCAACAATATACTCAGAATAATCTACTGCTTCAACAGCTTTATCATTAAAGATCGGACGATTTTTTCTTGCTGTAGTAATAACAGGTTTTTTTATCAGTCGCATTTCATCTGTTTTAATATGATCTAATACCCAAGTTGTCACCTTTGTGGACTCCTGACCTTCTGCTCCTCCTAATCCACTTACATCGAAGTCAAATAAGCTATTCGAAGACTTAATGGGTAACATTATTGAGTTAAGTACAGATTCATGAAAATCTTCCACTAGCTTATGGTAATCCATATCATCTCTGAGTAAGTCCAAATGGTTGCTGAAAAGAGTTTCCAAATCGATCAATATAGGGTATTCTCCTGAAGCGATGATATTTTCGTGGTGAAAATCAACAGAACGTAACAAATAAAGAATAGCAATATATCCACCCTGCCTATAATAAAATCTTGTTAACTCTTCTTTCTCTTGACAAGATCGATGCTGAACGAATTCCTGCCACCCATAAGATCCTCGATCTAGAACTGATGCAGATAACAATGGATATGTAAAGCCTTTTTTATTAATCCAAGAAAGGAATTTCTGAAAATGATCATCAATAGCTAATGATCTAGGTTTATAAACCAACCGATCTCCGGATGCAAACACGAAGATCATCACTGTTCTTCCGCCTTTATGAGAATCTCCAGCTTCCCCTTCAATTCCAGTTAATACGGAAAAATTTCCTTTTATAATTTTGCAAATGTCCTCTCTATCATTTAAGAAGCGACATAGTGCTTCGAGATGGACCTCGACACATCTCTCTACTGCTTCTACCATTAATCTAGCCATCACTGGATAGACTCTAAATATTTCCAACAGATTTGATCTATCATTTAGATAACAATCTACAAAGTATTGATAACGTTCTTCCGGAGTATCCCCGAAAAGACTGTTAGTAACTCTAGCAATATGCAGTTCTGAAATTAAGACTTTTAAACTAATAGATTGAAGCTTTACATGTAGAGTCTTTAGAATCGATTGAAGGAGAGATGTTTCACTCCATATTTCAGTCCGATCAATAGTTTTATTTATTTCTTCGAACCGCTTAGTAAGCAGTTTTTCAGCATATGTCAAAAAAGGAGTATAAAAAGAAAGGAAAACATTGTTCCTCTCGGGCTTATAACTGTTCACCATCTCATCAGGCTTTGATTTAATAATTTCATAAAAAGTTGCTATCCACGGGAGGTCTCTTTTAACAGCTGGATCGCCTTTCTCAGCAAGTAGAAGATTGAATTCTTCAACGCACAAATCATTGTCTTTTAAACGCTTTTTAAACATCTCCTCCGAAAATCCGCCTCTATTTTTCCATTGTTGCAACTGTTGATCGACATTTCTAGGACTTTGACCATTTCTATACCCTCTTTCTGTCAGATAAGCTGCTTTATATAGAGTATCATTCTGATCTGAAAGTATGTTCATGTTCATTGCTCCCCGCACTAAAGTTTGAATGTTGCACTCCTCAACAGCCGACTTTCAGTTGGACCATTTAATCTTACCAATTTTCACCTTATAGGCGTTTTGATATTTAAAGATACTTACATTGGAGAGTCCTCCAACTCTTGTAAAATGGTTAGTAGCTAGGTTAGAGGACTCCACCAACTTATTTTCTAAGAAGAACACTAGTACTTTACTAGGGTCTATCTGGTAAATAGGTAAAGACAGTCTCATTACAGAAAAAGGGATTTTTAAATTGCTGATTCTTTGCGGAATTTACCTTCAGTTTTTCAGTCAAGATGATTATCAAAATGATTTACCAGACGCGCCCTAGTAGCAAATTTCTGATAGTCTCTCTTCTAACACAAACCATCCACATTAGTGCATTGGCTAGTGCATTTAGTAGTTGGACATCCAGCTGCACTAACTAAACTAACAGTTGCACTAACAACTCCACAAGGGATAGTTGATTGTGGTTCAGCATCAGCTGCACCTGCAATCCGCTTTAATTCTTCGTCAGTTACTAAACCAGCTGGATGATTGAATCCATTCAATTGCGCACGATACTCAGGATCTCTTAAAGCACGAACTACATCTTGTTTAGACATGTAAACCTCTCCTTTAACTAATTCTTTTTTTTGTCTTCTAGGGAGACAATTTCAATTATAAATTATTGGTATATTTAATTCAATATATTCAATATAAATCACAAATATAAATATTTATACTTTACAATTAATTATTAATTGATATAATAACTATTGTAAAACAAACTAACTTTTGAAAGGAGCTAGTTTTTATGAACAAGAATTCTGTAATTCGCTACTGGAAGGATCCGGTTTATCGTTCTAAGCTACCAGAAGAAATGAAAGCAAACATGCTTGAAAATCCTATAGGTGATAGCCTAAAAGGATTAAGTGACCTTGAAAAATCTAGCATTGCTGGTGGAGTCAATGCACAATCTACTGGCACAACCACAAAAGCAGCTCTTTGCACTTTTACTGACTGTGGTACTGTTAGCAAGTTAGGAGGAAACGATGGTTGGTATTGTACTCTGACGGTAGAATGCATGCCTTCTTGCAACTAGCAAATTAAATGTATTTCATAATTCAAATTCGATTAGGGATGGTCATTACTGACCACCCTTTTCACAGAACCCGGCGTGCGGATCATTACATTTAGTTCCTATTCCTTATTTCCTTTGAGGATATCGTTCATTACAGGTGTGTTGATTTACCAAAAAAATAGGATAAAGGAAGAGGACACTTTCGCGTATAAAGGTTAGTTTCCCGATCAAACCAAAACGCGAGGTGTCCTTATGAAACAGATTAGCATCCTTTCAAAGTCACTACAATCTGTCTTTTCAAAAAAAGAGATCGAAGAGATCTTAGAAGAATGCGGACACCATGATACAGCTAGAAAATTTACTGTTCCTCAATTGCTAAACTATTGGATTCATGCCGCCATCGGTAATTTGTTCGCAAGCTGTGGCTTGAAAGACTTCCTGCCGAATGGCAGCTTATTTTGCATGAATTTATTCATCGATCAAAATACATAGATCGATATTTTTCCTAATTATGCCTATATTTATGGAGGCTTCTTTATGAAGTGGAAAAAAGCATTGTATATAGACGAGAGACAGTTGAGTACGGAGGAAAATCAAAATCTTATAGAAAGTATTCCATATTGGAAGAGTCTATTCGATAATGATGTAGAATCATTTGAAAAAAGTTTGCAAACGATCTTCAATATAGATCAAGATCAATTGATTCACTTGTCTGCTAATTCTAAATCTGATGAAATTATGGATTGGGTTTCACTATATGAAGAACTTATATCCGGTAAATATAGAGATATCAAATTACCTTCATTTCCTGTTAAACCAGAAAAAGAAACAGTCATGTCCTTTATTCAATTCTATCAACCATTTTTGCAATTATCATTAGGTAAGCTTAAAGAGAGAATTTCCTCGCAATTTCTTACTGATCGTTTGATTCAATCTCTTTTATCTCATTTGATAGATTCATTGTTTCTTTTAAGTTATCGGACGTTGATATTAGAATTACATGTAGCAAAGATATCCAATCAGCTTCAGGGAGAAACCCCAGAAGAAAGATATCAGTATTATACTGACAGTTTATTAAGCAATCCCTCGTTTATACAGAGCTTTTATGAAGAATACATTGTTCTGATTAGATTGCTTCTTACTCATATCCAAAATTGGATTGGGCATGTGTCTGAGATCTTCCAACGTATAGAAGAAGATTCCCCATTGTTATCTAAACAGTTCAATCGAGGTAGAAAAATTGGAAATATTAATCAAATCGATCTAGGTTTGGGAGACTCTCATAAAAAAGGAAGAGGCGTTGCGCTAATAGAGTTTGATAGTAAATTAAGAATTGTTTATAAGCCTAGACCTTTAAAAATTGATGCTCAATTTCAGGAACTGATCAAATGGATCAACGAGAAAAGACCCAATGAAGAAAACCAACGGGTAGTCCAGGTTGCTGATCGCGGAAGCTACGGATGGGTTGAATTTATCGAATACAAGGATTGCTTACAACAAAAAGAAGTAATACGATTTTACAAAAGAATTGGTTCACTGCTCGCTCTTCTTTATGTACTTAACTCTGTTGATTTTCATCATGAAAATCTAATTGCCCATGGTGAGTATCCCGTTTTAATCGATTTAGAATCCATTTTTCATCAGCATCCTTACTCGGTGCAGTATACAAAATCAGCTTTTGACCAAGCTTCCAAACTACTACAACGATCTGTCCAGTCAACACATATGTTACCATTTCTAATTTATTATCAAAATGATCCTAAATTGAAAGGAATTGACTTAAGTGGACTAGGAGGGGGTGAAGAACAGGTTTATCCTTTCAAAATCAACAAGATAACAAAAAGAAACACGGACAGCATGAAAATTGAGAAAGATTATCCTCTCGTCCAGCCTCAGAAAAACCAGCCTAGACTGCAAGGGGAAATTATAGATATCACCCACTATTTAGAGAACATTGAATCGGGATTTGAATCTATGTATAAGTGGCTACTCTCTCATAAGAATGAATTCAAAGAGCAGCTTCAACGTTTTCATCATGTAGAGGTGAGAAGTATTCTACGTAATACTTCTTATTACAGTGAATTATTGGAAAATAGTAGGCATCCTGATTTTTTGCGTAATGGCATTGATCGTGATTTATGCTTCCTTCGCCTTTGGTTAACTAGTAAAGAACACGATTTTTTTAAGAAAATCGTTCACTCTGAAAAAAGGGACATGCTAAATGGAGATATCCCTTACTTCATATTCCGAACAAATGAAAAGCATTTATGGGATAGTGAAGGACAATGCTTCAACAACTTTTTCAAAGAAAGTGCATTGGATATAGTTAATGATAAACTGAATTCACTCAGCGAAGAAGATTGTCAGGAACAGTTACAAGTGATTCGAATGTCCATGCTCGCAAACAATAATGCTAGACATGATGCGGAAGTAGCCTCTGTTATCCCGCAGTTAGGCGAGAAAGCCTTCTTGGAGAAAAAGGAACTACTAAAAGAAGCGGAGAAAATTGGGGATTATCTCCTTTCAAAAGCTGTGAGAGGATTCAACGATGATGGTCATGAAGAACTTTCCTGGATTAGCACTGTTATAGAAGGAACGAATGAACTGACTTGGCGTATTTCACCGGTTGGTCCTGATCTCTATAATGGTAATTCAGGAATCGCATTATTTTTTGGCTATCTAGCAGAGTTAACAGGAAGGAATGAATTTAAAGAAGCTTCTATAAAATCATTAAGACCTGTAAGAGACGTTTTAAAAGACTTTAAAAACAATGGTAACATACAAGAAATTCAAATTCCTATAGGGGCTTTTGCAGGGATTAGTGGATATCTTTACACGCTAAGCCAATTATCCTCTCTATGGAATGACTCTCATTTGATGAAAGAAGTATTGTCTAGCCTTACTATATTGGAAAAAATGATTCCAAACGATAATATGTATGATATCATTTCAGGTTCTGCTAGTACGATTGCTGTACTATTAGGGATATATAAACAAACCGAGTATCAACCAGCTTTGGAATATGCTAAACAATGTGCTAACCATTTATTGAGTAAATCAGAAAAATTTGAAGTAGGTATTGCATGGAGGCAAGAATGGGACTCTAAAGCCTATACTGGTTTTTCTCATGGAACTGCTGGAATTGCTGCAATGTTAGGACAACTGTATAAGTATTCTCCAAATGATGAACTGAAAAATTCGATTTTCCAAGCACTAGCTTATGAAAGGAAATATTTTGATACTAAAGAAAGAAATTGGCGTTCCCCTGGGCGGGATATTCTCTCTGTAGCTTGGTGTCATGGTGCTCCTGGAATTTTGTTAAGTCGATTACTGCTAAAAAACGTAGGTATTGAAGATCAACTTCTCAATCAAGAGATTGAAATCGCTCTACAAACAACGCTAGATTTAGGATTTGGAAATAATCGTTCACTTTGTCATGGTGATTTTGGTCAAATAGAAATACTCAGATTTGCTTCACAAGTATTGCAAGAAGAAAAATGGTTAGAGCTTGCAAACTCAGCCTCTAGACAAGTTCTTCAGGTAATTAGAGAAAAAAATTGGCAAAAAGGAGTTTCTCGCGGAGTTGAATCTGTAGGACTAATGACAGGGCTAGCAGGTTATGGGTATGGCTTATTAAAGCAATACTCACCATCAAATGTTCCATCTATTCTCTATCTTGAACCTGCTACTTCAATCCAACATACAAAAATTGCCAATAATTAGGAGTAGAACCCGGTGAAGTAGGGAGCCATTTCTGACTAACAATGCAACTCAGAATGATCGGGGCCAATTTTTCTTCTGATCTAATTGCTGAATCGATCATCGCCTCTAAAAATTCTTTTTCATCTGCTACGGCCCAATCAATCACATAGCCTGATTTCAATCCCAGGCATCGTATAAATTCGCGTTGGGTTCGCCCATTGCCTTCACGAAAAGGATGTAATATATTAATCTCCGAAAGATGATATGCGGTTCTTTTTGAAAAGCTGATCACATCCAACCCGGTTAAATATCGCTCTTCTCTGAGTTGAACAAAAATTAAATCGGATTGGGAACGGATTAAGTGTGGCAAACAAAAAAGATGGGTGGTTTTGAAATAACCACTTTCCGAATCTGGCCGGCCCATTCATACACATCCTGAAAGAGATACCAGTGTATCTTTTGCAAGTGAGCCAGGTCAAACGAGCCGGAAAGTGGTTTTTTAATCAACTGAGCCAATCTTTTTGCCGTCATGAGACGTTCCCACTTCTCAAGTTTCTTCTGATCCCGAATATCCAACTTGTTTCTTAAAACGGTTGTTCCAGGATAAACATCTGTCGTTTCTTCCAATGCTTGTCTTATCCTTTCATCACAAGTTCCAGTGCTTTGCGATTATATTCATCTTCAGTAATTCTCCCTTCACAATAGGCCCGAAGAAGTTCTTGCTCTGTGTTTGTTAAATATATGCCTTCATGCTTTAATGATCCAACGGCCCCACGAAACATTTTTCTCCCAATCGCCCAATGCTTGCGCAATATTCGTTTGCGGTTGCCGACAACCCGTCTTGCTTTAAACATGATTCGGCATCCTTTCCATTCCATTTGGTTTCACCTTTATTTTACCAATGATTGCAGGACTCAACAATAAATGTGAACCTACTTATTATTATTGGCTAACCATCTTGATTCAAACAACCCTGGCCAAGTGGGTCTAAAAACTTCTAAACGCAACCAAACAAAAAAGCACCTCCCAGACGCAGATGATAACGTCTGAGAGGTGCTTTTGTTTCACCATTTTATTTGGAGGCGGCACCCGGATTCGAACCGGGGATAAAGGTTTTGCAGACCTCTGCCTTACCACTTGGCTATGCCGCCATGCAAAAGGTATGAATTTCTTATAAACATCAAACAATATGGCTTGAGAAAGGAGTATATGTGATGATTACCATTGATTCCACCATCGAAGGCGTCCAATCCACCTTTGGAGAAATCAGCGATTTGCTGAATCCGGAAGGATTTCACATCGGCAGCGGCTATACGTATGAGCACGGCTACTTCGACAAACCCCTTGACTGGGAAGAAGAGCATGGATACCGTTACTATCTGCGCATACCAGCCTTTGCCGTGAAAGGCGAGATCGGACATCCAAAAGCAACGATCCGCTTGGGAAAGCCCTTTATCATCAAACATGAATTTCTGACAACCAACGATCATCGCGGAGATATCGGGATTGCCAGCGCACTGGTTAATCAGTTCACCGAACCTCTTCCCACTGAAGATGCCGAAATCGACGAAAAATGGATTTCCAGGGGAACATCAACGGTTCAGCTGGTTGAGAAAAAAATAAGCCATCTAAAATGAATATGGCTGGCAGGGGCGGTAGGAATCGAACCCACACTGGAGGTTTTGGAGACCTCTGTTCTGCCATTAAACTACGCCCCTGTATGGTGCTGGTGAGAGGACTTGAACCCCCAACCTACTGATTACAAGTCAGTTGCTCTACCAATTGAGCTACACCAGCCTGGTGGTGGCTCGGGACGGAATCGAACCGCCGACACGAGGATTTTCAGTCCTCTGCTCTACCGACTGAGCTACCGAGCCTCATCATAACATCAAAATCAACTTTTTGTCAAGGGTCAATCAGATTAAAAAAACTTCTGTCTCATTTCAGAAGTTAGTTGATGGCGGAGAGGGAGGGATTCGAACCCTCGAGACGGGTTTTGCCCGCCTACACGATTTCCAATCGTGCTCCTTCGGCCAGCTCGGACACCTCTCCGTGCAGCTTCTGTTTTAATGAGTTGGTGATTTGATTATTTGCTTCGTTTAGGAACTACATCCATTTCAATACGACGTGTCAACTCACAAGATATATAATACACGGGTGACACCTGCATGTCAATGGTAAGTTTTAAATAAATTTATTCAAAAATTGTGTTCGACATCCCCTCTGCCGTTCGATGACCTCTGCTGACCGGCACCGGGGTATATTTCGTTTGGGTACTGTTCACAAAACCTGGCTAAGCCGGAGGGTTCGCAATCATTTCAAGAACGGCAAGGATGATAATTAATATTTGCACAAAGATCGCAATACTAGCCTGTAATACTCCGTCGTTTGCCCCTTTTTTTCAGATTTTCTTCCTTTCAGACCTAATATAAGTCCCGGTATCCCGGCAAACAAACCCATAAAAAAGAAGAAAGTAAAACACGGCACTCGGATTCCCAGGACCATTGAAGCTGTCGCAAGTCCATTCTTCCCCGGATCTCCGGAGGAAGGCCTGTTCACTTGATAAGATTCCAATGCAGATCCCTACTTTCAGATAATATTCTTCTATTATTCGCCTTTGCCGAAGGCCTAAACCTTCCCATCCCTGACATTCAGAAAAGTAGTATAAACACCGTACTCGTGCATAGATTTTTTGTAGACATCTTTAGGGGGAGTTTCCCAATACCATGAATAGATGTAACAGTGGGCGTCCCCCGAAGTCAATTCAAACAAGGCTCGATCTAATGAGCCCTTTTTAAAGGAGAGTGATCCATATGGACCCTGTACAACAAACTCAATCCTCCACGGCCTGCAAGGCTGTGAGCAGGAAAGCGACTGCTTCCCTCGTATTTGGTATCCTGGGCATTGTTTTCTCGCTGATCATCCCGATTGCAGGCATTATTTTGGGGGCTGCCGGTGCGGTTTTATCATGGTTCAGCCGGCAAAGCGAAAAGAAAAAGTTATCCATAACCGGAATGGTATTAAGCGGCGTCGGTATTGTCATCGGAGTGCTGAATATGATTTTCGGAATGCTGTTGTATTCTGTATTTACATGATTATATTTTAATATGGCATATAAACCCGCCGCATTTATTCCGAGATACCGGACATTTGGAATGAATGCGGTTTTTTTGTTTTTTTGTTAAACATTCCAGGAATATAAAGATGCTAAAATATACTCATATTCAAATCAACTTTGTTGAAGGTGAGGTCAGCAAGTGTCGAAAAAAATTATTTTTACCGGTGGCGGATCTGCAGGGCATGTTACAGTCAATCTCGCTTTGATCCCGGAATTTTTAAAAGAAGGATGGGATGTTGCCTATATCGGTTCGGAAAACGGGATCGAAAAGCAACTGCTTTCCAATGTAGACAAAGTCCCGTATTTCAGCATTTCAACCGGAAAGCTCCGTCGATATTTTGACTGGAACAACTTTAAAGATCCGTTCAAAGTACTCAAAGGAATATTTCAAGCTTACCGGATTATAAAGAAACAAAAGCCCCACGTAGTTTTTTCCAAAGGCGGTTTTGTATCGGTCCCTGTCGTTCTGGGGGCATGGTTAAACAAAGTTCCCATTGTGATTCATGAGTCCGATCTTACCCCGGGACTGGCAAACCGGATCTCCATCCCTTTTGCTACAAAGGTATGTGTAACCTTTCCGGAAACCAAACAGCATCTGCCATCGGATAAAGCCGAGTACGCAGGGGCTATTGTACGCGGGGAATTAAAGAATGGCGATGCTGCGCGCGGCTTGGCATATTGCAACTTCACCCGTGAAAAGCCGGTTTTGCTCATCATGGGCGGCAGCCTGGGTTCACAGCGAATTAACCAGGTGCTGAGAAACCACATCGATCCCCTGTCGGCCGATTTTCAGATTGTACATATTTGCGGGAAGGGGCAAATGGATCCCTCCATCACAGCACCCGGATACAGACAATTTGAATATATTAATCAAGAATTGCCCGATATTATGGCCATGGCTGACTTTGTCGTTTCCAGAGCAGGGTCCAACTCCATTTTTGAATTTCTTTCCCTGCAAAAACCCATGCTGTTAATTCCCCTTTCCAAAGCAGCCAGCCGCGGGGACCAGATATTAAATGCAAAGTCATTTGAGAAGTCCGGTTTCTGTGAAGTGCTCATGGAGGAAGATTTAACAGACGATACATTCATGAACGCTGTTTACAAGGTGTTTGAAAACAGAGAAACATATAAAGAGAATATGAGAAAGAGCAACGCCGGGGATGCGCTGCAGCATGTTTTTGCATTGGTCAAAAACATCGCCCGGTAAAGCGAACTGACGAGAACAGAGCAAAAAGACGCTGAACCTTCCATTTACAAAGATTCAGCGTCTTTATTTTTTTCGTTGCCATGATTGGATGAAAGTTCGCAACATTACGGCAACGCTTAAGAGCCCCTCAATCCTTCAATTTTCTAATCTCATAATTTAATGTTAAGCACCGGAATCCAAATAGCCAGCTATGATGACACGCTTTAATGACATGATCCTCTACCCACACATCAATGGTTTCATTGATTGGCAGCCTGATATGATAGGAACCGATCGATCCATACACACCTTGCTGTTCTGTCACATGCTTGGTATGTGATAAAGATGTCAGATGAACGCCCTGCTCCTGAAAGTGTGTAATACGCAACACACTCGTCATTCCCCCGAATGGCAATGGAAAAAAGATATTATAATAACGCTCACCTGTTTCATTATTTGTATGCGTTGAGTAGGCAGCCACATAAAAAGCTTTTTTCGTTGCCTGTTCAGAACGGATCCATGCTCTTACATTTGTTCTGCCGTCTGTTTCATCTTTTAATGGAAAAATGGCACTTTCCACTTCTACTTTCCTGTCATTGGATGAAACAGGAAAGTTCATTTGCTCCATGCGTTGTGACAGCTTTTTATATCGTTTGGCAACAGGATAAAAAAGAGGATGCCAGCGGGGGACAACATCCAGTTCAAACATCATCGTATTCTCATAAAAAGACCGGATGAGAGGATGGATGGCATTGGGATGAAAAGAAGCGGATGTAAACAAGTCCATGGAATCAACCATTCCTGCCGGCAAAGAAGCAGCCCCCTCATCAATCGCACCCTGTTTATGAAAAAAGTGCCTTCCGACCGGGAAAGTTCCTTTTATTTTTGAAAAAGGGATTGAAGAAACAGGTACATGCTGCTTATTTGTAAGCATGAGATAGCCAATCATGCCAGGAACGGAAAAGCCGAACACATTTACAGCACCATGAATCATTATCATCGTTGGAATTGAAATCGTCGTCATTCCCTGCCATCTGCCAAATGCATAAATGACAGATAACAGGATTGTCACAGTAACCGAGACAGATGAAATATTCAATAGTATTTTTGCAATCAACCGCTGGCCGGAAATCGTGCTCTTCCATGTGAGAACGGCATAAGCGATAAGGGAACAGGCAAATAACAGCGCACCCGCAATTTCCATCCATCTTGCGTATGTGATGCCAATCGCGATAAACAGAGGGATCACTAACATAATGATTCCGGCGGCTTTATACGGTGCTGACAGGACTTTTCCCTGTGACTTTAATTCACGACCCAGCAATCCGTGAAACAAAAGCGGAAATAGCGATGCATAATGAAAATGATTGGCGGTTAGTACGACAATCATCGAGTCGAAACCCATGAGTGCATAGTTATATGCATGGGCGACCAACCACGTTCCGCCAATAGCTGTGTACATCCAGGCAAAATTGATCATATTTTCTTCAATGTACATGCCGCCTTGTTTAATGAAATGTGCAATTCCGAAAAACGCCAGTAAGATCGTAAATACCCACCACGCCCAGGAAAATATCGGGTACCAGTGGGAAAGGACAGAACTTACTGCGGCAATTGGATAGATAATAACCAGCAGCCTGGTCCATTTGCCTGTTTGGTTCGTGATCTGCAGGCCCATCGGGATTAATACAAGAATGGATATGTATAAGAACAAATCCACGATAAACATCTGTGCTGTCATTGCTAACACGATCCATGCGACCGTCCCAAAGATGCTGTACATATAAAAAACCTTTTTCATATAAGCTCACTCCGATCCCGCAGCAGTATGAGGCAACATTTAATAAGAACCTGCCAGCACTTCTCCATGCGAACCCCCTGGTTTCACCACGGCAGAACCCCGGCCACAATCCTGCCGCCTATCAGTCGAACCGGTTTTGTACCAGGCCACCTTTATTCGCAATTGTTTCATTAAGGTACAATACAAAATGTATTTATATAGATCATAGATTTTGTATGATTATAAAACAACAACCCGTGACAAATTTCTTCTACCCCGCTCAATACCAAATATCTCCATGATCAATTGATTGATCATATCATCTGCAATTCACATCTAAATGGTCCAAAAAGTTGAATAAGCCAGCCTATTTAACTATATTTATATTAAGGGTAATATTTAATATTTTCAGATAATCTTTTTAATTGATATTCCAAGGGGGATTTCGATGAGAAACTACCGGTGGTACTCCTTCGTTGTGATCCTGGCCCTCAGCCTGGTTCTGGCAGCCTGTGTTCCCAATGCCAATTCACCTTCAGCACAAAACGGGTCCGGGGCATCTGAGGCGATTGGCTCGGCTTCTGCAAAGGATACTTTTGTGGTCGCCATCACTTCGGATCAGGGTACACTTGATCCGGCCGTTACCATGGACAACTCGGCATGGAAAATTACGTACCGGGCTTATGAACGGCTGGTTGAATATGACGGGGCCAGTACAAAGGTACAGCCGGGTCTTGCCAAAGAGTGGAAAGTCAGCCCTGACGGGTTAAAGTGGACTTTTATTCTTAACGAGGGCCACACTTTTTCAGATGGAACCCCTGTTGACGCCCATGCAGTCAAGTTTACGTTTGACCGCATCTTAACCATCGCTAAAGGGCCTTCCGAAGTATACAGTGTGATTAAAGAAGTTAAGGCAGACAACCCCTACACGGTTACCTTCATCTTAAACAAAACATTCCCTCCTCGTATAGTAAGTTTAAATCCTCAAAAACAATCCATTTCCAGTTAAAACTCGTTCTTTGAAAAGTGAATATCCATCATTCATAGGGGGTGGACTTTTC
>NZ_JAECVR010000020.1 GCF_016055185.1 Paenactinomyces guangxiensis
TCAGGTCTCTGTCTCTTTCACATCCATATTGTTCACAACGAAACATCCGTTCAGACAGGGAAAGGTTGATTTTCTTATGACCGCAACAAGAACAAGTTATGCTGGACGGGTAGAAATCACTCACTTTTCCAACTCCATCCCCATCTTCCTGCAGGTGTTCAGCAATTTCACCTTAAAGCCAAAAATCTCTGATCCGAAACAGACTTCGCCAAGTACCGGTTCTTTTTCATCCCGCGCACATGCAGCTTTTCGATGGTGATAAATGCCGGGCTTGGTTTTCACGATGACACTCACCACCCATGTCCGGTACTCTTCCCACATTCTGGACAGGCGTTGGTGGTACTTTTGTACTCTCAGGACATTTTTGCGTATGTTGCTTCCGCCCTTCGCAGCAGGTTTTTCACCTCTCTTTTTCCTGGATCCGTACTTTCGGGATAATGCCCACCCGGCTCTTTTCAGCCGTTTCTCCGTACGTTTGACAGCGGAAGACTTGTTGATATTCTTAAACTCTTGACCATTGCTCACAACAGCGAGCCGTTGAATCCCCAGGTCAATCCCCACTCCCGGGGTGAAGGGCTGATCTCTCCACTTCCATTCATTTTTCTTCGGGGGGACAGACTTGAAGAGGACCGTACTTATTTCTACATTTTATATGTGTTTCTCATCTCCTGTTATCTTTCACTTTCCTGATTGTATCAAAATGGCTTCTTCTTTGACCAGTCAAGCATAAAACGTCACACAAATTACCATATTAAAAGTAGTATTTGCCCGAGAAACGGAGGACTGTTCTTATGCTTCGCCTAATCTGTATATCGCTGGTTTTCCTATTTGCATTAACTTCCTGCAGCCCGAACCAATCCCAATCACCGGAACAACAAGATTACCAAAAGGTCAAAGAAATAACCCTCGATGTATTACATACTCCCGAAGGGAAAAAAGCGCTGCAGGAATTGATGGCAGACCCTGAGTTTAAGCAACAGGTGATCGTCAATGATCAGGGGATGGAAAAAGCTGTCTCCAAAAGCATTAAGGATGAAAAAACAAAAAAAGAGTGGGAAAAGTTGCTGGAAAAGCCTCAAGTGGCGATGAACCTGGCAAAAGCGACCGAACAGCAACAAAAAAAGTTGATGAAAACACTTATGAAAGACCCCGAATACCAAAAAATGATGCTGGATCTGTTAAAGGACCCTCAATTTTCACAACATCTGCTCCAACTGATGAAAAGCCAACAGTACCGAAAAGAAGCAGGTAAAATCATGGAAGAGCAACTTCAAGTCCCCAGTGTGCAGGAAAAGCTCGGCAAAATCATGCAACAGGCCCAACAGAAACAAAAAGGGCAGAAGAAGCAAGATGAAGGCGGAGAGGGCGGCCAAGGCGGTGGTGGTGGTGTCGGTGGTGGAGGCGGTGGTGCCGGAAGCTGATCCACCCAACTCCGTTTTACTTAATTTGGGTAGAGATCATTTTAACGGGAACGTTCCGCAAACAAATGAATGTTAACCAATCTGCAAGGCCATAAAATTATAAGAATTTGGTCCTGCAGCAAAATGGATACATGGCCGGCCGCTATTCCGCCGGTCAGGACAGCAAAAAATGAAAAAAGGAGCCGTTCTGTCCTTCCACCCACAGCCTTTGGAAAAATGAGAGGTCAGGAATATGGCTCCTTTTTTGTCTCTAGAATGACGGGTGATTTACTTTTCTTGTGGCACCGGTAGCTTTTGGATCACTTTCCGTGCTAACCCCTGGTACAATTGTCCGGCAGGGTGATCAAGCGGATAGACAGAGGGGGAATAATCGGGCTGATCAAGCTCATTCATTGGTGCTCCAAGGGGAATTTGCGCCAGAAGTTCAACTTTCAGCTCCTGTGCCAGCTTCTCTCCTCCGCCGCGTCCAAAGACATAGTCTTTTTCACCGTCTTTGTTTTCATACCAGGACATATTTTCCACCACACCGAGAATTTCATGCTTGGTGGCATGCAGGGCCATCGCTCCGGCGCGGGCAGCAACAAAAGCGGCAGTGGCATGCGGAGTGGTTACGATGATCTCTTTGCTCTGCGGGATCATCTGATGCACGTCAAGTGCGACGTCACCCGTCCCCGGCGGCAAATCTAACAGCATGTAGTCCAGTTCTCCCCAGTGTACCTCACTGAAAAAATTGCGCAACATCTTGCCCAGCATGGGTCCACGCCAGACAACCGGGGCGTTGTCCTGGACGAAAAAGCCCATTGAAATCACTTTGACGCCGAACCGCTCTACCGGAAGAATCGTTTTGTCAATCACGACCGGCTGCTGTTCAATCCCCATCATATCCGGCACACTAAAACCGTAAATATCGGCATCAATAATTCCTACTTTTTTCCCTTCCCGGGCGAGGGCGACCCCCAGGTTAACGGTAACGGTTGATTTACCAACTCCGCCTTTCCCGCTGGCAATCGCGATAAACTGGGTCTTTGAGCCTTTGGCCAGAATCGGAGGAACAGCAGAAGTCCCCTGTTGCGCTTGCTGCTGCTTTCTTAAGCTGGCAGAAAGGGCCGCCCGCTCCTCATCCGTCATGGAGCCAAAAGTGATGTCTACCTGTTTGGCTCCCAGCCGTTTAATCGCATTTTCCACATCTTCCTGGATTTTGACTTTCAACGGGCAACCTTGAATCGTTAAAATTACATCTAACGATACCCGGCTGTCTTCGATTTGGATATTGCGAATCATATTTAATTCAACGAGGCTTCTGTTCAGCTCGGGGTCTTTCACATCACGCAAAGCATCAAGAACTTTTTCTTTCGTTATCATGGAAGGAACACCTCGATGTTATTTTCGGTTTCTTAACTGTCATTATATCATATCATTCCTTGGCAGCCGGGGGTTCCTTCCCGGAATAAAAACGGATCACTCCATAATAAATGGAGGCTGCAATCTTTTTCTGATATTCCTCACTGGCTAAAAGTGCTGCTTCCTGTTGATTGGATAAAAATCCCACTTCAACCAGAGCGGTTGGGACAGGCGATTCTTTCAGTATATAAACATCTCCCTTTTGTTTGGCAAGGCGGTCCGTATTTCCCAGATTCCGAATCAGCTCAGACTGGATCAGTGTAGCCAATTTTTTATTATCTTCGCGGACGGGATTATAAAATGTTTGTGCCCCCCGCCAGCGGGAAGAAGGGAAAGAGTTTAAATGGATGCTGATTAAAGCGTCTGCTTTTTTTTCTTTTGTAAGATAAATTCGTCTCATTAAGTCTTCAGTCTTGCGGCGGCTCAACTTTTGCGTTCCAGGCTTGGCTAAATCCACATCTTTTTCTCTCGTCATGATGACAAAAGCTCCTGCCTCCTGTAAATAGTCCCGCAAAAAGAAAGAAACTTGCAGGGTCACATCTTTTTCGACCAGTCCGTCATCACTGACTGCACCACCGTCAGGTCCGCCATGTCCGGGGTCAATCACGATAAATTTCCCTGACAGCGGCATCATCCAGGTACTCTCGTGTTTGAATAGAAATTGCAAGCTCAGGGAAATGGCAGCCAGACTGACCAGAAAAGCGAAGCCGAGCCATAAAAACTTTCCTTGTTTTGCCGTCTGGAGAAGTTTTCCCAACATAGCCTTCGCCTCACTGTCCATGCTTGGTTGCTAATGTATATGGGACGAGGCTGTCAAATATGAACGGGAAGCTATCAGCTCTTGTCTGAAAACTGCAATCCCTCGATAAACCATACCCGTATCAGGTATTCCAGCAGTAGACAGACCGATTCGCATCTCCACTCATCCAGCCACTGAAAGATGGCAAATTGATTGACCATCTGCTGCATCAACTGCTGGCAATTCTCCTGATAAAAAAGACGGTAAATATCATCCCAGGTATGGGAGTCAGAAAGATCCCGCAGATGTCCCCTTGCATTTTTGGCTTCAAGCATTCCATAGACAAATGCTTCATATACTGACCGATAAACCAATTCCAGCAGGATATGGCGCTTTTTTTCCGACCAAAACCGGACCATGGGTTCCAGTACATCCCGGCTGATTCTCTCCATCTCACGCCAGGGAAATCTTTTAAGCGCCTCATTGCGAATTCTGTCCCGGCGGACTGTTCGTATCTGTTCCAGGTCAATGATTTGCCCCATGGTGGTCATAGCTCCTTTGTCAACTTGCTATGTTTAGTGTTGACGAAAGGAAAAAGAAAAAACCCCCGTTGGGTTGGGGGGTTCCTGTAAAGCCCGATCAGCGCTTGGAGAACTGCGGGGCGCGACGAGCAGCTTTGAGACCATATTTTTTACGTTCTTTCATCCGTGGATCACGGGTTAAGAATCCAGCTTTTTTCAAGGAAGGGCGAAGTTCCGCATCTGCTTTTAAGAGTGCGCGGGCAATTCCGTGACGGATTGCGCCAGCTTGTCCGGTGAAGCCTCCGCCGTCCACATTTACATAAACATCATAACGGTCAGCAGTATCTGTCAACACGAGCGGTTGCCGTACGATCGCTTTCAGGGTTTCAAGGCCAAAATAGTCATTGATGTCACGGCCATTGATCACGATTCGGCCGTCTCCCGCAACGAGGCGGACTCGAGCGACCGATTCTTTCCGGCGACCGGTTCCGTAAAATTGAACTTGTGCCATGTTAATCGGTTACCTCCCTTTCCTAGCCGCGCAGTTCCCACTCAACGGGCTGTTGAGCTTGATGAGGATGTTCGGAACCAGCGTATACTTTTAATTTTTTAAACTGTTGACGACCTAAGCTTCCTTTGGGAAGCATGCCTTTGACTGCGAGTTCAATCATGCGCTCAGGACGGGTGGCACGCATCTTGCCAGCCGGAGTTGCTTTCAGGCCACCCGGATATCCGGAATGACGATAGTAAATTTTTTGTGTTAGTTTTTTACCAGTCAGTTCTACTTGAGATGCATTAATTACAATCACAAAGTCACCGGTATCCACGTGGGGAGTGTACTGAGGCTTATGTTTCCCACGGAGAATGCTGGCAACTTCAGACGCTAAACGGCCTAAAGTTTTACCTTTAGCGTCTACCACATACCACTTCCGTTCAACTTCATGGGGCTTAGCCATATATGTGGTACGCATCGTATTCCCTCCTCTATCAACAACGGGGATCCCGTTTTTTCAAAGTGAATGAGTTAACATAGAAGCATTGAAAAAAATGCGCCGAACTTGATTCCACCGGGGCGTGGAGTGGAAAATACCAAGCGTAATCATACCTTAAAAACGCACGTGTGTCAAGAAAAATCATGGGCTCTGCCATCCCAGCCATGCAGATTGACAGGATCAGATCCCCTCCCAGGGCTGATATCCCACCTCAACCAAAAGCAGACCCTCCGGCGGAAATGTGGGCCCTGCCAGGGTTCGGTCGCGTTCAGCCAGGATGTCGGATATATCCCCGGCAGATCGTTGACCTCTGCCAACTTCATATAAAGTGCCGGCAATGATCCGAACCATATTATACAGAAACCCGCTTCCCGTCACTTCAATCGAAAAGCCTCCTGACTCTTGTTTAACCCGGCACTGGTAGATGGTGCGAACCTTGTCAGTGACAAATGTTTTCGTGGAACAGAAGGATGTAAAGTCATGAGTCCCCAGAAACCGGTCGGCAGCTGCCTGCATGGAACTGAGATCAACGGGGAATGGGAGATGAGTGCGAAAGCGGCGCATAAAAAGATCAGGAACCGGATTTGTGTCAATCTGATAACGATACGTTTTCCAATAAGCGCTTTTTCGCGCATGGAAATCAAAGTCAACTTCCGCACAGGAGATAACCACTATATCACGTGGCAACATACGCCGCAAAATATAAGGATACTTCTCAACTGGAATTGGACTTGAAGTCGAAAAATGACAAACTTGCCCCAGTGCATGCACTCCGGCATCTGTGCGGCCCGAACCGTAGATCCGGATCTCCTCCCCTGTCAACGCCGACAGTGCCTCTTCCAACGTACCTTGAATGGTGCGTTCTCCCGGCTGGGCCTGAAACCCGGAAAAATCAGTTCCGTCATAAGCAATGACCAGCTTAATCTTTCTCAACTGAATCTCCTACTTTCTGAGCACCCATAGCCCTGCAAGCATAGCCACAAAAAAGACAAGCAAGACACCGTCCGGCTTCGAGTATCGGAGTTCCCTGAATTTCGTACGCCCTGCCCCTCCCCGATAGCCGCGTGCCTCCATCGCGAGCGCCAGATCTTCAGCACGCCGAAAAGCGGAGATAAACAGAGGAATAAAGACGGGAATATAGCTTTTCACCCGCGTAATAACGTGGCCGCTCTCAAAATCAGCTCCCCGCGACATCTGCGCTTTTTTTATCTTTTCCGTTTCCTCCCACAGAGTAGGAATAAAACGCAGAGCAATGGACATCATAAGAGCTAATTCATGAGCCGGTACACCCACCCGCTCCAAAGGCTTTATTAACCTTTCCATCCCATCCGTCAGATCAATCGGGGAAGTCGTAAAGGTTAACAGAGAAGCGGCTGCCATCAACAGGAAAAAGCGGACCGAGATAAAAACCGCTTGCCGGACTCCTTCTTCATAGATGGTAACAAACGGGAGCTTTAAGAGCACATCTCCTCCCTTGGTCATCCAGAGATGAAGAATCGAGGTAAGAAGAAGCAAAAAGAAAATAGGTTTAACTGCCCGATAAAGAATAATCGGGGAAATCCGTGAAAAATAAACTCCGATTGCAATAAAAGCCAATAATAAGCCATAACTTGCTGCATTGTTGGCAAGAAAGACGACAAACATAAAAGCAAGAACAAAAAGAAGCTTTGACCTGGGGTCCATCCGATGAAGCAAGGAGTTGCCAGGGATGAATTGACCGATGACCGGCTGGTTCATGTGGTCCCCTCCTTCAGCTTCCTCGCAAGCAACTCTCTTTCCAGTTCATCAGGATGGAACAGATGGGAAGGAAGCGGAGGATCTAACTTTTGATTTAACTGAAACACAAGTTTCGTCAGCTCTGGCAAGTCCAGCTTAAGATCCATCAACTTCTCCCGTTGGGAAAAAATATCCGCAGGAGCACCACCCAAGACACAGCGACCCTCTGATAAAATATACAGATACTCCGCATAGCGCGCGGCTTCATCCATATTATGGGTAACCATGATCACAGTAAAACGGCGTTCTTGATGCAGCCGGTGAATCGTCTCCAACAGATTTTGCTGCCCCTGGTGATCCAAACCGGCAGTGGGTTCATCTAAAATCAAAACATCTGGTTGCATCGCCAAAACCCCTGCAATTGCCACCCGTCTCATTTGCCCGCCACTCAATTGAAACGGGGAACGCCCGGCCAGTTCGGGAGGGAGACCCACCCATTTCATTGCCAGATCGACTCGTTCTATAATCTCTGTTTCCGTTAACCCCTGATTGCGAGGTCCAAAAGCGATATCTTTTGCAACCGTCTCCTCAAATAACTGGTGTTCCGGATATTGAAATACCACCCCGATATGTTGCCGCAACAGATAGTTGTTTTTCGCCTCTCCGGTAACTACATGGGGCCCTGCATGAATCTTCCCCCTGGTTGGTCTCATCAACCCGCTGATCAGCTGGATTAAAGTTGATTTCCCGGACCCCGTCGGACCGAGGATGGCAACAAATGAACCGCTTTTGATCTGCATATGGATATCGGAGAGCGCCTGTCTGCTGAAAGGTGTGCCCGGCATGTAAACATGACTTAATCCTTCGATAAGAATCTCCATAGTTCATTCACCAGATCCTCAAGGCTGGTAATCTCCCTTTGGAGAGGCCAGCCGTGTTGAAGTAACCGATGGTGCAGTTCGACTGGCAAAGGCACTTCCAATCCCCACTTTTTTAACAACATGGACTGCGGATACAGTTCTCCGGAGGGGAGATCTAATTGAATTTGCCCTGCAGCCATCACAACAATCCTCTCCGCTAAAAAAGCCTCCCGGGCTGAATGGGTAATATGAATCACCGTTGTGCCCTGCTGGTGTAATTCCCGGATAATCTGAAGCACATCTTCTCTTCCTTGCGGATCTAACATGGAAGTGGCTTCATCGAAAACAATCGCCTCAGGCTGCATAGCAATAATACCCGCAATCGCCAGACGCTGCTTTTGCCCACCCGATAAATGATGGGGCTCTCTTTCTTCCATTTCTGACAGGCCTGTTGCTTCTAAGGCAAGCCTGATTCGTCCGGTCATTTCTTCACGGGGAACTCCCAGATTTTCCAAACCAAAAGCAACATCATCCTGGACCGTCGTGGCGACAATCTGGTTATCAGGGTTTTGAAAGACCATCCCCACTTGCCGGCGAATTTGCCAGAGGTCCTGCTCGTTCGTAGTTTTTTTGCCCCCGATGATTACATTCCCTTTAACAGGGAGTAAAAGTCCGTTTAAAAGCCGGGCCAGCGTCGACTTGCCGGATCCGTTTGGACCGATAATACTGATATACTCGCCGGCTTGAATGGAGAGGTTGATCTCTTTGAGCGCCCAATTCTCTTGCGGAGACTCTTCCGGTTGATAGTCAAACCATACTCCTGAAACCTGGATCAAAGGATTCATCTTCTCTCCTCAAAAGAAAAAAGGGTTAACGTCAGGACCGGTTGGATCCTGCCCTCACCCTTTCATCAACAAATAGTTATTTCACTAATTCCAAGAAAACCATAGGTGCCCCATCTCCGCGACGAGGGCCCAACTTAAGAATCCGTGTATAACCGCCATTCCGTTCCTCATAACGAGGTGCAATTTCATCAAACAGCTTTTTCACTGCGTCTACTTGCTTATTATGGATTACTTCATTACCGTCGTTTTCAGTGTTAGAGCGAGTGGTGCGTACAAAAGCGGCCGCCTGACGGCGTGCGTGCAGATCACCCCGTTTACCGAGCGTGATCAGTTTTTCAGCGATAGAGCGAACCTCTTTTGCTTTTGCTTCGGTTGTTTGGATTCGTTCATTGATGATCAGATCAGTCACAAGATCACGAAACAGTGCTTTGCGCGCTGCAGTGTCCCGACCTAATTTTTGGTATGCCATCGAATTTCCCTCCCCCTACGAGTACTAGTCATCGCTGCGCAAGGAAAGTCCCAATTCGGCCAACTTTTCTTGTACTTCTTCCAGCGATTTGCGTCCCAGATTACGGACTTTCATCATATCTTCTTCCGATTTCTGCGTGAGCTCCTGAACCGTATTAATGCCGGCACGTTTCAAACAGTTATAAGAGCGGACAGAGAGATCCAGTTCTTCAATGGTCATCTCCATCACTTTCTCTTTTTTGTCTTCCTCTTTTTCCACCATAATTTCCGCATCTTTGGCTTCATCCGTCAGTCCGACAAACAGCATAAGATGCTCATTTAAAATCTTGGCGCCAAGACTCACTGCTTCATCCGGCATCAAACTGCCATTTGACCATACTTCCAGGGTCAACTTATCATAGTTGGTAACTTGTCCGACACGAGTGTTTTCCACATGGAAGTTGACACGCTCAATCGGCGTATAGATCGAATCAATCGGAATAACCCCAATAGGCTGATCTTCGTGTTTATTTTTATCAGCGGACACATATCCGCGACCACGATTCGCCGTCATTCGAATGCGAAGGCTGGCCCCTTCGGCCAGAGTAGCGATATGAAGATCCGGATTTAAGATCTCAACATCACTGTCGGCGCGAATGTCGCTAGCTTTTACTTCCCCGGCTCCTTCTACGTCTATCTCAAGAATTTTTTCTTCATCCGAATGAATTTTTAAAGATAGCTGCTTTAAGTTGAGAATAATTTCAGTTGTATCCTCAACCACACCGGGAATCGTGGAAAATTCATGCAATACCCCATCAATCTGGATGGTAGTAACGGCCGCACCTGGCAATGAGGACAGCAAGATACGGCGCAGAGAGTTGCCCAGGGTAGTGCCGTATCCGCGTTCCAAGGGTTCCACAACAAATTTCCCAAATCGATGATCGTCACTGATTTCCACAGTTTCGATCCTCGGCTTTTCAATTTCAATCATACGGCTAACAAACCCTCCTTCTGAACGTCGCATTCCGGGCGTTATCTCACCGTCTGGTGAATAAGATGTTGTGTAAGCATAGGAATGGTGAGTTTATCGGGTCCTATCCAGTATACACAAACTTCTTCCAAATTAAACCACGGACTTGATTTGGTGAAGGGCTCATTATACACGGCGACGTTTCGGCGGGCGGCAACCATTGTGCGGGATCGGTGTAACATCTTTGATCAAGTTGACTTCCAAACCTGCCGCTTGCAGAGAACGGATCGCTGCTTCGCGACCAGCCCCGGGTCCTTTTACCATTACTTCAACAGATCTCATTCCGTTTTCCATCGCCGTTTTTGCTGCCTGTTCAGCAGCCATTTGCGCTGCGAAAGGAGTGCTTTTGCGGGAGCCTTTGAAACCCATGGTCCCGGCACTCGCCCAGGCAACAACATTACCGCGCGGATCCGTAATGGTAATGATGGTGTTGTTGAAAGTGGAACGAATGTGTACAACTCCGGACTCAATATTCTTTTTCGCACGACGTTTAACGCGTTGAGTAGTAGTTTTGCGTTTAGCCACTATTTTCCCTCCTTACTTCTCTTATTTCTTTTTGTTTGCTACCGTACGGCGCGGCCCTTTACGGGTACGGGCATTCGTTTTGGAACGCTGTCCGCGAACCGGCAAGCCGCGGCGATGGCGGATTCCACGATAAGAACCGATCTCAATCAGGCGTTTGATGTTGAGGGCTGTTTCACGACGCAAGTCACCTTCAACGATCAGGTTTTTATCAATGTAGCTGCGGAGTTTTGCGACTTCATCTTCGGTCAGGTCGCGAACGCGAGTATCCGGATTAATACCGGTAGCTTCCAGGATTTTTTTGGCTTGTGAACGACCAATTCCATAAATATAGGTGAGGGCAACCTCAACCCGCTTTTCACGTGGCAGGTCAATACCTTCAATACGTGCCATCCATTACACCTCCCGTCTTATCCTTGTCTTTGTTTATGCTTAGGGTTTTCACAGATAACCATAACAACCCCTTTGCGACGAATCACTTTACATTTTTCGCAAATGGGCTTCACCGATGGTCTTACTTTCATTCGGGTTACCTCCTGTCTCTTGCACAGACCCTTATCAACAGGTATACAAGTAAAGATCTTGTATCCATTACTTGTAACGATAAGTGATCCGTCCGCGGGTTAAGTCGTAGGGCGAGAGTTGAACCGTCACTTTGTCCCCCGGCAAAATGCGGATGAAGTGCATGCGAATCTTGCCAGATACATGTGCCAGCACTTCGTGACCGTTCTCCAACTCAACTTTAAACATAGCATTAGGCAGAGGCTCTCTGACGATCCCTTCCACCTCGATCACATCTTCTTTGGCCATCGACTCACTCTCCTTTCTGCTCATGCTTGGCATTCTGGAGCAGGTACTGGTTCAGGGCGTATCGCAACTTCGCATTATTCACACGACCGAATTCCTCTAAAACGTCAGCTACTTCCCCGGCCACCACGTTGGTCACCTGGATATGCTTTACGTTTTTCTTTTTCGGACGATCAAACTTGCGCTGGTTACCGTCGGCCAACCAAACAAAGTGAGGTGCTTCCAAGCCAATGACAATCGCATACGTCCCAGCTTCTCGTCCGCGCAGTACACGAACAATTTGCCCTAGACGGGGTCGACTGTCAACATCTGTCACATTCATCACCCTTCACCTGAAATTACGCTGTCGTAAGAATCTCATGACCTTCATCCGTGATCGCAATGGTATGCTCAAAGTGAGCACATAAAGAACCGTCAGTGGTAACAACCGTCCAGTTATCCGTTAAAGTTCGTACAAAGCGGCTACCCATGTTTACCATAGGTTCGACAGCAAGGGTCATGCCAGGTTTGAGGCGGATGCCTTTGCCCGGCAAACCGTAATTCGGAACACTGGGTGCTTCATGCAAGTTTTGACCAATGCCGTGCCCGACGTACTCACGGACAATAGAGAAGCCCGCTTGCTCTGCAACGACTTGGATCGCATGAGAGATATCACCGAGCCGTGCCCCGGGCTTTGCTTGTTCCAAACCTTTATAGAGCGAAGCCTCAGTCACTGCCAACAGTTTTTCCGCTTCCGGGGAAATTTTACCAACAGCATAAGTCCAGGCAGAATCACCATGATACCCTTCATAGCAAGCGCCGATATCGATGGAAATGATATCTCCTTCTTGAAGCTTCCGGTTTCCGGGAATTCCGTGCACTAACTCGTTATTTACAGAAGTGCAGACACTGCCCGGAAAACCATTATACCCTTTGAAGGAGGCAGTTGCTCCATATCCTCGAATCACTTTTTCAGCGAGCTGATCCAGCTCCCGGGTCGTGATTCCCGGACGAATCACTTTTTTTAACTCCTGATGAGTTAAATATACGATCTTCCCCGCTTGCTTCATGCGTTCCAATTCTTTTGCCGACTTCAGAACGATCATTTTACTTTCCCTCGAATCTGCGACAGGATCGAATCCGTCACAAGTTCGATTGGCTGTTTTCCATCAACGCGATGAAGTTTACCTGTGGATTCATAATACTTCAGCAAGTGTCGGGTTTGTTCCATGTTGACCTCTAAACGCTTAGCAACCGTTTCTTTTCGATCATCATCCCGCTGATAGAGGTTTCCCCCGCAGCGGTCACAAACACCCTCTACCTTGGGAGGTGCAAAAACCACATGGTAGGTGGCCCCACAGTCTCGGCATATTCGCCGGCCTGTCAGTCGCTGTAACAACTCATCTTGATCTACATCAATGTATACGACAATATTAAGCTCCCTGCCAAGGTCTTTTGTCAATTCGTCCAGCGCTTCAGCCTGGGGAACTGTTCTTGGAAAACCATCCAGCAAAAAACCTTTCGCACAATCATCTTTGCCCAGGCGCTCACGAACAATACCGATCGTGACACGGTCGGGAACTAATTGACCCTGATCCATATAGGATTTTGCCTCCAGGCCAAGCGGTGTTCCTTCTTTGACTGCTGCCCGAAACATATCTCCGGTAGAGATATGCGGGATGTTCAATTCCTGAACAATCCGAGCCGCCTGTGTCCCTTTGCCAGCTCCGGGCAATCCCATCAGTACGATATTCAAGTATCATCCCTCCCGGTTCATTGCCTGTGAGCGGCTCGCGTGTAAAGTCATGGATGACAAACCTGCTCATGCATAGTCCCCGGATGGGCTCCGGGGGATCTTCATTGAACCTATTTATTCATAAAACCTTTGTAATGACGCTTAATCAACTGGCTTTCGATCGTTTTCATCGTTTCAAGAGCTACCCCGACCACGATTAAAAGAGAGGTACCGCCGATTTGCACGCTTTGAGGCAGATCGGCAACGATGATCAGGAAGACAGGCAGAATGGACACAGCCGCCAGGAACAGAGCACCCGTAAGCGTGAGTCGATTCATCACCCGGGTCATATAGGTGGATGTGTTTTTACCCGGACGGATGCCGGGGATAAAGCCGCCGTTTTTCTTCATCTGATCAGCCAGTTGGATGGGGTTGATCTGCACAAACGTGTAGAAATAAGTAAAGCCGATGATCAGGATTACGTAGAGAACCATACCAATCCCAAACTGGTTTGGATTAAAGTTTGCACTTATCCAGTCAGCTACGGGATTTCCGGCCCAGAACTGTGCAATGGTAGGCGGAAACATGATTAAGGAAATGGCAAAGATGACTGGTATCACACCTGCTGCATTTACTTTCAAAGGAATATGGGTAGATTGCCCACCGTACATTTTACGCCCGACAACACGTTTGGTGTACTGTACCGGAATTCTCCTCACACCTTGCTGGATATAGATAACCCCAACAATGACGAGAACGACAACCAACAGAATGCCTACAGCTTTGACGATGCTTAAGAAAATCTGTTGTTTGGGATCAATGAACAGTGTTGTATATATCAAATCCAGATAGCCTGGGATGGCAGCGACGATACCTGCAAAAATAAGAATGGAAATTCCGTTTCCAATTCCTTTGTCAGTGATTTGCTCACCCATCCACATCATAAAGGCTGTACCCGCCGTGAGAGTTAAAGAGATCAGGGCAAAACTGAAAAAGCTCTCATCCGTGATAAATCCGCCCTGTCCCATATTATTGAATCCGATCGACAGACCAATAGACTGGATCAGCGCCAGTACAATGGTAAAATACCGTGTGAACTGGGCCAGCTTTCTCCGGCCGGTTTCGCCTTCCTTGGCCCAACGGGCAAACGCTGGGATTACGTCCATCGTTAACAGATTTACAATAATCGAAGCTGTGATATAAGGCATTATACCCATTGCAAAAATCGAGAAGTTGCTTAGTGCATTACCCGAGAAGGCGTTGATCAATCCAAATATACCTTCTCCCCCGCCCATCAACTGCTTCAATGCTTCTGCGTTTGTGTTGGGAACCGGAATAAAGCTGCCGATCCGAAAGATAACTAACATCATCAATGTAAACAGGATACGACGACGAAGATCTTCCACCTTAAAAATGTTACCCAGGTTCCGAATCATTAGATTACCTCCGTCGCTCCACCAGCGGCGGTGATTTTTTCTGTTGCCGACTTCGAGAACTTATGAGCCTTTATGGTTAATTTTTTGTTAAGTTCACCGTCACCCAACACTTTCAATCCATCTTTAAGGCTTTTCACAACTCCTGTTTCCATAAGAAGCTCAGGCGTTACTTCCGTACCTTCCTCAAAACGGTTCAATACATCCAGGTTGACAATTGCATATTCCACCCGATTCGGGTTTGTAAAACCACGTTTTGGCAACCGTCTGTAAATCGGGTTTTGTCCCCCTTCAAAACCAGGACGTACGCCGCCACCGGAGCGGGCTTTTTGCCCTTTATGGCCTCTGCCTGCCGTTTTCCCCTGGCCGGCGGCGATTCCGCGACCCAGGCGTTTTCTCTTTTTCCGAGAACCTTCAGCAGGTTTTAATTCATGAAGTTTCATTCCTCGCACCTCCTCTTCATCATATCATGCAAATTACTCGTTGATTTCTTTGACTTCGACCAGGTGTTTGACTTTGTTGATCATACCACGGATGGCCGGATTGTCTTGATGAAGAACGGTCTGTTCGCGCTTTTTGAGACCGAGTGTGCGCAGGGTGACACGTTGCACTTCAGGACGGCCGATCATGCTCCGTTTGAGGGTTATCGCCAATTTGTTTGCCACGGTCATCCCTCCTTATCCTAACAATTCTTCTACGCTTTTTCCGCGCAGTCTGGCTACATCTTCAGGACGCTTTAAGCTTTGCAATCCGGACAGCGTGGCACGAACCATGTTAATGGGGTTGTTAGAGCCGGTAGATTTGGTGAGGATATCACCCACACCCGCTACATTCAATACATCGCGCACAGGACCTCCGGCAATGACACCCGTACCTTTGGAAGCCGGCTTTAAGAGAACCCGGCCTGCACCGTAATGTCCGATCGTGTCATGAGGAATGGTGCTTCCCATGAGCGGTACGGAGATCATGTTCTTCTTCGCATCTTCAATTCCTTTACGAATTGCTTCCGGCACTTCAGCAGCTTTACCGATCCCTGCTCCCACTTTTCCTTTACCGTCGCCAACAACCACAAGCGCACTGAAGCTGAAGCGGCGACCACCTTTAACAACTTTCGCTACACGGTTAATATTAACCACTTTTTCCAGATACTCGGATTGTGCAGCATCTTTTTTGCGTGGTTTTTCCTGTTTGCTCAAAAGTCGAGACCTCCTTCCCTTGCTCCTTCGGCTAATGCTTTGACGCGACCATGATAAATATATCCGCCCCGGTCAAAGACAACGGCTTTATAGCCCTTCTCGATCGCCCGTTTTGCAATCATTTCACCGACATTACGCGCACCATCAACCGTAGCGGCACCCACGCCCTTACCTTTAAATTCCGGATCAAGGGTAGAGGCGGCTACCAGGGTGGTACCAGTAGTATCATCGATCAGCTGTGCGTAAATATTTTTTGAAGAACGGAAAACATTGAGGCGGGGACGCTCAGCCGTGCCAAAAAGTTTCTTCCGAACACGCAAGTGGCGTTTTTTACGCTTTTTATTGCGATCTTCTTTTTGAATCACGGTCCAGCTCACTCCCTTCTAATCAGCATGTTTATTACTTACCGGTTTTACCTTCTTTACGTCTGATTCGTTCGTCGCTGTATTTAATCCCTTTTCCTTTGTATGGTTCAGGCTCGCGGATCGCACGAATGTTAGCTGCTACAGCACCTACTTTTTGTTTATCAATTCCACGTACGATAATTTGTGTGGCTGAAGGAACTTCCAGTTCGATTCCTTCTTCCGGGTTAACTTCAACCGGATGAGAATAGCCAACGTTTAATACCACGTTGTTCCCCTTCTTGGAAGCCCGGTAACCGACACCAACCAGCTCAAGCGTTTTGGAGAAGCCGTTGGATACCCCCTCAACCATGTTAGCGACCAGGCTGCGGGTTGTACCATGAAGAGCACGATGCGTGCGGTGATCACTTGGACGTTCCACAATCAGCTCATTATTCTCCAGCTTGACGGCGATATCGGGATGGAAGTCGCGGGATAACGTTCCTTTTGGACCTTTAACGGTAACTTTGTTTCCCTCGATTTTCACTTCTACACCGTTTGGTACTGTGATCGGCTTTCTTCCGATACGAGACATTCCATTCACCTCCATCCAAAAAACTTTCTTACCAGATGTACGCGATTACCTCTCCGCCTACTTTTTGTTGGCGTGCTTCATGATCTGTCATCACGCCTCTGTTGGTAGACAGGATAGCGATGCCCAAACCGCGCAAAACGCGTGGAATATCATTGGCTTTCGCATAAACACGCAAACCGGGTTTACTAATCCGTTTCAGACCTGTGATTACTTTTTCATTGTTGGGTCCGTATTTCAAGAAGATCCGCAAGATGCCTTGCTTGTTGTCTTCAATGTACTCTGCATCACGAATAAAACCCTCGCGCTTCAGAATCTCGGCAATTTCCCGTTTCATACGAGAAGCAGGGAGCTCTACGCTTTCATGGCGCACCATGTTGGCATTACGGATTCTTGTAAGCATATCAGCAATCGGATCTGTCATCACCATGCGAGACTCCTCCTTCCTTTCGTCATTACCAGCTTGCTTTTTTTACGCCGGGAATCTGACCTTTATAGGCCAATTCACGGAAGCAAATACGACAGAGACGGAACTTGCGCAAGACCGAATGCGGCCGTCCGCAACGTTCACAACGAGTGTACTCGCGCACTTTGAATTTCGGTTTGCGCTGAGACTTCACGATCATTGATTTTTTGGCCAACGGATTCCCTCCTTTAGCAATTGATTATAAACCGGTCAAGATTTATCTGCGAAATGGCATTCCCATTTGTGTTAAAAGCTCACGTGCTTCTTCATCGGTATTGGCAGTGGTTACAATCACAACATCCATACCTCGGACTTTGTCGACCTTGTCGTACGAGATTTCCGGGAAGATGAGCTGCTCCTTCAGTCCCAGAGTGTAGTTTCCGCGTCCATCAAAAGACTTTGGAGAAACTCCGCGGAAATCGCGCACCCGAGGCAGAGCAACATTGATGAGTTTGTCCAGGAAGTGATACATACGCTCTCCACGGAGTGTCACTTTTACACCAATCGGCATTCCCTCACGGAGCTTAAATCCGGCGATTGATTTCTTCGCACGAGTAACCACTGGTTTCTGACCGGAGATCAGGGTGAGGTCCTCTACTGCGCTGTCCAATACTTTGGCATTTTGCACAGCTTCACCCACACCCATGTTGATGACAATCTTTTCGATTTTCGGCACTTGCATGGGTGATTTGTAGTTAAACTTTTTCATCAATGCCGGAGTAACTTCATTTTTAAACTGTTCTTTTAAACGAGCTGACACCAGGTGAACCTCCCTTCATTAGCAAAGTTACTTGTCAAGAATTTCACCGGACTTTTTGGCGTAACGTACTTTCTTCGTTTCACCGTTTTTGCCTTCGATATACTTATACCCAACCCGGGTTGGCTCTTTGGTTTTCGGATCTTCAATCATCAAGTTTGAGATATGAATCGGTGCTTCTTTTTCGATGATACCACCTTGAGGATGGGCTTGAGTCGGACGAGAGTGTTTTTTCACCATATTGACACCCTCAACCAATGCACGGTTCTCTTTCGGGAAAACTTTGATCACACGACCTTTAGTGTAAACTTTTTTGCCGTTTTCAAAGTAGGGGGCTTCTTTCCCGCGCATAACGATGACGGTGTCTCCCGTTTTGATGTGCAGTTTATTTGGTTTACCGGACATGCTCGGCACCTCCTTACTTTCGGGAGTGTTTCTAAAACGGAGTTGGTTTTATCCTTACAGCACTTCCGGTGCCAGAGAGATAATCTTCATAAAGTCGCGCTCACGCAATTCGCGGGCAACTGGTCCGAAAATACGTGTTCCCCGGGGGCTTTTGTCCTCTTTGATCACAACAGCAGCGTTTTCGTCAAACCGGATGTAGGAGCCATCAGCACGGCGCGTAGGACGCACAGTACGAACAACAACGCACTTCACTACATCACCCTTCTTGACAACACCGCCGGGTGTTGCTTGTTTCACTGAAGCAACAATCACATCGCCGATGCTGGCAGTGGCCTTTTTAGACCCGCCTAATACCCGGATACACATGACTTCCTTCGCGCCGGAGTTATCTGCCACACGAAGACGAGTTTGAGGTTGAATCATCAGTTTCCCTCCTTCCCGTGTCAATCACACGCATATGAAGTTAGATAATAACCGCTTCTTCCACGATATCCACCAAACGCCACCGCTTATCTTTGGACAGCGGGCGGGTCTCCATGATTTTTACGATATCGCCAACTTTGGCTTTGTTTTCTTCATCATGGGCCTTAAACTTTTTGGTGTACTTGACGCGTTTTCCGTACAGCGGATCTTTTTTGTAGGTTTCTACAGTGACGACGATCGTTTTATCCATTTTATCGCTGACCACTTTGCCGACACGTACTTTACGGCGAGTCGTACGCTCGTTCATCCCTGTTTCCTCCTTTCGATTCCCAGTTCACGTTCCCGAAGAACCGTTTTGCAACGGGCAATGTTTTTACGGACTTGACTCAAGCGAGCCGGGTTATCCAATTGTCCCGTCGCAGACTGGAACCGGAGGTTAAACAGTTCCTCTTTGTACTGTGCGAGCTTTTGCTCGATCTCGGCGGTGGTCAACTCGATCAGCTCTTTCGCTTTCATTGGTTACCACCCGCTTCTTCACGTTTCACAAATTTTGTTTTGATCGGAAGTTTGTTAGCCGCAAGCCGCATCGCTTCACGAGCAGTTTCTTCCGGAACACCTGCCAGTTCAAACATAATTTTACCTGGCTTCACGACAGCTACCCATTTCTCCGGGGAGCCTTTACCGCTACCCATCCGAACTTCAAGCGGCTTTTGGGTAATCGGTTTGTCCGGGAAAATTTTGATCCAAACTTTCCCGCCCCGTTTGATATAGCGAGTCATAGCGATACGTGCTGCCTCGATTTGGCGGTTGGTGATCCAGGACGGCTCAAGAGCTTGCAGGCCGTATTCACCGAATGCTACCTCCGTACCACCCTTGGCACGACCTCTCATTTTGCCGCGGTGCTGACGACGATATTTCACGCGTTTTGGCAATAGCATGCTTACTCGCCTCCTTCCACTTCTCCCTTGTTTTTCGCAGGAAGAACTTCTCCACGGTAAATCCAGACTTTTACACCGATCCGCCCGTAAGTGGTGTGAGCTTCCGCAAAGCCATAGTCAATGTCTGCACGCAGGGTGTGCAGAGGAACCGTACCTTCGCTGTAACCCTCACTGCGCGCGATATCCGCACCGCCCAAACGTCCGCTCACCATGGTGCGAACACCTTTTGCGCCTGCACGCAGGGTGCGTCCGATCGCTTGCTTCATCGCACGGCGGAAAGAAATCCGGCGCTCTAATTGTTGAGCAATGTTTTCAGCAACGAGATAAGCGTCAAGCTCAGGGTTTTTCACTTCATTGATGTTGATGTGGACTTTTTTGTTAGTCAATTTCGCCAGTGCCTGACGCAATGATTCAACTTCTGTACCGCCTTTACCGATCACCATACCCGGCTTCGCTGTGTGGATGCCGATGTTTACCCGATTTGCAGCACGTTCGATCTCGATTTTGGAAACCGCCGCATCTTTCAGGCGATTTCTGATGAATTCACGGATCTTAATGTCTTCATGCAACAGTTCAGCATAATCTTTTCCGCCAAACCATTTTGAATCCCAGTCACGGATAATGCCAACACGTAGTCCAACTGGATGTACCTTTTGACCCAAAGCTTCATCCCTCCTTATTCAGTCATTATTTTTCCGATACCACAACAGTAATATGGCTGGTACGTTTGTTAATTCTGCTCGCACGACCCATAGCGCGGGGCATATATCGTTTCATTGTGGGCCCCTCATCGACAAAAGCTTTTTCAACAACCAAGCGGCCAGTGTCCAAATTGTAGTTGTGTTCAGCGTTCGCCACGGCTGATGAAAGAACTTTTTCAATGATCGGTGAGGCGGCACGAGGAGTAAAGCGAAGAATAGCTAGAGCCTCTTCCACAGATTTGCCACGAATCAGATCGATAACCAAACGCGCTTTGCGCGGAGCGATACGCACATTGCGTGCAACAGCTTTTGCTTGCATAGTCTGACCTCCTCTCGCGAAGACCTATCCTCTACCGTCTTTTCGTTTTTTTGTCGTCGCCAGCGTGACCTTTGAATGTACGAGTCGAAACAAATTCACCCAGCTTATGG
Source organism: Paenactinomyces guangxiensis (assembly GCF_016055185.1). Lineage (GTDB taxonomy): Bacteria > Bacillota > Bacilli > Thermoactinomycetales > Thermoactinomycetaceae > Paenactinomyces > Paenactinomyces guangxiensis. The sequence continues at coordinate 20,697 of NZ_JAECVR010000020.1, forward strand.
CCGACCATATCTTCCGTTACATAAACCGGTACATGTTTCCGTCCATCATGTACAGCAAAAGTATGACCGACGAAGTCCGGGAAGATGGTAGAACGGCGTGACCAGGTTTTGATGACGCGCTTCTCATTTTTCTCGTTCAACTCTTCCACTTTTTTCAGCAGGTGAGCATCTGCAAATGGTCCTTTTTTCAGGCTGCGGCCCATACATATAACCTCCCTTCGAGCGAGGTGTTTTTAAACCCGCGATTACTTCTTACGACGACGAATGATATATTTATCAGACGCTTTGTTTTTCTTGCGTGTTTTGTAACCGAGAGTTGGTTTGCCCCATGGTGTAACCGGAGATTTACGACCGATCGGCGCACGGCCTTCACCACCACCATGCGGGTGATCTGCCGGGTTCATTACAGAACCGCGAACTGTCGGGCGGATTCCTTTCCAGCGGGAACGTCCGGCTTTACCGACGGTGATCAATTCATGATCCAGGTTTCCTACCTGACCAATGGTTGCGCGGCACTCAAGATGGATCATCCGAGTTTCTCCGGATGCCAGACGAATGATCGCATATTTGCCTTCTTTACCCAGCAGCTGGGCAGAAGCACCGGCAGCACGAACCAATTGTCCGCCGCGGCCCGGTTTTAACTCGATGTTGTGGATCACAGTACCGACAGGAATGTTTTTAAGAGGCAGAGCATTGCCTGTACGGATGTCTGCTTCCGGTCCGGACATGATCTCGGTACCAACGGTGAGTCCGTTTGGCGCGAGGATGTAACGCTTCTCACCATCAACATAGTGAATGAGAGCGATGTTTGCGGAGCGGTTTGGATCGTATTCAATCGTGGCAACTTTGCCGGGAATGCCATCTTTGTTCCGTTTAAAGTCGATAATCCGGTATTTCCGCTTGTGACCGCCGCCTTGATGACGCATGGTCAATCTCCCCTGGTTGTTGCGACCGGCCTTCTTAACCAGCGGAACAGTAAGGGATTTTTCCGGTTTATCAGTGGTAATCTCTTCAAATGTAGACCCGGTCATATGACGACGGGATGGGGTTGTCGGTTTATAATGTTTGATGCCCATTTTCCTTTCCCTCCTTTTTACGTGTAATAAGAATTAGGCTTCAAAAACTTCAATCGGCTTGCTGTCTTTATCCAGCTTGACAATCGCTTTTTTTCTCTCAGGGGTCCGGCCGGTGTAACGACCATAACGCTTTTGTTTGCCGGGAACACGCATGGTGTTCACTTTTTCTACTTTCACACCGAAGATTTCCTCAATGGCTTTTTTGATTTCAACTTTGTTGGCCCGAACATCAACTTCAAAGACATATTTGCCCTCTTCCATCAGATCTGTGGATGCTTCAGTTACGATGGGACGACGGATAATATCGCGTGGGTCTTTCACTGGCCTAACACCTCCTCGACGCGATTCACAGCTCCGCGAGTGAGAATCAATTTATCATGATAAACGACATCCAGTACATTCAAGCCGTCGGCGTGGATCAGCTTCACACCCGGAATATTGCGTACAGAGAGAAGAGCGTTTTCTTCCAGGTTGTCAGTTACAACCAGTGCTTTTTTGTCAGCACCCAGATTTTTCAGCACGTTTACCATTTCACGCGTTTTGGGCTGTTCCAGTTTCAGTTCATCCAACACGACCAGCTCGTTATCATTCACTTTGGAAGAAAGAGCGGACTTGATCGCCAGCCGGCGAACTTTCTTTGGCAATTTATAAGCATAGCTGCGAGGTGTCGGACCAAATACTACACCACCGCCAACCCACAACGGAGAGCGGATGCTTCCGTGCCGGGCACGACCCGTGCCTTTTTGCCTCCAGGGTTTCCTGCCGCCACCGCGAACAGCCGCACGGTTTTTCACTGCTGCGGTACCACGGCGCAAAGATGCCTGTTGCATCACAATCGCATCATGCAATACGGCTTCATTCGGAGCAATGCCGAATACCTGTTCTGACAATTCAATGTCATCAACTTTGTTACCGCTCATATCTAACACTGATAGCTTTGGCATGAATGAATCCTCCTTTCCTCAAACAATCATTACTTTCCTTTTGCTGCAGATCTGATCACAAGATAACTGTTTTTCGGCCCGGGTACGGCTCCTTTGATCAGAAGCAGATTATTATCTGTATCAACGCGTACCACCTGAAGGTTTTGCGTGGTAACTTTCTCCCCGCCCATGCGACCCGGGAGAGTTTGCCCTTTAAATACACGGTTTGGCGCGATCGCACCGAGGGAACCTGGTCCGCGATGGTAACGGGAACCGTGGCTCATCGGACCGCGGGCCTGGTTATGACGTTTAATGGCACCGGCAAAGCCTTTCCCTTTGGAGGTACCGGTTACATCAACAAATTCGCCTTCCGCAAAGAGATCCGCTTTTACTTCTCCCCCCAGCTCATATTCATCCAGGTTTACACCACGGATTTCTTTGATGAACTTTTGTGGTTTGGCATTCGCTTTTTTCGCATGGCCAAGCTCCGGTTTATTGGCACGGTGCTCTTTTTTCTCTTTAAATCCTAGTTGGATTGCTTCATACCCGTCGGTCGTCTTATCTTTCTTTTGCAAAACAACACAAGGGCCAGCTTCAACCACGGTAACTGGCACGACTACCCCGTCTTCATTGAAGATTTGCGTCATCCCGATTTTTTTGCCGAGAATACCTTTCACTTTGTACACCTCCTACCGTCAGAGATTGTAAGATTACAATTTGATTTCGATATCGACACCAGAAGGCAAGTCCAATCTCATCAACGCATCTACTGTTTGTTGAGTTGGATTAACGATGTCAATCAGACGCTTATGAGTGCGCATTTCGAATTGCTCACGAGAATCCTTATATTTGTGAACCGCTCGTAGAATCGTATACACAGACTTTTCAGTCGGCAACGGAATCGGTCCGGATACGCTGGCCCCCGTCCGCTTTGCCGTATCGACGATTTTTACAGCCGATTGATCCAGTACACGGTGGTCGTAAGCTTTAAGACGAATGCGAATCTTTTGTTTTGCCATTGGTAACCCTCCTTCTCGCCCAATTTTACATTGAACTTCTCCGCGGAAATTTCCCGTCCGGCCATGGCAAAGGGCCCGGGTGTGTCGGCAACCTTCCGCATCATCGCTGTCTATGACAACAGTCCTCATTATATAGAAAAAAAGAAACAGATGCAAGTTTTTTTGCACCTGTTTTGGGGTAATATTAGGTTTTGATGTTTCTTTTAATGAATTAATTTAAATATATAATAACAGGCATGTAGCATCCGGTTTATCAACTGAGCAGCTTCGATTTATTTCTTTCCCAATATGAATCTCCTGAATGCAATTGGAACAAGAAAGAAGTAGTTACAAGAGATTTAAGAGCACAAGTCTTTCTACTATCATCTATATGTTTGTGAAATGTTTACCTGCGGCATATTTGTATCTTTTCTAGCAAATTTATGCATGGTTTATATAGGATGTTTAAAGAGTCACACGCAATCCACCCTCAAATCAATAAATTTGCTATCCCGTTACAGTGAGCAGACAATGAGTCGCCCGGGATTTGTTGATCAAAGAGTGAATTGAGCAAATGAGAGACAGGACGCACCCTTTTAATCTTTATTTAATTACTGATGATACTTATGCACAACCATTGTTAGTCGATGGACAGAGCAAGTGTAAAGGAACCGCAGCCTATAAATTTTGAAAGAATGATACCCCCATTTTTAATCGAAGCTTCACATACCAGTGTTATGTTGAAAGGTGTCACCTGGTATATTTCCGGGGAAATAAATGTAGAAACATGATTGAATACCGTGTCGGATCCTGGGTGTATGTCACTCCCCTACATGAATGCGTGGGATTCTTGGGTAATCTTGTCTATCGAAAAGAAATGGGCCAAGCAAACCCCGTAAATGCCACGGTTTAAGGAGAGTTTAGTTGCCAGTCTTAGGCTGTATTTACTGCTTGATTGTCGATTTTCAGATCTGACGTTCAAAGCAAGGACGATTGACTTGTACAATCGGATCCACTATCTACTTTTCAAATAGCAACCCAGGTAAATGTGAGTAAAGAAATGCGTGTTTTTAAATAGGCTTTTTCAAAAAATATCGGACTTGTGAGAGGATTGAACCTCCTTATCCCTTTCTCATCCCTATAGCAAAAGCAAGTGGTTCTCTTGCTCGCAAAGATATAAAAAAGCTGTTATCCCGCAAGGGTTAACAGCTTTTTTTATCAGCAGCAATTACTCAATGATCTCGGTAACTGCACCGGCACCTACCGTGCGTCCACCTTCGCGAATCGCGAAACGGGTACCATCTTCGATCGCGATGGGAGCGATCAGTTCAACTTCCATCTCTACATTGTCGCCAGGCATGCACATTTCGGTACCTTCCGGCAACTTGATAACACCGGTTACGTCAGTGGTGCGGAAGTAGAATTGCGGACGGTAGTTGGAGAAGAATGGGGTATGACGACCACCTTCTTCTTTGGACAGAACGTATACTTGAGCTTTAAATTTGGTATGCGGATTCACGCTGCCAGGTTTAGCAAGAACTTGTCCGCGTTGGACATCTTTACGCTCAACACCACGAAGGAGAGCACCGATGTTGTCCCCTGCTTGAGCGGAGTCGAGCAGCTTGCGGAACATTTCTACCCCGGTAACAACAGTTTTACGGGTTTCTGCGAGTCCAACGATCTCAACTTCGTCACCCACTTTAACAACTCCACGCTCTACACGGCCGGTAGCAACCGTACCACGACCGGTAATGGTGAATACGTCTTCAACCGGCATGAGGAAGGTTTTGTCGGTGTCGCGCTCCGGCTCAGGGATGTACTCGTCAACAGCAGCCATGAGTTCGTCAATGGCTTTGGACCATTCACCAGACGGATCTTCAAGAGCTTTCAATGCGGAACCTTTGATAACCGGAATGTCATCTCCCGGGAACTCGTATTCGGACAGAAGTTCACGAACTTCCATTTCGACGAGTTCGAGAAGCTCTTCGTCATCTACCATATCAACTTTGTTCAGGAATACAACGATGTATGGAACTCCTACCTGACGAGAAAGCAGGATGTGCTCACGGGTTTGCGGCATTGGGCCGTCAGCAGCGGATACAACGAGAATCGCACCATCCATTTGTGCTGCACCGGTAATCATGTTTTTCACATAGTCAGCGTGACCCGGGCAGTCAACGTGAGCATAGTGACGATTGTCTGTTTCATACTCTACGTGAGCAGTAGAGATGGTGATCCCGCGCTCTCTTTCTTCCGGTGCTTTATCGATTTGATCGTAAGCTGTCGCTTGAGCACCACCTCTTGTTGCGAGTACAGTGGTAATCGCAGCGGTCAAAGTGGTTTTACCGTGGTCAACGTGACCGATGGTACCAATATTAACGTGAGGTTTTGTACGTTCAAACTTGGCTTTAGCCATGACTCAAAATCCTCCCTTTATTCAGGAATAAGTATTTTTTGATTAAATGTATAGGAAATCCGGGAAGCGGCGAACCGCTTCACCAGTTTCTTTTGGAGCAGGCTTTACTGTCCGGAAGCTTTCTTGATGATCTCTTCCGCAATGTTCTTCGGCACTTCTTCGTAATGGTCAAACTGCATAGAGAAGGTACCACGGCCTTGCGTACGGGAACGCAAAGTGTTTACGTAACCAAACATTTCGGCGAGTGGAACCATTCCATGAACAACCTGGGCACCGCCACGCGCTTCCATTCCCTCTACACGTCCACGGCGGGAGTTGATGTCACCCATAATGTCACCCATGTATTCTTCCGGCACTGTAACTTCCACTTTCATCATTGGTTCGAGAATGACTGGGTTACATTTGCCTTTCGCCGCTTTAAGCGCCATGGAACCGGCGATTTTAAATGCCATTTCCGAGGAGTCGACATCGTGGTAAGAGCCATCGACGAGAGTCGCGCGGATGTCAACGAGCGGAAATCCGGCCACGACCCCATTCTGCATAGCTTCCTCGATCCCCGCCTGTACAGCCGGGATGTATTCCTTGGGCACCACTCCACCGACAATTTTATTGACAAACTCAAAACCGGCCCCTTCTTCAAGCGGTTCGAACTCGACCCAAACGTGACCGTATTGCCCGCGTCCACCGGACTGGCGGACAAACTTCCCTTCCACTTTGGCAGAGCCGCGGAAGGTTTCTTTGTAAGCAACTTGAGGAGCACCCACATTTGCTTCAACTTTGAATTCACGTTTGAGGCGGTCGACAATAATATCGAGGTGAAGCTCACCCATACCCTCAATGATGGTTTGAGCCGTTTCTTCATCCGTAGAAGTCCTGAAGGTCGGGTCTTCTTCAGCCAGTTTGGCAAGCGCAATCGCCATTTTATCCTGGTCGCTCTTGGTTTTGGGCTCAATGGCGATCTTGATAACCGGTTCCGGGAACTCCATGGACTCAAGAATGATCGGTTTTTTCTCATCACAGAGGGTCTCACCGGTGGTGGTATCTTTCAACCCAACGGCAGCGGCGATGTCCCCGGAGTATACGGTGCTGATCTCCTGGCGGTGGTTGGCATGCATCTGCAGAATACGGCCAACCCGTTCCCGTTTTCCTTTGGTGGAGTTAAGCACATAGGAACCTGCATCCAGGCTGCCCGAATAAACGCGGAAGAAGGTCAGCTTACCGACATAGGGGTCGGTCATGATTTTAAAGGCAAGGGCAGCAAAAGGTTCCTCATCACTGGACTTACGCACAGCTTCTGTACCGTCCGGCAGTTGTCCCTGGATGGCAGGAACATCCAGGGGTGACGGGAGATAATCAACCACTGCGTCTAACAGAGGTTGTACTCCTTTGTTTTTGTAAGAAGAACCACAGAGGACCGGAATGATTTTCACTTCACAGGTACCTTTGCGAAGAGTTGATTTGATCTCTTCTTCGGTAAGTTCTTCACCTTCAAGATACTTCATCATTAACTCTTCGTCCAGCTCGGCAACAGCTTCCACGAGCATGGTTCGATACTCTTCAGCTTTTTCTTTATAATCATCCGGGATCTCACACGCCTCAGAGGTGGTTCCCAGATCATCGGTGTACACGATCGCTTGCATGGTGACAAGATCGATGATCCCTTCAAAGGTATCCTCGGCACCGATCGGCAACTGAATCGGTACAGCATTAGCTTGAAGGCGCTCTCTCATCTGTTCAACGGCACTGTAGAAATCAGCACCCAAAATATCCATTTTATTCACATAAGCAATACGTGGTACGCCATAACGATCCGCCTGTCTCCAAACGGTTTCCGATTGGGGTTCTACGCCGCCTTTGGCACAGAAAACCCCAACTGCTCCATCTAATACACGGAGGGAACGCTCTACTTCTACAGTAAAATCAACGTGACCCGGTGTGTCAATAATATTGATCCGATGACCTTTCCACTGAGCGGTAGTAGCGGCAGAAGTAATCGTGATTCCGCGTTCTTGTTCCTGCTCCATCCAGTCCATAGTCGCGGCGCCGTCATGCACCTCACCTATTTTATGAACAATACCGGTATAGAACAGAATACGCTCAGTGGTCGTTGTTTTACCTGCATCGATGTGAGCCATGATCCCAATATTGCGTGTATCTTTTAAGGAGAACTCACGTGCCATCGGAAATTTCTCCTTTCATGTTCACAAGTATGAGATCTATTACCAGCGGTAATGAGCAAATGCACGGTTAGCTTCCGCCATACGATGCGTATCTTCTTTCTTCTTCACGGCAGCACCGGAGTTGTTGGCTGCATCCATGATTTCATTCGCCAAACGCTCTTGCATAGTTTTTTCGTTACGCAGGCGTGCATAACTTACCAACCAGCGCAAGCCGAGACTGGTACGGCGTTCCGGCTTCACCTCTACCGGTACCTGGTAGTTTGCACCCCCTACACGGCGTGCTTTTACTTCCAATACCGGCATTACGTTTTTGAGAGCTTGCTCAAAAACCTCCATTGGATCATTGCCGGAGCGTTCACGGATGATATCAAACGCATCATAGAGAATTCGCTGGGCAACTCCTTTTTTTCCGTCATACATCAAACGGTTGATGAGACGGGTTACCAACTTACTGTTATAAATCGGATCAGGAAGAGCATCCCGGCGAGGTACTGGACCCTTACGTGGCATGTTTTCCCCTCCTTTTCTGCTTCATTTTTTCCGTCATTTATTCAAATTTATTTTTTTGGGCGTTTTGTTCCGTATTTGGAGCGCCCCTGGTTGCGGTTTTGTACCCCGGTGGTATCCAGAGCACCACGTACGATATGGTAACGAACACCGGGCAAGTCTTTGACCCGTCCTCCACGAATAAGAACCACGGAGTGCTCTTGCAAGTTATGACCGATTCCCGGGATATAAGCGGTAACCTCTGTGCCGTTGCTCAAACGAACACGGGCATACTTCCGAAGAGCAGAGTTCGGTTTTTTAGGAGTCATCGTTCCGACACGGGTGCATACACCGCGTTTCTGCGGAGCACTCTGTGGTACAACTTCTTTCTTAAAGGTGTTAAAAGTATATTGCAGTGCTGGGGACTTTGATTTTTTCACTTTACTTTTTCGACCTTTGCGTACGAGCTGGTTAATGGTTGGCATGTCTGCACCTCCTTTGGAATGAAAATCAAGACCACAGATCCAGGTGTTTCATCCATGATCAAAAAAACACGAACGACTTTTTATTTTAATGGACCGTGCACCAAGCTTCGTGGTACACGGCCTTTCATAGTCGCTCCATCACGCTTGCTTCAGGATCGCCGCAGTAGCCGCAGCTACCTCAATGCCACATGCTTTCCCCAATTGTTTCATCGAGTCCACACGGACAACAGCAATTCCCCGGTCTTTGCACATTGAGAGGATCAAGTTCGTAATTTGTGGGTCCGCATCATCTGCCACAAACACTTCTTGCACTCTGTCCTGTTCAATGGCTTTCCTGGTTTGCTTGGTGCCAATCGTTAACGACTTCGCTTGTTTCACTTTTTCATAAGACATTGATTCGCCCTCCAAAGTGAATAGTTCCCAAGCACACGAAAATATCTTAACACCAGTATCAACTAAAGTCAACAGAAAAACTTCAGTCGATCATGACCTTTTCCTTTGGGGATGTTTCTTTTGTTTCTTGGGCTTCGTTCACCAGTGCAATCTTTAGTGTACGATAACGGGCCATCCCCGTACCGGCTGGAACAAGTTTCCCGATAATCACGTTTTCTTTTAGCCCGAGCAGACGGTCTACTTTTCCCTTGATCGCCGCATCTGTCAGGACACGTGTGGTTTCCTGGAATGATGCCGCAGATAAGAAGGATTCGGTTTCGAGAGAAGCTTTGGTAATCCCGAGCAGGATTGGGCGGGCAACAGCCGGCTCTCCACCGGTCAGCAACACTTTCCGGTTGGCTTCTTCATATTCGTGGATGTCAACGACGGACCCCGGCAGCAGATCCGTGCTTCCCGAGTCGGTGATGCGGACTTTGCGCATCATTTGACGAATCATGACTTCGACGTGTTTATCATCAATTTCTACCCCTTGCAAGCGATAAACTTTTTGTACCTCTTGCAAGATGTATTGCTGAACGCCATGTACACCTTTAATACGCAATAACTCTTTGGGGTCAATAGAACCTTCGGTTAGCTCGTCCCCGGCTTTTACTTCATCGCCAACAGCTACGCGCAGGCGGGAACCATAGGGAACATGATGTACTTTTGTTTCCACTTCTCCCTCGATCTCGATTTCGCGGCGGTCTTTCACTTCACGAATCTCAGCCACTTTACCGGTGATCTCACTGATAATCGCCTGTCCTTTGGGGTTTCGGGCCTCGAACAGCTCTTGAATCCGCGGTAAACCTTGCGTGATGTCGTCACCAGCCACCCCGCCGGTATGGAAGGTGCGCATCGTCAACTGGGTACCGGGTTCACCAATGGATTGAGCAGCGATAATACCAACCGCTTCGCCAATTTCCACCGGGGTGCCAAGAGCCAGATTGCGTCCGTAGCATCTTTTGCAGACACCGTGTTTCGTCCGGCAAGACAGTACAGAGCGGATGATCACAGTTTCAATTCCCGCATTAATGATTTCGCTTGCGATCTCTTCATCGATCAACTCATTACGGGCAACGATCACTTCATTCGTTTCCGGATGACGGACGGTTTCAAAAGCAGTACGCCCGACAATACGGTCAAACAGGCCCTCGATTACTTCGTTGCCTTCAGACATGCGTGATACGGCTAATCCTTTATCTGTACCGCAATCTTCTTCACGAACGATGACATCTTGTGCCACATCTACAAGGCGGCGGGTCAGGTAACCGGAGTCGGCTGTTCTGAGCGCCGTATCGGCGAGGCCTTTCCGTGCTCCGTGGGTGGAGATAAAGTACTCCAATACGGTCAAACCCTCACGGAAGTTAGTGCGAATGGGCTGTTCAATAATCTTACCTGCCGGATTGGCCATCAGGCCGCGCATCCCGGCCAGCTGGGTAATCTGTGATACGTTCCCCCGCGCACCCGAGTTGGCCATCATGTAGATGGGGTTGTATTTACCCATGTTCTGCATTAACACTTCAGTAATTTGGTCTTTTGCCTGGCTCCAGATGGAGATGACACGTTCATATCGCTCGTCATCGGTAATCAGCCCGCGGCGGTATTGTTTTAATACCATCGAAACTTTTTCCTCCGCCTCAGCGAGGATTTTCGATTTTTCTTCCGGAACTGTTACATCAGACACAGACATGGTGATCCCTGCTTTGGTGGAGTAAGAGTAGCCCAACTGTTTCACCTTATCCAGGATCTCAGAAGTGGTCGTGGTTCCAAAGCGACGGAAGCATTCGGCGATAATCGCACCCAGGTCTTTTTTCTTGAGCGCACCCGGATCCGGCATCTGCTTTATAAATTCCCGGATGTTTGTACCCTTTTCAAACACAAAATACTGATCGGGTGTACCTGAAAAGTTTTTCTTCCCCGGTTCGTTGATAAACGGAAACTCTTCCGGAAAGATCTCGTTAAAGATCAACTTGCCGACAGTAGTGATCAGCAGGGCATTCCGTTGTTTTTCCGTAAATGTCTTTTTGTTGACCTTCCTGGCCGGGATGGCAATTCGGCTATGCAGACTGACATAGCCCTGCTGGTAAGCATTGATTGCCTCAGAGATGGAGTAAAAAATGCTTCCTTCGCCTTTTTCCCCTTCTTTTTGAACGGTCAGGTAGTAACTGCCTAATACCATGTCCTGTGAAGGCGTCACAACAGGTTTTCCGTCTTTCGGGTTCAAGATGTTTTGGGCTGCCAGCATCAAAAGGCGGGCTTCCGCTTGCGCCTCGGCAGACAATGGAACGTGGACGGCCATCTGGTCACCGTCAAAATCGGCATTGTAAGCCGTACATACCAGAGGATGCAAGCGAATGGCACGGCCTTCTACCAACACAGGTTCAAATGCCTGAATGCCGAGTCGGTGAAGGGTAGGAGCCCGGTTTAACAGGACAGGGTGTTCCTTGATCACTTCCTCAAGGACATCCCAAACCTCCGGATGTACGCGTTCCACTTTCCGTTTCGCGCTTTTGATATTATGGGCGAGACCTTTGGCGACCAACTCTTTCATCACAAATGGCTTAAATAGTTCCAGAGCCATTTCTTTGGGCAGGCCGCATTGATACATCTTCAGGTTTGGACCCACGACAATCACAGAACGTCCGGAATAGTCAACCCGTTTACCAAGCAGGTTTTGGCGGAAGCGTCCCTGCTTTCCTTTAAGCATATGGGAGAGCGACTTGAGCGGACGGTTACCGGGCCCGGTGACAGGTCGGCCGCGACGGCCATTGTCGATCAAGGCATCTACAGCTTCCTGCAACATCCGCTTCTCATTTTGCACGATAATATCAGGTGCACCCAGATCAAGCAAACGTTTGAGGCGGTTATTGCGGTTAATCACCCGACGGTAAAGATCATTGAGGTCTGACGTGGCAAAACGGCCTCCATCCAATTGGACCATCGGGCGAAGTTCCGGTGGAATAACCGGCAATACATCGAGAACCATCCATTCGGGGCGGTTACCGGAATGCCGGAATGCCTCCAGTACTTCCAGCCGTTTGACAGCACGGTTACGGCGTTGCCCCTGAGCGGTTTGCAACTCTTCTTTCAATAGCTCTACTTCTTTTTCCAGGTCGATATCGGAGAGAAGGCGTTTAATGGCCTCGGCACCCATCATTGCCGTAAAGGCTTTTCCGTATTTTTCGCGATAACTGCGATATTCCTTTTCAGAAAGGAGCTGCTTTTTCTCCAGCGGGGTCGCACCCGGGTCGACAACAACATAGGATGCAAAATAAATGACTTCTTCCAAAGAGCGGGGAGACATATCCAGCACAAGCCCCATTCGGCTGGGAATCCCTTTAAAGTACCAGATATGGGAAACGGGTGCAGCCAATTCAATATGTCCCATCCGTTCGCGGCGCACCTTGGCACGAGTCACTTCTACTCCACAACGGTCACAGACAACCCCTTTATAGCGAACCCGTTTATATTTTCCACAGTGACACTCCCAGTCTTTTTGAGGACCGAAAATCTTTTCACAAAAAAGACCTTCTTTTTCCGGCCTGAGTGTCCGGTAGTTAATCGTTTCGGGCTTTTTTACCTCACCACGGGACCACGAACGAATTTTTTCAGGAGAGGCGAGGCCGATTTTCATGTATTCGAAGTTATTTACATCGAGCATTGGGCGATTCCTCCCTCAGGATTCATCCCGTGCACACGGGCAGACCGGTAAAGTCCCCCGTGTACATCGTTTACGAAGTTGACCGAGCGTTTTTCTCGTCTTCTAGATCAAAATCGAGCTTATCATTGGCCGGTTCCTCATCCTCATCCAATTCACGCATCTCTATTTCTTGCTCATCTTCGGCCAGAATTTTGACATCCATACCTAAACTCTGCAGTTCTTTGATCAATACTTTGAAAGACTCGGGCACACCTGGTTCGGGAACATTTTCTCCTTTGACGATCGCTTCATAAGTTTTGACGCGACCAACAACATCATCTGATTTGACGGTCAAGATCTCTTGCAGTGTATAAGCGGCACCGTAAGCTTCAAGTGCCCAAACCTCCATTTCCCCAAACCTTTGACCTCCGAACTGCGCTTTACCCCCAAGTGGTTGCTGGGTAACCAGGGAGTAAGGACCGGTAGAGCGGGCGTGAATCTTATCGTCAACCATGTGTGCCAATTTGATCATATACATCACACCAACGGTCACACGGTTTTCAAACGGTTCACCCGATCTGCCGTCATAGAGAACTGTTTTTCCGTCCTCATCTAATCCGGCTTCTTTCAAGGTTTCAAACACATCAATCTCGGAGGCGCCATCAAAAACAGGTGTAGCCATGTGGATCCCGAGCGCTTTGGCTGCCATGCCCAGGTGAACCTCCAAAACCTGTCCGATATTCATCCGTGAAGGAACACCGAGAGGATTGAGAACAACTTCAACCGGACGGCCATCCGGAAGGAACGGCATATCTTCCTCCGGCATGATCCTGGCGATAACCCCTTTGTTTCCGTGGCGCCCAGCCATTTTATCCCCTTCGGAAATTTTGCGTTTCTGGGCAATATATACACGTACCAGCTGATTTACACCAGGTGGCAGTTCATCACCGTTTTCGCGGGTAAACACCTTCACATCAACGACAATCCCGTCTTGTCCATGAGGAACCCGTAGCGAAGTATCTCGAACTTCACGCGCTTTTTCCCCAAAGATAGCATGCAACAGGCGTTCTTCCGCCGTCAGTTCAGTCACACCCTTAGGTGTCACTTTTCCAACCAGAATATCTCCCGGTTTAATCTCAGCACCAACGCGGATAATCCCACGCTCATCCAGGTTTTTAAGCGCTTCTTCCCCCACGTTTGGAATATCGCGCGTAATTTCTTCCGGCCCCAGCTTGGTATCCCGTGCCTCCGATTCATGTTTTTCAATATGAATGGAGGTATACACATCTTCTTTCACCAGTTTTTCACTGAGTAAAATGGCATCTTCGTAGTTGTAGCCTTCCCAGGTCATAAAGGCTACCACTACATTCCGGCCAAGCGCCAATTCACCTTGTTCTGTTGACGGACCATCAGCCAGGGTATCTCCCACTTTTACTTTTTCACCCACACGCACAACCGGCCGCTGGTTGATACAAGTGCCCTGGTTGGAACGGGTAAACTTGATGATTTTATATTTATCAAGGTCGCCTTTCACAAGACGGCCATCCACTTCTTCTTCATGACGGACCCAGATCTCATCAGCAGTTACGCGCTCCACTGCTCCGGGGCGTTTCGCACGGATCATCACACCCGAATCGCGAGCGGCAATATGTTCCATCCCCGTACCGATCAACGGTGCTTCCGGTTTGAGAAGAGGAACGGCCTGACGTTGCATGTTTGATCCCATCAACGCGCGGTTTGAGTCATCATTTTCGAGGAAGGGAATACATGCCGTAGCCACTGAGACAACTTGTTTCGGCGAAACGTCCATGTAGTCAACCTGTTCACGGGGCACTTTTACAATTTCATCCTGATAGCGAACGGTTACTGACTCGTTGAGAAACGTATTGTCCTCAGCCAGCGGTGCGTTCGCCTGTGCCACATAGTAATTATCCTCTTCATCCGCTGTCAGATAATCAATTTGGTCTGTAACTTGTCCAGTATCCGGATCAACACGGCGATAAGGGGTCTCAATAAACCCGTAAGCATTGATCCGTGCATAGCTGGAGAGGGAGTTGATCAAACCGATGTTCGGACCTTCAGGAGTTTCGATCGGACACATCCGACCGTAGTGGGAGTGGTGAACGTCACGCACTTCAAACCCGGCACGCTCCCGGGTCAGACCACCGGGACCCAGAGCGGACAGACGACGTTTATGAGTTAGTTCCGCCAGGGGGTTGGTTTGATCCATGAACTGGGACAATTGGCTGCTGCCAAAGAACTCTTTGATCGAAGCAATCACGGGCCGGATATTGATCAGGGCCTGTGGTGTGATCGCATTGGCATCCTGGATAGACATCCGTTCACGCACAACCCGTTCCATGCGGGAAAGGCCGATGCGGAATTGGTTTTGCAGCAACTCCCCGACAGAACGCAGACGGCGGTTGCCCAGATGGTCGATATCATCCGTGCTTCCTACACCATGCAACAAGTTGATAAAGTAATTGATCGAGGCGATAATATCTGCCGGTGTAATATGTTTGACCGATTGATCCACTTCACCATTTGAGATGACTTTGATCACCTTGCCCTCATCGAGCGGTGAGAAGATATTAACAGTTTGCAACTTGACCGGACCGTCATCCGGCACTCCGCCGCGAACCGTATGCTCATGCATACCAAATGCTGTTTCACCTGTAAGGACAGGGAGCAGCTTATCCAATAACCGTCGCTCTAATACCTGTCCGGCATCGGCCAGGATTTCACCCGTCTCCGGATCGATCACGGATTCCGCCAGCTTTTGATTGAGCAGGCGATTTTTAATGTGAAGCTTTTTGTTCATTTTATAACGGCCCACATTCGCCAAATCATAGCGTTTGGGGTCAAAGAAACGGGCAAACAGGAGGCTGCGTGCATTATCAGCAGTCGGCGGCTCACCGGGCCGTAGCCGCTCATAAATCTCAATCAGCGCTTTCTCCGTATTTCCGGTGTTATCTTTGTCGAGCGTGTTGCGTACATACTCATCATCACCCAACAAATCAATGATTTCAGCATCACTGCTAAAACCTAAAGCACGCAAAAGAACCGTCACAGGAATTTTCCGGGTGCGATCGATGCGCACGTAGATAATATCCTTCGCGTCGGTTTCAAACTCCAGCCATGCTCCGCGGTTTGGAATCACCGTTGCCGTGTAAGTTGGCTTACCGTTTTTATCTACTTTCGTGTTATAATACACACTGGGTGAACGAACCAACTGGCTGACAATGACGCGTTCAGCTCCATTGATTACAAATGTGCCCGTTTCGGTCATCAACGGGAAATCACCCATAAATACTTCCTGTTCCTTTACCTCGCCTGTTTCTTTATTGATCAGACGCACTTTGACACGCAGAGGTGCAGCATACGTAACCTGATGATCTTTGGATTCCTCCACATCATACTTGGGTTCACCTAAACTATAATCGATAAACTCAAGTACCAGATTTCCGGTGAAATCCTCAATTGGCGAAATATCTTGAAACATTTCGCGCAATCCCTCATCTAAAAACCACTGGTACGACTTCTGTTGAATCTCAATCAGGTTCGGCAATTCCAATACCTCGTTAATACGGGCATAACTGCGACGTTGCCGACGACCGCATGGGATCATTTTACCAACCAAACAAACTCCCCCCTCGTACCCAGTCGAAAGCCGCATCGTACTGCGGCTGTGAAAACTAAAAAAAGAAAATGGGTTTAATCAGCAACCTCATTTTTCACCTATAAGTAGTCTATTTACCTATGTTATCCAGTTAATTGTATAAATAAACCAACTGGTTGAAAAACTTTTCATACAAAAAAATGAGCCATGAATGTAGGGACTTTCTGCAATTTATAACACTATCACAAGCGGAAAATCATGTCAATCATCAATCTCTCACAGCTTGAATAATGCAATAACCTTTTTTCTGCTTGACCAGGCGGACTTTCTCATAGAGGCGCTCCAGTTGCGCCCGGGCTGATCCCGCCCCTTGCTGTTTGCGAATCACGATCCACAGAGAACCACCTGGTTTCAAGTGTTGTTTTGTCTCTGCAAACAGGCGGTAAATGATAGCTTTACCCACCCGAATAGGAGGATTAAAGAGAATCTGATTAAATTGCCGATTGGCGATTGCTGAAAATCCATCACTGACTAACAGCTCGATGCGATCTGCCACCCGGTTTCTGTTTGCATTTTCCGCTGCGAGCTTAACAGCCCGTTCATTGATATCAACCATGACAATGTGCGCTTGTGGATAGGAAGCTGCCAGTGCAATTCCAATCGGACCATATCCGCAACCGAGATCAAGGACAGAAGCGCCAGTCCCGATTTCGGCAGTCTCGATCAGCAGACGACTACCAAAATCAACCCCTTTTTTAGAAAATACACCCGCATCGGTCTGAAAAACAAACGAATGTCCCAGTAAATTTGCTTGAAATTGGCGTTGTTCTCTTTGCGAAGTAGGTTGTGGGGAGTAATAGTGGTCGCTCATCCGGGTACCTCCTGATATAAAAGCGACCCGCCGACCGATGACGGCGGGTCCGACCGGATTTAAATCAATTACTTGATTTCTACACTTGCACCGGCTTCTTCGAGTTCTGCTTTGATTTTTTCTGCATCTTCTTTAGATACGCCTTCTTTGACCGGAGACGGAGCACCATCAACCAGCGCTTTTGCTTCTTTAAGTCCGAGACCGGTGATTCCGCGAACAACTTTGATGACGTTGATTTTAGAACCGCCCGGGCTGTTGAGAATTACATCAAACTCAGTTTTTTCTTCGGCAGCTTCGCCGGCTGCGGCTCCACCTACAACTGCTACAGGTGCTGCAGCGGTTACACCAAATTCTTCTTCGATTGCTTTTACCAGTTCATTCAGTTCAAGAACGCTCATGTTCTTCACTGCATCAATGATTTGTTCTTTCGTCATGAAGGAAACCTCCCTGTATCAATCATTTCTCATATTTTAAATTCAAGTTGGATCAAACCAGGATTACGCCTCTTGAGCCGCTCCTTCTTCGCCGTCTTTTTCAGCAACAGCTTTAACTGCAAGGGCCAGGTTGCGTACAGGAGCTTGCAGCACGGAAAGAAGCATGGACAATAGCCCTTCGCGGGATGGCAGGTCAGCAAGTGCTTTGATTTCATCAAAGCCAACAACTTTTCCCTCAACAACCCCGCCTTTGATTTCCAAAGCTTTGTTTTCTTTGGAGAAGTTATAGAGAACTTTTGCCGGAGCAACCACATCTTCGTTACTGAATGCAATCGCGGTCGGGCCAGTCAGATAAGTATCCAGATCTGACATGCCAACTTGTTCAGTTGCACGGCGGGTCAAAGTGTTTTTCAATACCTTGAACTCCACCCCTGCTTCACGCAGTTGTTTGCGCAGCTCGTTCACTTGTTTCACGTTGAGTCCGCGATAGTCGGTAACCACCGTGCTTTTGCTGTTGGAGAGCTTTTCAGCGATCTCGGATACGACGGCCTTTTTCTGTTCAATTGCTTTGGACATGGGGACACCTCCTCATCAGGAGTTTTTCTAACATGTATAAAATAGAAAAAGCCTCCGTAGACAGTCGAAGGCTCTGGTAAGTACTGAAATCAGAATCTTACCTCGGTAGGAAATTAAGCGTACCTCGCACCTACTGTCTACGGTAAAAGCTATATTCATGTTTTCAAGCAGCGAATTAAGCATACTCGATTGAAATCAGCTTTGTCAACTTTTCTTTGCTGGCAAATTTATAGTTAACGGGCAGCAAGGCGCTGAGCGTTTACCGCTACACCAGGACCCATGGTGGAAGAAACCGTCACGCTCTTCATGTATGTGCCCTTAGCTGCTGCCGGTTTTGCTTTCAATAGTGCCTCCGCAAGGGTTTGCAGATTTTCTGCCAGTTGTTCCGTACCAAAGGAAACTTTGCCGATGGCAGCATGAACGTTACCTGCTTTATCCGCACGGTACTCGATTTTACCGGCTTTGATTTCTTTAACCGCTTTTTCAACTTCAAAAGTAACGGTACCCGTTTTCGGATTTGGCATTAAACCTTTAGGACCGAGCACCCGGCCGAGTCGGCCTACCTGACCCATCATGTCAGGAGTAGCCACGACAACATCAAAGTCGAACCATCCCTGGTTTACTTTGTTGATGAGGTCTTCTTCACCCACATAATCCGCACCGGCTTGTTCCGCTTCTTTCGCCTTTTCACCTTTGGCGAAAACAAGTACACGCTTAGTCTTACCGGTTCCGTGCGGCAGGACCACTGCACCTCTCACTTGTTGATCCGCTTTTTTGGTGTCAATTCCCAGACGAAAAGCAGCTTCCACTGTTTCGTCAAATTTAGCGGTAGAGATGCTTTTTACCAGCTCTAACGCTTCAGCCGGCTCGTACACTTTGTCCCGGTCAATTTTCTTCAGAGACTCAAGATATTTTTTACCGTGTTTTGCCACAATGATTTCCTCCCTTCGTGGTCGTAACGGATGATCCTCCCACAAGCCGAAACTGCTCGTGGCAGTGCAGTCAGGCTTTGATTAGTCTTCGATCGCAATGCCCATGCTGCGTGCGGTACCTTCAACCATGCGCATGGCAGCTTCCACGTCTGCCGCATTGAGATCAGGCATCTTCAGTTCTGCAATTTCACGCACTTTATCGCGTTTAATGGTCGCTACTTTGTTCTTGTTTGGCTCACCGGAACCTGACTCGATTCCTGCTGCTTTTTTCAAAAGTACGGCAGCCGGGGGAGTTTTGGTGATAAAGGTGAAAGAACGGTCTTCGTATACCGTAATTTCAACCGGAATGATGAGTCCTGCCTGGTCAGCAGTACGGGCGTTAAACTCTTTACAGAAGCCCATAATGTTGACACCGGCTTGTCCCAGAGCCGGACCTACAGGCGGTGCCGGATTGGCTTTACCAGCGGGAATTTGCAGCTTGACCACTTTGATCACTTTTTTGGCCACGCTAACCAACCTCCTTCAAACATGTGGTTTTCTCGGGTATTCCCCTCCCACGGAAAGGCAAGCTCCCAAATGAACCGGGCTTGCGCTCGCCCCAAAGACGGGGGTAACAAACAAGAATACTTTATCACAACATGATCAGACAGAAAAGATTTTCCTGCGTTAAATTTTTTCCACCTGGAAGAAATCCAGCTCAACCGGGGTTTCGCGGCCAAACATATTGACGAGCACCTTTAGTTTGGAACGGTTCAAATCCACTTCCTCGATCGTTCCGACAAAGTTGGCGAATGGCCCTTCCTTCACTCTTACGCTTTGGCCTGTTGCAAAATCTGCTACGTTCCGGGATTCTTCCACACCCATCTGGCGCAAGATTGCTTGTACCTCGTCCGGCATAAGGGGGGTTGGTTTTGAGCCAGCCCCGGATGAACCCACAAAGCCGGTCACACCGGGCGTGTTCCGCACGACATACCACGAGTCATCGGTCATGATCATTTCCACTAACACATAACCCGGAAATACTTTGCGCATAACAGTTTTCTTTTTTCCTTCTTTGTGTTCGATTTCTTCTTCCATCGGCACTAAGACGCGAAAAATTTTGTCCTCCATCTCCATCGAGTGGACGCGCTTTTCCAGGTTTGTTTTTACCTTATTCTCGTAGCCGGAATACGTGTGAACCACATACCAATTCTTATCCATGCTTATCAGGGTTTCACCCTGTCCCCCCTTATGGCGTTACGCCTACTTGTTAACCAATTTAACTAATTCCGCGATTCCCAGGTCAATGATAAAGAAAAAGATGGTTAATAAAACGACGGTAATCAATACAACCAGCGTATAGCTGACCATCTCCTTGCGGTTAGGCCAGCGCACTTTTTTCAGTTCCTGTACACTGCCGCGGAAAAAGCCCGCCGTTCCGCTGACGCTTCTCCGAATTCCACGGCCGATGTTTGCGATGAAAGCCATGCTGTCACCCCCATCTTTCATTCAAACGATTCTATACGAATTATTTCGTTTCACGATGTACTGTGTGAGCATTACAACGGGGGCAATACTTACGGATCTCCATGCGGTCAGGATGTTTCCGTTTATTTTTGGTTTGTGCGTAATTGCGTTCACGGCATTCCGTGCAAGCTAAAGTAATGTTAACCCGCATGTCCGACACCTCCTCTATTTTTAAACACCGATCATGTACATGATTATAGAAAATACCCAAACTACAGTATCATAACGTCTACTTTCTGTCAATGTATAACAGAGACCGCTCTACCATTATTGACAAATCCTAATAGATGATAACTTCTCACCAGGAACAAATCAGTTAAAAAGAAAATGAAACATCACATAACCTTTTTCCAACAGAAAAAAGGAATATGCAGATTTTTGTCGAATCATAACAAAAAAACAGGCCGAATACCTGTTTTTTGTTCAGCAATTTGTATACCATTGACATTCTCTAAAGGGAAATTTCACGCACCTCCAGATAGCGCTCCAACTTACGTTTCACCCTTTGCAGAGCATTGTCGATGGACTTTACATGTCGATTTAAGTCGACGGCGATCTCCTGATAGGAACGCCCGTCCAAGTACAACATCAAAACCTTTCGTTCCAAATCGCTGAGAATTTTGGCAATCTTATCTTCAATATCATTATATTCTTCCTGACTGATATAAATTTCTTCAGGGCTTAACGGATTAACCGTTACTACATCCCACAAAGTCCGGTCAGACTCTTCATCATACGCCGGCTTGTCCAAAGATACATAAGAGTTGAGCGGAATATGCTTTTGGCGAGTAGCCGTCTTGATTGCCGTAATAATTTGGCGAGTGATGCACAGTTCAGCAAAAGCCTTAAAAGAAGCAAGCTTGTCCCCTCGAAAATCTCGAATAGCCTTATACAGGCCGATCATCCCTTCTTGAACGATATCTTCGTGATCAGCACCAATCAGGAAATACGATCTGGCCTTCGCCCTGACGAAATTTTTGTACTTATTAATCAAATATTCTAGAGCTTCGCTGTCTCCCACACGTACGCCACTTACCAGCTCTTCGTCGGCTAATGTCTTATAATCTACCATCTTTTCGTAATCAATAGAATTACTGGATTGTAGGTTTACACTCACCGCATTCCCTCCCGACCAAGCCCTAGAAGCCCATAGTAAGCTTATTATAGCTGAACTGCAACAAAAACGTCAATTTTTCTCCTATTTTTTCCTCCTCCATTTTTCAAGTTTTTGCTGCATTTCTGCGCTTAATCTATCTATTAAGGTGTTTCTTTGTCCTGTATTCTCCTTTTTTCGCAGATTTTCACTCAATTTCTTTTTGGCGGTTTGAATTTCTTGAATCAATTCCCGCGATGAAATACGGTATGCCCCCTGACCAAACACCATCCGTTGCTCCAGATAATCAGAGGTCGCTACATAAATATGGCGATGAGGGCTTTTGTGCTTTTTGACAAATCTTTCAATCAGCTCATCGGCCGTTTCATCCCGGCGGGTATAGTATACGGTGATTTTTTCCTGCGTTATTTTTACTTGCGCCCCCGGAGAGAGGTGGGCATCAAATACCAAAAACACACGCCGTCCTGTGATCGCTTGATATTCAGAAAGATCACGAATCAATTTCGCGCGCTCTTCTTCCAGGGAAAGCGGGTTCCAACGCACCTGCGAATGGGCCCCGATGACGTTGTACCCGTCTACGACCAGCCATTCTTCTTGTCTAACCATCGGCCGTCCGGCAGCGCATCACTTCATACATGAGTATTCCTGCCGCCACAGATGCATTTAATGAAGTGACCCGCCCCTTCATGGGTAATTTCACCAGAAAATCGCACTTCTTTTTCATCAGTTGACTGACTCCTTGCCCCTCATTGCCAATAACCAGCCCTAATGGCAAGGAGTAATCAACCTGCGTATAATCTTGTTTGGCGCTCCCGTCGCTGCCAACCAGCCAGATTCCCCGCTCTTTCAGCTCATCGGCGACACGGTTCAAATTGGTCACTCTGGCAACCGGCACATATTCCATCGCACCCGCGGAAGTTTTTGCCACCGCGGAAGTTAAACCAACCGCCCGCCTTTTTGGGATGATGACACCATGAACCCCCGCCCCGTCGGCAGTACGCAGGATCGAGCCAAGGTTATGGGGGTCTTCAATTCCGTCCAACAGAACAAAAAAGGGAGGCTCTTGCTTCTCTTCTGCTCTTTGAAACAGGTCATCCACCGTGGCGTATCGGTGAGCGGCCACTTGAGCCATCACTCCCTGGTGGTTTCCCCCTTCCGAAAGCTGATCCAGTTTGGCACGGGGCACCCACTGATAAGGAATTTTCTTTTCTTGAATCTGTTGTAAGATGGCTTGAATTTGCTTCTTTTGCATCCCTTCCGCCAACAGGATTTTTTCAATCTGCCTCCCAGATCGCAACGCTTCCTGTACGGAATGTCTTCCGAGAATCCAATCACTCATGCTGGGCCTTCCCCTTTTCCACTTGCTCCAAGATCAATTGCATCAGTTCTTGTAGTCGTTGTTCATTGCCTGATACATATAAATACCCAATCAATGCTTCCAAACCGGTACTGTATCGATAATCAGAAACCCTGGCATTTTTGGGGACACTTCCCGACTTTGCATTGCGCCCCCACTTCAGGATGCCCATCTCTTCATCTGTGAGCTCGGATTCAATCCTGCGGCACACCTTTGCCTGTGCCCCTGCCGATACGTAGCGCGTGGCCTCGCGCTGCAGGTCTTGAGGACGAAACAATCCGGCAGCTATCAAATGGTAGCGAACGTAAATTTCATAAACAGCATCACCTAAATAGGCGAGCAGAAGGGGATTTAGTTCTCGCGGGGATTTGGAAATGACGGATTGCGTCATTCCAAGCAACGCTGAGTGGGTCATTTTCTTTTCCACCTGACTCCTTGAGGTGTATCCTCCAAAATAATCCCCCGGTTGAGAAGTTGGTCGCGAATGGCATCGGCACGGGCAAAATTGCGATCTTTTCTGGCCTGCTGGCGTTCTTGAATCAGAGCTTCAATTTCGCTTTCCAGGCTTTCTTCCTTATTCCCTCTCACTAGACCCAATACTTCTCCGCCAAACGTATCAAACCAATCAAGCAAGGCTTCAGCCGATCCCCTGGAGATAACCGGTTTAGCCACCCACTCGTTAGCCAGTTTGACTGCCTCAAAGATCACGCTGATGGCATTGGCTGTATTAAAGTCGTCATTCATCGCAGAGTAAAACTGATCTGACAGAGACTGGAGTGCTGCGATCAGTTCTTCAGCAGGGGCCCCCTCCAGTGCTGCCTGTTTGCGGTGCCTCAGATTGGTGACTGCTGTCTCGATCCGCTCTACACTTCCTTCCGCCTGGTTCATAATCTCTTCGCTAAATTGCAGCGGGTTGCGGTAGTGAACAGAGAGCAGGAAGTAACGAATGGCCGCGGAAGAATATTCCTTCCGCAGTTCAGCGACATATTTGACATTGCCGAGGGATTTGGACATCTTTTCATTTCTCATATTGATTAACCCGTTATGAAGCCAATAACGGACAAACGGCTGATCCGTCCACGCTTCACTCTGGGCGATTTCATTTTCATGGTGAGGAAAGCACAGGTCTGCTCCGCCAGCATGGATATCTAAAGTATCCCCCAAATACTTTCTTGACATCGCCGAGCACTCCAGGTGCCAGCCCGGCCGCCCCGGTCCCCAGGGTGTGTCCCAACTGATCTCCCCCGGCTTAGCCGCTTTCCACAATGCAAAGTCAAGCGGATGCTCTTTTTGTTCATTCACTTCAATGCGGGCTCCTGCTTTGAGTTCATCCAATGACTGATGAGAAAGTTTGCCGTAATCCTTTTTACGCAAAGATCGAAAGTAGACGTCTCCGTTTCTCTCGTAGGCATACCCTTTGTCAATAAGGGTCTGTACCGCCTCAATCATTTCGGCAATATGCTCTGTGGCGCGCGGATGCACATCAGCCCGTTTCACTCCCAGAGCATCCATATCATCAAAATAAGCATGAATATACCGTTCCGCGATCTCAGGAACTGACTCTCCCGTTTCTTTGGAGGCATTGATCAGCCTGTCATCCACATCGGTAAAGTTTTGCACATAGGTTACTTTGTAGCCGAGGTGATGCAGATATCGGCGCACGACGTCAAAGAAGACAAACACGCGTGCATTGCCTATATGAATATAGTTATATACGGTCGGGCCGCATACATACATTTTTACTTCACCCTGCTTCAGGGTTTTTAGTTCTTCTTTATTTTTGGTCAGAGTATTGTAAAGCTTGACAGTCGTGGTCCGAGGGTCTCTCTTCGTCGGGTCGAGACTCATCTGATTTTACCCCCTGTTTCAGTTGTTCTATTTCGTTTCTTAATATAGATATTTCGGCTTGCATAGACCGGAACATCTCGGCGACAGGGTCAGGTAAGTTGACCTGGTCCAGGTCTGTTTGGACACGGACCCCATCCTGAATCACCACTCTCCCCGGAACGCCGACCACCGTGGAGTTGGCGGGCACATCACGCAAAACAACCGATCCCGCACCAATCTTGGCACAGCGCCCGATCCGGATCGACCCCAGCACTTTAGCCCCGGATGCAATCATCACATGATCTTCAATCGTCGGATGTCGTTTCCCCTTTTCTTTGCCCGTCCCTCCGAGCGTCACACCCTGGTAGATGGTAACATAGTCCCCCACCTCACAGGTTTCACCAATCACTACACCCATTCCGTGATCAATAAAAACACCTCGCCCAATCCGGGCACCCGGATGGATCTCAATTCCGGTAAAAAAGCGGCTGATCTGAGAGATTATTCTCGCTGCGAGAAACCAGCGCATCCGGTAAAAGAGGTGAGCAATCCGATGAGCCCAAATCGCATGTAAACCTGAGTAGGTTAAAACCACTTCCAACGTGTTCCTGGCGGCCGGATCCCTGTCAAAAACAGCTTGAACATCTGATTGCAAAATCCTCCGTGTCTCTCTCAATTTACTCCACAATGACATATCTGGTTTCTCCCTCCACATCTTTAAATAAAGGTTGACGCCTCAACCATACGATCCCTTGCTCAAGCAGCTTTTATCCATTCTATCCACCTGAACCTCCTGATGGGGAAGGCTCACAAACAGCCAAAACATAAATACATTCCAAATGCTGTAACAGGCAGCGATAAAAAAAGTCTCTGCAGCTAAACGCTGCAGAGACGGGTTTTCCGCGGTTCCACTCTGCTTGAACTCAACGTGTGAATTCCTCTTGACCCCAAAATAACGGCGGGTACCGGACCCTCCTACTCCGGGTGTTCAAGCCGTTTCAGAGGTCAGCTCCTGGGTGCATTTCAAAAGGGCCGGGGATAGAGCCATTTCAGCGGGCAGCTCCTCTCTGTAATCCCACATGCGCTTCCTACTTTCCCAATCATTGCCACAGTGTATGATCGCGCTTTGTTCATTTTATTTTCTACCAAAGACTTATCTTTTGTCAACTAAAGCTTGAATACGCTTGATCACCTTGTCTGCTCCAAGCAGTGAAATCGTTTCCCTGAGGTCAGGCCCGTGTACAACTCCGGTCACAGCAGCCCGAACAGGCATAAATAGTTGTTTCCCTTTATAGCCTGTCTCTTTTTGTACATTTTTCAACATTGTTTTGATTTGATCCGGACTTAAAGACTCCGCCCCGTCAAGCTGGTTTAGAAAAGCTTGTAAAACCACAGGCACCTGGTCTCCGGCCAAAACCTTTTTGGCTTCGTCGGAGTAAGTAATATCTGATTGGAAGAAAAGATCCGTAAGCTCAACAATCTGCGAAATACTTTCCAATTGTTCCTGATATAATCCGATCACCCGGGTGGTCCACTCCTCTTGTTCCGGGGACATCGGCAAAGAAATGCGGCCCGCCTGTTCCAGATAGGGAAAAGCCAATCCGGCAATCCGCTCTAACGGAGCCTTTTTGATATAATGGCCGTTCATCCAATTCAACTTGCCGGTATCAAAAACAGCAGGTGCTTTTGAGACGCGTTCCAGGGAGAAAATATTGCACAGCTCTTCCATGGAGAAAATCTCTTCTTCACCCTCGGGTGCCCATCCCAACAGCGCAATAAAGTTAATAATGGCTTCCGGTAAATATCCCAGCTCTTTATACTGATCGATAAACTGGATAATGGTTTCATCCCGTTTGCTCATCTTTTTGCCTTCCGCGTTCAAAATCAGCGGGACATGTGCAAACGTGGGCACTTCAAAGCCAAACACTTCATAGATCAGTAATTGGCGCGGCGTGTTGGAAAGGTGTTCTTCGCCGCGAATGACATGAGTAATTTTCATTAAGGCATCATCAATCGCAACGGCAAAGTTATAGGTGGGACGGCCATCGGGACGCATAATGATAAAATCTCCGATCCCATCCGTTTCAAATTTGACCCGCCCGCGAATCGCATCCTCGAAAACAAGCGTCCTTCCTTCGGGCACCCGGAAACGGATGCTGGGCACTCTCCCCTCCGCCTCCAAACGCTCCCGCTGTTCGGCAGTCAGATCCCGGTCCCAGCCGCTGTACTTGGGTGCTTCTCCACGCGCTAATTGCTCCTCACGCTCTTTCTCCAACTCCTCCGGGGTGCTGTAACTGTAGTATGCCAGCCCTTTGCTTAATAATTGATCAGCATATTTCCGGTAAATATCAGCCCGGTCCATGGAACGGTAAGGCCCGTAGGGACCGCCGGTATCAACTGATTCATCCCATTCAATCCCGAGCCATTTTAACATGGACAGCTGTTTCTCGGCAGCACCCTCCACATTTCGCTCTGTATCGGTATCTTCAATACGGACGATAAAGTCGCCCCTGTGTTTTTTGGCAAGTAAATAGCTGAACAGCGCCGTCCGTGCACCACCAATATGCAGATGACCTGTGGGACTTGGTGCATATCGTGTACGAACTTTTGTCATTCTTCTTTCCCCTTTTCCCATACACTCATTGATCTTATTTTCCGTTTTTGACAAGACAGACCACGGCCATGGCAGCAATCCCCTCTCCCCGGCCGGTAAATCCCAACTTTTCCGTCGTCGTCGCTTTTACATTGACCTGTTCAATGCTTGCTTCCAAAAGCGCGGCAATCCGCTCACACATCTGGGGGATATAAGGAGCCATTTTAGGCCGCTGGGCGATAATTGTGGCATCAACATTTCCCAGAACATACCCTTTCTCCCTGGCCAGGTTCCACACCGTCTGTAACAGCTTCGCACTATCTGCCCCTTTATATGCGGGATCATCGTCAGGAAAATGCTTTCCGATATCTCCCAGCGCCAATGCGCCCAAAATCGCATCGGTAATCGTATGTAAAAGGACATCGGCATCGGAGTGACCGATCAGCCCTTTTTCAAAGGGAATGGTTACTCCGCCGATGATCAATGGATGATCCTCTCCCAATTGATGTACATCAAACCCTTGTCCAATCCGAATCATACCTGTTTGCTGCTACTAAAAACATAGACAAACATGTCCATGCCAGAGGATTCCTGCTTCTTCGTGCCCCGCCTCACCTCTTACTCGCTACTACGGTTTGATGTAGCACTCCACAGGCGTCAATTCCCGACTAGCCATCGGTACATATTTGCAGGTCAGTCAAGTTAACACTGCATATTCTTTTGCCTTCGCCAGATTGACAGATGCATTCAGGTCTCTGTCTCTTTCACATCCATATTGTTCACAACGAAACATCCGTTCAGACAGGGAAAGGTTGATTTTCTTATGACCGCAACAAGAACAAGTTTTGCTGGACGGGTACTCCATCCCCATCTTCCTGCAGGTGTTCAGCAACTTTATCTTGAAGTCATAAAATCCCTGATTTGAAACAGACTTCGCCAAGTACCGGTTCTTTTTCATCCCGCGCACATGCAGTTTTTCGGTGGTGATAAATGCCGGCTTGGTTTTTGCGATGACACTCACCACCCATGCCCGATACGCTTCCCTCATTCTGGCCAGGCGTTGATGTAATTTTTGTACTCTCAGGACATTTTTGCGTATGTTGCTTCCGCCCTTCGCAGCAGGTTTTTCACCTCTCTTTTTCCTGGATTCGTACTTTCGGGATAATGCCCTTTGGGCTCTTTTCAGCCGTTTCTCCGTACGCTTGACAGCGGAAGACTTGTTGATATTCTTAAACTCTTGACCATTGCTCACAACAGCGAGCCGTTGGATCCCCAGGTCGATCCCCACTCCCGTGATGAAGGGGTGATCTCTCCGCTTCCATTCATTTTTCCCGGGAAGGACAGACTTGAAGAGGACCGAGACATAGAAACGATCTGCCTTCTATTCCACTGTACAACTGGATACCAACCCACTCAGGGGCATGTATCCTTTTTCCTTCAGCCGGATCCAGCCCAAAGTGGGGATGTTAATTCGATGACGCCCGATCTTTAAATCGGTTTTGTTATTCTTAGGAAAATAGATTGTTACATCTTGATTCTTTTTCTTCTTGAATCGTGGCTTTTCAGCCAATTTCTTAAAGTATCGCCGGAAGGACGTTTCTGCATGAACGAGTGCTTTTTTTCTCGCCTTGCTTCCACAATCTTTGATCCAGGGAGATCTTTTGGACAGCTCATGATTGACGTATCTGATAAATCGCTTCAGCCACAATGAGATCATCCGGCGTTGTCAATTTGATATTGGTGTACTCCCCTTCAACAACCCGGACATCAATTCCCAACTGTTCGACCAGCATCGAATCATCAGTGGCTGCCGCTTCCTGCCCTGATGCTTGTTCATGAGCCTCCAACAAGATCTGGGTCCGAAATGCTTGCGGGGTTTGCACTGCCCACAGGCGGCTTCGGTCCGGAGTCATCTCGACAATCCCGGCTTGATCTACTTGTTTGACTGTATCTTTCACGGGCACGGCGAGAATGGCCGCCCCATGCATACGGGCTGTCGTGAGCAAGCGGGAAATAGAGGCATGACTGACAAATGGACGGACAGCGTCATGAACCAACACCCACTCCGTCGTTAAACAGGTAAGTCCCCTGTATACACTCTCTTGTCTCTCTTTGCCGCCGGCAACAACTTGTTTGACTTTCATCAGCCCGTCCTGTGCAATCAACTGCTTCACCCGTCCGATCTCATTTTCCCGGGTGACAACGACGATTTCTTCAACTTCAGGATGTGTTTCAAAGACACGTAAAGTGTGGAGGAGGATCGGATGATGATGAAATAATAAGAACTGTTTACTCTCTTTGACCCCCATCCGCTTCCCTTGCCCTGCCGCCGGAATCACAACGCCAACACTCACGAAGCTATCTCCTTTCAAACACAGCAATGCCCGTCGGCTTTAGCAAAACCGTTACGGGCTAATTCGCAGCTCTCTCATTATAAGGCACGTTCAAGCAGTTTAGGTTTGGCAAAAATCATTCGTCCTGCAGAAGTTTGTAGCACACTGGTAACCAGTACGTCAAGCCTGTCACCAATATATTCACGTCCGCCCTCAATCACGATCATAGTGCCATCATCAAGGTAAGCAACTCCCTGGCCGTGCTCTTTTCCGTCTTTAATCACTTGAACGTTGATCTCTTCACCCGGCAGCACAACCGGCTTTACCGCATTAGCCAGATCGTTTATATTCAGGACGCTCACACCCTGCAGCTCACAAACTTTATTCAAGTTAAAATCATTGGTGACAACTTTACCGGATAAAACCTTGGCCAGTTTTACCAGCTTGCTGTCCACCTCTGCCACTTCCTCAAAGTCTCCCTCGTAAATAATTACTTTTACGTTTAACTCTTTTTGAATCTTATTAAGAATATCCAAGCCTCTTCGTCCCCGGTTCCGCTTCAATACATCAGAGGAGTCAGCGATATGTTGCAGCTCTTCCAGAACAAAACTGGGAATGACAAGGGTTCCTTCCAGGAAACCGGTCCTGCAGATATCGGCGATTCTTCCGTCAATGATGACACTGGTATCTAAAATCTTGTGTTCGAAAGTCTCGCGTCCTTCTTTTTTGTTTCGGCCTTCTTTATTCTGACGGCCAAGAGTAAAAACAGAAATTAGTTCATCGCGTTTCTTATATCCCACTCTGAATCCGAGATAACCGAATAAACCGGAAAAAATAAACGGCAAGACGTGGTTTACACCGGGTATCGGCAATGAAGACAACGGTTGTTGGATGAGAAAAGCGACGATAAGACCAAAAATTAAGCCCAGAGCCCCAAATACTCCGTCCGCGGCAGGGATCTTAATCAAGCGCTCTTCGCTCCAACGAATCCACTTCACCACATTGTTCGACAACCAGATGGTGGCCACAAACATAATCACGGCCCCCAAAGCGCCCCCTATATAACCGGGTGCGGGTACATCACCGAATTTCAGAGGAGATTTTTGAAGCGCTCCGAAAAATTCTGGCCCCAGATAGTAACCGGCAGATGCTCCGACAAGAGTGAAAGCTAATTGTACAAAACGTTTCAACACGGGGCTTCACCTCCTCCCAACTTCACTCTGCTAGTATTCATTATAGACAATCTGACAAAATGAAAACCCGAATATACAATTTTCCTGTGATTTTTTTGTAACAACAGAAAATCTTGAATCAGGCATCACGGGTTATAACGATATGATCAATAAGTTCAAACGCCTGTTCTTCCTTGAGGTTTCTCGCGAGAGCCAGTTCGCTGATCAAGATCTGCTTGGCATTATCCAACATTTTGCGCTCTCCGGTAGAAAGGCCCTTCTCTTCTTCGCGAAGCATCAAAGACCGTACTACGTCGGCCACTTCATAAATATCTCCGCTCTTCATTTTGTCCAAATTGGCACGATAACGGCGATTCCAATTGGTCGTGTCATTTACATCCTGAGTGCGCATCCTTTCAAGGACCCGCTCCACAGTACTTTCGTCCACAACCTCCCTGAGACCGATGCTCTCCACATTTTTCATCGGGACCATCACTTTCATATCTCCGATGGGCATGCGCATCACATAGTACTTTTGTCGTTTTCCCAGGATCTCTTTTTCTTCAATTGACTCAATGACCCCGGCACCGTGCATCGGATAAACCACCTTGTCGCCAATATTGAACAAATCGATCCACCTCCAAAAAGGGCAATATCTATTTCCAAGATATCACAAAAGGGATCGCGAGTCAACAAAATTAAAAATTATTATATTAGCATATTCCTATTTAAACCGTCAACAACTTTTTTGTTTATGAGCACAACTTATTCTTTGGCTGCGAATTTGACACCATGAAAGCGCCATCTATATAATAAACATAGCAAAAACTTCGGCACGGAATCCCTGGAAAATGAGGTGAAAGGCATGAGTGAAGAGAACCATTTTCACTCCTTTCAACAGCAAGTGGGAGATCTTCTCTTAAGACACCGCAGCTTTTTGGATGTTACTTCCAAATTTCAAGAATCAAACGCCCGGATCAACCGCGCTTTAATGAAAGCTGTTACCGACTGCGGCTGCATTGAAGTAGAGGCCCGCCGCCAGTCTTTTCCGAAAGCAGCTTCCGTTTCAGAGTGGAAAGAACAACTAAAGACCCACCTGTCCGGAGAATTATGCGACCATTGTCTTGATGTCGTCAAGTCGGAAATGGGTAAAAACCTGTTTTACCTGACCGCATTGTGCAATCTGTTAGATATTCGTTTACTTGATGTGATTAAGCAGGAGTCCAATAATTTGTCTACTCTGGGAGTTTTTACTCTCCGCTAGAAGATCTCCGGAGTCTGGAAGGATTCACCTCTTAACCCGTACTATGCCCATTATACTCCAAATCTATGATCAATTGAAATATATTTAACAAATAAATAAAATATTTTGAACCTGTTGCTTTCTCCATCTTTGAGCACAGGTTGCACCTTTTAGACTGGCCCGTTCTCTCTTGCGGGTGCTTACAACTAAAAGTATGGAAACATTAAAACCCGCCATTTAAATGAAAGCGCATGGAACGTGCCTTTGATGAGATGCTGGCTGTTTGCAGCGGGAAGTCCGCTATTCATATTAAAAACAACCCTGCTCTCCTTATTCAGGGTTGTTTTTGCCAGTTGATTGTTATATTCAGTCATGAATATTTTTACTTCAGATCCTCAACCGGATCATCATTCGCCTCTCCCCGCCGTTTACGGTCAATCGCTTTTTTCACCCCGTACAGTGCATACAGGGCCAGAGGAATGAACATCACTTTTGGCAGTTCGCGGGGATATAAAATAGCTGAAACAGCAACGGCAATCAAAAAGAGAGGCGCAAACCAATACGCACTTTTTGGTACTCTCATTTTATTAAATTTAGGGTATTTGATCTGGCTGACCATCAAAAAAGATAAAAACAGCATCGCAAACATAAGAATGTATGCATTGGCTACATATTCGTTATAGATTGCCATAGTGGCGAGAATTCCGCCCGCAGCCGTGATCGGCAAACCGATGAAATAACCGGGCTTTCCGGGACTTACATTGAAGCGGGCAAGACGGAGGGCACCGCAGATCGGAAAAATAGCCGTGACCAGCCAGCCCTGGGGACCTGTATCTTTTAATACGGATACATACATAATGATTGCCGGAGCTACCCCAAATGAAATAACATCAGATAATGAATCCAATTCCTTCCCGAATTCGCTTTCCGTATTCAGCATCCGGGCAACCCGGCCATCCAGGCCATCCAGTAACATTCCTATAATGACCATAATTGCAGCGTACTGCCACGAACCCTGAATCGCTAAAATTATAGATATAATACCGAGAAATAAGTTCCCAACTGTAAAACAACTGGGCAATGCTCTCGCAAACATAACAGGGAACCTCCTAAATGGAATGAGTACCGCTTAAGGTGGCTGACTGCATGCCTCCTTTCGCTGTTTTCGCTCAATTTATTGTAGTGGTTTCATTCTAGGTTATTTAGATATGTCTGTCAATAAAGACCTGCTCCTGAATTCGCTTCAAACCCTCTTTAATCGTTCTGGCACGCACATCTCCGATCCCTTCTACATCATCCAATTCTTCAATGCTGGCAAGCATGATGCGCGGCAATGTTTCAAAGCGACAAATTAAATTTTCAATAATATTTGCCGGCAGGCGGGGGATTTTATTCAGGATCCGATACCCGCGCGGGGAGACAGCCTGCTCCTGGATATTAATATTTCCAGGAAATCCAAGAATCCGTACTAAATTTGTATACTCCAGCAAATCGTCTGCAGAAAGTTTACTCAGTTCCTCAAATACTTCCTGGGGTTTTACGCATTCCGGATTCTGACAGTAATCTCTGATCAGCAGCTCTGCCTCATCCTCCACATTGGAAACCAGCTCTTCCAGCTGCATGCTAATCAAACGACCCTCTGTCCCCAATTCATGAATATAGGTTTCAATTTCACGTTTAATGCGCAGGACCATCTCCACTCTCTGTAAAACTAACGCTACTTCATGTAATGTAACCAATTCTTCAAATTCCAACGCACTTAAATTGGTGGTTGTCTGATCAAGGACCGACTTATACTTTTCAAGCGTCTGGATTGCCTGGTTTGCCTTGGTTAAAATTACTCCTATATCCTTCAGGGCGTAACGGAAATTTCCTTTGTATAATGTAATAATATTTCTCCGCTGTGAAATAGACACCACTAATTTCCCGGTCTGTTTTGCTGTTCGTTGTGCGGTGCGATGGCGAATTCCCGTCTCAGT
Source organism: Paenactinomyces guangxiensis (assembly GCF_016055185.1). Taxonomy (GTDB): domain Bacteria; phylum Bacillota; class Bacilli; order Thermoactinomycetales; family Thermoactinomycetaceae; genus Paenactinomyces; species Paenactinomyces guangxiensis. The sequence continues at coordinate 54,889 of NZ_JAECVR010000020.1, forward strand.
GGAAGGTATGGCTGAACTGGGGACTAATTGGGTATTGGCATATAAAATTCGTTTACCGTCATTACTTAAAATAATCGCTCCGTCCATTTTGGCTAGTTCATAAAGATGAGCAGGCGTAAAGGGGCAATCGATGTGAAATCCGCCATCAACAATTTCACGAATCGTTTCATCATAGCCCATGACGATCAGCGCACCTGTTTTGGCTCCCAGAACATTGTCAAGCCCCTCACGAAAAGGGGTTCCGGGAGCGAGGAAGCGCAAAATATCACTGCTCAACCGATCTTTTTTCCCTTCTTCTTTCACGTCTTATTACCCTCCCAACGCCACTTCCAATGCTTGTTCCAGTGTGCCCACCCCAACAAGTTCCATTCCCTGTGGCGGAGTCCAGCCACGACGGTTTTTCTCCGGAAAAATAACACGTTTAAATCCCATATTGTTTGCCTCTGCCACTCTTTGTTCAATGCGGGAAACTCCCCTGACTTCACCAGTCAATCCCACTTCCCCGATGAAAAGGTCATGGGAAAGAGTGGGACGGTCCCGAAAACTGGAAGCGAGACTGACCGCGATGCTCAGGTCAACGGCTGGTTCATCCAGACGCACTCCCCCGACCACATTGACGTAAGCGTCTTGATTTTGCAGAAAAAAACCAAGCCGTTTTTCCAGTACAGCCATAATCATTGTTACTCGGTGATGATCTACGCCTGCAGCCATTCGTTTGGGAGTCGCAAAGCTGGTGGGGGTTACCAGAGCCTGTAATTCCACGAGAACGGGACGGGTTCCCTCTATGCTCGCAGCAACTGCTGTTCCGGGTACTCCCACCGGCCGGCCTGACAAAAACAATTCGGAAGGATTGCCAACCTCGGCAAGGCCCTCTTCTTTCATTTCAAATACTCCAATTTCATTGGTGGAGCCAAACCGGTTTTTTACCGCCCTGAGAATCCGGTAGGTATGATGCCGCTCCCCTTCAAAGTAGAGGACTGAATCAACCATATGTTCAAGCATCCGCGGTCCGGCAAGGGCACCGGATTTGGTGACATGTCCAACGATGATAATGGCAATCGCCCGCTCTTTGGCCCAGCGCATCAATTGACCGGTGCACTCTCGTACCTGGGATACACTTCCCGGGGCGGATGTAATGTCCGGATGGAACATTGTCTGGATCGAGTCAATGACGACCAGCTTGGGAGCGGTCTCTTCCAACAGTTGTTCCACTGCTGTCAAGTCGGTTTCAGAAGCAACCATCAGCTTTTCGTGCAGTGCTCCCAGACGGTCGGCACGCAGCCGAATCTGCTCGGTCGACTCTTCACCGGAAACATATAAAATCGGCATTCCCCGCCCGGCCAATTGGTGTGTTGCTTGTAATAACAAGGTGGATTTGCCTATTCCCGGGTCCCCGCCGACCAGAATGAGAGAGCCTGGTACCAGCCCGCCCCCGAGAACGCGGTTCAACTCTCTCAATCCCGTATCAAAACGGGGTTGATCCAGTTTTTCGACCTGAGTGATCGGTGTTGCTTGTTCTCTTTTTGGTCTCAGTCTAATCGCTGTTCCCGGAACATGAGACTGTTCTCTCTCCTCCATTATCGTGTTCCAGTTTCCGCAACCCGGACAGCGTCCCATCCACTTAGGGGTTTCATATCCGCATTCCTGACAAACAAATCTCGTTTTTTTCTTTGTCACAATCCGTCCTCTATTCAATTTCGATTATTTTTCTCTCACTCATTATAGCAAATTCAATAGCAAAAACATCCCCGCGGGAAAGGGGATGTTTGATCGTTAAATGGCCTCAGTCGGCTTCACATCGGTCTTATCGACAGTCAGTCTCCCGTCCTTCACATCGATTGTCACCGTATCCCCTCGCTGAATATTGCCACGAAGCAATTCTTCAGAGAGACGGTCTTCAATATGCTTTGTGATGGCTCTTCTGAGCGGCCGTGCACCATAAGTGGGATCAAAGCCTTCTTTGGCAAGGTGCTTTTTCGCCTCATCGGTCAGCATAAAGTCGATGTCTTGTTCTTTCAGGCGTTTTCGCAGCTCTTCAGCCATAAGAGAAACAATTTGTTGCAGGTGTTCTTCTTTTAAAGAGTGGAAAACAATCACATCGTCAATCCGGTTTAAAAACTCGGGGCGGAAGTTTTTCTTCAACTCTTCCATTACATTTTGTTTCATTTGTTCATATTCATCATTATTGATATCCCCGGTCGTAAACCCAAGGCGTGTATTTTTCCTGATGGTGGAAGCACCTACATTGGAAGTCATAATGATGATGGTGTTGCGAAAATCAACCGTCCGTCCTTTACCGTCAGTGAGACGGCCGTCTTCCAGCACTTGCAAAAGAACATTAAACACTTCCGGGTGTGCTTTTTCAACCTCATCGAAGAGAACTACCGAATACGGTTTGCGGCGAACCTTCTCTGTCAGCTGCCCGCCCTCTTCATAGCCTACATAACCGGGAGGTGAACCGACAAGGCGGCTTGTCGTGTGTTTCTCCATGTATTCGGACATATCGATGCGAATCATTGCATCTTCGTCCCCGAACATTGCTTCGGCAAGAGCCCTCGCCAGTTCTGTCTTCCCGACTCCGGTCGGGCCAAGGAAAATAAATGAACCAATCGGGCGTTTGGGGTCTTTCAATCCCGCACGCGCACGACGGATCGCCCGCGCAACCGATTTGACCGCTTCCTCTTGGCCGATCACACGATTGTGAAGGATGCTCTCCATGTTCAGAAGACGTTCAGATTCTTCTTCAGCCAATTTTCTCACCGGAATTCCCGTCCAGTTGCCGACGACATCAGCAATATCTTCTGCGGTTACTTCGGAATCCGTCTTTCCCTGAACTTGCTTCCAATTATTTCGGGTGATTTCCAGTTCTTCACGCAATTTTTGTTCCTTATCACGCAGGGAAGCCGCTTTCTCAAACTCCTGGCTTTGTACCGCTGCATCCTTCTCTTTCTTCACTTCTTCCACCTTTTGTTCCAATTCCTTCAACTCTGGCGGAACGGTGAAAGAAGAGAGGCGGACTTTTGAAGCAGCCTCATCGATCAGGTCAATCGCTTTGTCAGGGAGATAACGGTCGGTGATATATCGGTCAGACAATTTTACTGCCTGACGAATCGCCTCATCCGTTATTTTGACCCGATGGTGTGCTTCATAGCGGTCACGCAAGCCTTCAAGAATGAGGATCGCTTCCTCTTTAGTGGGCTCATCGACGGTGATTGGCTGGAAGCGCCGTTCCAGTGCGGCATCTTTTTCAATATACTTGCGGTATTCATCCAGTGTCGTTGCACCTATACATTGTAAATCACCGCGTGCCAGAGCCGGTTTTAAGATATTGGAGGCGTCAATGGCTCCTTCTGCGCCTCCAGCTCCGATCAGAGTATGCAGCTCGTCAATGAACAGGATGATATTTCCTGCCTGGCGAATCTCATCCATGATTTTTTTCAGCCGGTCTTCAAACTCACCCCGATATTTGGTTCCGGCGACAACGGTTCCCATGTCAAGGGTCATCACGCGTTTACCCCGCAATGTTTCGGGAATTTCCCCATCCACGATCCGCTGTGCCAAACCCTCAGCTATTGCCGTTTTCCCGACTCCCGGTTCACCGATAAGAACCGGATTGTTTTTGGTACGGCGGGAAAGAACTTGAATCACTCGTTCAATCTCTTTGCTTCGGCCGATGACCGGGTCCAAGTTGCCGTCTTTAGCCGTAGCCGTCAGATCACGGGCCAGACTATCCAGAGTTGGCGTGTTGACATTGGCATTGGGCCCTTGATGGCCGGAGACTGATTCACTGTTTCCCAACAGTTGCAATACTTGCTGTCTGGCTTTATTCAGGCTGACACCCAGGTTATTGAGTACACGGGCGGCCACTCCTTCTCCTTCACGAATCAGCCCCAGCAAAATATGCTCAGTCCCGACATAGGTGTGGCCCAACTTCCGCGCCTCGTCCATCGATAATTCAATTACTTTTTTGGCACGTGGAGTATAGGCAATATTGGTGGGTTGACCCTGTCCGCGTCCAATCAGGCTCTCCACTTCCTTATGGATTTTTTCCAAACCCAGGCCAAGGGCAATCAACGCTTTAGCTGCGATTCCCTCACCCTCGCGGACGAGGCCAAGTAAAATATGCTCGGTTCCAATGTTGCTATGCCCCAGACGCACAGCTTCTTCCTGTGCCAGTGCCAGCACTTTCTGCGCACGTTCTGTAAAACGGCCAAACATCATCATCTATACACCTCGCTTTATTTCTGTGAAAGCATGTCTCGGGAGAGAATATTAGATTTCAGACCGATTTGTCCTTTTGTTCCATCGCCAATCGTTCCATAATCATCCTTGAACGGCGAATATCTCTTTCTTCAGCGTCTAATCGCTGCCCTGCGTACTGTTGCAAAAAACCGGGCTGAATCATAACCATCAGCTCATTCATCACACTTGCCGACACACCTCGAATCAGTCCGAGATCAATTCCCAACCGCACATCGGACAATCTTTTCATTGCCTCTTTGGAATCGATAATTCGCGAGTGGGCCAGTATTCCGTAGGACCGGTGCACACGGTCCTCCATTTGAATGGACGAGACTTCCAGGAGACGTTGCCGCGCCGATTGTTCATGTTGGATCATCTGGCCGACAACTCCCTGTAACTTATCGATAATTTCCTCCTCTGATTGACCGAGGGTTACCTGATTGGAAACCTGGTACAACTGCCCGAGCGCCTCGCTCCCTTCACCGTAAATTCCCCGCACAGCCAAACCGACCTGGGTGATCGCCGGCAACAGTCGGTTGAGCTGCTGTGTCATGGCCAGGGCAGGCAGATGAACCATCACCGAAGCCCGTATGCCCGTTCCCACATTGGTTGGACAACTGGTCAGATAACCGCATTGATCATCAAAGGCGTAAGAGAGTTTTTGCTCCAGCCAGTCATCAATATGGTTTGCCATTTTCCAGGCTTCTTCCAATTGCAGTCCCGGAAACAGACATTGAATGCGAATGTGGTCTTCTTCATTGATCATGATGCTGATGGATTCATCTTTACTCAGCAGAACCGCTCCATGAGGCGACTCTTCAGCCAGCATCGGACTGATCAGATGTTTTTCAACCAACACCCTTTTTTCCAATTCATTTAAATCTTTCATGCGGATCAGTTCGGCATCTTTTAAAAGAGGAAGGTGATTTTGTTCCTTCTCCCAGGTCTCTTCCACCACCCGGACAATTTCTTCAGCCTGGGAAGAGGTACTCAGCATGGGAAACGGAAAACCGGTCAAGTTACGCGCAACCCGTACCCGACTGCTAAAAACAATATCAGATTGCGGACCCTTCACTCGCATCCATTCACTGATCGCATTTTGCATAAAATGTTCAAGTGACATGGAAATTCCTCCTACTGCTCTAGTCTTTCTTGTAATGAGCGAATTTGGTCACGCAATTTGGCCGCTTCTTCAAACTCTTCCGCTTCTACTTTATGAGCCAGTTCTTCTTTTAGTCTCTCCAGTTGACGGCGGAGCTTTAATTCACCTTTCGTCCGCTCCGGAATCTTCCCGCGGTGTGAAGAATGTCCATGAACTCTGCGCAGCAGCGGAACAAGGCGGTCTCTAAAGGTTTGATAACAATCTGAACAGCCGAAACGTCCGATTTTGCTGAATTGGTTATAAGTCAACCCGCAGGTGGGACAGCGGGTTATCTGAGTTTTCATCGCAGACCCGTGACCCGTCTCAGATGCTGACGGTTCAAAATTTAAGAGTCCGGATAATAGTTGATGAAAAGAAAACCCGTTTTCAAAACCGGGCATGTATTCTCCTTTTTCCTGGGCACACACTTCGCACAAATGAAACTCCGTCTTATTGCCATTAACGATCTTCGTGTAATGAAGTGTTGCCGGCCGTTTTCCGCACTCCGGACAGAGCATCGGCCGTCACTCTCCTTTACTCGTAAATATTGTCGTAATCATCATCCGCATCATTCGTGCTCTCATTTGATCGCGAAGCGGGATCGGCAACTGCAACGTCTCACGTGAAACCAAACGCCGCATCAACAATGCTTCACGGGGTGTCATCAAATTTTCCTCCAACAACCGGGATATCACGTGTTCCGCGGTTATTTGAGGAATATGATCCCCGATTTTTTGCAAGAGATCTTCAAACGTATCCCGGGGAGTTTTCAGGCGAACTTTTTGAATACGAATAAATCCGCCGCCTCCTCTTTTACTTTCCACGATGTACCCTTTCTCAATCGTAAAGCGGGTGCTGATCACATAATTAATTTGTGAGGGTACACATTGAAAAGTATCTGCCAGTTCACTCCGTTTGATCTCTATAACCCCACTGTCACTCTCATTGAGTATTTTTTTTAAATAGCGTTCAATGATGTCCGAAATGCTACTCATCGGACAACCTCCTGCTGACTTTGACTAACTTTGACCTTCGTGATACCTATTATAAATGATGCATTGCCGATTGCCAAGTCCCCCCTTTGATTCATTACTCATTTTCCCTTATCTTTTCCTTTTTCATACCTTCTTCACTCCGTGCGGACCGTTTTCACTCCCTTCACTTTTCGTATTTCCTCACATAATTCAGCAAGGGTAATTTTCTCCGGCAAGCGAACATGAAAGGTGATTCCCAGATAATGATCATCTTCTTCCCCTTCATCCATATTCACCTTGCGAATACTTCCGCCATTTCGGGCGATCAGGGAGGCCAGTTCCCCTAACTTTCCCGGGTCGTCCGCCACGATCAGTTGAATGATGCGTAAACGGCGCTTTTTAATCAAAATTTTCTCCAAACGGTTCAGAAGCTCCAGGCTGACCAGAACGAGGACGGTGGTTAAAGCAGCTCCAAACATAAACCCGGTTCCCACCGCCAGCCCGATTCCGGCCACCACCCACAGGGAAGCCGCCGTTGTGAGGCCTGTCACCGAGACTCCGTGCCGCAATATAGTGCCGGCACCCAAGAAACCGATGCCACTGACAACTTGCGCGCTGATTCGCGACGGGTCAAACTGGACATTTTTTTGTCCCATAAAATCGGAAAATCCATAGATTGAAATCAACATAATCAGTGCGGAACCAAGACTTACCAGGATATGAGTACGGAATCCCGCAGGGTGATTGTTTTTCTCCCTTTCCCATCCAATCAGCCCTCCCAGTATCCCGGCGACAAAAAGGCGAAAGGCAATCTCCCAATAGGGAAGTGTCCAGACAGTTTGCATTTCAGGTCCCCTCCCTTGACAAACTAAATGCCGGAGAGAAGCCCCGGCATTTTTTCTAAACAGAGATAATCGTTAACAGATCTTTAAATGCTTCAATTTTATAATCTGCCACGGCCAATTCATCCTCCTCCCCAAACCGGGGGAAGCCGGCGTAACGGCAGCCAATGACTGTCAGATTATTCTCTCTCCCTGCTTTGACGTCCGAACTCCGGTCCCCGACCATATAACCTTCTGTGATTCCGGCATTCTGTTTACAAATTCTTACTAAATCCACTTTGCTTTTTGTCTCATGATCACCGGCTGTATAAATATCTTGAAATAAGTCAATGATCCCTTTAGATTCCAGAGCCCCGCGTACATAGGGACCAACGCCGTTACTGGCAATAAAAAGTCCCCAGCCCGCTCGCTGCAATTTCCGCAAAGTTTCTTCAACTTCCGGAAACAGTTCACCTTTTCCCTGTTCAAGCAGTTCCAATTCTTTTTCCAACATGATTCGATCAGCTTCTGCTTTTGTCAGGGGATCTGCTCCGGGCATCAGCTTTTGCCAAATTTCATCATGAGTCAGTCCAAACACAGATTGAATTTCCATAACAGAAGGAGCAGGGCCCGAATACCTTCCCTTTTCCTTCAGATAACGGAATGTTTCTTGAAAAGCAGGTACAGCTACTTTTTCTGTTTGAAATAATGTACCATCCAAATCAAAGATTATTGCTTTCAATCCATACACCTTCTTTACTGTTTATATTTCGCCAATTTCCGTTTAACATACTCCATGATCACTTACTATGACAACCCTTTCTTATTAGTATATTTTTCACTGTGAGAAAAGGCTAAACCTGAGAAAATTTATTTATTACCTGCAAGTACTAAAATCAAAAAATAAATTGACAAAGATGTGACTTGAATATAAAATTTAAATTACTCAAAATCACAATCGTTTTTGAAAGGAGGTCGTCGTGATGAAAACAGTTCTTTTAAGTACTTTTGCTGTCAACGGGGTTCGTATGCCCATTTTCGGTGATACGGTTCTTTCTCCAACAGCATATATGAAACCGCCAGACGGCCTCGGTGATCAAACGATTGTTTACCAGCACTCATTTGCTCAGTAAAAACAATCACCACAGGCTCTGCGGGGCCTGTGGTTTTTTATTCCCTTTTTATATGACACCACAGGCTTACTGTTCAGTTCTGATGGTGTTTTTTGTTTTTACTGAGATGAAAAGGAGAAGATGACAGATGTTAAAAGCCATTATCTACACATTTCCCAAGGAACGGGTACGCGTGAAAAATGAAGCCCCGCCATCATTTGCGGCAGGTAATAATGCAAATTTAACCAATTACTGGATGATAGAAGGCCCCCGCTCCTATCGCCAGAGTATTCTCAACGACAAGATACGAAGCTCACATTTGACCCGTTCCTATCTCGGTTACTGGATATAATTTTCTTTCTGTGAAAGGATGTGAGATTGAAGACAATCACGATTGAGAAAGAGACAGGACAACAATCTCATTCAGCTAGCCTGTCAGTAGCGATCCACTGCCATCAGGTCAGCAAAATGTTTTATGAGACGGTGAAAGGAAGCCGTTCCTGGAAAAACGCTTTCCTTGGACAAAAGCGGCAGTTAAAAGCGGTTGACCATGTCTCTTTTGATGTTTACCGCAATGAAGTGTTCGGCCTGTTGGGACCTAACGGGTCAGGAAAATCAACTTTAATCCGTCTTCTCTCCACCCTTCTGTTTCCGGACAGCGGTAGGATGACCGTGTTTGGCTACGATGCGGTTAAAAACCAACAGGAAATCCGGCGCTTGATCAACCGGGTTTCGGTGGAAGCTTCCTTTTTCAAAAAGTTATCGGCCATGGAAAATTTGCGCTATGCCGCCCGCATTTACAGCCTGTCGCAAGAAGAGGGAGGGCAAAAAGCATTCTATATTTTATCACGTTTAGGAATTAATGAGGAAAAAGCACACACTTCACTTGAAAACTTATCGCGGGGAATGCAGCAAAAAGTAGCGATTGCCCGCGCACTGATGACATCTCCTACTTTAGTGCTGCTGGATGAGCCAACCACCGGCCTCGATCCCAAGTCAAAACGGGATGTGCAGGAGTTTGTGGAAGAAGTGATGGATACCCATGATGCGACAATCATCCTGACCACGCATGATATGGATGAAGCTGAGCGATTGTGTGACCGGATTGCCATCATCGACCAGGGGAAAATTGTGGCTTTAGATACGGCGGAAGGCTTAAAGAAACAAATAGGAACAGATTCTCTCGAAGATGTTTTCTTCCGGTTGACAGGAAAATCATGGGAGGATGTGCAGGCTGATGAAGATTGTGAATGAGTTGAACGGAATGTATGCCTTTGTTGAACGGAGTTTCAGTTTGATTCGGAGATATATCGCCTGGGAGGTTGTATTTCTTTTCTACAACGTCGTCAACACCTTAACAATCGGGCTGATCGGGCTGATGCAGAAAAACCCCGAAAAGCAGGGAGAGATGGTTCTTTTTCTCGTGGTTGGAGCCCTTTTCTGGGGATTTATGTCCGTTCTGTTTGAGGAGGTATCCAATTCAATCACCTGGGAACGCTGGGAAGGAACGATTGAATATACCTTTATGGCTCCGATCCGCCGGATAACTCATTTATCCGGGATGTGCCTGTTTGCCGTCCTGTATGGGATCTTTCGTACTACAATTGTTTTAACAGCTGTCGCCCTGTTTTTCGATCTCACTCTGGGGAAATCAAACCTTTTGTCAGCCCTGTTCGTGCTGGTTGTTGCCAGTCCGGCTTTTATGGGCCTGGGATTGATCGCTGCCGTCCTGCCGCTGCTATCTCCGGAGCGGGGGGCCCAGGCGACCCATATCATCCAGGGGGTAATTCTGCTCGTCTCAGGGATCTACTATCCTGTCCATTACTTGCCGGAATGGTTACAACCCCTTTCCTGGATCTCGCCAGGAACCTACGCCCTCGACTCAGCCAGAGACGCCCTTTTAAACGGGGCAACCATCCCGGAAATGTGGCCGAATCTGCTCGCTCTGCTTATCATCGGAGCCGCCTTAATCCCATTTGGACTTTGGATTTTCTCTGTCGCTGAAAAATATGCCATGCGGACCGGCAAGTTAAAACGAAATGGATAAATGAAAGGACACAGAATAGATTTAATTAGTGGAACAGCCGGAAACAACAACTCCGGCTGTTTTTTCTGTGCAAGTGTTTATGGGCAATCAAGCGGAAAAATCATATTTGGGGCGAGTGACTCTAGCTCCCGCTACGGAACGGAGCCCTAAATATGATTTCGGAGCGGTGCCAACCAGACAAACTTTCATCCCGGTGTTGTACCGACAAGCCATGATCGTTTTTTCGCCGGACTTTCAAAATTTTAGCAGGAAGTAACCTTGAAACTGCTTTAAGATAGTATCTGTAATCATCAAACAGTGGAGTGATCCCTTTGTCGTATAGGCAACTGAAGTGGCTCATCCTCATCATTCCCACTCTTGTCATCGGATTGTGGGAATACTTGCGTCATCAATTTTTGCTTCCGTATATATCAATGGAGCTGGGAAACTGGTTGTCTCCCGTCATTGTATTTATCGTTACGATTACCTTTCTGCGGCGGCTTTTTATGATCTATGAACATATGCAGGAGCAACTGAAAACAGAGCGGGAGGAAAAAGCGATATTGCAGGAGCGGGAGCGAATCGCCCGTGAGCTTCATGATGGCATCGCCCAAACTCTGTTCCTCTGTTCTGTTCAGATAAACCGCTTAAAAGAAAAACAGCCTGACCCCGGGTGGACAGAGCTGGATAAAAGCTTGCGCCAAATTCATGATTATGTACGCCATTCGATCTCCAATTTAAAAAATCCGCCACATCTAAGTTCGGCGAGCTGGCAAAAACGAGTGGAGGAACTGATCAGCCAATTTCAACTCGATACGGGTATTTCAGTTCACCCTTTCTTCCAACTGAACGAGGCAAATCTGCAACCCAAAGAAAAAGTGGAACTGTTTTCCTGCATCCAGGAAGCGCTTACCAATATCCGCAAACACGCCCATGCTGACCATGTATGGATTCAATTAACGGGAAACGAGGCAAACTGGTGTCTGAAAATTGAAGATGATGGTACAGGGTTTCAAACAGACCCCTTCCGGCAATCCAATCGGTTTGGCTTGAGAATTATGCGCGAACGAGTTCAGGAAATAGGCGGGACTCTTCTTTTTAACCGGATGGCCGGAAAAACACAACTCGTGATCAAAAAGTCCTGCGGTAATATGTCAAGCCATTGAAACAGGGAAATTGGAAATTATAAAGCCCCTGTTATCTAAAAAAGGCAAAACTTAAGAAACCCAGT
>NZ_JAECVR010000021.1 GCF_016055185.1 Paenactinomyces guangxiensis
ATTTCTGAAAACTGTCCAGAAGTGGTTTTTCTAATTAACTGAATAAAAAATCGACGAAGGCGACGGTTGCGCCATCGCCAATTGGCCAGCTTCTTTAAATTCATGGCAGCAAAAAGAAGCATCGCCTGCGCTGAACTCGACGCTTCCCACGAAGCGTCGTCCAACGCATTCCATGCTTCTCCTTCATATCGGCAAAAACTCGCTCAATCGTTTCTTTTCGCTGTTTATAAATTTGTTTATTCTGTTCCGCATGCCGAAGATGTTCGGCTTCATCTAAATAGTCCTGCCAAATATGGCGGTGAATTTGCTTTGTATGGGTTCGACTGTTTGTACATTGAGAAAGAAACGGACAACCTTTACAGATTTTTGGATCAGAGATGTACTGACGATAGCCTTCTCGGGTGGTAGTCCGGTAGGTTAACGTTTGACCAGCAGGGCAGATATACCAATCATAGTATTCATCATAAACATATTCATGTTTTCGAAAAAATCCTTTTTTCGTTTGGGGTCTTTTATAAGGCATAACCGGCCGGACCCCATCATCAAGTAAGACTTTGCTAATGTAAGGAGCATTCCAGTAATGAAAAACAAAGGGGTTTGAAAAAGAAAAGTACCTCCTGCTAACATACGAGGTGTCCCACTGGCCAGTGGACCCTTAAATAGCAGAGGAGGTACTCCAAGAATGAATTTTAAACTAAATCATCAAATCGATCAAATTCACTCTGACACTGTTATTGTAGGAATTGACATAGCAAAGCACAATCATATTGCCAGAGTGGTAGATGATCGAGGCAAAGAGCTGGCAAAGCCATTGGTATTTGCCAATACGCAACAAGGGTTTCAACAATTGCTATTCTGGATGAAAAGCATTATGAAAAAACACGCCAAACAACAAGTGTTGTTTGGCGCAGCTTGTCGACAAAGTCTGTTTTCTTAACAGGTCGACAAGCTGACCGTTTCCTCAGGCAGGAAACGGTTTTTTTGGAACCGGCGCTTTTCATTATTCTGTCATATTTTTGTTAACTGTTACCCCGACATTACATTTCGTTAACAAAACGGGCAATTTCAACTATGTTTCATCAGATTAGCGTATAATAACATTACACTCAACAAATATTTGGAGGTGCCCAAGATGGACTGCACGGTCGTCAGCAAATCGTTTTGGATCGGCATTATAAACGCCACTTGTTTGAGCGTACCGTTGTGGCTTTTGTTTTACCTTTGCTTACGCCTTGTTTTCTAAGGTAAAACATGAATTGGGACACCTGTGAAAGTTTATGGATGAAATGAATATGACCGTTTGGTATATATACACAAAACGGGCTGCCCGTATAGTGAGGCATCCCGTTTTGCATTAACGGGCTCCACTGCCGGAAATAACTACCCAGACAGTACGGAGCATGATCTGTAAGTCCAGTCGAAACGATTGATTTCTGATGTAAAACAAATCCATCTTTAACTTTTCAGCAGGGGTAGCTTCATAACCGCCATTGACTTGAGCCCAACCTGTTAAACCTGGCTTCACCAGTAAACGCTTTTTAAAACCGGGAATCTCTTTGTCAAATTGCTCAGTAAACATCGGGCGCTCCGGACGGGGGCCGATCAAACTCATATCACCGCGTAAAACGTTAATCAACTGCGGGATTTCGTCAATCCGTGTTTTACGGATAAACTTGCCCACAACCGTTACACGTGGATCATTTTTAGCCGCCCATTGGGGGCCATTCTTTTCAGCGTCGTTGCGCATAGAACGAAGCTTGATGATGTTAAAGCATTTTCCATTTAAACCGACACGCTCTTGCTTATAAAATACAGACCCGGGTGATTCCAGCTTAATGGCAATTGCTACCAGGACGAGAACAGGCAAGGTAAACAGTAACAATGCAATGGAAAGAATCACTTCCAAGACCCGCTTCAAAAGCGGGTAAAGAGAAGAACCGCTGATCCCGTTGGAAAATGAGTGCGAATTGCTTTCATAAGCCATTTTTGAACGCATCCGCTAACCACTCCTGCTGTATATAGTATAGAAAAAACCATTATAGGCTTAGATTACAAAAATGACAGTAAGATTACAGCAATATTTCAAACAGATAACTGTAACCAAGTATACTGCAGATGCATCTAAATGACAATCCCTTATTTATGAAAAAACAGTCCTTCAGTGCCCCGGATAAGCCAAAAAACGCACAAAATCGGCTTCGGCTTTATTATCTTACATTTATTTGTCCATTTTACGATACTCATGGCAGTAATATTCGTAGGTTTTCCGTAAACCCTCGGTGAAGGATACAGCGGGCTTCCAGTTAAGAACGGAACAGGCTTTTTCATTGTTAAAATAGCTGTGTTTAATATCTCCTGAACGCTCCGGCCCGTATTGTACGGCATTTTCCTTGCCGGAGATGTCATTGAACAATCTTACCACTTCATTGAGGGAGGTGCTTACCCCTGTACCAATGTTGAGAACTTCTCCTTCACCTGCTGCTGTTGCCGCCAGATTTGCTTTTGCTACATCTTCCACGTAGATATAGTCACGGGTTTGCTCTCCATCGCCAAAAATAGTCAACGGCTGATCATTGATCACCTTATCGATGAAAATAGAGATTACGCCACCTTCTCCCCTCGGGTCCTGGCGCAAACCGTAAACATTGGCGTAGCGGAGAATAGTATATTCCAAACCGTACAGATGATGGTACACGCTAAGATAATGCTCCGGTGTATACTTGGAGATTCCGTAACCGGACAGAGGCTGAACGGGATGCTGTTCATCAATCGGCAGGTACTGAGGATCACCGTACACAGCAGCAGAAGAGGCGTAAACCACTTTTTTTACCCCTGTCTGGCGACTTGCTTCCAGCAGGCGAATCGTTCCTAAAATATTCACATTTGCATCAAAGACCGGATCTAGAACCGATGTGTTCACATGAATTTGCGCTGCTTGATGAATGACGGCTTCAGGCTTTTCTCTCTCCAGTACCTCAAGTAACCCGGGACTGGTAAGATCCATCTTGTAAAAAGAGGCTTGTGGATGTATCTGCGTTTCCTTGCCTGTTGAAATGTTATCAACAATCGCCACCTGATCTCCTCTGGCGATCAACTGATCCACAATATGAGAGCCAATAAATCCGGCTCCTCCCGTAACTAATACTTTCATCATCTGATGAAACCCCTCTCTCCTTAAGTAGGCTAACCGTTCCTGTATCTTTTCATGAAACTTTCGCCCATCCTTATTTTTCCCAGAGGCTGTCAACCGTGCCCCAAGAGCCGTGCAGCCGGTCAGCCGGAGTGATCCACGGCGGCCGGATTACGGATCAATATTTTTATCTCCAATGCCTTCAGGGACAAACACATAGGTATAGACTCTCATAAAGAGGAAAACAATACATATAATAGGGGTACCACCCCAGAAAATTTTTCAGATTGCAAATCTGCGAGCTGTTTACCGGGAGTGAGAAGACATTAAGCCAGAAAAGCGATCACGAAAAGGCCGATTTTGGTTCCGGTTGATTCTCTTCCTTCTCCTTATGGCACTGATTGTAACTTTGTATTTCGGGTATAAGATTTGGTTGACTGCCAATCGTGTCTATGAGCCGCCCACCCAAACCAAATCTGAAAAAAGGGAAAAAAAAGTTATTATTGACCAGGATCCAGCAGCACTGCTTCTTCTGGGGGTAGACGAACGAAACGGAGACATTGGCCGGTCCGATACAATCATTATCGCTACGATGAACCCTCATCAAAAGACAGTGCTCCTGACAAACATTCCCCGTGACACCCTTGTTCAGATTCCCGGACGGGCAGGGAAAGACAAGATCAACCATAGCTACGCCTATGGTGGTGTGAAATTAACCCGACAGACCGTAGAAAACTTTTTGGATTTTCCGATTGACGGTTACGTAAAAGTAAATATGCAAGGCTTGGAAAAGATTGTAGATGAACTGAATGGAATAGTGGTAAACGTACCCTTTGACTTTACGTACGAAGGGTTTGACTTTAAAAAAGGCAAAATGACACTCAGCGGGAAAGAAGCCCTCGCTTTTGCCCGCATGAGGAAAGCAGACCCCCATGGGGATTTTGGGCGAATCCGCCGCCAGCAAGAAGTGATTCGGGGCATCATTCAAAAAGGGACCCAACTGAGATCGATTGCCAAATTGGACAACTTACTGGAACAATTGGGAACCAATATGAAAACAGATATCCGGCCTCTCACCCTGTTCCGTTTACAGCGTATCTATTCCAATATTGAAGAAAATGATATCTCCAGCGTTTCCTTTCGGGGCCGGGATACCACGATTGGCGGCATTTACTACTTTCAAATCAGCGAAGCAGAGATCTCACGGGTTCGCAACATTTTAGCCGGCCATATTGAGCTGGAGCCCCTGGAAATGGATGTTACACAAAATAACAGCCCCAGTCATACCCGGTGACTGGGGTTACTTCTATTTATTTGTGAGCAATGTCTGGTACAGGGACAACAATTTTCTTTCTTCTACTCCCCAATTATAAGTTGTTTCATGGGCCTGCCTTCCGTTTTTCCCCATTTGTACACGAAGAGTGTCATCTGAAAGCAGACGGACCACTTGATCGGCAATATCCTTCGGATTAAGAGCATCAACGGTAAATCCGCATTGACTTCCTTCTACAATCTTTTTCCACAAAGGAAAATCAGTTGCTACCAGAGGCAACCCGGCTGCCATGTATTCAAACATTTTAATCGGCAGAGATTCACGGTAGTTCTCAATGGGATGAAGACACACCAGGCCCACTTTTCCTTTACCCAGCCACTTTTGCACATCGTCAAAGGGTATGCGGCCATGTAAGTAAATATTTTTCTGTCTGAGCTGTTCCACGTCACGGTCTTCCGGGGCAATATGCTGTAACGGGCCGATCAGATGAAGTTCCGCTTTCAGGTCAGGCGGGATAAATTCCATCATCTGAATCATTTCCCGATAGCCGCGGAGATAAGAGATCCCGCCGACATACAGGATCAGGTTCTTCCCTTCTTCCGTTTTTTCAATCATCGGAACGGGTAAGGGATAATTTTTAATCACAATTACTTTTTTCGCCTCTTGAAATTCGTCGCTGATGGACTCTGTCGCCGTAATCACGGCGGCTAAACGTCTGGCTAATTTCTTTTCAACCCGGTGTACCAGGTAAGAAATCAGCCCCCTCCATCGTTCAGGAATCCAGGGCTTGGTGTAAATCTGTTTCGGCAAATTTTCATGCGAATCATAGATGACAGGCTTTCCGGTACGCCAGGCGATTAGAACTCCCCATGGAAGCAACTCCGGATCGTGAAAATGGTAAATATCAGCGCCGCTCCGGATTGCACGCCGAAACAACATCCAGCCGGCCGTAATCCTTTTCCATTTCTTGTTCATCCGTTTCACACCGACAATACGAATCCCTTCAACCTTTTTTTCCGCAAACGGTGCTACAGCATGCAGTTCTACTTCAAATCCCGCTTTAACGAGGGATTTCGCTTGTTTGTGAAAAATGCGGGAATCATCATAAGGATGAACCGAGCTAAAAATCATTACTTTCTGAACCACAGCCCTCCCCCTTTCCTCAAACTGTAAGGAAATGACCGGTATTCGGAAAATGCTGAGGGCATCCGCATGATGCCCTCAAAAAGGATGAAAAAGCCCCAACTTACACAACTCAAGCGGTCTGTTGTTCTTCTTCAGCAACAATCTCTCTTTGCTGCTTTTGCCTTTCACCCAGCACGATGGTTGCCAACCCCAATCCGTAAGTAACCCACATCGGGGTAAAATGAATAGCTGTACTGGGTGCGACACCGCCAAAGACAAAGCCTGTTAATGCTGCCAGACTGGCTACAGCACCCCAGCGAATCAACGGGCTCACCTGCGGAGATGTTTTAAGGCGGGCCAAATTCCACAGCCGCCATAACATCCAGACATACAGTGCCATATACATGACAAAAATGATCACACCAAAGTTAACCAGAATCTCTATCCACCAGTTATGCATATTAACTTTGGTAACTGCTTTGGGAGGGTTCTTGCCCATCAGCGGTTCAATGTTCCCCGCTCCAACTCCCATATAGTTGCTTTTCTGTAAAAACCATAATCCGTTTAAAATCAAGTTTTTCCGGTTGGTCGGACTTTCTCCAGTTTCGCCGCGGATAAATTCATCCTGAGTGTCATCAGCATCCCATGAACCCTTTTGCAGATCCTTGAAAAACCCAAAGGTCCCTTGAAACTTTTCTCTTGCATCCTGCCTGGCTTCGTCTGAGAGGAAGGAGACACTCATCATATTGACAATAACTGCTGCTATCAGAATAGCGGCAATCCCTTTACCAATGTTCTTCCAGGTAAATTTCTTCCGGTCCATCGCAAAGGGAACAGTAATCACAAGAGCGAGTACTGCAAGTGGCAAGGCAAAAAGGGTGTTGCTGCGTGAACCTGTCGCCAGCAGCACATATAATGCGAAGACACCTGTGAAATAGATCAGCAGGCGATGCTTCGTCTGCAGTTTCAACATAAATAAAGCGGTAATAATAAATGGCAGCCCCAAGGTGATACAGGTGGCCAAATCATTCTGGTTAGTAAAAACAGATGTAACGGTAGCCTGACCTACTTCAGCACGTGAAGGGGGCAAGTGGATCAGTGCGATTGATTCAAACACACCAAATACGACGATGGTGGCAAATACCCCGAACAAGATCCGCTTGGTCATCCAGTAATTTTTTTCGTTATAGCAGAAGAAGGGCACCGAAAAAGCCATTACACTCATCATACCCAGATAAACCAGATATTTGATTCCGGCGTTTACGCTCACGGCCCAGGTAAGTGACACAAGGGCGTAAATTAACCAGAAGACAAAGAATCCCACATACCAGCGAACCGGATACATGTATGAGGTTTTAAGCTCTTTTCGCATCACCAGCCTGATAATGATGCCCCCGGCCAAAAGAATAAAGGCGACTCGGAAGAAGGTCAGATTAAACCCCTGAGTGACTGGGATTCCAAAGGTAGGACCCAGCAAGGCAAAAGCGATCATCAAATAAAACAAGTTTTCCAAACGATTTTGTCTGGGTTCCAAAAGCTCGTTCACCATCTCTCACCTTTTTCCTCCTAGTTTGGGCAAAAAGTTGCCAATTTGATACAAATACTTCACTGAAAAAAGTCGGGTCGCAAAAATAGTCGTTATCATCACCACAAGGGCTAACGCATAGTAAATCCATGGATTTTCAATTTGATTCGCTTGAACCCACGTGATTCCCATTAGCAAAGAGAGATAGACCGCGAGGTAGATTGTGACGGATCTGAACCGGAAATTCACCGGATACACTTTCTGGTTTTGTATATAAACCCAAATAATAACAATCAAATAGGCGATGAGCGTCATACTGACGGCACCCCAGATATGAAAGACGGGAACCAAAACCAGATTTCCGATCAAATAGACGCAAGCAGCGATCAAAAAGCCGCGGGAAATCAATTTGGTTTCCTTTTTAATTAATAGTCCCACCCCGAACACTGTATGCAGTACATTGAACAGCGTGCCGAGAGAAAGGGTCCAAACGTAGAGATATCCCTCCGAAAGGTCCGGTCTTCCAATAATCAGCTGATAAATCGGGTCCATGACAAAGGTGAGACACATAATAGCGATGGTTCCGACGATGAGCAGTGCTCTCCCTACCAGGCTGAACACCTCGGGGGCATCTTCCCGCTCTTTGATAGACATGGAAAACGGGCGCCATGCCAGCTGAAAAGGGGCTGTGATTAAGACAATAAAACTGGCGATACGCGTAACTGCTTCATAGATGTCGGCAGAGTGAGGAGAATTCAGGTAATACAGGATCTGCCTTCCGGCAGAGGTCATCACCCAGAATGAAATCAACGTAGGAAGGAGAGGTGCTCCATACTTAATAAGGTGAGACAAATGGGATCGGGAAAACTGCAAAACAAACTCTTTGCGAAAAATCCAGACCAGAATAAGCGCTACACCGACTTGGCCGATCAACTGACCATAAAAGATTCCCATGACCCCTGCGTGCTTAAAGACAAGAAAGTAAACGCTGAGTAAATTAGACCCGATCACATAGGCCATACTAAATATATTAAACAGCCAAACTCTTCGACTGTAGCGTGCGTAACCCAGGATATGCTGAATGACGATGGCTCCAAGTGTAGCCAGAAAAGCAACTGGCAACAATAAAGTATACTCTTCTTTTCCCTTGTAGATCAGTTCGGCTAACGGCGCCCCCCCGACCAGGACGAGAATGGTAAAAATTACACACATTCCTGCACTAAATATTACAGCATTTGTAAAATAAATTCCACGCTCTTTTTTATCTTTTGCATCATAAAAATAAAAAGCCATTGCCGCATCTGTTCCCAGTATGCAGAGGTACGTCAAAATAAGGGTAATGGTATTGGTTAAACCCCATTCAGCCAGTTGGCCGTCACCTTTCAAATAACGTGTGTAAATGGGAACAAGCAATAAAGCGGCCAGCTTGTTCCCCATCATCGCAACAGCAAAAGCGGCAGAATCTGAAAACAATCTCTTAAGATGGTTCATCTTTTATACACCTTCTAAAAATTAGGTGTTACTCTTGATTTTCCAACTTTTCACGATCCGGGACATCTCTGAGCGGACGGGCAGGCACACCGACATACAGCTTTGCCGGCTCTGTATCTTTATTAACCAGGGCACCCGCTGCAATAAAACTCTCTTCAGCCACCGTTACACCCGGAAGCAGGATGGACGCTCCCCCCACACGTGCCCCCTTTTTCACTAAGGGACCACGCACAAATTTAAACCGTTCCCTGGTACGTCCCATAAAGTTGTCATTGGTCGTTGTCACAGTTGGAGCAATAAATACGCGCTCCTCAAGAGTGGTATATGCTGTGATATAGGCATTGGTCTGGATTTTAGTGAATGAGCCGATTTCCACCTGATTTTCCACTGCTACTCCCCGGCCGATCACCACGCGGTCTCCGATGGTACATTTTTCGCGTACCGAGGCCTGATCACCAATCATCACTTCTTTGCCAAAAGTACTCCCGCGATACAAGACTGTATTGGCCCCCAAAGTTGTCCCGTTCCCAATTTTCAGGGGCGGCAGATCGGCATCCACTTTGACGGTAGATGATTTGGCCGGTTTTGGCCAGCGTCCGACCACACAATTATCAGAGATCGTTACACCGGACCCGATGACCGTTCCGGCATGAATCGTTACGTTATTCCCAATCGTTACATTGTCTCCCAGGACTGCACCTTCCTCAATCACTGAGAAATACCCGATGGAGACATTGTTTCCCAGCTGAGCAGATGCATGGACAAAGTTTTTCATGAACAAAACCGCCTTATAATTTTTCGTAATCTGCACGGATTTCTTTTACTTCTTTTAAGGCATTCCGCGTATCGAAGATGACTTTCGATTTATCGGCAATCCATTGATAGTCAAACGCAGAGTGATCCGTTGCGATCAGGACGATATCCGCAGACTCGAGAACTTCCTCCGTCAGTTCCACGGTTTCATATTCTTTGTTCCCGGCCCGGAAAGTGGCGACATGAGGATCAACCGTTACAAAATCAGCTTTGTATTTCTCGAGCAGTTCAACAATTTCCAGAACCGGGGATTCGCGCATGTCGTCAATATCTTTCTTGTATGCCACACCGAGAACGGCTACTTTTGCCCCATTTAACGCTTTGCCGTAACGGTTGAGAATTTTCATCATCCGATCCACGACAAATGCGGGCATCTCGTTGTTAATCTCTCCAGCCACTTCAATCAGCCGGGTATGATAATTGTACTCACGCGCTTTCCAGGTCAAGTAGAACGGGTCAATCGGAATGCAGTGTCCACCCAGACCGGGGCCCGGATAGAAAGCCATAAAGCCATAGGGTTTAGTTTTGGCCGCATCGATCACTTCCCAGACATCGATCCCCATCTTGTTGCAGAGAATAGCCATTTCATTGGCGAGGCCGATGTTAATATTGCGGAAAGTGTTTTCCAGAATTTTTTCCATCTCTGCAACTTTTGGGCTGGAAACTTCATGCACTTCGCCTTCAAGCACACCCCGATACAATGCCGCCGCCACTCTAGTGCATTCAGGGGTTACTCCGCCCACAACTTTGGGGGTATTTTTGGTGTTAAATACTTTATTGCCCGGGTCAACCCGTTCCGGGGAGTAAGCCAAATGAAAGTCCTGCCCCACTTTCAGCCCGGTCTTTTCTAAAATCGGCTGCAGCACTTCTTCTGTCGTTCCCGGGTAGGTGGTGCTCTCCAGTACGACAAGTACGCCGGGGTGCAGGTATTTGGCAATTTCTTTGCCGGACGATTCCACATAAGAAGTATCCGGCTGCTGATATTTATCCAGAGGAGTCGGGACACAGATGGCTACCGCATCCACTTTGGAAATAAGCGAATAATCGGTGGTCGCCTGCAATTGCCCTTTTTGTACAATCTCTTTCAGCTCTTCATCCACCACGTCGCCGATATAGTTAATCCCTTTGTTGACCATGTCGACCCGGTGTGCCAGGATATCGAAGCCGACAACTTTATAGCCTGCTTTTGCTTTTTCCACAGCCAGCGGGAGTCCGACGTAACCCAGACCAACAACCCCGATGACTGCAGATTTATCTTCAATTTTTTGAAGTAACGTTTTTGTGGTCACGTTGATTCATCCTTTAAGCTTTATTTGCATAATAGTTTTTTATGGTTTCCGTAATCATGCGGACTTTAACATCCTCTAACTCTGCAAACAGCGGCAGGGCAAAGGTGCGCTTTGACATAAATTCGGAGTTTGGCAGGCTGCCCTCTCCATATTCCAAATGTTTGTAAACCTCCTGCTGATGCAGAGGAACAGGATAATAAACTCCGGTGGCGATTCCTTTTTCCTTCAGATGTTTCATCAATTCCTCACGGTCATCCGTTTGAATGATATAGAGGTGGTAAATGTGTTTGCGGTCCTCAGCGGCGAATGGCGTTACTACAGGTGCCTCTTTCAACCATTCGTTATAGAGGGCTGCTTTTTCGCGGCGCCCCTGGTTCCACTCGTCCAGATAACGTAATTTAACTCGTAAAATAGCGGCCTGAAGCTCATCCAAACGGCTGTTATATCCGATCATGCTGTGGTAATATTTCGGATTGCTTCCATGGACACGAAGAATCCGTATTTTCTTTGCCAATTCTTCATCATTGGTAACAACCATTCCGCCATCTCCATAACCCCCCAGGTTTTTCGTCGGGAAGAAGGAGAACGTAGCCGCATGGCCCAGGGAACCAACCTTACGGCCTTTATACTCTGAACCCAGAGCCTGGGCCGCATCTTCGAGGACAAACAAGTTATGCTCATTCGCAATTGCCATGATTTCATCCATATTGGCAGGCTGGCCGAAAATATGGACCGGAATGATTGCTTTTGTTTTAGAGTTTATCTTTTCTTTGATTTGGTCTACATCGATATTATAGGTTTTCGGGTCAATATCTACAAATACGGGAATCGCCCCCAATTGGGACACAACTTCTGCCGTTGCAAAAAAAGTAAAAGGAGTGGTGATCACTTCATCCCCGGCGCCGATTCCGGCTGCATCCAAAGCGAGCAGGAGGGCGTCTGTTCCGTTGGCTACTCCAATCGCATATTTAACCCCGCAGTACGCGGCAATTTCTTCCTCTAAAGCTTTCACTTCAGGGCCAAGAATATATTTGCCGCCGTCTAATACGTTATCAACGGCCTTGCGAACTTCTTCACGTATGGTTTTATATTGCGCTTGCAGGTCAATCAAAGGAATTTGGCTCATAGTGATTGATGCTCCTTTTATGGTTTTTTTACTTTTTCCGCTCCAAATCATCCATGCGTACCGCTTTTCCAGTCTCTGCCGATTGCTGGCAGGCGACGACCAGGCTTAACGCTTTACGCCCTTCTTTACCGGAAACAACAGGAGTCCGGTCTTCTTTAATCGCATCGGTCAAATCTTGAATAATGCATTGATGGCCGGGAACTCCAAACGGGTCATTCTCAATCCGCCGGATCACTGCTTCTGCTTCTTCGTCGTTTATGTTTTCAAATTTCCAGTGTTTAATCCAATTGGCTGTCGGTCCGCCGACAATCGCCGTTCCTTTTTCACCAAAAATGCTGAGGGACTCTTCCAGATTTTTGGGATAGATGGTAACAGCTGCTTCTAATACACCAAGTGCCCCGCTTTTAAATTTGATGACCGAGACGGAAGTATCTTCAGCCTCGATCTTGCGGAGCCGGGTTGCCTGATAAGAGAAAACTTCCTCAACGTCGCCCATCATCCACAGGAGAAGGTCCATGTTGTGGATGGCCTGGTTCATTAACACCCCGCCGTCCATTTCTCTGGTGCCGCGCCAGGGGGCCTGATCATAATAGGCCTGGTTTCGATTCCAACGGACCGTCGCATTGGCGTGTCCGATTTTTCCAAATGCCCCCTGATTTAGTTGACGGCGCAGTTCCATAATTGCCGGCCGGAAACGGTTGGGATGAACAACCGCCATTTTTACACCATTTCTCTCACATGCTTCAATCATGCGGTCGGCATCTTCCAGAGTAAGCGCCATTGGTTTTTCTACAATGACATGCTTTTTCGCTTCAGCTGCCTGAATGGTCAGCTTCGGGTGCAATCCGCTCGGAGTGCAAATACAGACTACATCAATATCTGTTTGCAACAAATCCGCGAAATCGGTGTATCCTTCAATCCCATCCTTTGCAAATTCAGCGAGCCGCTCTGCATTGGTATCGCAGACAGCCACGAGCTTAGCCCCTTCCACCGCCTCAATCGCGGCTACATGCTTTTTGGCGATATGCCCGCAGCCAACAATTCCATAGCGTATCAATAATCTCCCTCTTTTCTGTGAAAGTGTCGACGAGCCGGAAAAGTTTTGTCCGACAAGTGCCGATGACTAACCCAGTTTAAAATCACTTTTGCGTATATCGTTTAACAAAAACTTGATTTACATGTTTTTAATTTGTTACAGGAACATTACAAACCTACTTAACACTGTAACATAGTTGAAATCTTTTGGGTATCCCCGTCCAAAAAAAATCACAAACTTTTCCGTTTTAGCACCCGATCATATAAGACCCGCGTATTTTGGGCATTCTGTTGCCACGTGAGTTGTTTGGAAACGGAAAGTGCTTTTTCGCCCATCGTCTTCAGAAGCTCCGTCTGCTCAACCAGGATTTTGCCCAGACAGCGAGATAACTGCTCAGGTTTGCCCGGCTGTACCAGGAATCCTGTCTCCCCATCCCGTAATATCTCGGAAATCCCGCCAACATCAGTGGCCACCATCGCTTTGCCACAACCCATCGTTTCCAGGAGAATGGAGGGCAAACCTTCACTGAGGCTTGATAAAACAACTGCATCGGCACTATTAATCCAGGCAGGAATCTCCTCGTACGGACGCCTGCCCATAAAAGTAACCCTCTGAAGCAGCCCCAACTGAGCGGCCTGGTTATGAAGCGAAGAGCGCAGAGGGCCGTCTCCGACTAAATAAAGGTGAACATCTTCAGCTTGAGCTGCAACTGCAGCAAAAGCGGATAATAAATCATGGACGGCTTTGACGGGCAAGAGGTTCCCAACGAACAGCAGTTTTTTTCCGGTCAATGGGATTCCCAGCTGTTCCTGTGCTTTCTTTTGTTCAACCGGATAAAAGCGGGCGGGATCAAAGCCGTTATATACCGTCTGTACCTCGATCCCGGGGGTCATCGAAACAGCTTCCGTTAACAGCCGCTCACTGACAGTAATGATCTGATCGTTTTCCCGCAGCGCTTCGACGGTTTTTTGCCGCACGGAACTGTTTTTACGGGGATAAAGCATGATGTCTGAACCATGAATCGTGCTGATCACAGGCACTCCAAAATCATTTTTTAACCTGGCTCCGGCATACCCGTCAGGATAGATTGTATGGCAATGGATGAGGTCAAACGGAAAATCACGGCGGATTTCGGCAATCACTCGCTTTATCGATCTCCAGTACAGGTGACCGTAAGCAGAAAAAAACATTCCTCTGGGAAACATCAACGTTGGAACGTAATGGACCGTAATGCCGTCTAAAACAGTTTGCCGCGGAAGGTGACGGTAACCTTTCCACTTTGGATAAAGGGGAAAGAATGGGATTGGTGAAACAACCTGAATCCGGACTCCTGCTTCTTTTAGAGCTTTCATTTGATTGTGAACAAAAATTCCCGACATAGAATTAACCGGATTGGGGTACATATGAGAAATAACCAGTACATGCAGACTCATTCACAACCCTGCCTTTTCCTTAGTATCTCAGCTCTGCTAATCCCCCGGGAAATATGTATATTTTGCCCCGCAAAATCACCATTCAACCCATTTTTCGGTTTCCTGGCAGCATTGGATAACCCGGATGCAATTTGGCGATAATAGGGTTACAAAACCACTCTCAGGAGCGGATCGCTAATGAAAAAGCAAAGGGTTATCAATGACTCCCTGAGTTGTGCATTCGGATTGTTAAATGCAATGATTATGAGCCTTCCTTTATGGGGGTTAATATATTTTTTTCTGCGCTTCTTTTTTGGATTGTAACGGTAAAACACTCATCATAAACATCCCTGATTTAAACAATTTCGTGAACAAAGAAAAGAAGGTCCGCTTGTGGACCTTCTGAATCGGTAGACAAAGGATTAGAAGTGGGATAAGGGCCGTTTCCCCTTGCCTGGTCCCCAATCGTGCCGGATGGAAAACGGCTCTTTTTCATTTATCCTTAAGCTGAATAGGCCGCCACTGCAACCTTCTCCCTTTTTGTATGGCCATTACTCAGGAAAGTGCGAACATTAATTCCCCTTCCACCACCACTTGATCGCCAACTTTGGCAGTCGCTTTTCCTTTTCCGAAGTTTGCCCTTAACCGGACCATTTCCACTTCCAGGGTTAACACATCTCCAGGTTTCACTTGCTCACGGATACGCACTTTGTCAATTCCGGTAAAGAAAGCCAGTTTTCCTCTGTTTTCCTCCATCCCCAAAACTGCGACAGCTCCGACCTGGGCCAATGCTTCAATAATCAAAACTCCCGGCATCACCGGATATTCGGGAAAATGCCCTTGAAAAAACGGTTCATTGATGGTCACATTTTTAATGCCAACCGCCCTTTTTGCCGGTTCAAATTCCACAATTTTATCAACTAAGAGAAATGGATAACGATGAGGGATAATCTCCTGAATTTGTTTCATATCCAGTTCCATGCCCAATCTCCTTCCAAGAAAACTTGAACCCATTATAACCAATGGTTCCTCAAATTGCTATGTACCGTTCAGTATGAAAGCCTTTGCTTTTTCTTACAATAGTAGTACTCCCTGCGGGGTTTAGATAAAGGAGCGCCGGCCGGGGTGCTGGCGCTCTTTTTATGACTTGCGAACAGGAATACTCCCTATTTTAATGGGGTAGATGAAAGTGTGCTTTGCTCGGGATCCCCTTGTGGGATGCTTAGAGCAAACTTTTTCCAGAAAGAAGGAAAAAGGAATATTTGTCGAATCCAATGATACGCATATGTGCTGTACATTGAAAATGAATCGTATGGGGTTGTGGGGAGGAAGGAACAGTCACCACATAAAGCGATTCCTGTCACGTGCAACCATTAAACATGTACCGTAGGGACTAAGGGAAATTACGCTCGTGGAGAGTCTCGCTTCAGACTCGTTGAAGCGAGAAGCTCTGTCACTTCAATGGAGAGCCGTTCACTTTCTCTTTACTCTTCTTCGGATTTTCCTGTGAAGCCACTTGTTCGACTGCCCGCGCTACCTCCACATGCACTTTGGGATCCAGCGGATGGGGGACAATCTCGCCGTGACTGGTGCAGTTGGAGATGGCACGTGCGGCAGCTACCAGCATGGAATGTGTAATCTGTGATGCCCGTGCATTGAGTGCTCCGCGGAAAATACCGGGAAAGCCGAGTACGTTGTTCACAGACCGGCCATCAGCGGCAAAAGCAGCTCCCGCTTTTAATGCATCCTCCGGTTCGATTTCCGGTTTGGGATTGGAAAGGGCAAGGATCACCTGTCCACGGCAAATCATCTCAGGCCGAATCAAGCCGGGGACTCCTGTTGTAGCGATAACAATATTACACCTGGACATTAAATCCTCCAGAGAGTCAAGAGGGGTTCCGCCATAACCCGCCAGACGGTCCAAAGCGGCAGGCTGGCGGTCCACCCCGCACATTTCCCGCACACCATAAGCCATAAACATCCGGCAGATCGCCAGCCCGGCTGCTCCCAGTCCAATTTGTCCCACAACGGCCTCCTTCAATGTGACCCCGGCAGAGCGGCAAGCGGAAATCACAGCCGCCAGAGTAACAACCGCCGTTCCATGCTGATCATCATGCATGACCGGAATCGGAATCTCTTCTTTCAAACGTTCCTCAATCTCAAAGCAGTGAGGCGAGCCGATATCCTCAAGCAAAATGCCGCCAAATCCTTTATATATATTTTTAACAGTGCGAACCACTTCGTCCGGATTGCTCGTATCCAATAAAATAGGTATTCCGCTAATCCCTGCAAACCGGTCAAATAATGCGGCCTTTCCCTCCATTACCGGCATGCCGGCCAGCGGACCGATATTGCCCAGTCCCAGAATAGCCGTCCCATCTGTAATAATGGCAACGCTGTTTCCAATGCTGGTATAATACCTCGCTTTTTCCGGATCTTCCTGAATCACGCGGCAGACGTTAGCTACACCCGGAGTATAAACCCGGCGCAAATCGGCCAGGGAGCGGATATCCATGCGGCTGGTCATATGAATCTTACCGCCTTCATGTGCCCGCAGCACATCATCGGAAACGGCATGGACAAAGATGCCACTTTCTAATTTCTTAATCGCTTCAACGACATCGTCCAACTGTTCATCGCTCTCACAATGAACGGTGATATCCCGTACTGTAGAGAGAGGACCAATCTTAATCGTTGTAACATCTCCTATATCCCCGCCAGCCATTCCAATCGCTGTCGTAACCTTCCCTAAGTTTCCCGGTTTTGATGGGGTTTCCACTATAATGCTTCGAATCACATTGCGTACTGCCACACTCACACCTCCTAACACCCTATCATACAAGATCTGCGGACATAAAAAAAGAACCGTCCCATCTGGTACCGGTCCCCAAATCATAGGCAAAGATTTCATAGAAACAATCACTTTCATTACATAAACCGTTCATTCACCATTTTGAGCTGAAACATATAGACGATGGAAGTTAAATAGGAAAGGGCAATCACTGACCATAAAAACACCTGGGCAATTTCCCACATTGAGTCACCCGGAGAGCTGATCATCAACAGCAACAGTGCGATATAAAAGAGAACAGTTGTCAGTTTCCCCAACATATTGGCAGGAACGGTTTTTTTCCCGCGGAAATGAAAGATCACCGAGCAAAGGATCATCGTCATATCCCGGAAGAAAATCGCAACTGCGGCCCAAAAGCTGATTTTGCCGGAAATCAACAGGGATAAAAAGACAGCAATCATCATCAGTTTATCGGCAAGAGGATCCAGCATAATCCCCAGCTGAGTGATCTGTTGATTGCGGCGTGCCAGATATCCATCTACAACATCTGTCAACCCTGCGAGAAGGATTATCCCTAGAGCCCAGTACATTCTCATTGGCTGGTCCGAGAAAAAGACGACGAGGTAAACAGGAATCAAAGCTAAGCGAACCATTGTTAATAAATTGGGCAAGTTCATCCAGGATCCTCCTCTCACAGCTTGCCATTTAAAAATAGAAACAGATCTGCTTAAAATGAACAGAAACAGACACGAAAGACCCCGTCTTTCCCGCTTCAAGCAATTAACCCAAAGCGCAGACGGGTTCTTTTACCCATATATAAGATTATAGATATGCTCCCACATCTCTATATCAAAAACATCGCCCGCCGGTTGGTCTCCAATAAAAGTATGGCCAATAATCAGACTAACGATTAGAACAACAAACAACAATACCGGTAACCACAGAATTTTAACCGCCCATTTTACAACATTTTTTCCTGTCCCGCTTCCTTCGGAAATATCGGGATTACCGTCATCTGAATAGGAATCATCATGATTGTTTTCCCAATCTTGTTCCACACTAAACGCCGGTTTTTTTACCTCTGTTTGGTACTCATGTTTTTCTTTGGGCTCGGGCAAAGGGTCGATGGAATACTCCTTAAAGTCAATCGGCGTTAATGTGTCTTCCAGCGAAGGAGCGCTTTGATGTTTCCCTGTTCTCTGTTCTTCTTCCAGCTTCTGTTCAACCTGTTTGGCAGAGGCCTTGTCGAAGTGATCCACAGGCTTTGGACTGTCCGCTTTTTCCGTTGAATCCTCATCTGCTTTTTGTTTTAGCTGTCCGATGGCAGGGGAGGGTTCATCGGGATGTTTCGACACATCAACGGCCGGGCTGTCCTTTTCTTTGTCCTTGATCCCTAAATTTGTCTGCGTGTCCAAGTCTTCCTCATCACTTTTGCTCCATTTTAGCTTACCGATCGGCAGACGGGATTCCAGGTCTTTACTTAACTCTTTTAACGAGCTTTTCGGCTTTTTTTTTGTCTTTTTTTTTGCATTTTCCATCGGGTTTTTAGCATTCTCCATCTGTTCTGAATGACCGTTCATCGGCTTTTCTTTATCCGGATAACTCATTTGCCATTCCTCTCCAAATAACTAACTTCATTAAAAGCTCGTCCTACGAAACGCAACATATCTATACATGATCTTGCAGGCTAATTCCAACTGTGTATAAATAGAATATATCGCAACTGTTGACATAAGTCTACACTTAGTCATAATCGTTTCCAAACGTTTTTCTCACAAAGAAGTGCACCGGAGCGAATGGTATTCCGTGATAAGAGCCCCTGATCTTCTAAAAATGACACATAGCTGCTTCCGGTGCGTGTTTGTTATTAAACTTTAACGGGAACTTCCCGGGCTCTTATCTCTTTCACTGGCGATTTGCGCTTATATTTTATTTTTGTTGCCTCCCCTCCTCTGATATGGCGAATAGACTTATGGTATTCAAGGATTTCTTTCACCTGATTGGCTAAATCGGGATTAATCTCAGGCAGACGCTCTGTTAAATCTTTATGAACCGTGCTTTTGGAAACGCCGAACTCTTTGGCAATCGTACGAACTGTATTTCGTGTTTCTACAAAGTAGCGTCCAATTTTTATGGTTCTTTCTTTAATATAATCATGCACTCGCCTTGTTCCCCCTTTCCAAATGTCTGGTACATTATATGAGTCGTTTTATGGGTTATTCTCCATGAACAAGCACTGACAAGCTTCCAACTCAAGAAAAAACCGTCCTCTGCGCGAGGACGGCTTCATTTATTCATTTTCGCCTGGTAAATATTGAGCCGGGTTCACTGCCTGGTTGTTTTTGTTTCGTACCTCAAAGTGCAGATGAACCCCGGCCTCCTTTTCAAAATTGTTGCGGCCGGCTTTGGCGATGACATCACCCTGTTTGACTTGTTGCCCTTTCCGGACTTTTACATCATCCACACACTGGTAAACAGTGGTAATGCCGCTTTCATGCTGAATCTCCACTTGATACCCGACAATGGGATTATCTTCGATACGAGTTACTTTTCCATCCAAAACAGCAACCACATCAAATGTTTTCCCGTCTTTGCGGGCAAAATCCACTCCCGTATGAGGCCAGTAAGTATTTGCATACTTTACTAAAGACGCCTCTTTGCTTTTCTGGGAGCCTGCTTCATCGTAGAAGCCTGTGGTTCTTACAGCCTGAGAGTTTTTCCCCGCTGGTAAAACCATTTCTTCCCCGATCGGGTTATCAGGAACATACTCTTCTTGCAAAATGGTATCTGATGTACCCAATTTTGTTTTTGTGGTTTTTGTTACTTCTTCCAGCTGATAATTTTGATACCACCAGGCAAGGCTTAGAATCAGTGCGGCCGCTGTCACATAAACTGCCGGAAAAAACCACTTTTTTCCGAATAGCCGCTTCCATTTGAGGCGGCGTTTCGCTTTTTCAAAGGAAGGGATGTTTTTATTTGGTTCTTCTGGTTTCATTATCTAATCACCTCAGGAACCATTGTCGACAGCAAAAACTCTTTTTATACCCAAGGTGAACAATCTTTAGTAAATTCGCAAACCCTATGGAATAGCAGTGAGTTTCCCGTTCCTCTGTTATTTTTCATTGCCAGCGGCAAAGCCGGGTTATCCTCTCTCAGAAATAGTGAGCTGAACTTTCTGTACCTTTACCCCCTGATAATAATGTTGAACAATCTCCGTCACTTTTTTACCCTGTTGTGCCATCAAGTTGGCGCCCCACTGGCTCATTCCCACACCATGGCCATAACCCCGTGTTTTCACCACGACCTTTTTGCCTTTGATCTCCCAACTAAAATCAGAAGAGGGCAATTGCAGAGCCTCTCTGACTTCCCGTCCCGTAAACTTCTGATCACCAATTTGAATCCGGGAGATCCGGTTACCGCTCGTCCGCTCCAATACTTGCATCATCCGCTGTCCGGATGAGGTTGGGAGCGCGATTGATTTTCCGGTTTTCTTTTGCAACTTCCTGGTGAGGTCATCCAGCCTCAAGGTCTTCACCCCTTCATATTTGGGAGACTGTTGATCCCAGGAGGAGTCTACACTTCGCAAATAAGGATACTTAGCGGAAAAATAATCTTCGGAGTTCTCTGTCCGGCCATTGCTGGTTGAAAAAAAAGCTGCATAGATCGGCTTTCCCTTGTAGGTGATAATTTTTCCTCGGGTGGCACGAACTGCTTCATCAATCTTTTTTATGTTGTTTTTATAATTGGTGCCCCACTTCTTCTGCAACTGTTGGTCAGTTGAATAGACCTGATGCTGGACTGTATCGGTAACTACTGCGGATTCGGCTGCTTTTCCCCAACGGGACATATCTGAAAAATCTTTTTTCACCAGGCGGTCGATGATATATGTACGAGCAGCCAATGCCTGGGCTTTAAGGGCTTCCACATGAAAGTTTACCGGCATCTCGGAGGCGACCACCCCGCGTATATAAGATTCTAAAGGTACTTCTTCCACTCGTTTCTCATGGGTCAGATAGACACGGATGACCGGCGAGGAATCCTTGTTTGCGGTGGAATTCACCTGCCGGACTGTGCTGGCAGAAGCAGATTGCGGCGAAGGATCGGTTTGAAACGCAACCAGCAACGCCGGAATAATCAGAATGACAATGATGAGGGTAACAGTGAGAAACAACAGTCTTTTTTGCAACCATCTTCGCCTCCGTCCATTTTCCTTGAGACAATTTCACTGTTTAAGCTTATTGCCACTTCTCCCTGAACTCTGATCTCTCGGCTGGAATCAGGGTTTCTCCCGTATAGCAGTACCTTCATCCAGCCTCTATTAAACTATTATGAAACCTTCTATCCTTTAGAACCATAAATAGAGAAAGCATGGCAAAAAACTCTATACAACCGAAAAAGCAGACGATAAACGGCTCGCTTATCGTCTGCTTTTCCTGAGATTACGATTATTTCCCACAGTTCCATTCTAACCGTTTTGTAAACCGCTTTGCCACGTTACGCGTAAGAATGTTGATGAACAGCGGAATCTTTGTTTTCATCTACAGCCACGCGCTCAATCACGGCACCTAATGCACGAAGCTTGCCAACGATATCCACATATCCACGGTCTACATGGTGCAGTTCGGTCACTTCAGTAACCCCTCCGGCCACTAGACCTGCCAGGATCAAGGAAGCACCCGCCCGCAAATCAGTGGCTTTTACCTGGGCGCCGGAAAGTGGACGGCCCCCTTCAATAATCGCCGTACGACCGTCAATTTTAATGGCCGCACCCATGCGCTTAAATTCTTCTACATGCATAAAGCGGTTTTCAAAAACAGTCTCGGTAAGTAAGCTGGTTCCTTTGGCAGTCAGCAGTAACGCCATGATCTGGGATTGCATATCTGTAGGAAATCCCGGGTAAGGCAATGTTTTCACATCGGCAGGTTTCAACTCGCCTTCGGCACGGACATGAATACCGTTTTCCCCTTCTAATACATGAACGCCCATTTCACGCATTTTCGCAGTCAACGGGCCCAAATGATCAGAAATGGCTCCTTCAACAAACACTTCACCGCGTGTTATCGCAGCCGCTACCATATAAGTACCCGCCTCAATGCGGTCGGGGATGACGGTATATTCCGTCCCGCGCAGGAAGTCTACACCATCGATGCGGATTTCGTCTGTTCCGGCTCCCCGCACTTTTGCTCCCATCGCATTGAGAAAGTTTGCAAGATCAATAATTTCCGGCTCGCAGGCCGCATTTTCGATCACGGTACGACCCTGGGCCAGCGTTGCCGCCATCATGATATTTTGCGTGGCTCCTACACTTGGGAAGTCAAGATAGATTCTGGTTCCTCGAAGACGATCCGGTACATGTCCCTCAACATATCCTTGACCCATCTCAAATTTGACGCCTAATGCCTCTAATCCTTTGAGGTGTAAATCAATGGGACGGGTTCCGATCGCACATCCTCCCGGAAGGGGGATTCGGGCATGCTTTTTACGGGCAAGAAGGGGCCCCATAACGATAAAGGAGGCTCTCATTTTGCGAACCAATTCATACGGGGCTTCGGTTAAATTTAATTTTTCAGCATTGATGGTAACCTGATCATCCCCGAGTTCGGTAAATACCCCCAATCGCCGGAGCAGTTGGGTAATGGTTTTCACATCTTCAAGCATCGGAACATCCAAAATTTTAATGTTACCGCGCGAAGCCAGAATCGAAGCAGCAATCAGAGGGAGAACGGCATTTTTTGCCCCGTGAACTTTAACTCTTCCCCTTAACCGTGCTCCACCTTGAACAATGATTTTTTCCAAGTGTCTTCCCTCCGCATAGTTAGTATTCTATGGTGATAATCGGCGTTCCTAATGTAAATATCAGCCGATGAGTGTCGTGGTTAACCCGTGCCGCAGCTTGAATGTTCATCAAACCGCCTCCCGTTTTCAGGCCTCCGGGCAACATGGGAGTATGGGCAGAGATACTTACCGTATGGCTTGTACGCATTGACTCAACTTCGCTGGCCTGTAACTTTTTTAACGCTTGAACAATGGGTTGTTCCAGACCGGAGCGAAGTGGCTGGCTTCCTTGAATTGTAAAATGAAAATGCGGAATAATTCCATTTGAATGGAGAACATTAACTAGCTGTTTGCGTACACGGGCCAATTCCTGCCCCGGGATTCCACGACCCCTTACTTGAATGGAAATATAAGGTTGACTCCACGTTCTTAGTGGCTCATCGTTGATAACGTTTAATTCTGCCGTTAAGTTTCGTCCAATTCGTCCCGAAGTTGTGTATTGTATGGCATTTTTGTTAACTTGCCTGTTTACCGGCATAAGCTGTAAAGATGTTTGGAGTCGTTTCACAAAGGTGTTCATTTGTGCTCTGGCAACAGGTTTGGAGATACGGCTTCCATGGTGCAGGACATACTGCTCAGGATCTGCCCCCACCGATTGAAATACGCGCAACAAAACTGATTCTGCGGACGGGTCCGTATGTGAACCTGCCAAAAACAGACTGAGAGAAATCCATAATCCAACCTGGAATAACTGCAACTTCTTCATTATATCCTCTCCCGCTCGTTTTTATCATTACCATTTTTCACAAATGGGGGAGAGAATATACGATTTAGACTAAGTAAACAGCTGACTGATTGATCTCGACCAGCTGAGATAATCAATCAAAAAAGTGGCTAATTGATGGCCCAGTATGATAGACAAAATGATCATCAGCGCTTTGGCCTGGGCAGTGCGTTTGACCCGCATAACCATCTCAATACGAATCCCCATCAATACCCACCAACAAACAACGATGCAAACCAGTGACAAACAAATATTGATGAGTGCGTTTAATCCAAACAGAGCCGCTCCTCCCATGATATGCACTCCTTCTTTGAATGGTTCTTCACATGAAACAATGGTACATGAAAAAGATGTAGAGAGCAAAAAAATTTTTATGACTTGCAAGCATACTCCCTATTTTAATGGGGTAGATGAAAG
The DNA here is from genome assembly GCF_016055185.1 of Paenactinomyces guangxiensis. Taxonomy (GTDB): domain Bacteria; phylum Bacillota; class Bacilli; order Thermoactinomycetales; family Thermoactinomycetaceae; genus Paenactinomyces; species Paenactinomyces guangxiensis. The sequence continues at coordinate 23,988 of NZ_JAECVR010000021.1, forward strand.
TGAGCTTTACTCGGTATCCCCTTGTGGGATGCCTGATCCCCTTGTGGGATGCCTGATCCCCTTGTGGGATGCCTGGAGCATACTTTTTTACAGAAAAAGGAATATTTATCAAATCCAATGATGACGTACATATGTGCTGTATATTGAAAACTGAATCGTTTAGGATTGTGGTGAGGAAGGAATGATTTAACCTTTCATGCCAGGTCATGAGAGTTTTCTGTGAAAGATCAATCTGATTTAGAATCCTTTTTTCATGTAGAATAATACCCCGCTTCCTGATGTGGAGGAGCGGGGTGAAATTGTTTCTGGCAAAAACTTTATTGCTGCATCATATTTTCGGCGGGACTCAATCCCAGGCCCCAGTTGATTTTGCCCAAAAACTGGACAACTGCATCGGGATAAATCCCCAATCCAATCGTTCCGGCCAGGCCGATGACAATAACGAGACCCGCTGTCCACGGGACGGGGATGGCAGCGACGGAGGGGGCTGATCGGAAATACATCTGGCGAATGATGCCAAAATAGTAGTAATAAGAAATGATCGTGGTGACAATCATAATGCCGGCGAGCCAGAATTTTTGGCTGGAGACTGCGCTGGTCAGAAGATAAAACTTGCCGAAAAAACCGGCTGTGACCGGAATTCCCGCCAGCGAGATCAAGAAGACGGACATGGCAAAAGCAAGCCAGGGCGATTTTCGATGCAACCCTGCAAATGCACTGATTTTTTCATTTTCCGATTCCCTGGTTACCAGATCAATGATGCAGAATGCGCCCATAGTCATAAACAGGTAGACCAGAAGATAGTACGCCATACTTGAAAATGGCATCAAGCCCAGGGTGGCAAGAGGAACTAAAATGTACCCTGCCTGTGCAATGCTGGAATAAGCCATCAGCCGCTTCGCGTTGGTTTGTTTGAGAGCAACTGTATTTCCCACTATCATCGAAAGGGCGGCGATGATGATCAAGAGGGGTCCAACCACTTCTTCCCAGGCCCCCGTGTTGATAAGAGGGACATAGGCGATCAGCAAAATACGCATTACAAAGGCAAAAGCAGCTGTTTTGGAAACGACGGATAAAAATGCCGTAATCGGAGTGGAGGCTCCCTGGTAGACATCAGGTGTCCACATTTGGAAGGGAGCAGTGGCGATTTTGAAGCCAAAGCCCACTACCATCAAGAACAGGGAAAGAAAGATGATAAGCTCATATCCGCCGTTTAATGCCTCCATCATCCTCTGCTGGATCGTAAACAGATTGGTGCTACCGGTCAATCCGTAGACAAATGACATCCCGTACAGAATAAAAGCAGAGGAAACGCCTCCCAGCACAACGTACTTCCAGGCCGCTTCATTTGATTGCAATTCTTTTTTGCGAATCCCCACCAGAATATAAGAAGAAAGGCTTAATAGTTCCAGCCCGACGAACAGGGTGATCAAGTCGGCGGAAGAAACCATGATCATTCCACCGAGGACCGCGGTTAACAGGAGATAGTAGTACTCTCCTTCTTTGGCTTCCGGGTCTTCTTTTTTCTGTCCCAGAGAAAAGAGGAGCACAAGGGCTGTTCCGGCAAGGATGATTCCCTTAAAAGTTAAGCTGTAGGGATCAATGCGATAGGTATCCCCCAAAATTTGATAACTTGGGTGGTCAAAGCCCATACCGACAAAGACTCCGGCCGCAATAACGCTCAGCAGGCTTAAAACACCGATGATCTTGCGCGGAACCGATTCCTTCAACACTAAATCGATCACTGACAGAAGGGCGGCGGCAGAGACGATGACCAGCTCCGGAGCCATTACCTTCAAATCAAAATCGAGCAGATATTGTTCCATGTGCCTACCCTCCGATCCTTGACACGATAAGTTGTAATGTTTGCTGCATCGGATTGCCCAGAACATCCGGATAGACACCAATCAGGACGATGAGCCCAACGAATATCATCATGGGAACACTTTCTTTGATATGGATATCTGAAAGTTGTACAAACCGTTCCCGAATCGGCCCAAAGGAAGTTTTTAACACAGCCCTCAGTGTATAGACAGCTGCCAGGATCAATCCAGGGGTTCCAATCGCAGCTATAACCGGTTTCACCTTAAACAACCCTAAAAACGCCATAAATTCGCTGATAAATCCGGATAAACCAGGCAGCCCGAGAAGTGCCAGTGCGGCCACCATCATGATTCCCGAGAAGAGCGGCATCGATTTGGCTAATCCGCTCAACTCATCCAGCTGGGTCGTTTTGGTCCGTTCATATAAGCTTCCCACGAGGAAAAACAGCAGCGCTGAAATCAATCCGTGTGAGATGGCCTGAAAAATAGCTCCTTGCAGGCCCGTACCATTAAGTGCGGCAACACCGAGCAGGATAATCCCCATATGGCTGACACTGGAGTAGGCTAACACTTTTTTCAGCTCTTTTTCTACAAAAGCGAGAATTGCACCGTACAGAATGTTGATCAATCCGAGGATGGCAAGTACAGTTGCCGCCTCTTTCATATAGGCCGGATAAAAGCCCACCCCGAAACGAATCAAGCCATAAGCTCCCATCTTCAGCAAAATTCCCGAATGGATCATCACCACAGGAGTTGGTGCTTCCGTGTGAACGCGGAGCATCCAGGGATGGAACGGGAACATTGGCAATTTGATGCCAAAGGCGATGATGAGGCATATAAAGATCAGCCATAACATCACTTTAAACTGGTCGTTCAACAGATCCGCCTGAGCAATAATCTCGCTCATGCCCTTTTCAATCGCGGAATACTCCAGCGATCCAAACAGGAGCAGAAAACCGACCAGGGCAAACAACATAAAGCCCGATCCCAATCCGTTGTAAAGCAAAAAGTGATTTGCCGCTTTTTCTTTACCGAGATACCCCCAGATCCCAATGAGAAAAAATGTAGTGACCAGAGTAATCTCAAAGAAGATAAAGAACAAGAAAAAGTCATGGGCAAGGAATACTCCCAGCATCCCTGTCTGCAATAATAACAGAAGCAGATAGTACTCTTTCGTTCTCTTTTTGATGTACAAAGAGGCCACCGCTGCCAGTGTACTTACGATACTGGTGAGCAGAACAAGTGGCACGGACAAGCCGTCCGCCCCCATACTGTAATGAAAAACCCACGGGTTTGCCTGCGGGAACGGGACTTGAAACCATACATAAGACTTCAGCCACTGCATTCCATTTTGCCCTGTATCAAAAGCAGCGTACATCAGGACGGACAGAGCCAGGGACGGAAGGGTAGCCAGGATGCCTGTGAGACGATGCCACCCCTGCTTTTTCCGGGGAAGGCAGAGAATGAGAAAAACACCAATGAGTGGCGCAAATGTAACCAAAGTTGGAGACCAATCCATGATCATTTCCATTCAAATAACCTCCCCGCCGTCAAGCCGACAATCAACAAGACAAACCCGATCAAACTGACCAGGGCATAGGTCTGGGCCTGACCGTTTTGCAAGCGGGAACCCAGTTGTCCGATCACCGAGGAAACCCAGGCGCTCAAGTAGACAAGTCCACCCACAATGAAGCGGTCGATCCCGTTTAAAAACCAGCCAAACCCTTTCAGCGGCAAAACAAATAGAACATGGTAAACTTCATCAATATAATATTTGCGGTAGACCAGCTGGTAGAGCCAGGGAACTGCTCTGGTCACAGATGCAGGAGAAATTCGTTTTTGCCCGTACATCACATAGGCCAACCCGATTCCCAACAGGGCAACCGCGATCGCCAGGAACGGAATCCACAGCGGCGTTTGCTCAAGCGAAGCCTGATGGATCGACAAGCCTTGAGTCAGCCAGTGTTCCAGCCAATGCCCGGGGGTATTTGAAAATCCGGCCACCGTGGTGAAAAGAGCCAGGATCATGATTGGAATCATCATTACGCAGGGAACGCGATCCGCCTTATGATCTCCGCGGGCTTCCCCGGTAAACACCATAAAAAACAGGCGAAACATATAAAAAGCGGTGAAGAATGCCGCAATCACTCCCACTGCAAACAGCCCCATCCGGCCATCGGTATAGGCGGACAGCAATATTTCATCCTTGGAGAAAAATCCTGAAAAAGGCGGGATACCGGCGATCGAGAGACATCCGATGAGAAACCAGATGCCCAGCCATCGATTTTTCTTCCACAATCCGCCCATCTTGCGAATATCCTGTTCGTGGTGCAGGCTGACAATTACGGCTCCCGCTCCGAGGAACAACAGTGCTTTAAAGAAAGCATGAGTCATCAGATGGAAAACCCCCGCAACATAACCGGCCGATCCAAGGGCCAGCATCATGTACCCCAGCTGGCTGACGGTTGAATAAGCAAGAACCCGTTTGATATCGTTTTGAGCCAATCCGATTGAAGCGGCAAAAATCGCTGTGAAGCCACCGATATAAGCCACCACACTCATGGCCGTCTCTGATGCCTGGAACAGGAAAAAGAGATTGGCGACAAGATAAACACCTGCGGCCACCATCGTAGCGGCATGGATGAGAGCACTGACCGGAGTCGGACCTTCCATCGCATCGGGCAACCAGGTATGTAAGGGAAACTGGCCTGACTTACCGACCGCACCCACAAATATGAGAATCGCGGTCAATGTGATCATCCAGGGTTCGATCACACCTCCGGCGACAGCCTCTTTAAGGTCTCTCAACTCAAAGCTTCCCGCTTGCCAGAACAGGAGGGAGATCGCGATAAACAGGCCTATATCACCGATTCTTGTTACGATAAATGCTTTTCTCGCCGCCGCTTTTGCCTCAGGCTTAAAGTACCAGAAGCCGACTAACAGGAACGAGCAAACCCCCACCAGCTCCCAGAAAATATAGATCCCAAGCAAGTTGGACGAGATCACCAGCCCAAGCATGGAGAAGGTGAAAAGAGAGAGATAAGCATAGAAGGTATTTAACCGCTTATCTTTTTTCATATACCCCCAGGAATAAAGCTGGACAAGAAAACTGACCGAACTTACGATCACTAACATCAAGACATTTAACGGCGCAACATCGATGCTGAAATTGATGACGGTTTGATCAATATGAAACCAGGGCACTTTCCAGTAAGTTTGCCCGGTGTTGGTTATACTTTCCCATAAGACCGGGAGCGAAAGGAGCAAGGAAATAAAGGTGGCGATGATGCCGATCAGGGCAGACGCTCCTTTACTCCACACCTTTCTTCCCACGGTGAGCAGAAGAAAAGCGATCAAGGGAAAGAGGGGAATGAATAAAGCCTTCATGTTTACCCATCCTTCTTCCGAAATGTTTTTTGAGATGTCGTCAACCTTTCATTGAGTCATATTTATCTGCTTCTGCCGTTCCCTTATTGCGGTAAAGAGCAATTAAGATGGCGATTCCCACCGCCGCTTCCGCCGCAGCTACTGTGATGGTGAACAAAGTAAATATTTGCCCCGTAATGTTCGGAAACAATCCATATTTAGAAAAGGCAACCAGATTGATATTGACTGCGTTCAGCATCAATTCAATCGAAAAGAGGACAATGACGGCATTCCGTTTTGTCAACACCCCGTACAATCCAATGCTGAACAAAATAGCAGCCAGTGCCAGATAAGAAGTGAGATACATCTATTTCTCCTCCTTTTTGGCAAGGATGACAGCTCCTACCAGGGCGACGAGCAACAGGACGGATGCTAACTCAAACGGAATGACATATTGTTTAAAAACTGTTTCTCCCAGTTTAGCAACCCCAAACAGTTTAGGATCTGCCGTTCCGCCGGCGATTGGCGTTTGGTAGATAATCCACATCACTACACCGAAAAATGCCGCTACCCCTATAAAGCTGAGGACGGAGTGCATGGGCCGGATGCTGCCTTGATCCTCATCTTTATGCTTCGTTAACATAATCCCAAATAACATCAGAATGGAAACGGCTCCGGTATAGATGAGGATCTGGACAACAGCCAAAAATTCAGCATTTAAGAGCAGGTAGATTCCGGCAATACTGAAAAAGGTAAAGGCCAGAGCCAGCGCCATATGGATGACGCGGGTAAAGTTGATCATAAACACGGCTCCGCCAATCGCCATCACAGATAAAATGAAAAAAGCGATAAATTCACCAGTCAGGTTCATGATGCCTTCCCTCCTGGCTTTTTAGGCTTCGCCGAGTTATTCTCCACCCGGATATTTTGATCATTGGCATGCAGCCACTCCATATCTTTAAACAGCTCGTCACGGCTGTAAACCGCCAGTTCATAGTTATTTGTCATCACTACCGCCTCGGTGGGACAAACTTCCGTACATAAATCACACAAAATGCAAATTTCAAAATTGATATCATACGTTTCGATGACTTTTCCCTTTTTGTCAGGGTCCGGATGCTTCTTGCCCGTTAAGGTAATGCAATCAGTGGGGCAGATCCGGGCGCACATATTGCAGACAATACATTTTTCCGGGTCAAAATACTGGATCCCCCTAAACCGGTCCGGCATCTTTAACGGTTCATCCGGATAACTGTAGGTCACTTTCGGTTTGGTCATATTTTTCAGGGTGATGCCAAGACCTTTAACTAACCCAAACATGTCTTCTCTTCCCTCCTATCCTTTTTAATACAGCTGGCCGATCATCGGAACTTCTTTTAAAACTGCGCTCAAAAAAATGTTAAACAGGGCGAGCGGCAGGAGTACCTTCCAGGCAAACTGCATCAGTTGGTCAACACGAATCCGCGGCATGGTAGCCCGAACCCAGAACAAGAAAAACACGATCAGTCCAAACTTCAGAATGAACCAGACCACAGGCGGAATAAATGTGAGCCCGAACGGTGCATTCCATCCACCCAGATAAAGGACCGTAGTTAAGGAGGCCATGGCGAAGACATATACATACTCTGCCAGCATAAAGAAGGCAAAGCGAAAACCTGTATATTCCACATGATAACCGGCGACCAGTTCTGATTCTGCTTCCGGCAGGTCAAACGGTGTCCGGTTTAACTCCGAGATGGAGGCGATAAGAAAAACAACAAACCCGATAAATTGCGGGAAAATAAACCAGACTTTTTCCTGGGCAGCCACAATTTCGTGTAAATTTAATGATCCGGCACTCATGATAATCCCTACGACAGACATGACGAGCGGGATTTCATAGCTGATCATCTGAGCCGCCGACCTCATGCCTCCCAAAAGGGCATACTTGTTATTGGAGGCCCAGCCGCCGATCAAAATTCCGATGATGGTGATGCTGGAGATCGCCATGTAGTACAGAAGCCCGACGGCAAAATCGGCAAATTTGATCTTGTCCGTAAACGGGATCACAGCGAGAACGGCAAACGCCGGTACAAAAGCGATGACAGGCGCAATTTTAAACAGGGCCTCATCTGCCTTTTTCGGGACAATATCCTCTTTGATCAGGAGTTTAAAAACATCAGCCACGGTTTGCAGCAATCCCCACGGCCCTACGCGCACCGGACCAACCCGGTTTTGAATCCAACCGATCACTTTCCGCTCAAACAAAATCGCATAGGTGACAAAACCCAGCACGACAAGGAGCAACAAAACGGGGCCCAGGATGATGATGAGGTTCATCAGCAATCCACCTCCCCAAGTACAATATCAATACCACCCAGAATTGCAACCAGGTTGGAAATATTCTCCCCTTTTAAAAGAGTAGGCAGGATTTGCAGATTATAGAACGAGGGCCGACGGAACTTCAGCCGCCACGGTTTATCCTTCCCTTTGCTTACGATATGGCAGCCTAGTTCTCCGCGCGGCGATTCAATCCCTACGTATACCTCACCTTCCGGTACACGAAGGACACGCGGCACCTTCCCCATCGTGGGCCCATCTTCAGGAAACTGATGGACAGCTTGCTCCACAATTTTGAGCGATTCATCTATTTCCTGCATCCGGCAATGGTATTTCTCATATAGGTCACCTGTTTTTCCAACCGGAATATGAAAGTCAAAACGGTCGTAAATCGAGTAAGGCTGATCTTTTCGCAAATCCCATTTGATCCCGGTCACCCTCAGGTTGGCTCCGGACAGAGCAAATTGGATTGCCGTGTCCCGATCGTAGATCCCGATCCCTTTTGTCCGTTGAATGAAGATTTCATTTCCGGAGATCAGTCCGTGATACTCCTTCATCTGTTTCTTCATATACTCAACAAACCCTGCCACTTTTTCGATCCAGCCCGGAGGAGCATCCCATTTGACTCCGCCAACCCGCATATAATTATAGGTTAATCTGGCTCCGCAAAGTTCATTGAACAGGTTCAGAATTTGCTCCCGGTCGCGGAAAGCATACAGAAAAGGGCTCATCGCGCCGATATCCAGCAGGTATGTTCCCATCCATACCAAATGGCTGGCGATCCGGTTTAACTCCATCACAATGACGCGCAAAAACTCGGCCCGCTCGGGGATTTCCAAACCCATCAGCGTTTCCGTCGCATGCACGATGGCATAGTTATTGGTCATGGCAGCCAGATAATCCATCCGGTCTGTATACGGTATAATTTGCGTGTAATTGAGGTCTTCCGCTAATTTTTCCGTTCCCCGGTGCAAATAGCCAATCACCGGTTCTGCATCGACAATCGTCTCCCCGTCCATTTTGACGACCAGGCGCAAAACTCCGTGAGTGCTCGGATGCTGGGGGCCTACGTTTAGCAGCATTTCTTCTGTTCGCAGCAAGGATTATACCTCCTTATCCAGCGGTTCGTAATCTTTGCGCAAAGGGTGACCTACCCAATCATCCGGCATGAGAATCCGCTTTAAGTTGGGATGACCTTCAAAATGAACACCGAGCAAGTCATAGATTTCCCGTTCATTCCAGTCAGCCGTTTTCCACAGATGGGATACGGTTGGGACCTTTGCCTGTTCCCGGTCCGTTTTGACACGAATCCCAATTTGGTGAGAGTGAGTAAAAGAAATCAGATGATAGACAACTTCCAGATGGGTTTCGTAATCCACACCCGACAGATTTCTTACATAATCGAAAGAAAGAGCAGGTTCCTCTTTGAGCAAGGTTGCTACCTCTAACCAGTGATTCTTTTTTATGACTAATGTTGGCAGATGGGCATTGGGGCGATTAATATAAGCATCCTCAATAGAGTCCGCTCCGGCTTTCTCTTTGATGAGCGCCACAAAACGATCAAGTACTGGCTGCTTCGGAGAAGGCTCTTCCGGCTTTTCCTCTTTGGGTGCTCTGGCTGCCCCCGGACGCGGCCTCGTTCCGGCGGCCGGGCGTGCTCTTCCGGCTGCGGCGGCACGGGGAGCTCTGGGTACCGGCTTCTCCCCGCCGGCTGGGTCAAAACCAACAGACTTTTGCTGCTTTTTACCGGACTTCTCCGCTGAAGAAGACGTTTGTTTTTCGAAGAGGGGTGCTTCACTTCCGTCTTCTTTTCCGTCCTGCTCAGATTTTACCTGTTTTTTTTCTACGGAAGATGATGTTTCCTCCCCGGAAGGTGTTTTCTTTTTCTCATCTTTGTCTGTCATTGATTGGTCACCTTCCTTCCGTGCCTGGCTTCATAGCGGATTTTCTCTTGCAGTTTATGAATACCGTAGATGAGAGCCGCCGGATTTGGCGGACAGCCCGGGATATAAACATCCACCGGAACAATTTGGTCGACACCTTTCACAACTGAGTATGATTTTACATAGGGTCCGCCCGCTGTAGCACAGGAACCCATCGCAATTACCCATTTTGGTTCGGGCATTTGGTCATAGAGACGGCGGAGCAACGGGCCCATTTTTTTCGTTACCGTGCCGGCGACAATCATAACATCAGACTGTCTTGGCGAAGCGCGAAATATAACTCCAAAACGGTCCAAATCATAATGAGAACCACCGGTTCCCATCATTTCAATCGCACAGCAGGCCAGACCGAAAGTAAGCGGCCACATCGAGTTGCTGCGAGCCCATGCCTTGATCATCTCCAAATTGGTTGTCAGCACATTTCTGTTCAACTCTTGCTCTTCAAACGGTGTAATATTCTCCAAGTTTATTTCCATTCCAGCACCTTCTTTTTCCAGGCATAGATGAGCCCGATGACAAGAAACAGTACAAACACCAGCATTTCCACCAGCACAAATAAACCGATACTCTCACGCAACGAGTCATATGCAACCGCCCACGGATACAGAAAAACGGTCTCAACATCGAAGATGACAAACAGCAAAGCAAACAGATAGTAGCGGACATTAAACTGAATCCAGCTGTCTCCGGTAGGGTCGACACCGCTTTCATAGGTGATCGACTTATCCGCAGATGGCTGGTGAGGGCGCAACAGACGTCCTGCAGTTAAAGCCCCTACCGGCAAGGCGATCCCAACAAGAAAAAAGATCGCTATACTTACAAAACTAGCATCCAGACTCATCCAATCAACCCTCCGCCTACAGATTATGCTTGGCATATTGACTACAGGGAAGCTACATGTTCAGCGGACCCGCGGAAAATCTGTAATAAAGCGTTTAAATAGAATAATCTTGATGAAACAGTTCACTAAACATCCCCGTCCATATGGCTGCCGCTCGTGAACACCGCACAGGAGAGCAGAAAGAGCACTGCTTCAGACGAGAGATTGTGCAGTAAACAGAAAAAAAGCCCAACCGACAAGTTTGGCGATTCTTTTCAAGTACAATAAAATTACCCAAACGCTTTTTATAATTCTTAACATTACAATCAAAAGTTCATTTTGCATGAGAGCCCGTTGCCGACGATTGTCCGCTTCCCCCGGCTTTATTGCCAACCCTGCTAGATACGCAAGATATATTTTGGCAAAGTAAACCAAATAATAGTTGTAAAAAAATCATCCGGCCTCTATTGATTGATTATACACCACTTTTCCAATTGTGAGAAGTATACGCCATCAAGTGCTTCTGCAGGTGTAAAAAAGCACTCTTCGCGTCATCTGCGCAAAGAGTGCTTTTAAATTTTAATCAACGGTTCTTTCTTGCATTCATACGGTTCATCGGGTATCCTGTCAGGGAATTGCCCTTTGTAGCCTTTACTGCGGGCTTAAAGAACAGCTGCCCATACTTTGCATGTGCACTTTTATCTATTCGCCGGGAAGATCTGCCTCTTCCGCCAAAATAGTTACTTTATCCGGGCGAACTTCCAAAAAACCGCCGGAAACGGCAATCTTTTCTTCCTGTCCGTCCTTTTTCACACGAACGGTTGTGACTCCTAACGGGCTGACGAGAGGAGCATGTCTAGGCAAAATACCGATGTCCCCTGCAGCAGCACGTGTAATCACCATGTCTACTTCATCAGAGTAGACGAGCCGCTCCGGTGTCACGATATCCAGCTGCATTTTACTCATGCGGACATCACCTCTTTTTCGTAAAATGCTACCTCAACAATGGAAAACTTGAAAAAAAGTCCTGACAGAGCCGTGTCCTTACCGGCTCTGCCGGGGAACTGATCAAGCTTTTGTTGTTGGGATGATTAAATAGTCCGTGTATAACCGAGTTCTTTGGCTCTTTCCAGTACCTGGTCAATCGACCCGACCATATAGAAAGCTTCTTCAGGCAGATCATCATGTTTTCCTTCGAGTACTTCTTTGAAGCTCCGAACAGTCTCTTTCACCGGCACATAGACACCGGGACGGCCGGTAAACGGTTCGGCAACGTGCATCGGTTGAGACAGGAATCTTTCTACTTTCCGGGCCCGTGCTACCAGCTGTTTATCTTCTTCGGACAGCTCATCCATACCGAGGATGGCGATGATATCCTGAAGTTCCTGATAGCGTTGCAGCAATTGTTGTACGCCGCGGGCCACTTGATAGTGTTCTTCTCCAAGAACGGCCGGAGAGAGAATCCGGGAAGTAGATGCGAGCGGATCTACCGCCGGGAAAATCCCTTTTTGCGTCAGGCGGCGCTCCAGGTTGGTGGTTGCATCCAGGTGAGTAAACGCAGTCGCCGGAGCCGGGTCGGTATAGTCATCCGCCGGTACATAGATTGCCTGGATGGAAGTAACCGAACCTGTTTTGGTTGAGGTAATCCGTTCTTGCAATTGACCCATCTCGGTAGCGAGGGTCGGCTGGTAACCTACCGCAGACGGCATCCGGCCCAACAGGGCAGATACTTCGGAACCGGCCTGGGTAAAGCGGAAAATGTTATCAATAAACAGAAGTACATCCTGGCCTTCCTCGTCACGGAAGTGTTCCGCCATGGTCAAACCGCTGAGAGCCACGCGCATCCGCGCACCCGGAGGCTCGTTCATCTGTCCGAAGACCATCGCGGTTTTGCTGATTACGCCAGAGTCTTTCATCTCATGGTACAGGTCGTTCCCTTCACGGGTCCGTTCACCCACACCGGCAAATACGGACAAGCCACCATGTTCCTGGGCAATGTTGTGGATCAATTCCATAATTGTAACCGTTTTACCTACACCCGCACCACCGAAAAGGCCAATTTTACCCCCCTTGGCGTACGGGGCAAGCAAGTCGATCACTTTAATTCCGGTTTCAAGCATTTCCTGTGCGGTGGATTGTTGTTCAAAGTCCGGAGCCGGGCGATGAATCGGATGTCTTACCTTGGCATTTACCGGTCCGGCTTCATCAATCGGTTCACCCAGCACATTAAATACACGCCCCAACACTTCACGTCCGACCGGGACAGAAATCGCGGCGCGGGTATCCACTGCTTCCATACCGCGGACCAGGCCATCGGTAGAGGCCATGGCAACCGTACGCACAGTATTATCTCCCAGATGGAGAGCTGTTTCTAAAACCAGCTCGCTGCCGTCCGGGCGTTTTACTTTAATGGCATTGTTGATTTCAGGCAGGTGTCCGCGCTCAAACTCGACGTCCACAACCGGACCCATTACCTGAAGAACACGTCCAGTGCTCATCAAATTCCCTCCTTAACTGCATCTCTTACTTAATTAAAGATAAGTAAATCGCTGATAGATCCGTCCAAAGAAAAGATAAGTCCTAACAAAAGTGAATCAGAGTGCTGCTGCTCCACCCACAATTTCGGCGATCTCCTGGGTAATCGCAGCCTGGCGTGCACGGTTAAACTGAATGGTCAGATCAGCAATCATTTCCGTCGCGTTATCGGTGGCACTGCTCATCGCAGTCATCTTCGCCGCAAACTCACTCGCTTTTCCGTCCAGCAAAGCACTGAAGATCAACGTCTCGGCATACCGGGGGAGAATTTCCGCCAGAACCTGCTCTTCTGATGGTTCATACTCGTAAAATGTTTTTACTCCCGGGGAAGTTTCCTGCAAATCATCACTTTCCAGCGGTAACAGGCGTTTCTCAACCGGACGCTGAACAACCGGATTGACAAACTGGTTATACATAATGTAGAGCTCATCAAATTTTTCTTCCGCATAGTACCCGACCGCTTGACCGGCAATCTCCTTCACATCGGAAAAGACCGGTGAGTCCGGCAGGCCGGTTCTTTCAGCAATCACCGGATAATTCCGCTTCTTAAGGAAGTCGCGCCCTTTCCGGCCAATCACAAAAATGACATACTCGTCTTTGCTTTTATGGCGCTTGTTCAGTGTTTGCGTCAACATGCGGAGCAAGTTGCTGTTATATCCGCCGGCGAGACCTCTGTCAGAGGTAATCACCAGATATCCCGTCTTTTTCACCGGACGGGAAATAAGCATCGGATGTTTGCTGTTCGTTCCCTGGGCCAGATTGATGATCACTTCCCGCAATTTATCCGCATAGGGACGGGCTGCTTCTGCCTGTTCCTGAGCACGGCGCAACTTGGCGGCAGCTACCATTTTCATCGCCTTGGTGATTTTCCTCATGTTTTCAAAAGAACGAATGCGCCGTTTAATATCCCGCATCGATTGTGCCATGTGAATGTTCACCGCCTTTCATCCACTGACATCTGTCCGGGCCGCCTCCCGTTTTTAGCAGCCCGCCAGATGTTCAGCCAGAGTTGGAGACGCAATTACACATTACTCGGAGACAACAAATCCTTTTTTGAAGGTTTCAATCGCTTTTTTCAGTTTTTCTTCATTGTCTTCTTCAATCTTCTTGTTATCGCGGATGCTTGCATAGATGTCAGCATGGTTCGCATCCAGGAACGCATGGAACTCGCTTTCAAAACGGCGGACATCCTCGACAGGGATATCATCCAGATGGCCTTTGGTTACCAGGTAGATGGAAACAACCTGTTTTTCAACCGCCATCGGCTGATGCTCATCCTGCTTCAGGATCTCGATCACCCGTTTTCCGCGTTCCAGTTTCGCAAGCGTAAATTTATCCAGATCAGACCCGAACTGGGCAAATGCCGCCAAATCGTAGTACTGAGACAAGTCAAGTTTCAAGGTACCGGAAACTTTGCTCATCGCTTTGATCTGCGCGGCTCCCCCTACCCGGGATACAGATGTACCGACGCTGATCGCCGGGCGAATACCAGAGTAGAACAAGTCAGACTCCAGGAAGATTTGCCCATCGGTGATGGAGATCACGTTGGTTGGAATGTAAGCGGAAACGTCTCCCGCCTGAGTTTCGATAAACGGCAGGGCAGTCAGCGATCCCCCACCCCGCTCATCAGAAAGTTTAGCCGCACGTTCAAGAAGGCGGGAATGAAGGTAGAATACATCCCCCGGATACGCTTCACGGCCCGGCGGACGGCGGAGCAAGAGGGAAAGCTCCCGGTATGCAGCCGCTTGCTTGGAAAGGTCGTCATACACGCAGAGAACGTGCCCGCCTTTATACATGAAGTATTCACCCATGGAACAACCCGCATACGGCGCCAGGAAGAGAAGCGGTGCCGGATCAGAAGCGCTTGCCACAACCACAATCGTATATTCAAGCGCCCCATGGCGGCGCAGTGTTTCCACAACCTGAGCAACCGTGGATTGCTTTTGTCCGATTGCCACATAGACACAAACCATATTTTGATCTTTTTGGTTGATAATCGTGTCAATCGCAATCGTCGTTTTACCCGTTTGCCGGTCACCGATGATCAACTCACGCTGGCCGCGTCCAATCGGGATCATGGAGTCAATCGCCTTAATCCCTGTCTGCAACGGCTCATGAACCGATCTACGGTCAATAACACCGGGGGCCGGAGATTCAACTGCACGGAATTCGGTGGTTTCGATCGGACCTTTTCCGTCAAGCGGCTGTCCGAGCGGGTTCACCACACGTCCCAACAGTGCTTCACCCACAGGCACTTCCATCAGGCGTCCGGTCCGTTTTACCTGATCCCCTTCACGAATTTCGGTGTACGGACCTAAGATAACAGCCCCGACATGGTTTTCTTCCAGGTTCAGAACCATTCCCATGACGCCACCCTTAAACTCTAAAAGTTCACCGGCCATGGCATTTTGCAGACCGTGAACGCGAGCGATCCCGTCACCCACCTGGATGACAGTTCCGACGTCGGTTACTTCGACTTCGGTACGGTAGTTTTCGATCTGTTGCTTAATCAGCGAACTGATCTCTTCCGGTTTAATGCTCATAAGTGATGTCACCCCTATCTTTCACGTTGTTCTATCCGACTCTTGATCCTTTCAAGCGCTCTTGAAAGCGGACCAGTTTTGTTTTTAAGCTTCCATCGTACAGGCGGTCACCGATCTGGACAATGACACCACCGAGAATATCCGAATCGACGACATTATTGATGTGAATCGTTTTTCCGACCATCTGCTGGAATACCTCTGTCAACTGCTGCTTGTCTTCTTCGGTGAGAGGTGTGGCCGAGGTTACAATCGCTTCAGCCACTCCTCTTGCTTCATTGGCCAATTCCTTGTATTCAGCTGCGATTTCTCCGATATATCCTTCTCTGTGACGATCAGCCAGCAAAAAGAGCAGGTTCTGTGTGATTTCATTCAATTCCTTAAAGAGGGTGGAAAACAATTCTTTTTTCTGAGCAGAGTCTGTATTGGGGTGGCTGAACCACTCCATTAACTCCGGGGAGGCGGAAAAGGTTTCAACAATCTGTGTCAGCTCTGTTTCCACTTGATCCAACAGGTTCTTTTCCATGGCGACTTCAAACATCGCTTTTGCGTAACGCTTCGCTACAACGGATCCGCTCATTGCAATCGCCCTACCTGTTCAAGGTAACGGTCCACCAGTTTGGATTGCCCTTTCTGGTCCAGCTCCTGTTCCAGCATTTTGGATGCGAGTTGAACGCTCAGAGCACCAATCTCATCACGCAGATCGGCAAGCGCTTTCTCTTTTTCCCGCTGGATTTCAGTCGTCGCCTCTTGAATCATCCGTTCTGCACGTTCTTGAGCCTTTTGGATAATTTCTTCCGCTTCACGCTCTTTTTGTGACTTGGCCCGTTCGATCATTTCCTTTGCTTCCAGGCGGGCCTTGTTTAATGCTTCTTTTTGCTCTTCCACTAATTTGATAGCATCCTCACGGTTTTTCTCCGCTTCGGAGATTTGATTTTCAATATGGCTCTGGCGCTTTTTCATCGTCCCCAATATCGGGCGTAAAGCAAATTTTGAAACAAGGAGCATTAAGATTATAAAAATGACTAGCTGAGATAACATCGTTCCCAAGTGAAACTCCAGCAAATCAAGTCACTCCCTTCAAACTTAAAATAATAGCGGGGGAGAATTGATTCCCTTCCCCCGCCTCATCTCTTTGCAGAATCGTTTACCCGCCGATAACACCGAAGAGCAACAGGATCCCTAAAGCAATACCGATGATGGGTAAGGCCTCTACCAGACCGAACAAGATCATAGACTGTCCGAACAATACGCCTCTTGCCTCAGGTTGACGAGTGATCCCTTCGATATATTTACCGAACAAGTTACTGTTACCGATCGCCGCACCCAGAGCAGCAAAAGCAATCATGATTGCACCTGAAAGAATGTTCAAATCCATTTGTATCAAATCCTCCTTATTTGTTTGGAACACCGCTTAGTGGCTTGCCATTTTTTGTCCGATATAAACATTTGCAAGAACTGTAAAGATATAAGCCTGAATGGTACCCACAAAGAGCGAGAAGCCCATCCAAAGCAGTAATGGTGCACCCGTTAACCAAATAGGACCTTTTGTTAACATGATCAAAATCAAAACTTCACCGGCAAAGATATTTGCCCATAAACGCATGGCATGTGTGGCCGGTTTGGCAAACTCTTCAATCACATGCAACAAGCCCAGCGGGCTGAAAAAATGCCCCAGGTATTTTTTTATGCCGGCACGGATCCCCATATAATTGGCGAATAAGGCAATCGCGATCGCCATCGCAAACGTTACATTCATGTCAGCAGTCGGGGATTTTAACCATGCCACATCTCTTGTGTTTCCTTCTTTCATTGCCTCTTCCGTAATCCCGAGCGCAGGGATCGGATGTTCTGCTTCAGCAGATACCATCATGATGACACCCAGCTGATTGGCCACAAAGATAAACAGGAAGAGGGTAAAAGTAAAGCCGAGAAACTTTTCTGTTGTTTTGTCATCAAAACTCATCCGCGCCATCCCGCGGGAAAAGTCGATAATCATTTCAACAAGGTTTTGCAATCCCGTCGGTACCATTTTCCGACCGCGAGTCGCTGCGATTGTGATTAAAAGCACAATGACAGCCGTTAAAAGTGAACCGATGATTACTGTTAAATCAAAGGTAAGGCCTAAAAACTCCACCTTTGGTGTTAATTCCATTCCCTTTGTTCACCCCCTTCGTTCAATCTCTTTTCTCTTTTCGAACACCAAAAGTACATAAAAACTGAAAGTATATAGCAAACCGGCAACCCCAACACCATTGACCTGAAATCAAATGTTCCCGGGTATTTGACAGTAATCATAACAGCCAGGGTTACCATGAGAAACCGGTTTAACATGCCAACGCCCGGAGTTTTGGGAGAGCCAGTGGCTATTGCATATTCACCCGCGATACGGAGCTTTCTGGCCAGATAAAGAACATTGTACAAACTGACCAGGATTCCGAGAATAAGCCCTGCTATTGCTTGTTGATAAGAAGTTGAAAACCATAAGATCAATAACGCGATAATGAGTCCAACAGTGAAGACCAAAACTCGACGGCAAATGGATTTCATGGGATCCATGAGGAGTCATTCCTTTAATGATGCTTTTAATGTGTAGGCCGCACTGACAAATCCCAGTACGATTCCTACCAGCACTCCTATGATCAGCATGGTGGGTTTGGTTTGCCAGACAGTGTCCAACCATCTGCCCAACCATGCCCCGCCTATCGTCAGGAGAATTACCTCCATACCCATTGAACCAACCACAGCAACCATTTGCCAAGGGTTCCCTTTTTGTTTATTCACAAAAATCCCCCATTGGAATTTTTTAGTTGAGGAAAGGATCAAACTGAGGGGTTAAACGAAGAGGTGATTGGTTGATGGGTACATGTCTTTCCCCTGCCTATAGTAACGAAGCATGATAGTTGTTGTCAACGCTTTCCCAAACTTGAGATTTGAACAATTCGTCACATTTATACACTGTTGAATTTGTGAAGAAAATTCTATCACCCTCAGGAAAAAGAGTTTTAGATACTTCTCATGTAAGTTTAGCATGGCAAAAGCAATAAATACAGATTTTCCCAAATAGCAGAATTTCCCATTTCGGTGATGGATTCGTCTAGTTCCATTACATGAGCAAGTCTATGATTTTATGCCTATTTTGTTCCAAAAAGACGGTCCCCTGCATCACCCAGTCCCGGTATGATATAGCTTTTTTCATCCAATTTTTCATCGACGGCAGCAACATAGATATCAACATCACCATGATCTTTCCGGACTCGTTCAATTCCGGGGGGCGCGGCAATTAAACACATCAGCTTAATGCTTTTTGCACCCAGTTCTTTTAACGAGCGAATCGCTTCCGAGGCGGAACCCCCTGTAGCGAGCATGGGATCAATGACAATCAGGTCGCGTTCCCCGATATCTGTGGGCATCTTGGAATAATAGTGGACCGGCTCCAGTGTATCTGGATCGCGATAAAGGCCCATATGCCCCACTTTAGCGGCCGGAATCAATTTTAAGATCCCGTCCACCATGCCAAGACCTGCTCGCAGGATGGGGACCAGACCCAGTTTTTTCCCGGACAGGACTTTGCATTTTGCCGTGGCTACCGGTGTTTCCACCGTTACATCCTGAAGCGGCATATCTCTGGTAATCTCATAGGCCATCAAGGTACTCACTTCATCGACTAATTCGCGGAATTCCTTTGTTCCCGTGTTTTTGTCGCGAATGTAAGTCAGCTTGTGCTGAATGAGCGGATGGTCAAATACATATACGTTTCCCACGATGTTCACCTCTTAATATTTGCTTTTTTATCTAAGCTTACCCAAATGATATATAATCATATAACCGGATGCCCTACAAGCTTTTCTGCGAAAGTGTTGTGTGTCATCGGGGGAGGGAAGAATTCTGACTCGCTCCCGATTGGCGCCCTGCGAGGAAGCAGAAATGGCCGCTCCCCGAATTTTGCCTCCCCGGCATGATTAAACTTTCATCCCTGGGTTGTGCCGGCAAGTCATGAGGCTTTTCTGTCAAAAAAACAAAAGTCTGGAACCCTCTCTTTTGCGGATTCCAGACTTTTTCTTTTAACGCCGGATTACCCTGCATTTTCCCTGCTTGTTACCTGCAGGAATTTCTCTTCCAGCGACTGGGTTGCTGTTTGAATGGCAGATACATTGATTCCGGCGGCGACGAGAGCTGAATTGATTCTGGGGATCTCTTCCCTGTTTGCCGGCAGGGACAAGCCTTCTGATTCGATTTGGACCTTTTTCATTCACCCTAACGGGAATCGTGGTCTGTTTTTACATATTCACTTTGGTATCTTCTCTTTTTCGCTTAATATATGAGGCCCGGATACAGCGGAAACTTTTCCGTTAACACAGCCACACGTTGACGGGCTTCCTGATGGGCTGTTTCATCTTCCGGATTTTTCAGGGTGAGTGTGATAATATCAGCAATTTCATCCATCGCTTCGAGATCCATGCCGCGGCTGGTAACGGCAGCTGTTCCGATACGGATTCCGCTGGTGACAAACGGGCTTTCCGGATCGAACGGAATGGCATTTTTGTTGGTGGTGATCCCCACCTCGTCAAGCAGATGCTCCGCTTTCTTCCCTGTCAGGTTCTGGTTGCGGACATCGATCAGAACCAGATGATTGTCGGTTCCGCCCGAAATAAGATTAAAACCGTTATGTTTCAGTCTTGCTGCCAGACGGACGGCATTGTTGACCACCTGTTGCGAATAGGTTTTAAATTCTTCGGAAAGCGCTTCTCCCAGAGCGACTGCTTTGGCGGCAATCACATGCATCAACGGGCCGCCCTGTACACCCGGGAAAATGGATTTATCAATCAACTTGGCATATTTTTCTTTGCAAAGAATCAGGCCGCCGCGGGGTCCGCGCAGTGTTTTATGCGTGGTGGTGGTCACAAAATCGGCATACGGAACCGGGTTAGGATGATGGCCTGTAGCCACCAGGCCCGCAATATGCGCCATGTCCACCATCAGCAGACAGCCGGCCTCGTCAGCAATCTCCCGCAACCGGGCAAAATCGATGATCCGGGGATAGGCGCTGGCCCCTGCCACCAGTAATTTTGGTTTGTGCTCAAGAGCGAGTTGGCGCACTTCATCATAGTTGATGCGATGAGTTTCGGCATCCACTCCGTAAGCGACGAAATTGTACAATTTTCCGGAGAAGTTGACGGGGCTTCCATGGGTTAAGTGCCCGCCATGAGCCAGGTTCATGCCCAGTACCGTATCCCCCGGCTCCAGCACGGCAAAATAGACAGCCATATTGGCCTGGGCACCGGAATGAGGCTGGACATTGGCATGTTCGGCGGCAAATAATTTCTTTGCCCGCTCTCTGGCCAGATCTTCCACCACATCTACATATTCACAGCCGCCATAATAGCGCTTAGCCGGATAACCCTCGGCGTATTTGTTGGTTAAAACGGTTCCCAACGCCTGCAGCACCGCTTCGCTCACAAAGTTTTCCGAGGCGATCAACTCAATTTTATTTCGCTGCCGCCCCAGCTCTGCGGCGATCGCTTCAGCCACTTGCGGATCTTTTTGTCGCAGTTGTTCCATACCATTCTCCCCCTCTGTGTAAGTCCACTCGACCTATTTGCGAATCTGTTGCAATCCTTTGTCTGAACGGTTTCCAATCATTGTCCCTCTTTGAGCCCCGCGGGCAAAGCGGCTCACAAAACGGATCGTACCCGGAACAGGCAGGAATGATGCAACAACTTCTATTCTAGCAAACTCATTCCCGTACAGGTGACTGGATTTGATATACGGCCCGGGCACCGCCGATCAATTTCGGGCGGGTTTTGGCCATTGTCACATGGGCTTCCCCCACCTTCAGGCAGCGCGGGCGTACGGGAACAGCCACCGGCTTTAGATGCATTCCGATTAATGTATCGCCGATGTCAATTCCGGCATCGGCTTGGATCTGTTCAACCAGTACCGGATCATTCAGGTTGCGGAAAGCGTAAGCAGCCATTGCACCGCCTGCATGAGGAATCGGGACTGCCGTCACTTCCGGCCAGCCAAATCTTTCAGCCGTCACTCTCTCGACAACCACGGCCCGGTTGAGATGTTCACAGCACTGAAAGGCGAGGTGAAATCCGTGTTTTTGCCGGACTTCACAGATACCTTCAAACAGCGCGGCGGCAATCTCTTCACTTCCACCCGTTCCAATCCTTCTGCCCGCCACTTCACTGGTGCTAACTCCAAACACCAGGACATGTTTGTCGGTGAGCGGCATTGCTTCCAGCAGTTGTTCAATCACCTGTTTTATCTCTGATTGAATTTGTATCGGGGAGCTCACTTCACGCCGCTTCCTTCCAGCTCATGAATTTTTGCCACACGGCGGGCATGGCGTCCCCCCTGGAATTCTGCAGTCAGCCAGGTACGAACAATTGATCTTGCCAGATCCGGGCCAATCACACGTTCACCCAGCGCCAGGATATTGGCATTATTGTGCTCACGGCTCATGCGGGCGGAAAACTCGTCGCTCACCACTGCACAACGAATCCCTTTGACTTTATTGGCCGAGATCGACATGCCAATTCCGGTGCCACAGATTAAGATTCCCAGGTCATACTCACCCTGTGCCACCTTTTCCGCGACCGGCCTTGCATAATCCGGATAATCCACGGAGCTTTCACAATCACACCCGACATCGTCATATTCCAGGCCCATTTCACGCAGCAGGTTTTTAATCTCTTCTTTTAAGCGGATTCCGCCATGATCCGATCCTAACAATATTCGCATGATCAAACTCCCCTGTATTTTTTTCTGTGAAAGTGTGTGTCTGAAGGGGGGAAGGCAGAATTCTGATTCCCCGGATGATTTAACTTTCATCCCTGGGTGATGTCCCCAGGTTATGAAGGTTTTGCTTTGCCATTACAACTCTTTGTCCGACTCCTTTTTCCACTTTTTCACGATTTGCCTGATCACAGATTCCAATTCACCTGCACACTGGCGATAAATCTCGACAGAGCCGCCAAAAGGGTCGCTGACATCCAGGTCTGACGATTCTCCCTCAAGTTGTTTCAACAATTTGCTCTGTTCCTGTTGCAGTGGCTGTATCTCTTTTTGCAGCGCTTCGATCGCTTCGGTATGCCACTCATCATCCGCTTTCAAGGAAAAGCGCGACTGAACCTCTGCCCTTTTTGCCTCCATCTCGGTGAGCAGCCGGTCAATCCGGCGGTAAAGCTCTGTCCTGTCGGGGCCTGAACTCGCGTATTCCTTTAAAGTAAACACTTTATCAGCACATTCCGGAAAATCGCTGATGATTAAAATCTTATGATTGCGAGTCATTGTAAGAATGAGATCAGCCCAGTTCACCAGTTCCGTTTCCACGATCTGTGAGCGATGAGAATGATCAATCCCTTTTTCCTTTAACACCCGGGTGGCATTACCGGAAGCCGGCGATCCGTTGACCGCAGATACTCCTGCTGACCGAACTTCTACTTCTAGCTGCTTATCCCCGGCTATTTTCTTCAAAATGGCTTCAGCCATCGGACTGCGGCATGTATTTCCCGTACACACAAACAAAACACGCAACACAATCGCTCACCTCATTTCTTCTGTTTTCAGTATCAGTGGAACAGATGGATGATATACATAAAAAGGGCTCCAAATCCCATACCAACCCATGCAATCGGTTTATGCAAAGTAAAAGCTCTGGGACAAATCTCGCAAATGACAACCCAGATCATCGTCACAGCCGCAAAAATCAGCCCTGCCGATACAATATCCGGTGATCCGGTCAGATATTTAAGGCCGATCCAGGTTCCCAGCGGCAATGTGGCTCCGCATAACAAACTGAGAAACACGATCAGAAGCGGGTGGCGCCCTGCCGCAACCAGAGGGGCTGCCAGGCCGATTCCCTCGGGAATATTATGAACCGCCATCGCAAGCGCCAGTGTATGCCCGACATGGTCCCCCGTCTTAAAGCCGATCCCAAGCGCCGCTCCTTCCGGGGCATTATGTGCCGCCACGGCGATCACCAGCAAAAAACCCAGTCTGGTGAGATGAGAGGATTCCCCTTTACTTCCTACTTTACTGAAAGGAAGATGATGGAGCAATAGCATTAAGAGCGTACCTGTACCCATTCCTGTTAAAAGATGGAGGAAACCGCCGTGTTTAAAGGCAGAGGGAAGCAAAGTGAGATAGCAGACGAAAAGCATTACTCCTCCCGACATTCCCAGAGAAAAAGCGACCGTTTTTCTTGTGGGAGAGAAAAAAAGAACGAGTATGGTTCCCAATAAGATGGATGCTCCGGTCCATGCACTATATATAACGGCTTCCGGCAGACTACTCACCATAAAAACTTACTCCCTAACAAGAGCAAAATAAACCCGCCCAGTGCCTCCCCGTAACTCCCCAGCCAATTGCCCACAAATCTCCCCAGGTACAATCCGCAGGCAGCCATCAAAGCACCTGCGCATCCAAACAAAAAAATAGCCAGATAGAGATCTGCGGAAAATAGTCCCATACTCAGACCCGCTGACAGGGAATCCATACTGACACTTAAAGAAACAAGCTGAACCCCGATAAATGAGTTCACATTGAACTTGTTTGCTTCTTCCTCACCCTTGATCACTTGATACAGCATTCCGGCTCCCAGGAAGCAAAGCATTCCTCCTCCAACCATTGCCGCAATATCTTTCATCACAACGCTTAAATACTTCCCCAACATCATCCCCGCGAGTGGCATTAATACGTGAAATAAACCAATGGACAGGCTCAACCATGCAACTTTTCGCAAAGGGAGCCTTTTCATGCCCAGGCCGATTCCAAGTGAGAATGCGTCCATTCCCAGAGCAACGGCGATCATCAAAAGGGTAATGAACTGTCCCCAATGCGGTATAGAAAGCTCCATGCCTTATCCTCCCCTGTCCATTCTTGTTGTCACATGGTATGCCTCGTCCAATTAAAAAAGAACCAGGTTCTTCAATCCCCTGATTCTTCACCATGCTTAAACTTGAATGACTCTCCCGTCTGCGGCTTTGCGCAGGCGGTTCATAACCGAATAAAAGATGCCTTGCTCCGGAAAGGTTTCTGCTAAAATCAAATCTGCCTGTTTCTCATCAAAAACCCGCAGGGCACGATATAATTCCCTGGCCACACTGGCAGGGTCGGAGCGCCGGCCGCAGGCAACAATGACATCCGCGTCAAATTTGTCTTTATGTTCCTCTGTTGTTAAGATCCCTACTCTGTGCCCCTCTCCTTGTGCATCCCTGGCCATCTTCTGCATGCACACATGTACATTCTCCTCTTTGCCCTGCAACAGCCACACTTCTCCACGCGGAGCATAGTGGCGATATTTCATTCCCGGGGAACGGGGAACACCCTGTTCATACTGCTCACTAGAGCCGATGACAATTGTCTCCGCCACCTGCTCCAACTCTTCGACAGATACTCCTCCAGGGCGCAGCAGCACGGGGGTCTTCCCGGTTACATCAACCACCGTAGATTCCACTCCTACTCCTGCCGCTCCTCCATCCAACAGAAGATCAATCCGGCCTGCCAGGTCGTTCCATACATGACTCGCTTCGGTGGGGCTGGGCCGGCCCGAACGGTTGGCACTCGGTGCGGCAACCGGCACTTCAGCCAACTGAATCAGGGCCAGGGCGACGGGATGGGAAGGCATACGAACAGCAACCGTCGGCAGTCCGGCCGTCACATTGGGAGCGATATTTCCGCGATGGGGAAGCACGAGCGTTAACGGGCCGGGCCAGAAACGGCTGACCAATTTTTGGCCTGCAACAGGAAGGTCAGCTACCCATAAAGGCAGTTGATCCAAGCTTCCGATATGTATGATGAGGGGATTATCCGAAGGGCGCCCCTTGGCCTCAAAAATGGCGGCAACTGCCTTTTCCGAAGTGGCATCGGCCCCGAGGCCGTAGACCGTTTCCGTCGGAAAAGCAACCAGCCCGCCTTCACGCAAACATTTTGCGGCCCGAATCAATTCATCTGTTTGTTTGGCCTGGTCCAATCCCATGGAGGCATGCACTTCCAACCAGCGGGTCATTCTTGATTTCAACTGACATTCCCTTTCTACTCTCCTTCTTGTTGCCTTATCATACCACAAACAGGCAAGGGAATTCCTCTAGTGTTGTCCGCTTGGAAAGCAGGCATAAACCATAGGGGTTCCGTTCGGTCCTGTATGCTCGAGGTGTTCGGAACCCGAAATATCTTCAGGAAGATCAGCAAACGGAACTTCAGCAAACCCTATTTGTTCAAAAAAGGAGGCGGAAGCACCTGCCAGCAGGTAGACGTGGGATAATTGAAGGTGTCCGGCGTAAGCAAGCAAAATTTGAATCAGTTGCAATCCTACTTTGGGGTTCCATGAAGCTCTCTCCAGCACAAAGGAGCGCAGCAATCCACAGGGCCGATATACTTCCATCCCCACCGCCCCGGTAATCCGCGCTGCACTTCCATTTTCCCCCGGGCTTTCAACTACAAAGAAGTGCTCCAAATGCTTGTCAACTCCCCGATCATTTAAGCCAGCTTCGTTCAGCAATTTCCTCACTTGAAAAATATCCCGTTTCGCGGCGCGGCGAATCACAAACATCTTGACGATTCCCCCAATCAAACTTGTCCTCTCATTAGCGTTATGAAGGGGGAGGCTTTGCTAGAACAAAAAAATCCGGCCTGGCCGGACTTTTTACTTAAACAGTTGAAATAGTTGATCCAGAAATAAGAACCGAACTTCAACCGGATTTGATTTTGATTGATCCATGTGAGACTCGGCAGCTGCCAGCACTTGATTTTCAGGGGAAATGGATGCAGACAGCACTTTCTGGTTTTTTTGCGGTACGGCATCCCCGTTGCTCATATCTACAAAGCAGAGAGGAGGAAAGAGTACACACCACCAATTATCCCCTTTTCCCTCGCCGATGGTAATACGCAACGCTTCATAATTCCCGGCCGGATAGACCTGATCGCCATAAAGCTTGGTCGGGAACGGAACCTGTCCAAAATCAACTTTCACCGGATAATGAAAACCGTGGCGGGCAATGGTTTCTTCAGCGATCTGTTGAAAGCGGGGAATCTGTTTTTTGACAGCCCGGCGAGCTTCATCAATCGTTTCAGGCTGGTGGACCCATGTTTTCATCTCTTTAATCACTTCATCACGAATCTGTCTTTTCAACCACTGGTCTCTCACCTGGTCACTGTTGGCCAGTATACGAAGCCGGATGGCCTGTTCAGGTATCTTCTGGCCCGAATGAGGGTTGGCTGACTGCTGTACTGCCAGCATATGGCCGGTCTCCGAGCCGGTGTAGCCCAACCAGGCACCGACAGCGATCATGATCAGCAAAAAATAAGTGCGAACTTTCATGTTTAAGCCCTCCTCTTGTCCCTATTCACAGTATGAACAGAGTGGAGGAGGTTTAAACAAATTGTTCCAAAATTTAGGCTGATGGCAGGCAAGGCTATCTTTCTTTACGCCGAATCCATCCGGCAACGACCCGGTCAAGCCCTGCCAGATCTTTCCGCACAGAAACTTCTCCCTGTCCGGCGATGTTGGCAACCAATGTTGAGACCGCTTTGCCCTGGTCCGCCCCAATTTCAAAACAAACCAGCTGGACAGGCTGGTTCCATTGAGCCAGCTGGTTTGTCAGGACCCGGTAAGGATCAAGTCCGTCCTCACCACCGTCCAGGGCCAGACGGGGTTCAAATTGACTCACCTGTTTTTCCAGCCCGTGCACTTCCGCCGAAGGGATGTAAGGCGGATTGGAAACCAGTATATCAAGCGGGGCCTTTCCTTGTAAAAGCGGTGTCAAATACTCTCCATGAATCCACATGATCCGCTCTTCCACTTGATGCTGTCGGGCATTCTGTCTCGCCATGTTTAATGCCTCTTTTGAAACATCAATCGCTGTCACCTCCCAATGCGGGCGTTCCGCTGCCAGTGTCACAGCAATAGCTCCGCTTCCTGTCCCTACATCCACAACATGAAGGGGTTGATCCCCCCATTCTTTTTCAGCCTCCTGCAAAACAGTTTCCACCAGAATCTCTGTTTCAGGCCGGGGAATGAGCACAGACGGATTGACCTGAAAAAGACGTCCGTAAAACTCCTGATCCCCCAAGATATACTGGATGGGTTCCCCCTGAGCCCGCCTTTCCAGCCAACCGCTCAATTGCTCCTGCACCTCTGCCGGCCAGGGTTGGTTCCACATCGTAAAAAAGCGGGCCCGGTCAACTTCCAAACACCTGCGCACCAGCAGCTCTGCTTCAAATTCAGGGGATGCGGTTCCTTTTTCCTGTAAAAAAGAGGAAGCCCACTGCCAGGCTTGCCTGATTGTACAAACTGATCCCATCCTGTTGCTCCCTTCTCAGCACTTCTTGGAAGGTTATTCTGCTTTTTTCATCAACTCTGCCTGTTCGTTTAGTATCAATGCATCAATCACTTCGTTGAGATCTCCGTCAAGAATAAAATCCAGCTTGTGCAGCGTTAAACCAATCCGGTGGTCCGTCACGCGGCTTTGCGGAAAGTTGTAGGTGCGAATCCGTTCACTGCGGTCGCCGGTCCCTACCTGGCTCTTTCTCGCGTCGGCCATCTTCGCCATCTCCTCTTGCTGCTTGATATCGAAGAGACGGGCACGCAGCACGCGCAGCGCTTTATCTTTGTTGCTGTTCTGCGATTTCTCGTCCTGGCAGGAAACAACGATTCCCGTCGGCAAGTGCGTAATGCGGACCGCCGATTTGGTCGTATTTACACTTTGTCCGCCCGGCCCGCTGGAGCAAAATGTGTCAATGCGCAAATCTTTATCATGAATCTCAATTTCAACTTCCTCCGCTTCCGGCAGTACCGCCACTGTGGCGGTTGAGGTATGAATGCGTCCGCCGGATTCGGTTGAGGGAACCCGCTGGACCCGGTGCGCTCCGCTTTCATACTTCAGTCGGCTGTACGCCCCGTGTCCCTGAATCGAGAAAATCACTTCCTTAAAGCCGCCAAGCCCGGTGGCGTTTGCTTCAAGCAATTCCACTTTCCAGCCCTGGCGCTCCGCAAAACGTGTATACATGCGGTAAAGGTCAGCCGCGAAAAGTGCCGCTTCCTCACCGCCTGCCGCACCCCGAATTTCAACGATTACGTTTTTATCATCGTTGGGATCTTTGGGGAGCAGGAGGACTTTCAGCCGTTCTTCCAGCTCTTTTTTTCGCGCGGTCAATTCCTCGATTTCCAGCTTTACCAGTTCCCGCATCTCATCGTCCAGTTTTTCTTCAAGCATCGTTTTGGCGTCTTGAAGCTGATCAACTACTTGTTTATACTCCAGATAAGCCTGGTTTTGCTCTTCCAGGCCGGCTTGTTCTTTGGAATAAGCCCTCAGCTTTTTGGGATCATTGATCACTTCCGGATCACACAACAGCCGGCTGAGCTCTTCATAGCGCTGGTGTATCCCTTCCAATCGTTCCAGCATATTTCTTCACTCCCATTCTACTCTGCGGGTGATTTCCAAAATAGCTTATGCAGTTATGAAGAAGTCAGGATCAACCCGCTTGCTTCCCTTTTGCCAAGTCTCCGGAAACAGGATTGCTCCGCTTACCACATTTTCAGGTCAGCTCCGGGCCGAATATATAGCAAATCCACATGATGGCCCGGATGAAGTCAGCCTCTATGCGATTTATCTCCTGAACATCGATTTCCACTTAAATACACACGTCATATGATTGTATCATATCACAGTACGAAATTGGAAGAAATCCGGGACATCTGTTTCATACAGATGTTATGATAAGAGAGTATGATTCATTTAAACCAAACTAAGGGGATTTTTATAATGCTAGAAGTCATTATCAATATTATTAATAATATTATCACCTTTGCGCCTATTATTTTTCTATTCTTTCTCGTCAACTTGTCCGAACGGGACCGGACATTGGAAAACCCCGGGAAAGGAAAAGAATTGGGCATTATCAGTTATGCTCTGGTCATTTTAGGGTTTTCGTTTACCCTGATGGTGGGGTTGCTTCTTCACTTCCAGGGAAAACAGATTTTACAATTGATGCAGGTGTTGTCAAACGGCCCTGCTCCGGAAGGTCTGCAGCAATCACCGTCCGGCCTGGCTGAGGTATTCCCCCGGGTTGAAAATATCGGGCTTGGCCTCTGGGTTCCATCCCTTCTCGCCATCCTGATGTTTATTCCTGTGATCCGCAGGGGTTTGAGCGTCCTTATCCCAATCGATCCATTTCGGCGTACACATGCCGTTGCCCTCTCAATGAGCATGTTAATCTTACTCAATCTGTTTGTGACACTGGGAGTTGGTTTGGAAACATTGACCAAGGTACAGGGACAAGCAAGCGAAGCCGGGACTCTCGCCCTTCTCTGGTCCCAGGATATCCTGCTCGCCCTGCTGGGATTGATCGGAGTGGGTTGGCTGACGAGAAGAAACGGATCTGAATCATTAAAACGTCTGGGACTGGTCAAACCGACTGCAATTCAGCTGCTCATCGGCTTTGGTTCAGGCATCGCCCTGGTCATTGTTGTATTGATTATCCAATGGATCGCCGCCCTGATTGGAGTCGCAGGTGACCCCCATGTGGAAGAATTAACAGAAAAGATGCTCGGTTCCTTATTTAACTCCGTCCCGGGGATTCTCACATTAGGGCTGGCCGCCGCTTTAGGGGAAGAGATTATTTTCAGGGGAGCCCTTCAGCCCCGCTTCGGAATTATTTTCACCTCTCTCCTGTTCGCAATGGTTCATGCCAATTACGGCTTCAGCCTATCCACTCTGGTCGTCCTGCTCCTCGGTCTCTGCCTGGGGTTTGTTCGCAAGCGTTTGAACACAGTCGTCAGCATGGTCATCCACGCCACTTATAACATCACCTGGGGAGTTTTAAGTGTCTTTATGTCTTAATCAGGTATCAGAAATCAAGAGCCCCACAGGCAGGGGGCTCTGTTTTAATCTTGACGGCAAAAGAAATTTGACCAACAATCAAACTGTCATTTTAAATACCAAATCAAAAAAGCACTCAAAATGAGGTGAAACCATGTTTACAAATGAGGAGCTTTTAGCTGCCGATGCTTTAAAATCTATAGCCCGCGATCAACAAATCAAAAAGTATATTCAGCAATCTTCCGACCTGTATCCGTTACTTCTTCGCGCAGCAAACCGTTTTGTAAGCGGTGAAACAAGAGAAGAAGGAATAAAAAAAGCCCTTGAGCTGTCGGCCAGAGGATATATGGTCTCTCTTGAATATATAGGAGAAAACACAAAAACGATTGATGATTGTGTTTATGCCAAAAATGAATTTTTAGCCTTGATAAAAGAGGCCGGTTCCCAACTGACAGAAACCACTGTCTCTCTCGATTTGTCACACATCGGACTCTCTGTCGATTCCGATCTGGCATATAAACATATAGACGAACTGGCGAGAGAAGCAAAACGCTTGAATGTTTCGATCATGATAAGTATGGAAGAAGCGGCGAAGACGGACAAAATACTTGACGTTTATAAAAAGGTGTCGGAATATTACCGAAATGTAGGCATTACCATTCAAGCTTATTTGGAAAGATCCGTAACTGATATGAAAGAGCTCCTTCATTATCCCGGAAAGGTGCGAGTCGTAAAAGGTGCTTATCAAGAGACAGAGGGAGTTACGATTCCCCGCTCCCAAAATCTGAATGAGCGATATCTGCATCTTGTTGATCTGTTGGTTCAGGCGAATCATGCTGTATCCATTGCAACCCATGACGAAACTCTGATCCGGGAGATGCACAAACGGGACTATCTCTCTCTTCCACATGTAGAAGTTGAAATGCTTTACGGGATTCGCCCCGATTTGCTTAAACAATTAAAGGAAGACCACTTTAAAGCGAGAGTGTACCTGACCTATGGAACAGAATGGTATCTGTATTTGTGCCACCGGCTTGCCGAGTATCCGCCGAATATTTATGTTGCGATTGCTGATATTGTCAATCCATCGGATTCTGATCAGAACTTGTACTGACCGATGGTTTAATATGAGACCGGAATGATGAAACATCCCTAAATGAAATAAAACTGGGCAGAGGCGAAGGAGATTCGTCTCTATTTTTTATGTTTATAAAATCCTGTTTATCCACAAAAATAATAGGTTGAAATAGGTTGAAATATGGTGTATGATATATCCCAATTAACTAAAAATTTTACATGTTTCTAATTAGGGAAAGAGCGTATATATTCTCTTGCGTTAGGATTTATGTCACATAGCCGCTTATGAATATTTGGCGGAAGAGGTGTTTCAATGTCAAATGTTGTTGCCAATGTCTATCGCGGGGGCGTCATTGAGAGCTCCCATCTTGGACATGTTGCCGTTGTGGATAAAAATGGCTCCTTATTATATTCCTACGGAGACCCCAATCGCCTGACATATGCACGATCATCCATGAAGCCGATTCAGACGATTCCCGTTGTTGAGACAGGGGCTGCCGACCGGTTTGCGTTTAGTGAAGCTGATCTGGCTCTTTGTTGTGCTTCTCACAGCGGAGAAGAGCGCCATCGGTCCCGTGTTTTAGCCATGCTTTCACGAATCGGGCAAAGCGAAACGGTTTTGCAGTGCGGAACCCATGTCCCCCGCGATGAAGCAAGTTACCGGCAGTTAATAAAGGAATCACGCGAACTGACACCTGTTTACAGCAATTGTTCAGGGAAGCATGCCGGTATGGTGGCGACGGCTGTACATATGGGGGAGGACCCGCACACTTATCATGAACAGGATCACCCGGTACAGATTCGCATTCTGGAAGCGGTTGCCGACGTAACAGGATATCCCAAAGATAAAATACATATAGGGATTGACGGGTGCGGGGTACCGGCCCATCGGCTGCCGCTTGTAAACCTGGCGTGGGCATTTGCCCGGCTGGCAACCCCCAGTGTATTTGATAACCCCGTTCGCCGGGAAGCTGTTCAGAGAGTGACGGATGCGATGGTTGCGGCACCGGAAATGGTCGGGGGGCACAACCGGTATTGCACCGATTTGATGCAGGCGTTTAAAGGGCAAATCATCGGCAAGGCGGGTGCGGAAGCGGTCTACTGTATCGGGGACCGCCAGAGCGGAATTGGTATCGCTGTAAAAATCGAAGATGGCGGAGCACGGGCAACATACGCCGTTATGAATGAAGTGCTGTACCAGTTGGGAATCGGTACGGACGGAGAACTTGAAGCTTTGCATGCGTATACAAATCCGGATGTTAAAAATATGAACGGAAAATCAGTCGGATCGATCCGTACCGAGTTCACCCTCCGCCGTGAGAGGAAAGCCGCCCTGTAACCGCACACAGATGTATGTCATGGAAGGAGGTGAAACCTTTTCCGCCGGATCGCGTGACAGCTGAAACGAAGTGAAAGAGTCTGAATTGGCATTTTACGATCATATTATAAGGAGGAGTCACCTTGAAAAAGAGAAAGCTTCTCATACTAGCGGTTGTAAGCGTGTTGATGGCATTCAGTATTCTGGCCGGCTGCAGCGGGAACAGCAGCTCCGGGACTGCCCAGAATGCGGTTTTGAATCTTGAAGTGGGATCTGAGCCGCCGTCCCTTGATCCGCCGAAAGGTTTTGACAGCGTTTCGTTCGACATTTTAAATAACGTGATGGAAGGTCTTACCCGTCTGGATAAAAACCACGAACCACAACCGGCGATGGCAGAAAAATGGGAAATAAGCCCCGACAAAAAAACTTATACTTTCACGTTGCGGGACAGCAAATGGTCTAACGGAGACCCGGTCACCGCCCATGATTTTGAATTTGCCTGGAAGCGGATGCTTGATCCGAATAACGCCTTTCCTTCCGCATTTCTCGGCCACTACATTGAAGGGGCGGAAGCGTACAACTCAGGCAAAGGCTCAGTTGATGATGTAAAAGTAAAAGCTCTGGACGATAAAACATTACAAGTGACGCTGCGTGCGCCCACCGGATTTTTCCTGGACCTCGTTTCAACTCCTTCGTTCTTCCCGGTTCATAAGGCTACTGTGGAAAAGAATAAAAACTGGTCCGCGGATGCGCCCACCATTCTTTCAAACGGGCCGTTTGTACTGAAGGAATGGAAACACGATCAATCATTAAAGGCAGTCAAAAATGAGAACTACTGGGACAAAGATGCCGTTAAAATTGATGAAGTGAACTGGTCCATCGTTGCCGAGATCAATACGGCCTACCAGATGTATCAAACCAATCAGCTTGATGCGATTGAGCAAGTTCCGCCCGACTTGAAAAAACGGCTGCTGGACTCCGGTGAAGCAAAATCAATTCCCGAGGCTTCAATCTATTACTATCGCATGAATACCAAAATGGAACCGTTCCAAAACAAAAATATCCGCAAAGCATTTGCTCTGGCGATTGACCGCAAGCTGTTGGTTGAGCAGGTTGTACAGGGCGGACAAACGCCGGCCCTGGCACACGTTCCACCCGGTTTTAAGGAGCCGGACGGCAAAGATTTCCGCGAAACCGGCGGCAATTACATTGAAGACAACAATGTAGCAAAAGCCAAAGAGCTGCTGGAAAAAGGGATGAAAGAAGAAGGGTATACCACGCTCCCTCCTGTTACCATGACCTACAACACCAGTGAAGCGCATAAGGTGATTGCCGAGGCGCTGCAACAAATGTATAAGAAAAATCTCGGTGTCGATGTGAAACTTGAAAACAAGGAATGGAAAGTGTTCCTGGCCGAACAGCGGGCCCGCAAGTTACAATTTTCCCGCTCCACCATCCCGGCCGATTACGCAGACCCGCTCAATTATCTGGAACTTTACCAAACTGATCATCCGGGGAACCGTGTGAATTACAGCAACAAAGAATACGATGCCCTGGTCAAAAAGATTACCCAGACAGCCGATGAGAAAGAACGTTTCCAACTCATGCACAAGGCTGAAGAAATCTTTATGGAGGATATGCCTCTCGTACCGATCTACTTTGGCAAAAAGACTTTCATGGAAAAACCGCACGTGACCGGAATCGTGCGCCATCCGGTAGGCAATCGGGAGTTAAAATGGGCACAAATCACGAAAAAATAGAAATGAAAGAAAAAGGGTGCTGGTACAGCCCCTTTTTCTGTGATAGTGCTGTATGTCACAGGGGGAGAGCAGGATTTCTGTCTCGCTCAGATTGGCGCCCTGTGAGGAAGTAGAAAAGTCCGCTCCAAAAAACTACACAAGAAGCGCAGGCATTAGGCAGGGAAGCGAATTCAATGAAGAATTGCCTCGCTTTTTCCTTTGTTCCGTTTTTTCCGCTCGGTCGGTCGCCAAAAATCGTTCCCCAGATTTTCTCTTCCCAATTATAATTTAACATTTCATGCCAGGATTGTGTCGCCAAGTCATGAAGGTTCTCTCCCTTCATTGTTTCATGACAAAACAATAGTGAGTGAGGTTTTTACTATGGATTGGAAAAAAGCAGCACAATCGTATCGTGACGAATTTATGGATACATTAAAAGCCTTTCTGTCTATCAACAGTGTGGAAGATATGGCAACAGCCTCCCCTGGGCGGCCGTTTGGCAAAGGTGTGGCCGAAGCCCTGGAATTTATGCTGGATCGGGCGGCTGCTGACGGGTTTACGACAAAAAATTTGGAGGGATATGCCGGATATGTCGAATATGGAAAAGGGGCGGAGCAGATCGGGGTGCTCGCTCACGTCGATGTTGTGCCGGCAGGAGACGGATGGACCACACCGCCATTTTCCCCGAGCGTACGTGACGGACGTATCTATGCACGCGGAGCCATTGATGATAAAGGACCTGCTTTGGCTGCCTATTTTGCGCTGAAAATTGTAAAGGATTCAGGATTGCCGGTATCCAAACGCATCCGCCTTATTTTAGGGACAGACGAGGAGAGCGGCTGGCTGTGCATGAAGCGCTACAGGGAGTTGGAGAAATTGCCCGAAATCGGGTTTTCGCCTGATGCCGATTTCCCGATCGTCCACGCGGAAAAAGGGCAGATCAATCCGGTTTTGACCCTGGCCGGCGACGGCAATGAGGGCCCTTCCCAATCCAAAGGCCGGTCCCGATGGGTTTTGCAATCGTTCCATTCCGGTGAACGCGTGAATATGGTCCCGGATCAGGCCTCTGCCTCAGTGAAGATCAGCGGCCTGCAAAGCAGCGAACACCCCCTGGAAACACTGAAAGCGGACTTCTCCCACTTTCTTCATGCGAAAAAAGCGAAAGGGTCCCTTGAGCAGCGGGGTGAAGAATGGGTATTTTCTTTGGAAGGGAAATCGGCACACGGGATGGAGCCTTATGCCGGCAAAAACGCCGGATTGATGTTGGCCTCTTTTTTGCACCGTTACCCGTTTGAGGGACAGGATCATCATTTTTTGCAATTTTTGTCCGCTGTTTTATATGAAGACCACTACGGTGACAATCTCGGTCTGGCATGTGAAGACGATGTAAGCGGAAAACTCACAGTAAATCCGGGGGTTCTGCAATATCATCCGGACGGGGGCGCGGTCGTTAAACTAAACATTCGTTACCCCGCAAGCATCAAAGCGGACAGCCTGGTCGAACGGTTTCAACAGAAAAGCAAAAGCCTTGGATGGAAGGTACAGAACGTAAGAACATCCAATGCGCACTATGTGCCGAAGGAT
The DNA here is from genome assembly GCF_016055185.1 of Paenactinomyces guangxiensis. Taxonomy (GTDB): domain Bacteria; phylum Bacillota; class Bacilli; order Thermoactinomycetales; family Thermoactinomycetaceae; genus Paenactinomyces; species Paenactinomyces guangxiensis. The sequence continues at coordinate 59,880 of NZ_JAECVR010000021.1, forward strand.
CACCCCTCTATCCGCACCCTGCAGCGCGTCTACGAAGCCCAAACAGGTATGAGAGCCGGGCTGATCTCTTCCGGAGGCGCCACTTATGCGAGAACATTAAAATATGGGGTGGCATTTGGCCCGGTTTTTCCCGGTAATGAGATGACCGCACACCAGTGTAACGAGTACGCGGAACTGGAGCATTTAATGCTGGCCATGAGCATCTACGCGCAGGCGATTTATGAACTGGCAAAATAGACAGGGGTTGTGGCGGCCGCCATACATAGATGAGAGAATCCGGGAGGGAAAAAGGTGAAGAAACACCAGCTCACCCTTGTTGCGATACAAGAAGAATATCTGTCCACGATTTCCAAACAAGTCAGAGAAATTGTCGGAGATCTGATTGAAATAAGGGAAACAACAGTCAAAAAGTTAACCCGAGAGCTAGTTCATCCCGGTGAGACACTGCTGTTATCCGGTGATTTTATCGTACAACTTGTTAAACCTTTTTTACCTGACGGTGTTACCTGTATCATAGCCAAACGAGGGCTTAATTTTGTAAATTTGAAAGAGTTGCTGTCGTTACCGAAAGGCAGGAAGTGTCTGGTTGTGAACGACACCCGGCGTAACACACATGAGACAGTGGAGGCTTTAAAGGAAATTGTGTTTGAACATCAGTTTTATCCCTATGAACCTGATCAGCCTCTGCCCGACAATATCGATTATGTTGTAACACCGGGAGAAGAACAATTAATCCCCGGCGGTTCACCAAAAGTGATCGATATAGGGCCGCGTGTCCTCGACCTGGACACACTGCTTGAAGTGTCTAAGCATTTCGGACTTACCGGCCATTCATCTTTACTGGTAAAACGGTACATGAAATCGCTTGTCTCTTTGTCACAAGAAAAACAGACCTATTCGCCCGCCCATGTCCATGCGGAAAATACGATGGAAAAGAAAGCAAATTACTTTTTTGCAGATGTAGTGGCAAAAAGCCCGTCAATGGTGAGCGTTCTGAATATGGCCCAAAAATTGGCGAAAACGGACTCCCCCGTACATCTTTATGGCGATACCGGAACCGGAAAAAGTATGCTGGCACAAGCGATCCACAACGGCAGCCATGTTCGGGGCGGTCCGTACCTGTCCGTGAACTGTGCGGCAAGATCCGGAGATACGCTGGAAAAGGAATTGTTCGGAACGGAAAACGATCAAGGTGTATCACCGGGGCTGTTTGAATATGCCAACGGCGGAACCCTCTGTATTGAAGAAGTAAATGAACTATCCGCGTCGGGGCAGTCACGGCTTCTCCAGATTTTTGAAGAAAAACGGGTGACGCGAATCGGAGGGAGCCTGTCAACTCCGGTAAATATAAGGGTGATTACAACATCCAGTACCGATTTATCAGCACTGGCCAAAAAAGGAACCTTTCGCAGAGACTTGTATTATCATTTGTCCGCACTTGCGATCAACATTCCCTCTTTGTGCGAGCGGACTGAAGACATCCCTTTCCTGATCGATCATTACCTGAAACAACACCTCGGTAAAACCGATTTGACCATCACCCATGACGCGATGCAAACCCTGATCCATTATTCCTGGCCGGGAAACGTCAGAGAATTGTATAACGTGGTTTCCCATCTGGCCTGCTTGGATGAAAAGACAGTCGACTCAAGCGCTTTACCCCTCAATGTCAAGAAAGAGGAGCAGGAAAAGCGGTTTCATCATCACTTTGCCCAGCAAATTGACGAAAAACAGATCATCCAAAAAATTGAGGAACACGGTTTTTTGGAGGAGAGCCTGGAGATTCTTCGGATCTTTGAAAGAGGGAAAAGAGTGCACACCTCTTTTGGCCGGTTGGCAGTGAAAAAAATACTGAATGAAAGAGGGTTTAAACTATCGGAACAACAGTTGCGCTTGCGGCTGGAAGTGCTGCACGAACTGGGTTTGCTCAATGTCCGGCAGGGACGTTCCGGAACAACTATTTCCAGAAAAGGAGAGCAATTTCTGAAAAAGATAGAGGCTATGTTGAAAGCCTGACTGCAAACAATTACCAATTAAAGCGTATTTTCCGGGTTGAAATAAAAATCCTCCTTTAGCCGCCAGGCAGGGGGATGTACTATTCATTCACACTTTCAAGTACCTTTGGATTGAAGATTTGTTTGACCTTCCGAACCTCTGTATATAAGACTTTGACTTCATCATTTTGATGTGTCTCGATGCGGTCCAGTCTCGATTCAATTTTGACAAGTCTCGTATCAATTTCGCCCAATCTTGTTTCAACTTTGACAAGTCTCGTATCAATTTCGCCCAATCTTGTTTCAACTTTGACAAGTCTCGTATCAACTTCACCCAATCTGGTTTCGACTTTGTCAAGTCTTTCCTTGATTTCCTGTTGGCCATCGAGGATTTGTTTTAACATTTTTTCCAGGTTCACTTGATCCTCTCCCGTTCAATGCAAGTGAGATTATTGTATCATAAAAACCGATTATCACCCAGTATTTTCCTCAAAATGGGTTTAGACTTGTTCCAACATCAAACGGGGTAAACCAGAGGCGAAATTCAAGCAAAAAGGGTACTGCAACCACCCCTCCCTCGTCTGACGCTCGCTCTCATCCCCACAGCTGAATGCTCGCAAAGATATAAAAATCTCAACCGGCAAAGATCCCGGTTGAGATTTTGTTTGTTTAAGCAGTTATTCTCCGATCCCCTATGTGTTGGCGATTCAATCTAATCCTGGGCAGTCAGTCCATCCGCTTTTGTCAGCAACTCGTGGCAGTGGCGGCAGCGAGCCTCATATTGTTCAGAAGCTCCCACCTGGATGACCGGATCATCCACAGCAGCGGGAAGACCGTTAATCAACCGTTGTGTGCGGCTGGCCGGTCCCCCGCACTGCACACAGATCGCCTGCAATTTGGTGATATACTCGGCAACCGCCAGGAGCAGCGGAGTCGGCCCAAAGGCTTGTCCGCGGAAATCCTGGTCCAGACCCGCACAGATGACCCGTTTGCCCTGATCCGCCAACTGCTGGCAAACCTCCACCACCTGTTCGTCAAAAAATTGCACTTCATCAATGGCAACTACATTGATATCCGGCGTCACAGATGCCAAAATTTCCGGTGCGCTATGTACAGGCTGCGCGTCCGCCACCAACCCGTTGTGGGAAGCAATTCCCGTCGCATGGTAACGGTCGTCAATGGCCGGTTTAAATGCTTTTACTTGCATTCTGGCGATTTGCGCACGCCGAATCCGCCGGATCAACTCTTCACTTTTCCCCGAAAACATTCCCCCGCAAATCACTTCAATCCATCCTCCACGATGGACGAAAACAGAATCATGATATTTCATCCTTTATCCTCCCAATGATCACGCTCTCTGTAACCGACGAGTGACATTGTAGCACAAAATAAGGAGGAACGGGCCACGGAAACAATATTCCATTAACTTCTTTCTATATTCATTCTTTCAAAAGCCTGAGGTGAAATGAACGGAGCGGTCTCAGAGTTTTTTTCTATTCATAGGTTGTGACGTTTCCATTGGGCTGGGTTTCCTTTTTGGTTAACCCGGATGGCGTATACAGGTAATCCGTCCACTGGTAAAAGGAATGCAGGATCTCCATTATTGGTTGCTATTGATTCGACCATAAAATAACACTTGAGAGTAACCTCATCTCTCAAGTGTTATTTTTAAGTTTTTAAAGGCTTTGAAGCATCATGTGTTTAACTCATCAAACTTGTGACCCTTTTTAATTCCTGAACATCAGGGGTATCCCATTTCTTTTCTTCAATTGCTCTTAAAAGTTTCTTAGAAGCTCTTAATAGTGACTTTTTAAATTGTTTAATACTGCAAGTAGCCGTAAATAATTTTTCATCACCATTAAGCCTCTCTTGAACAAATTCCAATTCAATTATGTCATTTCCTTTTTTGGTCCCTCTCGCCAATAGAGGACCATCCATAAAGAGGAATTTACATTTTTCACTATAAGTAGTCAATGCCAATATCTCTTGGCACCACCAGGTTAATATCACAACTGGGAAATCAAGCCAGTCCGGCTCTGGAAAATATTCATCTCCAACTGCAAAATAAATGTCACCAGTGATTGACTCCAGACTAGTCATTTTTAAACTATCTTCATTAATTATTACATTAATTATTTTAATCATAATATCACTTCCATATTGGGTAAGCTGTTTCAATCTTTCTATTAGTTTTATTTACCCACATTTCCAATTTTAAATGGTCACCTGTTCCTACAACTTTAACCCTATCGCCTTGAGTTTCAATTTTTTTAGAAAACCTATATGCCTGCCTAATTTCTCTTTCTATTTGTTTAGCAGTCATGTACTCAGGAAATACAGTTTTTTTACCGCTTTGCTTTGCCCTTGATCCCTTTGCGATATGTCCAGAAAGTATATGATCCATATCTATCTCTACTTTTTTCCACGATGGTAAATGAATAGCTTTAGTCACTCTACGTGGAGTTCCTAACCCCGAAGAAACAGGCACCCGATACTCTGACAGGATACTTTTCATTCGGAATCCAGCATATCCTAATGCCCCGGCAACAAGTGCTTCATCACCCGGAAGTGGATCAATGACTGCTAATGCGAATAAAATCCC
>NZ_JAECVR010000022.1 GCF_016055185.1 Paenactinomyces guangxiensis
TCCCCAGCCAATATTACGAGCCATTAGCTCAGTTGGTAGAGCATCTGACTTTTAATCAGAGGGTCGAAGGTTCGAGTCCTTCATGGCTCACCATTAATATGAGGTGCCGGGAAGTTAGAGTATCCGGTCAAATATCACCTGCCACGGAATCATCTGAAAAACTCTTTGGGATGACTAAGAAGCCTAGCAAGTCAACAAAGTTGATTTGCTAGGCTTTTTTGTATCTTTATTGCTATAAGGGGTTCATATTTTTGCATCATTATGATTGATTGGTTGGAAGGCTAAATCTACTATTTTGATATTGCAGCTATAAAATAATTCAATATATTGGCTATTAAATATACTGGTAAATGAATAATTATCCCAATAAAGCATTTTCATATCCATAATATTTTTGTTAGTAAACTATATCTATGTTACAATGAAATCGTTATTCCGCTTTAAAGGAGCTAATACGATGGATAAAAAACCAATAACGATCATTGGCATGCCTATGGACCTGGGACAAGGGCGGCGCGGTGTCGATATGGGGCCAAGCGCCATTCGGTATGCTTCTGCCCAAAACTTATTGAGACAACTGGGGTATGAAGTAGAAGATATCGGTGACCTTTCTGTGCCCAGCCCTGAGTCTGTCAACATAGGAGATCCACAACTTAAATATCTATCAGAGATCAGACAAGTATGTGAAAAATTGGCGGATACGGTGTCGGGTGTTGTTGAGCGCGATCGTTTCCCCCTTGTTTTTGGCGGAGACCACAGCATGGCAATTGGAACGGTTGCCGGAGTGGCAAAACATTACCAAAAGCTCGGGCTTATCTGGTTTGACGCACATGCTGATTTAAATTCGGGTGAAACCTCACCTTCCGGAAATATACATGGAATGTCATTGGCGGTCAGCCTGGGTGTGGGTCACCATGAACTTGTTAATATTGGAGGATTTGCCCCCAAAGTTCATCCTGAGCACGTTGTAATTATCGGAGCAAGGTCATTAGATCCGGGTGAAAGGGAGCTGATCCAGCACCTGGGGATAAAAGTATTTACCATGCATGATATTGACCGGATTGGGATGGCACGTGTGATGGATGAGGCGATAAGTATTGTATCCAGAGAAACTGATGGCGTTCACTTAAGTTTGGATCTTGACGGACTGGATCCAAAAGATGCTCCTGGAGTGGGTACCCCTGTCCCAGGAGGAATGACTTTCCGTGAAAGCCATTTAGCAATGGAGATGTTAGCAGAGGCACAGGTGATTACTTCAGCCGAATTTGTTGAGGTCAATCCTATTATCGATCGTGAAAATCAAACGGCGAAAGTGGCCGTGGATCTTATGGGGTCTGTGTTTGGGAAAAAAGTATTATAAGTGATTTCACTTTTTTGCTCCTTTTGCAGGCGTAATCCGGGTTTTAAGGATTGCGCTTTTTTATATGGAAAATTAATTCGGGTGGTTTTGCATTCTTCACTGTGGCATAATAAAAAAAACGAAATGAATGTTTATGCATAATACAGTATTTTCTACATTAAACAATTAAAAAGACATATTTGTGTGTATTTTGGGACTTAATTTACTTTAAAATGAAACTGAACATGATATAAGAAGACTAATCTGATAAGACAGTTAAAATTGTATGATAACAAATAGTTTGCTACAATATTAATATATTTTGAAACATTGTTCCGTTGTTTGGAACTTCGAACCCCGAAGGATTAACGTTTCCTTTCACAGATGTTCAAAAAAGGAGGTCCTTCCAGATTGACCGATAAAAAACAGTTGGTAAAAAATCAGTTTGGTCAAACAGCACCGGGGTATTTACACAGTGAAATACATGCCAAAGGAAAAGATTTAAAATGGCTCACAGAAGAAATTATTCGCGTACATCCACACCCCTTATTAGCGCTGGATATTGCGACCGGAGCCGGCCACACGGCGTTCGCGTTAAGTTCTTGTGTACAAAGAGTGGTGGGGCTCGATTTAACCTCGGAAATGGTTGAGACGGCCAAAAAAGAAGCGGAGCGTCTGGGAATACAGCATGTAACCTGGATGGTGGGAGATGCAGAAAAGATTTCCTTTCCGGACCGGCTCTTTGATATTGTTACCTGTCGCATTGCTGCTCACCATTTTCCTTCCCCTCTTCAAGCGTTTAAGGAAGTGCATCGGTTGTTAATTTCAAACGGATTATTTATTCTCATCGATAACTATGTACCTTCAGACCCGGAGATCGAAAGGTTATACAATGAAATAGAACTTTTGCGGGACCCCTCACATGTTCATGTATATACTCTTGAAAAATGGTCTGCCTTGCTCACTGAGGCGGGATTTTCATCGGTGAGGCCAGCGAAAACATGGAGCAATACCATTCAACTGGATGGTTGGTTTGACAGAGCTGCCACTCCGCTTTCGCACAGAGAAAAAGTGATAGAGCGCTTATCCGGAACACCAGAGGAGCAACAACAGGTGCTTGGCTATGATCCGAAGAGTAAAATCCCGGAACTCATTTTGCGAAAGTGTATGTGGGTGGCAACAAAAGGTGAAACAAACTGAAGTTTAACGATTTTTCCTTAAAAGGGATGCCGAAATACTTTTGGGAAAAGAGGTGTTCACATGAAATCCGGAGATCAATTAACGGATCATATTTCAAAAGATATTCCATTGCGTCGGGATGTTAAGTTTTTAGGGCATATTCTGGGAGATGTGCTGGTGATGCAAGGAGGGAAAGAGCTTTTGGATCATGTAGAAAAAATCCGTGAACTTACCAAACAGCTCCGTACCTCATTTCAACCTGAACTGCTCAAGCGTTGCAAAGAAGAGATTGAACAGCTTTCTCCCGAGATGCGCCAGGATGTGATACGCGCTTTTGCCATCTACTTTCAGCTGGTCAATATCGCCGAGCAAAATCACCGCGTGCGCCGTCATCGATATTATCGCCGTTCTAAAAATGGGGAAATCCAACCTCACTCGATCGAAAGTGCCGTTCGCCAGCTGAAGGAAAAGGGATTCACAGCGGATGAGGTGGAGCGGGTTCTGGAATTTCTTTCGCTGGAACTGGTGATTACAGCTCATCCCACGGAAGCGGTGAGAAGAACCGTTTTAGACATTCATCATCGGATTGCCAAGGAAGTGGAGCGACTTGACCACCCCTTTATTACGGAGAGCGAGCGTGAGGAAATAAGAGAAAACCTGCTTGGTGAAGTATGCACTCTCTGGCAAAGCGATGAGCTGCGCCTGCGCAAACCGACGGTGATGGACGAGGTGCGTAACGGTCTATACTATGTTGATGAAACTCTTTTTGAGGTTCTGCCGCAGGTTCATAAGGAGTTGGAACGCTGTTTGTCTGAGTATTATCCGGAACGAAGGTGGCATGTACCATCGTTCTTAAGGTTCGGTTCCTGGATCGGGGGAGACCGGGATGGAAATCCGTCAGTGACTCCTGAAGTGACATGGAATACACTTGTGATGCAACGGGAACTTGTGATCAGCAAATATGAAGCTGCTATTATGCAGTTGACCAAAAAACTAAGTTACTCGACCAGAAAAATAAAGATTACTGAAAAGCTGGCCCAGTCGATTCGCCGCGATGAGGAAACGGTTCATCTGGAGGACGTAGGGCAGGGAAAATGGAGAAACGAGCATGAACCTTATCGCCGTAAATGTACGTTTATGCTCGCCCGTCTAAAACACACACGTACAGGCGAGAAGGAATTGGGAGTTTATGAAAGTCCCGATCAGCTGTTGGAGGATTTAAAGTGTATAGATGAAAGTTTGCGGACACACCATGCGGAAGCCATCGCGGATCATGAACTTGCCCGATTGATTCGCCAGGTGGAGCTGTTCGGATTTCATCTGCTCACCCTGGATATTCGACAGCATAGTGCCGAACATGAAAAAGCCCTGACTGAAATCCTCTCAGTGCTTGGGATCGAGCCAAATTATAATCACTTGACCGAATCCGAAAAAATTCGCTTGCTCAGCGACTTGTTAAAAGATCCCCGACCGCTCACCTCTTCCTTTTTAAACTACTCTCCGGAAACGAAACAATGCATAGAGTTGTTCCGTGTTATTGCCAGGGCGAAGGAGGAGTTTGGAGAGGATGCGATTCGCAATTACCTGATCAGTATGACCCAGGGAACCAGCGATCTGCTTGAAGTGGTTTTACTGGCCAAAGAAGTAGGGCTGTACAGACAGCAGGGAACGGAAAAAATTTCCCGTCTGCATGTAGTGCCGCTTCTGGAGACGATTGATGACCTTCATCGTGCGGGAGAGATTATGGAGACTTATTTCCAACATCCCTCTTTTGTGCCGGGTAAACGGGACAATCACCCTGTTCAAGAAATCATGCTCGGTTATTCAGACAGCAATAAGGACGGCGGTGTGATCAGTGCCAACTGGGAGCTTTACCGGGCCCAATTGTCCCTGTCACGTTTGGCCCGCAAATACGGGATGGACGCAAGATTCTTTCATGGAAGAGGAGGTGCACTGGGCCGCGGGGGAGGAACCCTGAACCGCAGCATCATGGCAAATCCGGTTTCTGCTGTGTTAGGGGGAGTGAAAATTACCGAGCAAGGAGAGGTATTATCCTCCCGGTACGCTTTAAGGCCGATTGCCCTGCGGAGCCTGGAGCAGGCCACTTCGGCTCTGCTGCTGTCAGCGGCGGCAGCCTCCACCGGTGAAAAACACGATCTAAACCAGGAGTGGATTCGGGCAATTGAAGAAATATCAAATGAGTCCCTGAAGAGATACCAGAGCTTAGTCTTTGACGATCCCGCTTTCTTATCTTTCTTCCATGAGGCAACACCATTGCCGGAAGTGGGAGAATTAAAGATCGGCTCCCGTCCCGCAAGGCGGAAAAACAGCCAGCAGTTTGAAGATTTAAGGGCGATTCCCTGGGTATTTGCCTGGACCCAGACCCGTTATCTCTTCCCGGCCTGGTTCGCGGCCGGTTCAGGTTTAACCAATTATTTGTCCAGGTATCCAGAGAAGGGACTGAGCCAGTTGCAAGAAATGTATCAATATTGGCCTTTCTTCCGGTCGCTGATTGACAACTTGCAAATGGCACTGGCCAAAGCTGATTTGGTCATCGCCAGAGAATATACTTCACTGGTTAAAGACCGAAAAGCCGGGGATCGCATTTTTAAACTGATTGAAGAAGAGTTTCATCTCACTCGTGAACGGGTTTTAGAAATCACAAAACAAAAAGAGTTGCTGGATCATGTACCTGTAATCCAGGAATCGATTCGCCTTCGTAATCCTTATGTTGATCCGCTCAGCTTTATCCAGGTCTTTCTGTTAAGGGAATGGCGCAACCAGAGCGGGGCAGAACCGGATGCCAGCCTCCAGCTTGAGCAAGTTCTGCTCACGATTAACGGAATTGCCGCGGGGCTGCGCAATACAGGTTAAGGGGTCCGTCAAAGCAGGTTATTATGCCTTATTGAAATGAGGAGTTTACCCGCTCACTAATCATACATCTGGTTCTGTATCAGGAGAATACGATGATCCTGTAAATAAGATAACAAGTTGTCCGGAGGCTTTCTCTTTATTGGGAAGCCTCTTTGTCTTTTTTAAATAATGGTGCATCAGGAAGCAAAAAAATGACCCTGTGGGGCACAGGCAGAAATACTTGTTATATACAAGCAGAGTACAGGTTTCAGCACTTTCCGAATTTCCAAATATAGCCTAAGGCATTTCTTTTTTATTATACTTGTCGCATAATGAAGAGATGAACTACTCTTCCCTGACGCGGCAGAGCTTATCGTTTTATCTGTCGTGGCAACTATTCCTTCCCTGCCACAACCCTATCTGTTATTAGTTCAAAAAGCAGGATTTATGTGCTTACCTATAGACAAAAGTTTGGTCTAATCATCTCCACAAGGAGATACTGAACAAAATGGTCTATCATTCACTCCGCTAAGATGGGGAGTTTTCCCTCTCGCGATTCATAAAAGGAAATAATCTTTTGGAGGCACCTGATGCAATCATTGGATGGAATCACAAGCTATGTAAATGATGTTGTCGATATATTGATTGTGAGTTATGTTATTTATCAATTGCTCGTTTTATTGCGCGGAACAAGGGCAGTCCAATTGTTAAAAGGAGTAACCGTGCTGATCGCGATCTGGCTGATCAGCAATGTTTTCCATTTATCTACTTTGCAGTGGTTAATTGAAAATCTGTCTTCTGTGGGAGTTATCGCAGTTATAATTATTTTTCAGCCGGAACTCCGGCGCGCCCTTGAGCAGTTAGGGCGGGGAGGCTTTTTTAACCGCAGCCGCCAGGTAAAAGACCAGATCGCTGCAAAAGTGGTTGGTGAGGTCACAAAAGCGGTTTCCTATTTTGCTGAACACCATATCGGAGCCCTTATCGTGATTGAAAGGCAAACAGGGCTCTCTGATTATATCGAAACAGGGACCGTACTGGAGGCAAAACTCAGTTCGGAACTCCTAAAAAATATTTTTTTACCGCTCGCTCCCCTTCATGATGGTGCGGTCATCGTGCGTAACGGACAATTGATGGCTGCCGGATGTTATCTCCCTCTCTCGGAAAACCCTTTTATCAGTAAAGAGTTGGGAACACGACATCGCGCCGGAATAGGCATGAGCGAGATTTCTGATGCAGTCACCGTTATTGTTTCCGAAGAAACGGGACAGATCTCCCTTGCGATTCAAGGAAATCTGGAGCGGGGGCTGAGTGAAGAGGAGTTTGTCTCGCGGTTATATGAAGAGTTAAAACCTCCTGAAAAAAACATTCATATGTTCTGGAACTACAGGGAAAAGGAGGGGGACAAGAGAGATGAGTAAATGGCTGGAAAGGGATGTCGTATTGCGATTGGTTTCAATCGGAGTTGCCATTATGTTGTGGATTTCGGTAACGGATGCTTCCATTCTGACTCCCGTTGACGAATCCAACAGCACCCGGATTCGGGATGTTACGGTGGAAGCAAAGTACGATAAAAGCCGGTTTGAACTGGTCAAGATGACAGATAAAGTGGAACTCATTTTATATGGAGATAAGTATACGCTAGAATATTTACCGCCCACTTATCATATATATGCAGATCTGAGAAAGCTGGGGCCGGGGGTTCACCACGATGTCCCCCTCCAGGTGGACGGCTTGCCCGCCGGAGTGAAAAAAAAAATAAAGCCGGCGAAGATTGATGTCAAGTTAGAAGAAAAGATCCAAAGGGAAATGCCTGTACAGGTTGATCTGATCGGAAAATTTCCGAAAGGTTATACAGCGAGTGTGCCGATTGTGAATCCGACCAAAGTTTTTGTCCGTGGTTCGGAATCAAAGCTGGATGAGGTTACTGCCGTGAAGGCTGTAGTAGCAGTCGATGAAACAACAAAATCGATCAACAAATTAGTAAAATTACAAGCCTATGGAGAAAAAGGGCCGCTCAATCGCGTCGATGTGTACCCTGATGTAGTGAATGTCCAGGTGGCGGTGAATAGCCCAAACAAAGAAGTGCCTTTAAAGCTTGAGATTGATAAAGGTCCTCCTCCCGGTTATGCAGTGGAAAGCATACAACCCAAGAAGGAGACAGTAACTGTTTACGGGCCGCAAAACTATTTGGATTCCCTTCAGTACTATATGGGGCCAAAGTTAAATTTGGAAAATGTCACTCATGATATAACGATCCGAATGCCAATCCCAATTCGTGATAACGCGACAAAAGTGGAGCCCAAAGAGGTAGAAATCTATGTTAAAATGGTTCCATCCAAGACAAAATCGTTTGAGACAATTCCGCTTCAAGTGACAGGGGTTGGTGAAGGACTGAAGACCAAAATTCTTTCACCAGAGAGTGGAAACTTGAATATCACTCTCTCAGGGGCACCAGAACAGTTGGAAAAAGTGGATGCCAGTGATATTAAAGCATATGTCGATGTTTCTAACCTGCCAAAAGGAAAGTATGAGATTCCGATCCGTTTTTCCCTGCCCTACCACATTCAAGTGGTTGGACAAAAAGATTTCAAGGCAACGGTATCGTTGGATTGACAGCCAGGCGCATCCGGTAAGGTTAGGATGAACAAACAAGCCCCGAATAAACTACAAAATGAGAGGTGAAAACCTGCTGCATATAGAAAAATATCTGATTAATTTGTGGCCAGGCCAATCCGTCTGTGAAGCAGTCATAGAGATGGGGCTGCAACTGAGCCATGTGTGATATTGGATATTTTTCTTGGCTTTATGCAGCAGAATAAGGTATGGGAAGATATTTTGGAACAGACGGAGTAAGAGGAGTAGCCAATACGGAGCTGACACCGGAGTTGGCATTTCGCCTGGGCCGTTATGGTGCCTATGTGTTAACGAAGGATAAAAAACGCCCTAAAATGGTGGTGGGCCGCGATACCCGCTTATCTGGAGGGATGCTGGAATCGGCCCTTATTGCAGGTATGCTTTCAATCGGATGTGACGTGATCCGTTTGGGTGTTGTCAGCACCCCCGGAGTTGCTTTCTTAACCCGTCATTTAGAGGCGGATGGAGGCGTGATGATCTCTGCTTCCCACAATCCATTTCAAGATAACGGAATTAAATTTTTTGGGGCTGATGGTTTTAAATTATTAGATGAAACAGAAGCAGAGTTTGAAAATTTGTTAGAAATAGAGCAAGATGATCTGCCGCGTCCCACAGGCGGTGAGCTGGGGCGTGTAACAGATGATCACGGCGCAGTTAAAGCTTACCTGGAACATTTAAAATCCACCATCGACACAGATCTGTGCGGGCTTCATATTGTCGTCGATTGTGCAAACGGCGCCGCATATGAACTTGCCCCCCTGTTGTTGCGTGATCTGGGGGCAGATGTAACAGCGATCAATGTGAAACCGGATGGAATCAATATCAATGTTGATTGCGGTTCGACTCACCCACAGCGTTTACAAGAAGAGGTACTGAAAAAACAAGCCCATCTCGGACTTGCATTTGATGGCGATGCAGACCGCTTGATCGCCGTGGACGAGAAAGGCGAGTTGATCGACGGAGACCAAATCATGTGTATTTGTGGCGAATATCTTAAAGAAAATGATTTGCTTGCACGAGATACGATTGTCACAACCGTGATGAGTAATATCGGTTTTTTCAAAGCAACCAGGGAGATGGGAATTGCTACAGAAAGAACAAAAGTGGGTGACCGCTATGTCATGGAGAAAATGCGTGAGGGCGGTTACAATCTGGGTGGAGAACAGTCGGGACATATCATCTTCTTAGATCATAACACTACCGGGGACGGTATGCTGACTGCCGTTCAGCTGCTCCGTGTCGTGAAGGAAAAAGGGCTTACCCTGAGTGGCCTGGGAAGAAAAATGACCAAATACCCCCAACTGCTCGTCAATGTTCGTGTGAAAGATAAAACGGGTTGGGATGAAAATGAAGCGATCCGGGCCAGGATCGAAGAAGTTGAAAAAGCACTTGGTGATGATGGTCGCGTCCTGGTTCGCCCATCCGGTACAGAACCCCTGATTCGTGTCATGGCAGAAGGACCGGATGAAGAAATGTTAAAAGAATATGTCGAGCAGATCGCCGAAGAAGTACGCAATCAGTTGAGCTGAAATAGATTTGAGCGGCATCTTTTTTTGATGTCGCTCTTTACTTTTTACCCATTTTTGAATAGCATAAGAACATAAGTGAATTGAAGCATTTCAGTAAAGGAGGTGATGGCGGGAAGGAAGGGTGAAACTAATTTCAAATTTGTTGTAAAGCGCCAGGACTGCAGGAAACGGAAAGCACTGCAGTTGACGAGGTGGAGGAATATCGAGAACAGATCGGCGGATACCTCCCGGTTTTGCGTCAGAACCGCGGAACCACAGTACAAACCGGCAGGGTGACTTGCTGAACAAAGACTGTGGTATGACGCTTGACAGTCGCGTGAAGATAAAAAAAGAAAAAACAGAGAGAAAAAATGTTGTCATATTTTTTAGGGGGTAATTGAATATATGTGCGGAATTGTTGGTTACATCGGGTCTAAGCAGGCACAGGGAATCTTGCTGGAAGGCCTGAGTAAGTTGGAGTACCGCGGGTATGACTCTGCCGGCCTTGCCGTATACAATGGTGAAACCATCGGTGTGAATAAATCCAAAGGCCGTTTGACCAACCTGCAAGATAAACTGAAAGTCCGTTCTCTGCCGGGGCAACTGGGAATCGGGCATACCCGCTGGGCTACCCACGGAAAACCTTCTGACGAAAACTCTCATCCCCATGTGGATCATGCCGGACGTTTTGCAATTGTTCACAACGGGATTATTGAGAACTATATCGAGCTGAAGGAAGAGCTGATTGCCAAGGGGTATCAGTTTACTTCTGAAACAGATACGGAAGTGGTTGCAAAATTGCTCTCCGAGCTCTGGAACGGAGATCTGGTCTCCACTGTACAAAAAACGGTCGCCCGGCTTGAAGGCGCCTATGCTCTTGGGATTGTCAGCGAGTACGAGCCGGATAAACTGGTGGCTGTTCGTTATGCCAGCCCGCTCGTTGTGGGAATCGGTAAAGGTGAAAACTTTATCGCTTCCGATATTCCGGCAATCCTGAAACATACGCGCGATGTTTATATCCTTGAAGACGGAGAAATGGCTATTCTCAAGGCAGATGAAGTGACGCTGATGAAAGTGGACGGTTCCCTGGTTGATCGTGAATCGTTACGGGTGAACTGGGATATTGCCACCGCGGAGAAAGGCGGATATGACCACTTCATGCTGAAAGAGATTCACGAACAACCGAAAGCGATCCGTGATACGCTGGCTGGCCGGATCAAAGATGGGCTGGTTGATCTTTCCCAGGAAGTTTCCCTGTCCGGAGATGAGATTCGGGGCATTGAAAAAATCCATTTTGTTGCCTGCGGAACGGCTTATCATGCAGGTCTTGTCGGAAAATATGTCCTGGAGGATCTCGCGAGAATCCCGGTTGAATGTGATGTTGCTTCCGAATACCGCTACCGCAACCCGATCATAACGGAACGTACCCTTGTTGTAGTCGTCAGCCAATCAGGGGAAACGGCGGACACACTTGCTGCTTTGCGTGAAGCCAAAAAGCACGGAGCCCGTGTGATCGCGATTACCAACGTGGTTGGCAGCAGCGTTGCCCGTGAAGCAGATGATGTGATCATCACCTGGGCTGGCCCGGAAATTGCCGTTGCCTCTACGAAAGCATACACTTCTCAGCTGATCGCCATATATCTCCTGGGAACCTATTTCGCTCAGGCTTGCGGACATAAGGCTGAGGCAGAGTTGAGAGAGATTGTGTCCCATCTGCAAAATCTGGCAGAGAAGGCTGAAGAAGTTCTCAAAGGAGAACCGGCAGTTGAACAATTTGCCCGTTCCATCGCCAAACACCAAAATCTGTTCTTCCTTGGCCGCGGGCTTGACTTTGCCGTCGCTCTTGAAGGCTCCCTCAAGCTGAAGGAGATCTCCTACATCCACTCTGAGGCTTACGCTGCCGGAGAGCTCAAGCACGGAACCCTGGCCCTGATCGAAGAAGATATCCCGGTGATCTCCCTGGCTACACAGCAAGCCGTTTACGACAAAATGGTCAGCAACATCCAGGAAGTAAAAGCGCGCGGCGCCAATGTCCTCGGGTTGGCTGTTGAAGGAGATACAGAATTGAACAAGTCGGTCGATGAAGTGATTCACATTCCAGCTACGATTGACCTTCTTTCACCGGTCCTGGCTGTCATTCCCCTTCAATTGCTCGCCTACTATGCATGCGTAGAGCGCGGATACGATGTGGATAAACCGCGTAACCTGGCGAAAAGTGTGACAGTGGAGTAAATCGAAAAAGATATGTCAGCGAATTTTCTTCCTGATATTTAGATCTTCCCCATGTAATAAATATTTAGTTGGGATATGAGAGGGAAGAGAACGGAGAGAACAGCGGGAGAAACACAATATCTAACCAATAGTATTTCACTGTTATTCAAATCGGTTTTAGAATTAAAAATCAATACAAATTCAGGCTGAATCCAATAAGGGTTCAGTCTTTTTCTTTATGCCCATATCCCTTCACTGTTCGGGATATGAGGTGAAAGCAACGTGAAAAAATTACTAAGCCGAGTAGTTGGTGGTTTTGTCATCGGGCGTGATGATCGGACAAATCGTACGGAGAATATATACCCGTTGTGGTTATTTTCTCTCTTTCTTTGTCAGTGAGATGACAGCTGTCATCGTGCAAATACTGTTAACAGGGATTATTGGTGTTACATTTGCTACAAGTTCGTTCATTTTTAACATAGTGAAGTGGAGTCTGCTGAAACAGTACATCGTTCACTTTTGCATAACTGCACTAGTATGGATACCAATTGTGATGCTTCTTTGGATGCCACAAAATCGTTCATAAGTACACTGATTTTCTTCATTAGTTTTTTAGGTACGTATGTGATCACGTGGGTTATTCAATACATGATTTCAAAAAATGATATTAAACAAATTAATGCTGCGATAAAGCAATTAGAAGAGAGGGGAGATTAATCCAAATCTCCCCATTTAATAGCTATTACTATTTTCAGCCAGGCACCTTCAATTATGCCAATTTACAGTTTCTCACCATTTGTTACAATAACCTCTTTATACCAGAAAAATGACTTTTTCTTCCTGCGTTCCAAGGTTCCGCTTCCATCATCATGTTTGTCGACATAAATGAAACCATAACGTTTGGAGAACTCGCCTGTGGACGCACTGACAAGGTCAATGCAGCCCCAGCTCGTATAGCCTATTAGATCAACACCATCTGCAATTGCCTCACGCATTGCCTTAATATGTTCACGTAAATAATCAATCCTGTAATCATCATGGATAGAACCATCTTCCTCGACTTGATCATATGCCCCCAATCCATTTTCAACGACGAAAAGGGGAACTCTATACCTGCCATACAATTTGTTCAAGGAAATTCTAAGTCCGATTGGGTCAATTTCCCAACCCCAATCACTTGCTTTTAAGAATGGATTTTTTACCCCTGGTATAATATTTCCATGGGCCTTTTCCTGTTCGGTCTTTTCTTTTTTCTCAGTACGGGACATGTAATAACTGAAACCAATATAGTCGACGGTATGTTCCCTGATTAACTCCAGATCACCATCGTGAATTTCCAATTCAATTTTATGCTCTTTGAAATAGCGATTGATAAAGGTTGGATATTCCCCGCGCACTTGAACATCGGCACAAAAATAATTGAAAAAGGATTCTTCCTGAAGTGCATATATTACATTTTCCGGATTGCAGTCATATGCGTAAACCGGTGCAAATAAAATCATACAACCGATCTTTGAATCCGGAATAATTTCATGGCAGGCTTTTACAGCCATGCTGCTGGCAACAAATTGATGATGGAATGCCTGGAATGTCGGCTGATAACGGTCTTCCTCTTTTTGGATGGAAAAACCCAGACCCATGATTGGCATTATCAAACCACTGTTGATTTCATTGAATGTCATCCAATACTTCACTTTATTTTTATAACGTTTAAAAATGGCATTCACATATCTTTCAAAGAAAGTGATAACCTTACGATTTCTCCAGCCACCATATTTCTTTACAAGATTTACCGGCATTTCATAGTGGGAGATTGTCACAACTGGTTCAATTCCATACTTATGCAATTCATCAAAGACCCGATCATAAAAAGCCAAGCCTTCTTCGTTTGGTGCTGACTCATCACCATTCGGGAAAATACGCGTCCAGGCAATAGACATACGGAACGCTTTGAAACCCATCTCTGCAAACAACGCGATATCTTCTTTATAACGATGATAGAAATCAATGCCTTCATGATTCGGGTAGTATTTTTCTTTATCAATCTCGAAATTAAATCCAGGTTGATTCAATACATGAAGACGCTCTTTTCCGCCTGGCAGAACATCTGCAATACTTATTCCTTTATTACCTTCATGAAATCCCCCTTCCATTTGGTTTGCCGCAGTAGCGCCTCCCCATAAAAAACCTTCCGGGAATTTTTTTTCGTTTTGTACCATCTTCTATTCCTCCTATTGCAAAATGTCCATTCATGATCAATAAAAATACTTGGTTCAATTATTCAATTCATCATTAAGTATTTCACCGTTTGTTTCAATCACTTTTTTGTACCAGTGAAAGCTCTTCTTTTTGATTCGTTTTAATGATCCGTTGCCATCATTATCCTTGTCCACATAAATATAGCCATAACGCTTTTTCATTTCGCCCGTGGAAGCACTGATAATGTCGATTGGCCCCCAACTTGTATACCCGATAATCTCCACGCCATCCTGGATGGCTTCAGCCATTTCCACAATGTGTTTTTTTAGGTATTGAATCCGGTAATCGTCATTGATTTCCCCTTCAGGAGTTACTTCATCGACAGCACCAAGCCCATTTTCAACCACAAACAAAGGCTTTTGATAGCGATCATACAACTGATTCGCTGTAATTCGGAAGCCTTTAGGATCGATGGACCAACCCCATTCTGACTTTTCCAGATAAGGGTTTTCAACAGAACCAAATACATTCCCGCTTGTCATATTTTTTAATACTTCAGAATCCGAACTTGTCGTCCTGCTTGAATAATAGCTGAAGCCGATATAATCAACTGTATGATTCTTCAAAAGCTCTTCATCCTCTTTTTCCATCTCAATGGTCAGATTGTGATCTTTCAAGAATCGCTTTGCATAACCCGGATATTTGCCTCGTGACTGCACATCAATGAAGAAAAAGGACTCTCGGTCTTTTTCCATGGCACTAAAATATCTTCCGGATGACATGTGTATGGGTAGGTAGCCCCTGCTGCCAGCATGCAGCCAATTTTTGCATTCGGTATGATTTCATGGCAGGCTTTCACAGCAAGTGCACTTGCGACAAGCTGGTGATGAGCTGCCTGAAATTGAATTTGCTTTTTGTTATCCCCTTCTTTAAAAACAAGCCCGGCACCCACAAAAGGCAAGTGTAGAAGCATATTGATCTCATTAAATGTCATCCAGTATTTCACTTTATCCTTGTACCTGTTAAAAATGGTCCTTGCATACTTTTCATAGAAATGAACAAGCTTTCGGCTTCTCCAACTTCCATACTTTTCAACGAGGTTAACAGGCACATCAAAATGAGCTATCGTGACCACCGGTTCAATTCCATGTTTTAATAGCTCATCAAATAAATCATCATAAAACTTTAAGCCAGCCTGATTAGGCCGTTCATCATCCCCATTTGGGAAAATCCGTGCCCAGGAAATGGAAACACGCAATGCTTTAAAACCCATCTCTGCGAATAGGGCGATATCTTCTTTATATCGGTGATAAAAGTCAATTGCTTCATGGGAAGGATAAAATTTCTCTTTACACGGTCCGGCGGGCAGCAGGTCAACCGTTGTTAATCCCTTTCCGTCTTCCAGATAGGCACCTTCAGCTTGATTGGCAGCGATCGCACCGCCCCATAAAAACCCTTCAGGAAATGAGTACTTAGACATATGAAAACCCCTTTTCTATATACCGATTAGAAGGAAAGGCCTTATTTAGATATCAGATACCTTCCCGTTTTTTAATTAAGACCTATTTTGCTTGTAACTCGATTAAACGGTCACCGGCTTTTAATTCAGTTTCGCCTGTGGCTATTAAATGGTATTGATCATGGTTGGTCACAACTACTGGTGTAGTCACAGCATACCCAGCCGCTTTGATTTCATCTATATCAAACTCAATAAGGATCTGACCTTTTTCTATACGCGAGCCTTGTGCAGTATGCGAGGAGAAAAATTGCCCGTCCAACTGTACAGTGTCGATTCCGATATGAATTAAAAGTTCTGCACCTTGATCTGTTATAATTCCAATGGCATGGTTTGTTGGGAATAAAGCTGAAACAGTGCCATATACCGGTGAAAATAATTTCCCCTCAGAAGGCTCAATGGCAACACCTTTGCCAAGCGCACCGGATGCGAATGCCGCATCATCAATTTCAGATAGTGGTTTAACTTCACCATTAAAAGGACTTGAAATTACTTCATTTTCAACTTTAACTCCTGTTTCCGTTTGATCTGAAATCTTTGTTGCAACCGCTTCTTCATGTGATGGTTTTCTGTATTCCTTTTCTTTACCTGCCCCAAACAAATAGGTGAGAACAAAACCTAAAACAAACGCAACAATAATCGCTATAACTGCACCCCATAATCCAAATGTAATTCCTTCTTTCGGGCTGATGAAGGATGGAATACCAAAGATTCCAAGACCTCCAACCATATAGGTTTGTGTACCCCACAGTCCCGAGATCGCTCCTCCGATGGCTGCAGCAATACAGCTAATAATAAACGGCCTTTTCAGAGGAAGAGTAATCCCGTAAATAGCTGGCTCTGTGACACCGAAAATCCCGGAAATAAAAGCTGGAACGCTTAGTGTTTTTAACTTTTGCTGTTTCGTTTTTATCCAGACCGCAAGCACAGCCCCGATCTGTGCGAATGATGCCGCAAAAACCATGGATAATAGAGGGTCTGAACCATGTACAGTCAGGTTATTAATCGCAATGGGGATTAACCCCCAGTGAAGGCCAAAAATAACAAATATTTGCCAGAATCCACCCAAAAAAGCACCGGCAACTGGCGGGATCAAATGATAGATCCATAGCGTTACTTGCCCTAAAAGTTGACCAGTCCATGTTGCAATGGGTCCAATCACAAAAAATGTGATCGGCACAACGACAAGTAATGTGAAGAAAGGTACTAAAAATGTTTTAACAACATCAGGAATGATTTTCTTAAAACCGTGTTCTGCTTTTGCTCCGAAATAAGCCGCAAGAATAATCGGAATAACGGATGATGCATAACTCATTAAAATAACCGGTATTCCCAAAAAGGTAATATGAATGGGTGATTCAAACATCGTTCCCGCAAATAATGTGTAAAGTGGCTTACCCGCTGTTAAACCGGACAATGTTGGATAAACGAGTGAAGCCCCTATTGCTCTCTTATAAAATGTTTTTCACCTCCTTTAACTCGGGTAATTTTGTCCTCCATGATCACTCTTGGATCAGGAAACAAATGATGGTGACAAAATAAAAACCTGAGCTAATTTGAACCTGCACAATCATTGCATTGCGCTGTTCAAATCAGTTCAGGTTATGCCCGTATTGGTAACATTCCTTTAAAGATATTCAATTTATAAAATCATGTTATATATGTTAACTCTTTCTTCGAGCTTTCGACAAAATGTTAAAGGATAACAGAATTAAATATATCCACCTAAGGTATTGGAATCTAGCAAACCCTGCAGGTTTTAATCGGTGTATTCAATTGCACGATTGAATTCGTGACGGTTGGTGACACGATGAATATGCAATGTCAAGTATATTTCCTCATCACTGGATATTGTCCAGTCATAGGTTTTCTCCAAATAGGTCACAATCTTTTGGGTACATTGAAAAGCTGAAGGATACTTTTGTTTTACCTGTTCATATAAGAAATCATCATTACTGTCGGCATCTCTCTCTTTTCGAATAAACCGCATTGCAAAGAAACGGAGATGAGTCAGAAAGCGTTCATAATTGACCGAATTTACATTTAGTTCCATTTGAAAATGGTATTTTACAATGTTCAAGATGTTATTAACCATTTCGGTTACTTGAACAGCCGCAGCCATATTCTCCCCTGAGAGTTGGCTGTTTACTAAATGCAGAGCAATCGAAGCTGCTTCATCTTCAGCAAGGCGGACTCCTGTCTCGTTTTCAATAATATCCAGGGCTTTTAAAGCAACTTGAAATTCCTACTTATAATATTTCCGAATTTCCCATAACAGCGCATTTTTCAAACTGATTCCCTGTTTGTGTCTGCTGATCGCAAAACTTAAGTGATCCGTTAATGCAACATATAAATAATCATCCAATTTGTATGGGAGTTGGGACTGTGCATATTCTAAAATTTGTGACGAAATGTTCAGGTATAGCTCAGAAATATCTCTCAATAATTTAGCAAGCTTATCAGAGACACCGTCTTTTTTTAGCACAAAAGTCTTCTCTACTTTAGAAGCATCAATGACATCCCCTACTTTTTTTTGAAAAGCTAATCCCCTGCCCATAACGACTAATTCCTGGTTAGATTCATTAGTCGTCATAATTACGTTATTATTTAAAATCTTTCTAATTTCCATTTTCTCACCTGCCTTGATTCAGGTCTTAGTAAAACCCAAAAAAAACCTAAATTTGCATACAAGAATAACATTCTTTGTTATTCTCTCACAAAATTAGGTTTTGCCTGCCGGACAGTAACAATCCTATTATTTAATTGTAAACGGTTTCTTTTCTTTCATTTTTATCATACGGTTGTACACTTGTCAAGCAGGGAAACGGGTGGATCTGGTGTGTTGCAATGACTAAAGTCATTCTTATGATTCGCATCCGCATGAATAAAATAAATGGTTTCACACATATATAGGGTTGGAAATGCAATAATTTTTTACTGAACCTTCCTTCCAAGCGATTCCTAATTAGGTTCATCTGTAATAAAATACGTCTATGGTCTTAGTAAAAATACACCCACGGTTCACTCCAATCGTAGGTGTATTCTTTTATACTTAAAGAGAAGATTGGGATTTAACTGACATGACCTGGGTGATAAATATGAAAAAGGCCGAACAAACAAAATCTGTTTATATTCTTCTAACAGATACAGGGACTTTGTTTTCCAGAACCATCAAACTGTTTACAGCTGCTCCTTATAATCATGTTTCCATATCACTTGATCAGAGACTGGATGAGCTTTACAGCTTTGGCCGCAAACATCCGAAAAATCCTTTATATGCCGGTTTTGTAAAAGAAGACGTCTATAATGGGATCTATCGATATTTCCAAAATACAAGGTGTATCTTATTTGAATTGTGCGTAACTGATCAGCAACTGGATCAGATAAAGCAAATGATTCGATCTTTTGAAGCTCAACAGGAAATCTATATGTATAATCTTGTTGGGTTATTCGGAGTGATGGTTAATTATCCGATTGAATTAAAAAATGCATATTTCTGTTCCCAATTTGTTGCGGAGGTTTTAAAAAGAAGCGGAATCCAACTGTGGGATAAGCCATCAGCACTTGTGACTCCAAACGACTTTTTGCAACATCCTTCATTTAAGTTCATTTATGAAGGGAGATTATATGAGTATTCACGGCTGCAATCAGAACTGATATCATTTTATGAACCACTGCCGTTGCGGAGAAAATTTTCCCTTTTCCCTTATAAGAAAATAAGGAGATTTTTTATTTGAGTAAATTATATCTTTGTAAAACGCTCTTATAAGAAGTTTATCCATTATTGTTTATAACCAATAAAATAATTCTCCAAAATAGAAAAGAAGCGGTACTTTTTCGGGCAGGGAAAGTATCGCTTCTTTTTCCGGTGATTGAAATATACTTCCCGATGACCTGCCCACTCGGATTTTATCCCCTCTCCCGGAATTCATATCTTTGCGATAGTTATACGGTTTGCCGGAACCAGGGCAGGTTCCGGAAGAGCAGTAATGAAAAAGACGGAGTTGGAAATGTAATAAACCCCTCTAATTATCGAAACTTACAAATGAAAAAAGGGTAAAATATTATTTGAAAGAGATATCTATAACCTGTCTTATATAGAGTATTTGGCAATAGCTGAAAAAACTTGATATATGATCACAGGGGGATGATTATGGGACAGAACCATGAACAGATCTATCAACGGGCACAGGACTGGGTGAGAGAAGCAGGCGCAATGGTCAAAAACTTTCTTGAAAATAACGAAATCTTACATGAAACCAAAAGCCATCAAGCAGACCTGGTTACGGTGGCAGACCGGTCAGTGGAAAAATTTCTGGTTGAGTTGATTCAAAAGCATTATCCCGACCACAAACTGTTGGGTGAAGAGGGGATGGGTGAAAATACTAAGGAATTCAGCGGTTATGTATGGCTGATTGATCCGATCGACGGCACGGCCAATTTTGTGTCACAGCAAGCTGATTTTGTGATCTCTGTGGGTTTGTACCTTGACCAACAGGGGGTATTCGGCATTGTCTATGATGTAATGAGAGATGAAATGATTCATGCATTAAAGGGGAAAGGGGTGTTTTTTAATGATAAGCGGATCGAAAAGATGGACGAGCAACTTGCACTTATAGACTCAATGCTTTCCTATGAACATTCATTGCGTACAGAAGCTCAGGTAAAAGCAGGGCAAAAATTGCTGGAGTTATATCCCAGAGTCAGGGGAATCCGATCTTATGGAGTGACAGCCCTGTCCCTTGCCAGGGTCGCCATAGGCAGGGTAAATGGGTTTATCACCATGGGTACCAACCCCTGGGATCATGCCGCCGGGGCATTTCTGGTACAGGAAGCAGGGGGCAAGGTGACCGATTTTGACGGAAATGATTTGCCGCTGGATCGCAGAAGTAGCGTAATTGCCTGTAACCCGGGGATTTATGACGAGATTTTACAGTTTATACGTGAGCGAAAGATTCATGTTTAGAAGCGATTTCAGTATCAAAGCGCGGCAATTTGAGATTTGTTGAACGGAATTTTCCCTATTTCAATGGCAATATAGTTCACCATCAAAGAAAGACCTTGGGATTCCATTATCCAAGGCCTTTTTCTTTAGAGGTTTCACTGATTGATATCCCTCTTTGTAAAATGGTTTAATACATTTTTTACTATCCGGCTTAGCCTCTCATCAATAACTAAGCTTCCGCCAAATGAAATTGATCCGACGGAAAAGACACCGCCTCCGCCATGATGGTCATAGTACACCATCTCAGCCCCCCCTTTGTCAGGATTGGTTCCTTTGGCAAGCAATACAGCGTTCTTTGGCGTGAACTTGTCCATTTTGTCGGTTTCATGGCCGGAAGCTCCGCCGCGGTTTAACCCTCTCTCTCCTATAAGATCACCATTTTTCAGGTTGGTGCCTTTAAACACCCAGTGATCTGCTTTTTCCACACGGTACGGATGAAATGTCATATATCCCTCCGGTGTATAGCGAACACCTAAAACATATGATTCGGAGCGGTCAAGATTGAACCATAACCCTCCCCTTTCCCCGTTCAGCAGGTGATAACCAAATTTTTTTCTTACCTCCGGCTTGTCCTTTTTGAGAACTGTTTTCCAGTAAATGGCATTGCCCGAAAGGGTAAGCAAATTTCCTCCCCTGTTTAAAAAGCGCTCTAAAGCATCATACATACTTTCTGTCCAGTATTCTCCGTGCGTGTTGATAATGAGAGTGCCGAATGAATCCAACAAATCGGGGTTTTGGTCAAGATCCCAGTCAGAGATGACACTGTATGGATAATGATTTTTTTCAAGCCAGCCGAGGATCAATTTTTCCGCATTTGCCAGATGTTCAGGATTCCCCATGGGGGAGGCCGCCGGATTGGGCCGTTCTGTGCTGACCATTTGTGCATATGCGGGCCGGATATCTTCTTCATAAAAATATTGATAGAGAGAAGCACCTCCCCAGGTATTGTAAGCAGCCCAGGTGTTGGTAGAAGACAGCACCGCAATTCTTTGTTGTTTGGGTATATTTTTGTCAATTCGGCTGATCAGAAATGACACGTAAAATTCATTTTCTAATTGATCATATAATCTGGCGGCGTATAATCCGCTCTTCCAATCTTCCGGGACTTTGAAACGATAGCTTGAATCCCAGCCGGCTCCGTTTCGGTATGCATATAAGGGGTAGTTTTGTCTTTTGCCTGGAATATTTTTTACTTTAGAAACCACATGTTCTTTCTCTCCATAGCGAATGAAATCGACAGAGAACCGTGCCTGGGTAGAATGGACTTTTAATTCGATCGTCTCGCCGGGAGCGTAACTGACCCGTGAAGTGTATCCTTCAATAGGCTGGTTGTTGACAATTTGTTGCGGTGTTTTCTCCACTACCACAGAACCGGACAGAAAACGAAAACCGTTCCCTTGATCCCTGATATCGATGTACATCTGGTTTCCGGCGATCATTTCAGGGGACAAACTTAAAACAAGGTCAACAACCTTGTCGTCCACTTTCTGCACTTTGTGAAGAAAGGCAGGAGTAGTTGGTTTGATTGGGGTGCCTTCGGCCAGAATCGTCCCTTTTTTGTTGACAACGTTTACCTGGAGCTTGTCCGGGATCTTGCCGGCATACCTGAGCTTTAAAAGAGCTTGCCCCACTCGGTCAAAATCTTTGATCTGAACAGGGACTTTTTTTATCCCGGTAACCGAGTTAGCAGCAAAGGCTGTAGGTTTTTCCTTTATCCACTTTAAAAATGTACTGGCACCCGAGACAGTAAAGCACATTGCAAAAAACGAGGATGTTTTGATAAAGTCTCTCCTGTTGATTTTCATGATGAATGCTCCTCTAAGATAAATACAGATATGTTTGATCTACTTATTAATTAGTTGTCGATAAATAGAAAAAGGTTCATCTTTTAATAATGTTTTTTTACTTATATACGATGAAAAGTAAAAAAAATCTCAGTGAAACGTAAAGATGATAGATTTAGTTTGTCAAATGTTTGTATCTGCTTCATTTATATGAACCGCTGATATAATATCTATATACATACTCCAATATTTACCTCTTGTTATATATGTTCAAAGTTTCTTATACTAGAAACGTTCATTTTAAAAATCGAATCAAAAAACCCTCATCGGTTTCGGTGAGGTAGAGGTCGCAGCTTTTAGGAGTATTCTGTACGAGATCCGGAGAAGATTGAGGACTGCAGAAGAAAGGAAAAGTTGCCGAAGTTCACCTGTTTTCTCCGGGCAGGCGGGCTGGGGCTGTTTCCGAACAGGGACAGAACTGTCACGTTTACAGCCGGTAAGCGTGGTGTGCTATCTTCAGCGAAGGTTTGGTGTGGGTGTTTCTCATACCGTTCATATTTGTGGCGGTATTTTTTATTGCCCTAACAGCCTCGCTTATTTAAAGAGGGGTGTTTTTTTATAATGACTGATATAATGTTAACAGCTTCCGATCAAACAGAAACGGAGCCGAAAGCAGACGTCCGCCTGCAACGGGGGCTAAGAGCGCGGCATCTGTCGATGATAGCGATCGGAGGGTCAATCGGGACCGGCGTTTTCCTGGCCAGCGGCACGGCGGTACAGTCAGCAGGGCCGGGCGGGGCGCTGCTCGCTTATCTGGCAATCGGTGTCATGGTTTACTTTCTGATGACCAGCTTAGGGGAAATGGCAACCTTTATGCCGGTATCGGGGTCATTTAGCACCTATGCGAGCAAGTTTGTCGATCCTGCCCTGGGATTTGCTCTCGGGTGGAATTACTGGTATAACTGGGCGATTACTATTGCTGTTGAATTGTCTGCCGCTTCATTGGTGATGAAATTCTGGTTTCCGGATTATCCGTCTGTGTTGTGGAGTGCCCTTTTCCTTGTCCTAATGTTTGGATTGAACTACTTATCTGTGAGAAGTTACGGGGAATCGGAATATTGGTTTTCATTTATTAAAGTTGCCACGATTATCATTTTCCTGATTGTTGGAGTCCTGATGATCTTCGGGTTTATGGGCGGAGAGGCGGTCGGTTTTAAAAACTTCACCATTGGAGAAGCTCCCTTTAAAGGTGGATTGGCCGCGATGCTTGGTATTTTTATGGTGGCCGGCTTTTCGTTTCAAGGGACGGAATTGGTGGGAGTTGCCGCAGGAGAAAGTGAAAATCCAAAGCAAAATGTTCCCAGGGCGATTCGGCAAATTTTTTGGAGAATCCTTCTGTTTTACGGTCTTGCGATTTTAGTGATCGGTTTACTGATTCCGTATACTCATCCCAACCTGGCCAGCGACGATATTGAGAGTATCGCCAAAAGTCCGTTCACTCTCATTTTTGAAAAAGCCGGACTGGCATTTGCCGCTTCTGTGATGAATGCCGTCATCTTAACTTCGGTCCTGTCGGCGGGGAACTCTGGCATGTATGCGTCAACCCGGATGCTGTGGACGCTGGCCAAAGAGGGGAAGGCACCCAAACTCTTTGCCAGAGTAAATCAACGGGGCGTTCCTGTTTATGCATTAATCCTTACATCACTGGTAGGAATGCTTGCTTTCCTCTCTTCTCTGTTTGGAGAGGGAGAGGTATACATCTGGCTGTTAAACGCTTCAGGATTATCCGGCTTTATCGCATGGCTGGGAATTGCTATCAGCCATTACCGCTTCCGCAAAGCTTTTTTGGCCCAGGGACACGATTTAAGCCAGTTAACATATCAAGCCAAATGGTTTCCATTCGGTCCGCTTTTTGCCCTGATTGTCTGTGGAATTGTGATTCTGGGGCAGAATTACACGGCGTTTCTGGGTGAACAGATTGATTGGAACGGCGTTTTGGTTTCCTATATTGGCCTGCCATTGTTTATCCTGGTGTGGTTGGGGTATAAATGGCTCAATAAGACAAGAGTGATTCCTTTGCAGGAATGTGACTTGAGTGATCAATCTGCTGGGGAAAAAGCATAAGGAATGCTAAATAGCAGGGAAAGCAGCAACGCTTTCTCTGCTTTTTTGTCCTTGCATCTGAAGACGCTGAGAAGCTGGCCATCATTCATGGCCATTGCTTCAATGCAACTTTTGAAACTGCTTTCCCGTCTAAAGCGTAAATCTTCTAAATACAAATCCCTCTGTTGCATAGGTTTGCGGATGAGGTGGGGGATTTTTATCCTGTAAGGAGAGAACAATATGAAAAAAGCGCGAATCATCGCCTGTTGCTCTGCCTTTTTCCTTTTGGTCTATTGGCTGTTCCCGTCACCTGTCCATGCTTGCAGTTGTGTTGTTCCCGGGCCGCTGGAAGAAGAACTGGCGGAAAGTAGTGCAGTTTTTTCCGGAAAAGTGATCAGGATCGATGAAAATAAAGCCAAGTTAAAAAAGGAAGTTGTTTTTAAGGTAAATGAGATATGGAAGGGAGTAAATGAGACACAGATTGTGGTGGAAACTCCCAATCAAAGCGGGGCATGTGGTTTTGACTTTGTAGAGGGACAGGAATTTCTCGTCTATGCCAGGGCGAACGCTGACGGAAAGCTAAAGACAACGATTTGCAGCCGAACAAAGGCTATGTCTGCAGCAAAAGAAGATTTGAACGCTCTGGACAAAGGAAAGTCTCCGGCAAAACAAGTTGAAGTGGAACAGGGGGCGGGTGGAAAAACCAATATTCTTGTGTGGAGTGTCTTCATTTTATCCGGATTTATTATCACAGCTGTTTATTTTCTAAAAAATGGAGCAAAAAAATGACATAGATAATGGGATCATGACGGTATGAGATTTCGGAGTAAGTTTACCATCCGGTCTGTTTTGTTTTAGTTGGCCAGATGGTTTTTTATTTTTCCTTTTTAATGTAGGCAAGATTTTTGGCGATACTGAAACTGCTGTATGTTTTTTATAAAAATAAAACAACTTATAGAATTTGTCGGATAGATTTATTATATTTAATTTATAAATAATTTTAGATGCCTCCGCTTTTCAAATTAGGGGATAAAATTTATTTGAGAAAGGGAAAAGCTATTATGTACGGAGGATCTGTGAGAGGAGGTAGCCTTATAACGACAGAATCATCAAGCTTGGATTTTACCTTGGGAGATTCCGTATCTGGGAAATATTATTTTAAGATTCCGTACAGTTGGAATTCATGTGCCGGGGAGTTCTTTTTGCAGCAAGTGAAGAAATAAAGGCCTTCACCAGTCGGTTTCCCGCAAGTGTCAAGCAGGTAAAAGAAAAGGTTATGGCAGGGAAAAAGAATCCATGAGAGGGGATTTTGCAAAATGGACCCAACCACCCGTAAGCAAACCTACAGCTTTCAGGAGTTTTTAGACCGGCGGGATACATATGACTTTTATCGCGACAACCCATTTTTTCAGGAACTTTTAAGGTCATTTGTCAGTGAGGGTGAGTTTCCGGCCCTCCATGAACAGCTGTTGCAGTTCTCACCCAAAGTCTCCAATCGCTGGAGGGACTTGGCGGAGCAAGCAGCCAGGCCGGAGTTGCATCCTGTATTACAACATTATAATGCATATAATCAACGGATTGACCGGATTGTGCGCTCTGAACAAGCACTGGCCCTGGAACGGGAAATCTTTTCTGAAGGGTTGTTTTCCGGGAAAACCGCACCCTGGGAACTGATTAGCAAACGTTTTCTCCTTCACCAAAATGGAGAAGCAGGGGTGATGTGTCCGCTCGCCTGTACAGAGGGGCTGATCGCCTTGATTGAACATTTTCCAGAAGATCAGACTCCTGAACTGGAGCATATCCTGGCCCATTGCAAAGAAGGAATTGAGGGGGATTTTGCGATGGGAGCCCAGTTTATGACCGAGATTCAGGGAGGTTCCGATATACCGGCAAACCAATTGGAAGCAGTTCCGGAACCGGATGGGAAAAGATTTCGCCTATACGGACAGAAGTTTTTTTGTTCAGCCACTCAAGCTGATTATACCGTGGTCACTGCCAAAGTAAGAGGAAGTGATAAAGTCTCCACCTTTATTGTTCCGTCCTGGTTACCGGGAAATAAGGAGAAAGAAATCAGAAATGATTACACGATCCGTCGTTTGAAAAGAAAGTTGGGCACAACTGAACTGCCGACAGGGGAGATTGAATACCAGGGAGCGGTCGCTTATCCGGTAGGGCCTCTTCACAAAGGCGTGGCCGTTCCGGTAGGCATTGTGTTAACTCTGTCCCGCATGGATATCGGGTTAGCCAGCGGAGCATTTATGATGAGAGCGGCCAGAGAAGCGCAGATGTATGCCGAGTTTCGCAAAGCGTTTGGAAGAAGAGTGATTGACTTTGCGATGGCTGCAGGACAGGTCCGTGCAATTGTTCATGCCGCCAGAAGGACAACAGCAGGAGCTTTTAAGATCAATGAATTATATATTCGCCTGGGCAGAAAACACCGGACGGGTTTACCGGTCGATCAGGAAGACAATATCCAAAAACAA
The DNA here is from genome assembly GCF_016055185.1 of Paenactinomyces guangxiensis. Taxonomy (GTDB): domain Bacteria; phylum Bacillota; class Bacilli; order Thermoactinomycetales; family Thermoactinomycetaceae; genus Paenactinomyces; species Paenactinomyces guangxiensis. The sequence continues at coordinate 26,815 of NZ_JAECVR010000022.1, forward strand.
CATTTTATGCTCCGCATCCTGATCCTGATGCAAAAAGTGACTGCAGCTAAAGAAGCCGTAGATGTTCTGCGGCAAGCGATCTCACTGTTTGGGGGAAACGGGGCCATTGAGGATTTTTCATCTCTGCCCCGGATCTTCAGGGATGCGATGGTGAACGAGTTGTGGGAAGGCCCTAAAAATGTTTTATTGACACAGATTTACCGCGACTTAGGGCGGGTTCAAAACTTGATCAGCCCGAAGGAGTTTGTGTCAATGGCTTTAGCTGGTGCACCGCAGGAGGTTCAGAACCATTTGTCACGGGAATTGCTGCAACATTTAACTTCCTCTTCTTTTTTGGCCGGGTCCACCGATGAAGCGATAAAGCAGGCGGAGGATTGGGAAGATTTTGTTGACCATTTTTTCAAAACTTATCAACAGATTGCAGTAGAGCCGTTTGGCAGTCTTCCGGTTCTCAACTAGGTTTGGACTCAGAAAAAATTTATACAAAATTGCAGGAGGGTTACGGATGAAAATTAATATTGGTCAATTGTTGACGAAACGCGCAGAATATTCCCCGTATGTGGAAGCTGCCGTAGATGCATATTCTCGGTGTAATTTTCAGCAATTCAACCAACAAGTTAACCAATTGGTAGAGTGGTTCAAAGAGCATCAAGTGGAAGCGGGGGACCGGGTAGCGATCCTCTGCAAAAACAGCACTTCACTTGTCACCATCTTTTTTGCCGCCGCTAAACTGGGAGCGATTACTCTTCCGATCAACTGGAGACTGAAAGTGGATGAGCTGGCATATATTTTAACGGATAGTGAAGCTAAAATCCTGTTTTATGATGAACAGTTTTCAGATGAGGTAAACCACCTCAGAGGTTTTGATTTCCTGCGCTACTTTGTGCAAGTCGGCAACTCCCCCGGCACTGATATCCCGTTTTCTTCCATTTTTTCAGATCGACAGGCAGCTGAACCCGAGATTGTGGCGGGCGGAGAGGACCCGGCTGTAATTATGTATACCTCGGGAACAACCGGAAAGCCAAAGGGAGCAATGATTTCCCATGAGAACTTATGGTCGGCTGGTGTCGGGATTTTGCATTCTCTGGATTGGCGGGCAGTGGACCGCTTCCTGTGTGTGGCTCCTATTTTTCATATTGGCGGGTTTATGCCGGTAATCACCTCTGTCATCAGGGGAAACACGGTTGTCTATATGCACGAGTTTCACCCGGTCTATATCTGGCAGCTGATTGAGGAAGAAAAGATTACACAGATGATGTCCGTTCCGGCAATGTTGAAGTTCATGCTGGAAACACCGGACTGGCTGTCCAGGGACATCAATTCATTACGTTATATTATCTGTGGAGCTTCGACGGTTCCACCGGAGTTAATTCGTCAATATCACTCCTACGGTGTCCAGGTAGTGCAGGTGTACGGATCAACGGAATGCACAGGCCCGGCCACTTTTTGGCTGCATGAAATGGGACTGGATAAATGCGATACGATGGGAAAACCGATGGTTCATACAAAGATCAGAATTGTCGACCCGGAAACCGGAGAAGATTTGCCGGCAGGTAAAATCGGGGAGATTGTGTGCAAAGGACCACAGATATTTACAGGTTACTGGAACAGGCCTGAAGAGACAGAAAGTTGCCTTATCGACGGCTGGTATTATACCGGGGATTTAGGGAAACTGGATGAAGATGGCTTTGTAACGGTGATTGATCGCTACAAAGATATGATTATCAGCGGCGGGGAAAATATTTATTCTGCTGAAGTGGAGGCGGTCATTCAAAACATTGAAGGAGTCGTTGAAGTGGCCGTAATCGGTGTTCCGAATGAAATATGGGGTGAAGTTCCCAGGGCTTATGTAGTGAAAAAGCCCGACTCCAATCTGACGAAAGAAGATATTATAAGAGTTTGCCGGGAGAAAATCGCTCATTTTAAATCGGCCAAGGAGGTCCGGTTTATTAGCGCACTGCCGAGAAACTCGGTGGGAAAAGTAATGAAACACGTGTTACGAAAGCGGGCCGAAGTTGAATAATCGGTATACGTTTGCCTCACTGGCGTGTCCATTTGCCAGTGAGGCAATATGATATAAGATGGATGGAACAGGATTTAAAGGACCCTTCTGTACCTGAGTGAATAGTATCCTTCCTCTTCCTTGCTTGCGAAGGTGGGTACCCGTCTAATCCTCTTAAATCCCCTCGCTTCATAGAAAGGAATCCCTTTCTGGTTGTTTTCTGAAACGGAAACCCATTGCTCTTTTGCGCCCTGTGACTTTTGCACTTCTGTGATGGCATTCAGCAATAATGTGCCGATGCCTTCCCCTCTCCGCTTCGGGTCAAGATAAAGAACAAACAATTCACCGGTGCCTTCACTTGTTAATCCACCGGCTCCCGCTCCTGTAACACGCCCATGATCCAGCGCCACGAACCAGCCGTCCCAGCCGGATTGGGGTTCCAGCTCTTTCAGGATTCGTTCAGGCTGATAGAACTCCTGAATCACTCTCTCGATGTAGGAAGCTGAATGTGTCTCCTGATAGGTGTCACGGTAGCCAGCTGCACAAACTTTACAAATCCCTGATACATCTTGCTGAGTGGCTCGTCGAATGGTAATCAAATGGATTCATTCCTCCCAAATTTTGAATATTAATATTAATGGTACAGTAATCAGGGAACCATTTTAAATCCTGGTAACACTGCATAAATCGGTCAGATTCTCTGTTTAAGCGGGTGCCAACTCATTTCCTCCTTCTGTCAGCCTTTTAGGCCAAAGTGAACGACATTGGAAATTGACTCTCCCCTGATCCAGGATCTTCTCTTATGAGCGATCGTCCCCTGCTTTCTTCCTTCTCAGTGCCAGATATCCCAGACTAACAGCAAACAGGGTAACAGTCAGGCGAATGTAATTTTCCTGAATATGAATGAGATCGTGACTGACGAGTGCTTCAAGGAGGATTGACGGAATCTTTCCAATCGCTGTGGAGATAAGGAAAATAAAAAACGGAACAGATGTGAGAACGGCGGCTATATTGACAAGTCCGGACGGAATGAAGGGAGTGACCCGGGCCAGGACGAGGAGCAAAGTTTGCCTGGTGCCGGACAGACGGTTTAAAGATTGTACCCAATCCCAATTCCGGTGTTTTTGCATCTTTGTCAGTTGTAGTCCTTTACGGTAAAACAAAAAAGCAGCCATGGAGCCGATCACTTCCCCCAGCCAGGATAACAGACCGCCCAGCCACGGTCCCCAGACCCATACATTGGCGGCGGTGACAAACACAGAAGGAATAAACCCAATGATGTTGATGAAAGTATTAATCATCAAGCTGATTGGAATTGCCCACAGACCGAGCTCTGAGAAGAATGTGAACAGGGAACGGACCATGATAACCTCCATAGATGAGATAATAATTTAATAGATTAATTTTTGATTGACAAAATAATATATTTTCAGCTAAGCTTCTCAAATATATAATTAATACTATAACGCTTTTATATGATGATCCATAGATCTATTATTTTTCAGCTTCCAGAACATTCCGACTCCTTTCCATTCCCCATCTGGCGAAAAAATTCCCGGCACAACCTGTGTTTATCCATTTATTTATTTAAAAATAGTATATGGCGAGTAGGAGAATGATCAAGTGGACAAGTATGACAGACTGAGTAAGATGATGGAAGATAGATTCAAAAAAGAGTACACCCGCCGTCAGTTGCTGTCTAAAATCCCCAAAGCAACCGGTTATTTTCTCGGATCAGCACTGCTCACTTCCGGGTTGATCAAAACGTTGACCGATGAAAAAGAAAATCCTGTAAAGCCAGCGAACGTATATGCTGACCAGCCGAAGAAAAAGAAGCCTCCTCAGCAAAAGGGGACGGACCAGTGGAAAATTACTAAACCAGGGAGGAGCAATCTCCAGGGATACGCTTCCAAGATTTCGGTACAGCCGAATGAGTGGATCACTTTTTTTGTCCACAGTCTGAGGCCTTACCGTATGGAAATTTATCGGATGGGGTATTATGAAGGATTGGGCGGAGCCTTGATGGAGAAGTTTTACGGGTTTCGTGAGATGAAGCAAAATCTGACCCCTGATCCGGATACCAGGGGTTGTTCCTGGGAAGTCAGTTTTACATATCAGATTCCTCCTCATTGGCCTTCCGGATTTTATCTTAACAAACTGGTCGATGAGAAAGGAAATGAAAGCTATATCCCGTTTGTGGTCAGGGAGGCCCGGCCGGCCGCCGACTTCGCCGTACTCCTGGCAACCCATACTTATCACGCCTATAATAACTGGGGTGGCAGAAGTTTATATACCTATAACAGCAAAAATGGAAAGCAATCGGCCAGAGTATCCTATAATCGTCCGTTTAGGGATTATTACGGAGCCGGTCTCTTTTTTCAATTTGAGTACAATATAATCCGCTGGCTGGAAAAAGAAGGGTATTCGCTTACCTATATCACCGACATGGATGTGCATAATGGCATCCTGGAACAGTCGGATATAAAAACCCTTCTCATTGCCGGGCACAGTGAATACTGGTCGATGGAAATGCGTGAAAGTGTGGAAAGATTGTCCGCTTCTAAAATCAATCTCGCAGTATTTAGTGCCAACGTGGCTTACTGGCAAGTGCGCATGGACCCTGATGAAGAGGGCAATCCCAATCGGGTGATCACCTCATATAAGCAGTTTGCGACTAAAAAAGATCCATATCGTTTCAAAGACAAACGATTGGTGACATGCAGATGGCGGGAGCGTCCCGTCACCATGCCGGAAGACCGGATGTTTGGGATTATGTATAGCGGAATTCCGGATGCCACTGTCCCAATGGTTGTGTCAAACCCTGATCACTGGTTGTATGAGGGAACGGGGTTGAAAAGAGGGGATCAAATTCAGGGTGTGGTTGGCGGTGAAGTTGATTCCTATTTGGGAAAGATTCCGGGGGTAGAAGTGATCGCCCATTCACCAGTGATTGTATACGGCAAAACACGGTTTGCCAATGTTGTCTGGTATCAAAAGCCGGAGGGTGGAAAAGTTTTTGCTGTAGGGACATTTTATTGGAACTGGTTTTTAGATTCTACCCATTATATCAACCGTGCCAGTGAAAACAGTGCAATCCAGCAAATCACCCGCAATGCTCTCCAAGAGTTGATAAAGTAAGTTGAAGCGTGCTTCATCATATAGATGGGGCACGCTTTTTGAATAGAGTGGGGTATCGGGAATGCCTTCCAAATATATAAAAGGGAAGGGAGGTTGTTACATGCATATCGGAATGGCCCCTTATCGCCCTATTATTTCCTCAATCCGCCTGTAAAAGAAGCCCTGTGCCCATGTACCCATCGATCAGCCAACAAAGCGTGGCGGGGCCGAAGAATATCATCATTGGAGATGTAAGAATTCAGATGATGTGTTTCTCAGTTTCCAAAATGTGATCCGTGCTGATGCATCGCCTCCGTTTATCATTGGCCCGAAGACCAATATTCAGGATTATGTCCTGATACACTGTCATCCTGGGCTTACGCTTCGGATGAACGAGGAGCAAGCGGATGCCCTTCCCAAGGTACCCGAGTCATATCTGTCCTCAAACCCGAGCATCGTTGATTACTATTACCGCCTCGAAATCTTGCCGCAGTTATACACCTTTGTTTGTTTAATCGAGTTCCAGAAAAAACGGACAGCACATGTTGGTTTTTTTCAATCCTTGCAAAAGCGGTCATTTTTCATCTTTCATCGCAAACGGAAAGAGACCGCAGAAATCGTCGAATGGGTAACGTGAACGTTCTGATGCTTTTTAACAACCCGAAAAAGATGCTCCATAACTTTATAGTTATATGGAGCAAGGAAAAGGTCATATTCTGATTAGTTTTCTGTTGGAGGGTCCACTGGCTCTTTCTTCTGCTCGGTCAGTCCCTGGATCATCTGGTTCAAGTCGATGCCGGATACTTGTTTGACCATTTCAGGGGCCTGGGCCATCAGTTTGGTCACATAGTTGCTTACTTTTGCGGCACCGTCCCCCTCACTGGAAGCGTCGACAACGGTCAATTTCTCAATGTTGCCCAATGGCTGGGAAATTTGTTTCGCCAGTTCCGGCAGCATTTTGGCTACGAGATCCAGGACAGCAGCCTGTCCATACCTCTCGAACGCTTCAGCCAACTTTTGTTTTGCTTCTGCCTCCGCAAGTCCTTTGGCCCGAATAACATCAGCAGCTGCGATCCCTTCCATCTTCTCCACTTCCGCTTTGGCCATGCCGCGCGCTTTTGTCGCTTCGGCATCGGCAAGACCTTTCGCTTTAATGGCTTCCGCTTCGGCACGGGCGCGCGCTTCCGCTTCAAAACGAAGTGCTTCTGCCGCCTGCTCTTTGGAATACCGGTCGGCGTCCGCTTTTTTCCTTACTTCGGCATCGTATTGCTTTTCACGCCGGATAATTTCTTTTTCTTCCAGCTCGATTTGCTTTTGTTTCTTTACTAATTCAATCTTCATCTCTTCATCGACGACCTGTTGCCGATACCGGTTTTCTTGCAAGTGGTAGGCTTGATCCGCTTCCGCCCGTTTCATATCCTGTTCGATTTTGAATTCGGCAATGCGAAGTTCTTTATTTTTCTGGGCTTCAGCGATATTTGTTTCGGAGATAAGGGATGCTTTGGTGCCTTCTTCACGGGCTTTTGCTGTCTGAATCTCGGTGTCGCGAACAGCATTGGCTTCGGCAATATCGGCGTCACGGCGCACCATGGCGATCCGGGGGCGTCCGAGAGCGTCGAGGTAGCCGTTTTTATCGCGGACGTCTTTAATTGTGAAGGAAACGACTTGCAAGCCCATTTTTTTCAAATCTCTGGCTGCGACAGCCTGTACTTCCTGAGCAAATTTCTCACGGTTTTTATAGACTTCTTCAACCGTCATCGTCCCGAGAATCGCGCGCAAATGCCCCTCCAATACTTCGCGTGCCTCGTCATTGAGGGTTTCATCCGTTTTGCCCATAAATTGTTCGGCTGCTGTTGCCACATCTTCGATAGAGCCGCCGATTTTTATAATCGCCACTCCATCTACAAGGATCGGTACCCCCTGCTCGGTATACACCTCCGGAGTGGACACGGTCAGCTTGTGCGACAGCAGGCTCAATCTTTCGGCCCGTTGGAAAATGGGGATGATAAATGCCCCGCCGCCGCGGATAATTTTAATCTTGCGCCCGGAGTCGTCGCCCATAACATTTTTGCTTCCCAGCAGGCTGCCGGTGACAATCATCGCTTCATCAGCGCCAACTGTTTTGTAACGGGCCCAAAAAGCGATTCCTAATACAAACAGGACACCGACAACAATAATCACGATTTGGAAAGATAGAAAAGTTAACATTCGCTTAAGATGTGCCCTCCTCTTCAGGATGATGATGCATGGAAACCAACAGAATGTGATCCTGGATATCCAAGACGATCACGGTTGAACCCCGGGGAATTTCCACCTTGTTTACACTTGCAGCAATTTGGTTGGTATGTCCACCGCTTGTTAAGACCATAACCTCACCGTAGCCGCGGGCAGGGATGGTCACCGTGACCTCTCCAATTTTGCCTTTTAAGTCATCCAGGCGAAACCCTGCTGAGTTTTCAGCTGTTTTTGTCGGCCGGACATAAAAGGCATATAAGAGGAAAAACGAGAGCATGGCGGCTGTCATTGCCCAGATGACCAGATATGTATCTGAGAGTTCTGTCAGTTGATTGAGGATTAATCCGGTACCGCCAAAGACGGTGACAGTCCCGACCAGGGTGACTGGTTGAAAGGAAACCCGATGTCGAACAGAGCATCCACGATACCGGCGAGCAGATCACCAATCAGGACGATGAGGATCGTGAAGACCACGCCAAAGATGAGACAACCCCAGAAGACAAGCTGCAATGTCCTGTGCTCCCCCTTTTCGTGTCGTCTATGTCAATTATACGAAATAGTTGGATGTTTCGGGTTGAATGGATGTAAAAAATCCATGGCATGACCATGGATTTTTATCTTCATATTTTGACAGTGACGAAAAAGATCAGGATAACCATACACAGCAGAGAGAGGTTAAGCAGCATAATGTAGCGTTTCAAAATGGATTGTCCTGTTCCGCTGTCAATCCCGGTCGCCTGGATCTGCTTCAACAGCTTTTTTCCGTAAAAAGCGATAAGGACAATGAAAAGAATGACAAATAAGCTGCCGAAACGTTCCTTCATCATGACCCAGAGAGGTTTATTTTCCAGTTGAAGCAGTTTCATCTGCAACATCATAAACACGCCGGTGATCAAAACGAGAACCGAGGTTGGGATAAACATGGTCAGGTTCCAGCGTTGAGCCTTCCCAAGGGCATAGGACATGGTTTCCAGATTATTGGAACGGGTTGCATCGCGCAAATACATTGCCATCATGCTGACACCGCCAAACCAGGCAGCCACACAGACAATGTGAATAAAAAGTGCAAGGCTGGTCGCATTCATTTCTTTCTAACTCCTTTTTATATGAGTGATTTTACTTGATTACAACATGGTAACCCGTAATGTTGACACGGCGTTCCTTTCCGCTGTCTCCACCATGTGCCTGCCGAAAATGCTCACTTTCTGTCCACTGAAGAAAATGATCTTTGGTTTCAAAAATGGACTCCACTATCATATGGGAGCCGTCTTCTGCCTCCAACAGCCGAAACGAAACGAATCCCGGAACTTGCTTCATCGATTCCGGGGCATTACTAAACATTCCCTTTAGAATTATTAAGTGCTCAGGGGAGGTGATTTCAATTCGATTATTTACCTGATACATTTTTTGCCCTCCATTTGGCCTGTCATCTTTCTCTTCAACAAATACTATACCATTCTTTTTCATCTATTAGGGTGAAGTCAAAAATATGTAAAGAACGGCACGCTGACGTTAACGAAATAATAGCTTTATGATAATAGGAACAGAGATGATTACTGTAACCAATCGAACCATATGTAAAGCGGTTACTTTAGAAATATCTGCGCTGGTGTTATTGGCCAACAAAACCAAATCAGTCATTCCGCCGGGAGCGGAAGAGAAGAAACTGGTAATCGCACTCCATCCTGTAACTTTGCTAATGATCCAGCCAACCCCCAGACCAAACAAAAGAGTCATGATGGAGATGAGTAATGCCGGCAGCCAGGCCGCTTTCAGCTCTAGTACACTTCCCCGGTTGATTTGCAAACCGATGTTGGCCCCAAGAATCACTTGCAAAATAAAGAGAGTCCAACCGGGAATTCGCACTAATGGCAAACCGCTTAAATTGGCCAAAGCCACTCCGCACATCGAACCAATCATCGCCCCAGCGGGTATTTTCAACAGATATCCCAAATAACCTCCTGCGAGTGCACAACCGAGCGTAAGCAGTATTTTGCTTAAATCCATGTTGATCATCCTTTCTGTCATCTTAAAATATGATTGCGGGTTCATATCAGTTGAAATTCATTGGGGCCTGTCTTTAGTTTCAACAACGACTGCTATTATTTACTCTATCGGTAATGGTGAAAGCTGTCACCGATTTTATTTCGTAGAACGAAGTTTAGCAGAAGAATATTTGCTAAATGGTTTATGATGAAAGGAAAAAGAGAAAGTTATGATGTTGGGAATGTTAAACAGAAAATAAGTTTTCATTTAAAATGATTGGGCTTAACGATGGGGGTGAAAGGATGATTAAAGGAATTGGTACCGATATCGTGGAGATCAAGCGGATTGAAGAGATGGGGATAGAACGGTTGGCGCGGCGCATTTTAACAGAAAAGGAAAGAAACTTGCTGCCGGAACGAGAGAGAAGGAGGCTGGAGTATATCGCCGGCCGGTTTGCTGCGAAAGAGGCGATTTCCAAAGCTTTGGGTACTGGTATTGGACAGTGTGTCTCATTTACCGATCTGGAAATTGTCAATGTTGAAAAAGGTACCCCCCGGGCCGTTTTGTCAGCATCTGCCCAACAGCGCTTATTTGGCGGAAGCCGCATTCATATTCATCTGTCCATCTCCCACAGCGACCATTATGCGACAGCCATGTCAATTGTAGAGGAAATGAAGGATTGAAGCCTTGTCTGCATATCTAAAGGCAGGGGGACATACATATATAACGCGGTTAGGAGGGACAATCGTGTATCTGGTTACAGCAAAAGAGATGCGCAATCTGGACCGCTATACGATCGACCATCTGGGAGTGCCCGGAGTTGTGCTGATGGAGAATGCCGGAAAAGCCGTTGCAGAAGAAATTATGCACCGGTTCCCCGAGCCGAAAACAGCAGTGATTCTTTGTGGCAGCGGAAACAATGGAGGAGATGGCTGGGTTGTGGCCCGCCACCTGCAGTTTCGCGGCTGGAAAGTTTATCTGTGGCTGGTGGGTGCGGTGGAAAAAATGGCACCGGATGCCCGTGTTTTCTATGAGGTTTGCCAAAGGCTCACCCGGATTGAGATTGATCCGCAACAAGAACGGGATCAACTCCGCCGCCATTTAGAACAGGCCGATGTAGTGGTAGATGCTTTGTTGGGTACGGGTGCCACAGGTCAGTTACGGCCGCATATCGCCGAAGTGGTTGCCCTTGTCAATCAACAGAGCAAGGCGTTTGTTGTGGCGGTTGATCTGCCGACAGGGGTTGATGCCGACACGGGAGGCGTGCTTACAGAAGCCGTACAAGCTGATCTCACTGTCACCTTTGCCTTTCCCAAGTGGGGACATTACCTGCGACCGGGGGCAGACTACTCAGGAGAGGTAAAAGTAGCGGATATCGGGCTTTCACCCTGTGCCAGCCCTGAACTGGAACCATCCGCACGGATCAATCTTCCGAGCGACTGGCAACATCACCTGCCACCGCGGTCCGCCTGGGCTCACAAAGGAACTCATGGACATTTATTAGTTGTCGGCGGTTCGCGGGGTATGCTGGGTGCAGCGGTGATGGCGGGCGAAGCTGCTTATCGTACCGGAGCCGGCCTGGTGACAATCACTGTTCCATCATCTGAGCAATTGCCTCTGTCTGCCAAAGTTACACAGCAAATGGTGTGGAGTTGGCCTGGTGAATCAACGTTCTCACCGGACAGCTGGCAGATGATAGAGGAAAGGAGAACACGTTTCTCAGCGGTGGCAATCGGTCCGGGACTGGGTCGCTTTGCGGGCGAAGCCGATTGGTTGGGGGAATTGATGAAGAGGATGGAAGTTCCGATGGTGCTGGATGCTGATGCCTTAAACATTTTGTCAGACCATCCTTCTCTGCTGCAAAAACGTCCGTCACCATTCGCCACGGTCTTAACCCCGCATCCGGGGGAGATGGCCCGGCTTCTTGCCTGTTCAGTAGCACACGTAGAATCTTCCCGCCGTCAGGCAGCCGGGGAACTAGCGCAAAAAACGGGGGCGGTTGTGGTTTTAAAAGGAAGATATACCATTGTCGCCTTCCCGGATGGAAAGCAAATATTGAATCTGACTGGCAGCCCTGCTCTTGCCAAAGGGGGGGCAGGGGATCTCCTTACCGGGATGATTGGCTCCCTGCTCGCCCAACGTATCCCTCTTGGAGCAGCTGTCCCGATGGCGGTCTATCTTCATGGAAAAGCCGGTGAGCTGGCTGTGAGCTCCGTGCCTCACAGTGTGATGTTTTCAGACATCCTGTCCGCGATTGGTCCGGCTCTCCGGCAATGTTGTCAATAATTGTCCCTGCCTGGCCGACACATTTCCCGGGAAATTGACGAAGGGGAGGATACCATGCGTCGAAAGCCATGGATTTACCTGATCATCCTGGCGATTGCGACAAGTTTGGTCGGCTGTGGTGTGAAAGATGCCAACGAAATTGTCAGTGATTTGTCGAAGCGGTCGGAAGAGTTAGAGTCATATATCAGTCATGGAAAGATGACTATTCATACAGGGCAAGAACCCCTGGAATACGATGTGGAAGTATGGTATAAAAAGCCTCACTTTTACCGGGTTGCTCTTAAAAACTTAAAAAAGGATATTGTGCAGATTTTGCTTAAAAATGATGATGGCGTTTATGTGCTGACTCCTCATTTGAAGAAAAGTTTTCGTTTTCAAAGTGATTGGCCGGCATCGAGCGGACAGGTTTATCTGTATCAAACTCTTCTTTCCAGCATTGTGGACGATCAGCAGAGACAATTTCAAACCGGGAAGAAAGAGTATCTGTTTGAAGTGGCCGCCAAATACTCACTGAATCAAAATTTGAAGACACAGCGAATTTGGCTTGACGAAAATCTTTATCCCAAAAAAGTAGATGTTTTAAATGAGGACAATGAAGTCATGGTAAATATGGTATTTGACCGCTTTAAGGCAAATGCTTCATTTGACAAGGATGCTTTTGAGATGCAGAGGAACCTGAACAGTTTGCCCGGTAAATCTGAGCAGACGATGGGAAAGTTACAGGGAGCAGAACGCAGCAAAGAATCGGTAGAAGCAGTAACTCCGGGCTATATCCCGTCCGGCAGCCGCCTTGTTGATGAACAAACGATACAGACTCCGGATGGCCCGGTCGCGATTATGAGGTTTAAAGGAGATCAATCATTTACTTTGACACAAAGACATCCGCAGGCGATTGAAGCAAGTGTGACTGCTTTTGGGCAACCCGTGGACTTAGGCCAAACTGTCGGTGTTTTACTGGAAATAGCAGGGAAAAAGCGCCTGACCTGGACTGATAACGGGACAGACTTTGAATTGCTGGGTAATCTGTCAACAGAAGAAATGAAGCAAATTGCCAAATCCGTCTTTGAACAACCTTTGAAATAATATACGATTTTCATGGACAGGTCTAAAGGCTGTCCATTTTTTATACTCATTACCCAGCGGCGAAATTTTGCTATAATATACTAGGTAGCAAATGGACTCTGGTAAAAGTTAAGGATGAGAAAGATTATGGAGAATCAACCGATTATAGAGGAAAAAACCTCTTACGGAGTTCTTCTCTATCGGAAAAACCGGGCACTTCGTCTTCTGGAGTATGCTCTGTTCTTATTGGGCTTTGCTTTTCTTTTATGGCAGTTTGAATTCCGCAGTGTCTCAATGATCGCAGGAATCATCCTGTTGGGAATTGCTGTGATGCTGCTTGCACCTGCTGTCTATCTGGCTTTTGCTCATCCGCGTTACACGCTTTATAAAGATAAACTGGTCATTCAACTGGGACAAAAGGAAGAATCCATTCCCATCACTGAGGTTGAAAAAGACTTTGATTTGCGCTATTTTTTTCTTATCAAAAAGAAACGGACTCCCTTACTCGTCAGTGATCGTTTTATCGATGAATTAAATGTCCGTTTGGAAGTGATAAAACGTGGATGGGAATCCAAATAGACCTCCTGTTTACGGCAGGGATACGGTCATTGAAGTTGATTTGGACGCATTGAGACACAATATTAAAGAGTTCCGCAGGCATATTCCGGAGAGATCACAGATCATGGCGGTAGTGAAGGCAGACGGATACGGCCATGGGGCAGTTCACGTTGCCCGGGCGGCACTTGAGGCTGGAGCCACTTATCTCGGAGTTGCTTTTGTCGATGAGGGGATTGAGTTAAGGCAGGCAGGAATCAAAGCGCCAATCCTTGTCTTAGGGTATACCCCCTCCTATGCGGTTGCCGATGCCATCCGGCATCAATTAAGCTTAACGGTATTTTCCAGAGAATCATTAGAAGTTATCGAGAGAGAGTCGGACCGGTTCAATACCAAAGCCAATATCCACATAAAAGTAGACACAGGGATGGGGAGGATTGGCTTGCAACCTCAAGATACCTCTGCCTTTTTGCGTCTGGCCCGTCAATGCAGCCATGTGCGGGTAGAAGGATTGTTTACACACTTTGCTACGGCTGATGAACGGGATAAAAGCTACACCCGGTATCAGGAGGAATTGTTTGCCAGTGTTGTCCGGGAGCTGAAGGAAGATATTCCCCTCATTCATATCGCCAATAGTGCGGGTGCGATTGAATTGCCTTGCCGTACCTATGATATGATTCGTTTGGGCATCAGTATGTATGGCTTTTATCCTTCTGTAGAAGTGAATCAACAATCAGTAAAATTAAAACCGGTATTGACACTGAAATCAAAAATTGTTCACCTTAAACAACCTCCCCCGGGAACCGGGATCAGCTACGGAAAAACTGTGACGGCGACCGGTTCTGAGTGGATTGCCACTATACCTGTCGGCTATGGGGATGGTTTTAACCGCCACCTGTCCAACAAAGGGTTTGCGCTGGTAGGCGGTGTAAAAGTTCCCGTCTTTGGCCGGGTTTGTATGGATCAACTCATGCTGGATGTAACCCGGGCGATGCCCGTACGGGTTGGGGATGAGGTTGTTTTATACGGGAGACAGGGGACCAAGAGCATTCATGTGGATGAGGTTGCCGAAATTCTGGGCACCATTAACTATGAAGTTGTATGCATGTTAAGCCACCGGATTCCGCGAATCTACCTCAGAAACGGAAAGCCTGTGCAAGTGGTCAACCGTTTGAGACAGTGACTTTTTTCTGTAAAAGTGTGTCTAAGGGGAAAGGCGGAATTTCTGTCTCGCTCCCCGGAATTCTGCTTCTCCGGCATGACTCAACTTTTCATCTCCGGGTTATCCCAATCCGGTAATAACGGTTTACTAATGGAGATCAATGAACCTTTCCTTTGTGTCCGGTTAAGAGTTTACTTTTTTTAGCTTTTCTCTTTAATTGGAAGGAATTTTGGCAACAAGAACGAATAGATTTAACTATGTCTGTCGTTTCAGTGCACGGGGACTTATTTTAAGTATATTTTTGCAACAGGTTCGACATAATGGTAGTATTGATATTGCTAACGGTGATGATTGGTTGGGGGTGCGACAGTTGTCCAGTACCAAGAGAATTATGATCAGCCTACCAAAAAATTTGCTTCAAGAAGTAGATGGTATGGTGCAAAGAGATAACTCCAATCGAAGTGAGTTTATTCGACAAGCGATGAAGATGTATCTTCAGGAGCGAAAAAAACGTTTGATCCGCGAGATGATGCAAAGAGGTTACATGGAAATGGCCAGGATCAATCTTAATATTGCCTCAGAAGCTTTTGTGGCGGAAGAGGAAGCAGAAGATACTTTGGATCGATTGGTTAGCGGGGTGTAACCGGTTTGATTGTCAAACGTGGCGATGTCTATTTTGCTGATCTTTCCCCCGTGGTCGGATCCGAACAGGGTGGGGTGCGTCCTGTTTTGATTATTCAAAACGATATTGGCAATCGGTTCAGCCCCACCGTGATCGTCGCCGCGATTACAGCACAAATTCAGAAGGCGAAATTGCCTACACACGTTGAAATCGATGCCAGAGCTTATGGGTTTGACCGGGATTCAGTCATCTTGTTAGAACAAATCCGTACGATTGACAAACAACGGTTAACGGATAAAATTACCCATTTAGATGATGAGATGATGTCCAGAGTCAATGAAGCTTTACAAATCAGTCTTGGTTTGATTGACTTTTAAGCAGAGAGCGGATAGGAAATTCCGTTCTCTTATTTTGTTTGTTCATTTTTTTGTGTTATTATGATATTTTTAATACGAGTTAGTCTCGTAAGTTACTGTTTTTATCTTTTGCTCCCTCATCCGACCCTGGAGGAAAGCTTCAGATTGGATCCTCCCTCTAAATTAAAAAAAGAAAAATCGCATCGGTTTGAAGCCTTATTCAAGGGGACCTTCAATATGGACATTCACTTACAAAAGCAATATGAGAGGTTACTTACCTCATATATTCAAGACCCGAAAGAGGATCACTTATATAGTGCCCAACAATTGAGAAAATGGATTATGGAACATCGAGTTCCGCCGGAAGAAGTGGTTAGCTTCCATATCAACACGATGAAAAAGCTTCTCCCCGACCTCCCCCCTGAAGTAAAAAACTCATTTGACCTGTTAATTGAAGTAATGATCGGCTACGGAGTAGCTTATCAGGAAACCGAAAAGCTGGTCACTCGACAACGTGAGTTGGAGTACGAGATTGAAGTGGCTGTGGGGATGCAACAAACTCTGTTGCCTGCCAGCCCTCCCCCATTACCCGGAGTAGATATTGGGGTTTTAAGTGTAGCTGCCAAGCGGATGAGCGGAGACTATTATAACTTTGTTGATCATGGCATGGGGTCGCTTGGTGTTGCCATCTCAGATATCATCGGAAAAGGGATTCCTGCGGCACTTTGTATGTCTATGATTAAGTATGCGATGGATCGCCTTGACGATAACCAGCCCCTGTCTCCTTCAGAAATCTTGCGCGGCTTAAATACGGTAGTGGAGCGAAACGTAGATCCCAGTATGTTTATTACCATGGTCTACGGGGTATATGATTCGTTGAATCATCACTTTCGTTATTCAACAGCTGGCCATGAGCCCGGATTTTTCTACAATTCCCGAACGAACCGTTTTAGGGATTTGAAAACGCAGGGACTTGTTTTAGGTGTTGCCAGAGATGTTGATTATCGGGAATATCTGCTTAAACTATCCCCTGGTGATGCCATTATCTTATTTTCTGATGGTGTAACCGAATGTAAAGTGGACGGGCAATTCCTGCAACGTCGCACATTGAAAAAGTTAATTCGTGATCATTTGAAACTGCCTGCCCAGGAAGCTGTTGAAGGAATCCATCAAAAGCTGGTTGAAATGGCAAATTATCAAATTAAAGATGATCAGACCATTCTCATCATAAAAAGAGTTGAATAGGGTAAGAGCCGGGTCAGGACATAAGGAGTAAATACAGGTTGGAGGTCGAAACGGTATGAATGTGTTAATTAAAGATATAATGAACGAGGAAAAAGATATTACCATTCTCGTTGAAGGAGAAATCGACGTATACACGGCACCTCAACTGAGAGAAAAATTACTTCCCTATTGTCAAAATGGAAGAACGATAGTGATCGACCTGTCTAAAGTAGATTATATCGACAGTACCGGGATCGGAGTATTGATTGGAGCATATAAAGCCCAGCGGGCCACCTATGGCAAACTCATTTTAACAGGCATGAATGCCCGCTTGTTAAGGATCTTTAAAATTACCGGATTACATGAAATTATAGAGATTGAAGAAAGAACGCAGGAGGATGGCCAATCATGAGTGACCAACTCTTAGATTTGGTAAATCTGACGATTCCCGCCAAGCCGGACTATGTTGGGATTGTCAGGCTGGCAGTTTCTGGTGTTGCCAATCGTATGGGTTTCTCATATGACGAGATCGAAGATTTAAAGTTGGCTGTGGCAGAAGCATGTACGAATGCTGTTGATCATGCTTATTGCGGTGGTGAGGGAGAAATCGAGGTCAGTTGCAATATTTTTGCGAATCGCCTCGAAATCGCCGTCATTGATCGCGGGAACAGTTTTGATGTCAGAGAAGTGGAAAAACGGACCGGACCGATCAGCATCGAACCGTCCATGAATGCTGTGCGTGAACGCGGATTAGGCCTTTTTCTGATGAAAACATTAATGGATCATGTAGATATTAAAGGTGATAACGGAGTGATTGTGACGATGACCAAGTATATCCGAAAGGACGTGGTGGAGTCACATGTCGAGTCGTCCACATCCTACCCCTCTAACCGATGAAGAAGTCCTTCAGTTAATCCGAAAATTTCAAGAGGATGGGGATGGGGAGGCACAAGCGAAATTAGTGGATCACTATAAAGATTTGGTAGAGACATTGGCGTTCAAGTTTGCTCGTGGCTCCGAACCCTATGAAGATTTGGCCCAGGTTGGGATGATCGGTTTGCTTGCCTCTTTGAAAAGGTATGATCCTTCCTTCGGCCGCAGCTTTGAAGGATTTGCCATTCCGACGATCATAGGAGAGATTAAACGGCACATCCGCGATAAAACCTGGAGTGTTCATGTTCCAAGACGAATTAAGGAACTGGGTCCCCGTATTAAAAGTGCGGTTGAAGAGTTGACCACTCAGTACCAGCGATCCCCCCAGGTAGAGGAAATCGCCGATTATTTGGACGTGACAACAGAAGAAGTATTGGAAACGATGGAAATGGGACGGAGCTATAACGCAGTCTCGGTAGACAGTCCGATTGAAGCCAGTACGGACGGGAGCCAGGTTACTTTGCTTGATCTGGTTGGAAGTGAAGATAACGGATACGACCAGATTGACAAAAAATTATTGCTGGAAAAAGTATTTTCGGTACTGACTGACCGCGAAAAAGAAATCCTGCAAATGACTTTTTTTGATAATCTGAGCCAAAAACAAGCGGGAGAAAAACTAGGCATCTCCCAGATGCATGTTTCCCGCCTGCAACGAAGAGCATTACAAAAACTGCGCCAAGCGATTCGCATGGAGCCGTCCGAGGTTATAAGATGATGGAACAGACATAAAAAAGTGTACCTCTTGACATTGCTTTGTAAATGATGAGCGCGAGAGGTACACTTTCTTTCATGTGTGAAATTTACCGGCGTGTGATCGTTCTCATCAAAATTCCCCTTTTTCTTTCGCAAAATTGTGCGCATTTTCATAGAAACCGGCACAAAGGATATGTAAAAATGATAACATCATTTTTGTTTATTATCGCATATAGCTTATCTGATCGATGAAGAAAAACAGGTGGTGGAAAGCAGATGGACCGACAACAGATGTTTCAAATCGTTGCTGGCGAATTGTCCCTGAAAGTGAGCCAGGTCAAAACCAGTGTAGAGTTGATGGAAGAGGGAAATACGATACCCTTTATCGCCCGGTATCGCAAAGAGCGGACCGGAGAGCTGGATGAGGAGCAACTGAGAGAGATTGAAGAGAGATTCCAGTACCTTTCTCAACTCAATAAACGTAAAGAAGAGATTATTCGCCTGATTGATGACCAGGGGAAATTAACAGATGAACTGAAACAGAAAATCGACCAGTCAACACGGCTGCAAGAATTAGAAGACTTATATCTCCCTTACCGGCCAAAACGTAAGACAAGGGCTTCCATAGCCAAAGAGAAAGGGTTGGAGCCTCTGGCTAAACAGTTGCTCCGGCTGACAGATGAACAGGAGATTGAAGAGACCGCATCTGAGTATATTAACGAGGAACTGGGTGTGGAAACAGCGGAGATGGCACTTCAGGGAGCGATGGACATTCTGGCGGAGGAACTTTCCGAAGATGCCGAGATCCGAAAATGGGTGCGCGAATATACCTGGAAAACAGGACTGCTTGTCTCAAAAGCAAAAGACCCCGAACAGCGCTCCGTCTATGAAATGTATTACGATTACAGTGAACCCGTACATAAAATGCCGTCCCACCGTGTTCTCGCCGTAAACCGGGGCGAACGGGAGGAAATCCTTAAAGTAAAAATTACCGTCGAAGAGGAGCCTATTTTACGCCGTCTGGAAAAGTGGTTTCCATCCCGGCCCCATACTTTTTTAAAACAAGCTGCACAAGACAGTTACAAACGGTTAATCGCCCCTTCAATTGAACGGGAAGTACATGCCGCCATGACCGAACAAGCGGAAGAACAAGCGATTCATATTTTTGCAGAGAATCTGCGTCACCTACTGCTGCAACCCCCGATTCCGGGCAAAATGGTTCTGGGTGTTGACCCGGCCTACCGTACGGGGTGTAAGCTGGCAGTCGTTGATGATACCGGAAAATTGCTTCATGTGGATGTGATTTACCCTACTCCGCCACAGAATAAAATCGGTGAGTCTAAACAAAAGGTTCTTGATTTGCTCGCCCAATATCCCATTGAGATTGTTGCGATCGGAAACGGAACGGCGTCACGGGAGACAGAAAGTTTTATCGCCGGGGTAATTAAAGAAGCGAACCGGCCCATCCACTATGTCATTGTCAATGAAGCGGGAGCCAGTGTTTATTCGGCATCCAAACTGGCGAAAGAAGAGTTCCCTGATCTGGATGCGGCCCGCCGCAGCGCTGTTTCTATCGCCCGCCGCTTACAGGACCCGCTTGCTGAACTGGTGAAAATCGATCCCAAATCGGTTGGAGTCGGACAATATCAGCATGATGTATCGCAAAAGAAGTTGAGTGAGAGTTTAACCAATGTCGTAGAGTCGGCGGTTAACTATGTGGGAGTTGATGTCAATACCGCTTCCCCTGCTCTTTTGCAGTATGTATCCGGGGTGAGTGCATCAGTAGCCAAAAATATCGTCAAGCGCAGAGAAGATGTGGGCCGGTTTAAAAGCCGCGATGAATTGAAAGAAGTTCCGCGCCTCGGGGCAAAAACGTATGAACAGTGCATCGGCTTCTTACGCATCAATGAGGGCGGCAATCCGCTGGATAAAACACCGATTCACCCGGAATCTTACTCTGTTGTGAAGCAATTGCTCACATTGTTGGGGATGACGGCCGACCAAATCGGGACTGAAGAGTGTAATCAACGCTTGCGTCAATTAAATGTTGAGGAAACCGCACAAAAATGTAACTGCGGGGTACCAACTCTGCGCGATATTATTGAAGCGCTGCTCCGTCCCGGCCGGGACCCGCGTGAAGAATTGCCGGCTCCTCTGTTGCGGTCAGATGTGTTGAAAATAGAAGATCTGCATGTGGGGATGCATCTGCAGGGAACCGTTCGCAACGTTGTTGATTTTGGAGCTTTTGTAGATATCGGACTGAAAAACGATGGTCTTGTCCACATTTCCAAGATGAGTGAAAAATTTGTGAAGAACCCGATGGATGTTGTCACTGTCGGCGATATTGTCGATGTTTGGGTGATAAACGTAGACGTAGAAAGGGAGCGGGTCGGGTTAAGCATGCTTCCTGTGAAACAGGAGAGCCTGGCATAGCCGGAGTCGGCGAACGGCTCCTTGTTACCTGACTCTCATGCGCGTTCTTTTTGTTGGAAATGAAACCAACATTTATTTAAAAACCTGATTTGCCGCCGGTCTTTATCATGGAAGGCTCGCATGAGCTGTTTGACCAGCCACCTGGGCATCCCGCCGCCTCCTTTCGCATTGGTTTGTTGTTTTAGTTTATGTAGGCAGGGGGATGTCCGTGTCTTACTGTCTCTTAATTCTGTTTGTGTGCCGCTGAGAGGGGAAATAGTATGACAGACCAGGAGTTGCAAAGATGGGTGGAACAACTGTCCCTCATGCATTTTGGGATTCCTTTTGCCCACCTGGCCCGGTTTAATTCCCGTCTGCGCACAACCGGGGGGAGATATCACCTGTCCGACCATCGGATTGAGATGAATCCGAAGATGTTGGAAGTCCACGGCAGAGAGGTGTTTACCAGGATTATTTTGCACGAGCTCTGCCATTATCATTTGCACATACAGGGAAAAGGTTACCGCCACCGGGACCGTGATTTTCGCGAACTGCTGGAGCAAGTGGGCGGTCTTCGTTATGCCCCTCCCCTGCACCCCTCTGCGAAAAAAAATCAGATTGCAAAGGTTTTGCTCACCTGCAAACACTGTGGAAAAACCTATTACCGCAAACGAAAGGTGAATCTGGCCCGCTATATTTGCGGGGATTGTCGTGGCCCGCTGGAGCAACAAATCCTGACTTCAAACCAACCATAAAGGGGGAATTGTTTGATGCATCTCAATGACTGGTTTCAAAAAGGGATGACTTATGAGCAATATGTGGACAGCATGAATGTAAATCGGGACCGCATGCTTGAGATCTATGATAACGTTCAGCTTTCCGAAGAAGACCACTCATTTTTCCGGCAAGCGCAAACAAGGAACTGGCGTGTGATCGTGCTGACGGCCGACTGGTGCGGGGATGCCATGCTGTGTATCCCTATCCTGAAACGTATTGCCGAATCAGCCCATTTTGATCTGCGCATGTTGATTCGCGATGAAAACCTGGAGTTGATGGATCAATATTTGACCAATGGGAAATCCCGGTCAATTCCAATTTTTATATTCATAGATGAAGCGGGGATGGAAAAAGCGGTTTGGGGCCCCCGTTCTCCTTATGTACAACAGATGATCGAGCAGATGCGCAGCCAATTGCCCGACAATGATGATCCTCTGTTTGAAGAGAAACAACGCCAGATGTATCGCGAGTTTAAAGACCGGATTTCATCTGACCCATCCATCTGGAAAACTGTGATTGACAGCATTCGCGCACGCTTGACACAGCCCCTGACTAGTTAAGAAAAGAGGCGATAGCAATGGCAACGGAATGGAAAGTAGGCTTTATTGGTTTGGGAATTATGGGGAGGTCGATGTCCCGGCATATTATAAATGCGGGCTATCAAGTCACTGTGTGGAACCGCACAGCTTCCAAGATGGAAGAAGCGGCCGGGTGGGGAGCCCGTAAAGCCCGTTCACCGAAAGAAGTGGCGGAAAACAGCAATCTGATCATCACCATTGTGGGTGATACCCCGGATGTCCGTGAAGTAGTTGAAGGCGAAAACGGAGTCCTGGCAGGGGCTAAGCCCGGTTCTGTGTTGATTGATATGAGCACGATTTCCCCCGACGCCACCAGACAGATTGCCGCCCGCGCCGCCGAACAGGGTGTGGCGATGCTTGACGCACCGGTAAGCGGAGGGGATATCGGAGCCAGGAACGGAACGCTTTCCATCATGGTCGGCGGAGAGGCCTCCGTTCTGGAAAGTGTAAAACCGGTTCTTGAAACGATGGGCAAGTCGATTGTCCATTGCGGACCGAACGGTGCAGGACAGACCGTTAAAGCTTGCAATCAGATTTTGTGCGGCCTGAACTTACTTGGCATGGTCGAAGCGCTCGCCTTCGCCAAAAAAGCGGGTGTTGATCTGGAGAAAATGATTGAGGTTACAACCCGTGGGGCGGGAGGTTCATGGGCGCTTGCCAACCTGGGACCGCGGGTGGTCAAAGGAGACTTGGATCCCGGTTTTTCCGTCCGCTTTCAACAAAAGGACCTGCGAATTGTCCTGCAAGAAGCAGAACGGCTGGAACTGCCGCTATTAGGTACCGCCGCTGTTCAACAACTATTGCGCTCCGTCCAGGCGCATGGAGGAAATGAAGACGGTACCCATGCGCTGATCAGGTTGATGGAACAATTGGGCAATGTGTCAATTACACCCTCGGAGTAACGGGGGAGCAGTCCTTTTGATGTAAACAGGCAATGTTTGTTCATCAGCTTGACTCTTCCTTAGTAAAATGATAATCGTCCAAATACAGATGGATTTTACTTTATCTTTAGAAAAATGATATGTTATTCCAGATATAACAGAGATACTTTGGTCCCAGCCAATAATGCGAAAAAATATTCAAGGGCTATTGAGGTGGGAAAGGTTCCCCACGCGCTCGTCAGTGATGGAGATATGACTGGCAAGTCACCAGAGACGCAGGATCCGCCGCCCTGCCAAATAACCTAAATAGACCTGAGAGCTTTCCTGAAGAGGAAAGCTCTCAGACTGTTTCTTTTTGGCTGGAGATCTCCGCTTTAAGCCAGGGTAGAACATCATAACCCAATATACTTGGCAACAAGGGTTCTTGCAACAGGGATTTCACCTGTACCCTGAACCAGGATACGTCCATCAGGGAAAATGACGAACCGGAAAGATTCCACCTCGGCCCGCAGCATAAACGGATTTCGCGCCACTTTGCCCACCATTTTTAAACGGTCCTCCAGCTGATCCAAATCGATGGAATGTTGTTCCGGGGGCGTGATCTGAACCGTTTCCCGACCACATAAAGAGACTTCCCGCGCCTGTTTGTCAACAGGGTCCAAATAATCATAGTTGTGTTGTTGACAGGCGGGGCAATCTGCTTGCCGCTGTCCGGAAACTTGCAGTGCCGTATCGTGGTTGGCCCATAGCTCAAAATGGCGCAGGCGGGTTTCCAGCGCATTTGTGTCCCCCACCAGCAACTTGAACGCTTCAGTAGCCTGATAGGCCGCCACCACCTGGATAATCGGCCCGATCACCCCGGCAGTATCGCAGGTTTGGGCGGTGCCGGGAGCGGGTGCCTGCGGAAAAAGGCAGCGCAGACAGGGAGTGATTCCGGGACGAATGGTAAATGTGATCCCCCGTGCACTGACCGCTCCGCCATAAATCCAGGGAATCGAGTATTTGATACTTACATCGTTGACCAAATAACGAACGTCAAAATTATCGCTCCCATCCAGGATCAGATCTACATCAGAGAGAAGCTCCTCTGCATTTCTCCAGGTAAGATCGGTGATATGCGGATCAAGGTCAACAGATGAGTTGATTGCTTTCAGCTTTTGAGCAGCCGCTGTCGCTTTGGGCAGGTGATCTTCGGCATCAGCTTCGTCATACAACATTTGCCGTTGCAGATTGCTCGCTTCCACAAAATCGCGGTCAATCAAGCGGACATATCCGATCCCCGCCCGGACCATATGATTGGCTAAAGCAGTTCCCAGCGCACCAAGGCCTACAATTGCAACGCGGGACTTTTGCAGTTTGGCTTGTCCCGTTGGTCCAATCGGAGAAAAAAGCACTTGTCTGGAATAACGGGTGAGATCCATACTCATAAAAAATTCCCCTTATCATAAATTCAAATAATAAGGTTTTCCATTTTTTATTTTCTCATCTCCTTACAAATCTGCAACCCCGGGTGAAATGAGTATGAAGGAGGGAATAATAGGGAAAGAGTGAAATGAGGAGGAGATCTACTTGGAGAAAAAAACCTACTATGTAACTGTGGACATTGGCCCGAATGCGGGTGAAATCCGGGAAGAAATCAATCTAAATGATGCTGTGTATGATTTTGAGATCAGAGCGACCCCCGAAGAAATTTCCCGCTTGGAAAAGCTGTTTGAGGAAACGCAGGAAAACGACTTTCACACGTTTATAACGGCCCACATCCCTTATGAAACGAGAGAGCGATTGCAGGACAGCCGCAGAGAGGATGAAAAAATTGATCAGATCTATCAGATGATTTACCAGTTGGGAACTGAAGAGACGAAGCGAAAAATGAAACAGTCAGGGATTATTCACTGAGGGCTGTGAAAATTTCCGGGAGGATTTTGAGTTTGAGTGGCATAGTGTCTTTTTAATCCTGGAAAAGGGATAAAAAGACACCTCAACCGGAATAGATGAAATATTGGGCGGACTGTTATTTTTGGGATAAATCAACTTCCCCATGAACTTGATCTTCCCATTCATAGGGAATATACTTATTTTAAATGAATTAACTTTTGATGGAGGGAATAGTTTCGTGGAACAACCTCGTTTTCCGGGTATGAACACCGGGACACCTGCTCCGGTAGTTACGACTAATCAACGGCTGATGCAACGAGTTTTTTCCTGGATGTTTGCCGGTTTGATCATGACGGCAATCATCGCTGGCGCTCTCAGCATGAATCCAAATGTGCCCAAGATGCTGGCGTCTCAACCGGTTGTGTTCTGGGGCTTTGTCATCGCCGAATTAATCGTTGTATTCGGGCTGTCCCTTTTTCTCAACCGCTTGTCCGTCTTTGCGGCAACTCTGGGTTTCTTCTTATATGCAGCCTTAAACGGAGTTACTTTAACCCTGATACTGTCTTACTATAACCTTGGAACCATTGGTGCAGCCTTTTTTATCACGGCTGGTATGTTTGGCGTATGTGCATTGATCGGTTATACCACCAAACGTGACCTCTCCAAGATCGGTTCCATTGCTCTGATGCTGGTGATCGGGCTGATTCTGGCATCGCTGGTGAATATCTTCTTCATCGAGAGCAGCCTCTTCTCATGGATTGTCTCTATTGCCCTTGTGGTTCTTTTCTGCGTCATCACTGCCTTCGACGTTCAGAAAATCAAATATATGAGCGAACAGGCATATGATGAAGATACGGTGTCCAAATTGGCGATCTTTGGCGCGTTGATGCTTTATCTGGACTTTATCATTATCTTCAAAAACCTGCTCAATATTCTCGGCAGTGATGACTAAAGGAACACTAAAAAATTCCATGCTTCAGATGATCTCCCCCCTGGAATGAACTTTTCGCCCCGGCCTGGGTTCGCAGGTGATTCCAAGGGGGGTTATTCACTGTTGAACTTGAAATAACAAGTGATTCATGCATACGGAAAGGGTAAGATAAAACGATATTTCCGGGGGAAAAAACACTTGACTCCAACATTTGTTCCGTGCTAATCTATTAAATGTCTTCGGCGAAACAGGACGATGAAGCAATCCACAAGAAATTCAAAAAAAGTCCTTGCAAAATGAAATCAAATCAGTTATAATTGACCCTGTCGCTGAAAAAATTTAAAGTCGTTCCTCAGTAGCTCAATGGTAGAGCACCCGGCTGTTAACCGGTAGGTTGCAGGTTCGAGTCCTGCCTGAGGAGCCATTTTGCGGAGAGATACTCAAGAGGCCGAAGAGGACGGTTTGCTAAACCGTTAGGGGGTCACAAGGCCCCGCGAGGGTTCGAATCCCTCTCTCTCCGCCAGATCAATGATTGGCCCGTTGGTGAAGCGGTAAACACACCAGCCTTTCACGCTGGCATGCAGGGGTTCGAATCCCCTACGGGTCACCACTTTTTGGACGCTTAGCTCAGCTGGGAGAGCATCTGCCTTACAAGCAGAGGGTCGGCGGTTCGATCCCGTCAGCGTCCACCATTGAAGAAAGATTCTTCTTCATATTTTTGCGGAGCTGTGGTGTAGAGGCCTAACATGCCTGCCTGTCACGCAGGAGATCGCGGGTTCGAATCCCGTCAGCTCCGCCATCTATTTTCATTTATGGCGGCCGTGGCGAAGTGGTTAACGCACCGGATTGTGGCTCCGGCACTCGTGGGTTCGATTCCCACCGGTCGCCCCACACTGGGGAGTAGCCAAGCGGTAAGGCAACGGACTTTGACTCCGTCATGCGTAGGTTCGATCCCTACCTCCCCAGCCATTACTATGAGCCATTAGCTCAGTTGGTAGAGCATCTGACTTTTAATCAGAGGGTCGAAGGTTCGAGTCCTTCATGGCTCACCACATTGATAGATAAAAATAAAAAAAGCGTCTCACAGCTGATGCACAATCAGATGTGAGACGCTTTTTTTATTTTGTAAAACATTTGATAAAAAGTTCTATTTAAGCAATATTTGCGAGAAAGAACCTACTTAAAAGCCTGCCGGTATTAAAAGTCCTTTTTCATTAAAAAAGAACTTTAGATGACCTTGTTGCATAACTAAGGTAAAAACCAAGAACCTAACGGTTCCAAGGCGCTTTTGAAGTGTTAAAACCTAACCTTTTATTTATTAAGCGATCGAGTAAATATAACAAAATTACCCACAAAGTATG
>NZ_JAECVR010000023.1 GCF_016055185.1 Paenactinomyces guangxiensis
AGCAACCAAATCTACACGCCTGGAAGGAAGGTGGATCGATGAGGTAAACACCTCCTCAATATCCTTCGGTAATATCCCAGTTAATGGAAATCTAGACTGAGTTTCTTAAGTTTTGCCTTTTTTAGATAACAGGGGCTTTATAATTTCCAATTTCCCTGTTTCAATGGCTTGACATATTACCGCAGGACTTTTGGGCCGCTTTGTTCTCTGTCTAACTAAAAGGATATTCAAAGGAGATTGAGAATTCAATAACTTTTTATCGCCGGGGTTTGGACACTCAAGCTGTGATCCTTTTAGGGCGTGTCTGGTAAATCATTTTGATAATCATCTTGACAGAAAAACTGAAGGTAAATTCCGCAAAGAATCAGCAATTTAAAAATTCCTTTTTCTGTAATGAGACTGTCTTTACCTATTTACCAGACAGATCCTAGTGTACATGGTCGCATTATTAAAGCCTTTTTTATATCAATCTATTTAAATAGTGTTTCTTTCCAACTATGTTAGCGGAAGTTATCAGAAATGATTTTCATCGAATATTGTGCTGCAAATAGTACAATCTCTTTTTAAAAGGTGGAATGTCAAGTATGAAAAAGAAAGTAGTCAGACCTAAACAACTCCAGCCGCAACAACGGGAATGCTTTCAAAATGTTTCGCGAAGTTGATCGGGTAGAATGCCCTCGCAGAGGTGATAGAGACCAACGTGGAAACGGTCGTAGAAGATAAATATAGATTCGCAAAAAAGAGCCCATTTTTTGGTGTTCTTTTTTGTATCCGGTAATCTGTCAGTTCGTATAAGCTATTTTCTTGTGAACGCTAACAACGAGTACATTTTCACTGCACGATTCGAAAAGTGGCTCATACTATAAATAGAAAACGGCAAAAGGAAATGGTAGAGTAAAACTTTATGAAAAAATCAATCTTTTAGTGGAAAGAAGTGAGAAAAACCGGGGGGATTAATGTGTTGTTTGAAATCTCGTGGCTTCACTTTGCAATCCTGGCGCTTGCATCGTTTCGACTCACTCATCTGCTTATGTATGATCATATCGCTTCTTTTATCCGAGCCCCTTTTTTGTCTGTTACCTTTAAGGAAGATGAAGAAGGGAAGACCATACAAAACATCAAGATAAAGGGAACCGGATTGCGGTATTGGATCGGAACGCTTTTTAGCTGTCACTGGTGTTTGGGAGTATGGTCATCTTTGGCCGTAGTTGCTCTGTATTCCTTGCTTCCCGGCTCATTTCCTCTTTTGGTTATTCTTGCGGTTGCAGGTGCTGCCGCTATTATTCGAACTCTCTTGTAACAGAAAACGAAAGACATAAAAAACCTGACTTTCCGCCGATTGATAAATGAGTTTGGCGGAATTTTTTATTTTTCTTCATCGGCCGGTATAAGTGTCTATGCTCCTTGTTAATTGGAAACGATGCTAGTAAAAAAACTTTTGCCGAAGGAGCGGGAATATGGACGTACCTCTGAGTATGGAAGAAGTGTTAAATCAAATCAAACAACTGGACGATAGCGGAATGTCCCTAAGCAAGAAAAAGGTGAAACAAACCAATCCGGAACTGATGCAATGTGCGCTTTACTATTTTCCCAGCTGGGAGCACGCTGTACAAAGTAGTATCAACATCAAAGAGTGAATAAAAGATTTGAAGGTAATGAAAGGCTGCTGTCAAAGGATAGCAGCCTTCTGTTATAGAAGTATAAAATATGAAGCTAAAAAATGTTTACAGCTAACCCAAGTAAGTGGAATAAAAAGTGAATGAATGATAGTTTTTTGCACAAAAAAGATGAAAGGAGTCATCAGGGATGGATCAGGAAAAAATCTTTCACGCCCTTGTTCTTGATCATGTAGGCAGCAATGCTTGTGTTAAGAATATGAAAATATCAGACTTGCCGGAAGGGGACGTCCTCATTAAGGTTTCCTACTCCAGTTTGAATTATAAAGATGGCCTTGCTGTTACAGGCCGCGGAAAGATTGTGAGAAGCTACCCGATGGTGCCCGGAATCGATTTGACCGGAGTGGTGGAGTATTCAAATTCACCGAAATTTAGCACCGGAGACGCTGTGATTTTGACCGGATGGGAGATTGGCGAAAAATATTGGGGAGGATACTCTCAATATGCCCGGGTGAAAGCGGAGTGGCTCGTTCCCTTACCTGCATCAATGAAGCCAAAACACGCCATGAGCATCGGAACAGCCGGCCTTACCGCAATGCTTTCCGTTATGGCTCTTGAAGAAAACGGTTTGCAATCAGATTATGAGGTTGTTGTGACAGGTGCAGCGGGCGGGGTCGGAAGCATCGCAATTGCTCTTTTATCTAAACTGGGCTACAAAGTGGTCGCATCATCCGGGAGAGAAGAAGCCCATGACTATCTAAGGGAATTGGGGGCATATCGCATCATAGACCGCCAGGTACTGTCTCGGGAGGGGAAACCGCTGGAAACACAACAATGGGGAGGAGCCATTGATACTGTCGGCGGAAAAACGCTTACCGGCATTTTAAGAAGTCTGTCTCACGGTGGGGCGGTGGCCGCCTGTGGTCTGGCAGGAGGAAGTGATTTCTGTACCACTGTTTTTCCTTTTATCCTGCGGGGAGCCAAGCTTATTGGAATTGAGTCTGTCTTGTGTCCGAGTGAAACAAGGAGAAAGGCATGGGAAAGATTATCACAGCTATTAACCAGTGATTTATTGGAGAGAATCACTCAGGTCTATCCGTTAAGTGAAATCCCGCGCTTGAGCGAGGAGATTTTAGACGGGCGTGTTCGCGGACGGATCGTGATCGATGTGAATGCCCTTGCAGCTAGCTCGAAATAGTTTTTCTCGGGTTAACAAAAATAGATTGACAAGGAACCTCAAGAAGCGGGTGTTCGTCATGAACATCCGTTTGATTATTTACGGGAAGTCGGGTGTCAACAGAGATAAAACCCAATACAACAAAAACCAGTTTGTATCACAAACAAAATTCTTTCTTTAAAAATCTCCCACAGCAGCATGTTCTGTGTTATGATAACTAACAAATTTTCTTCAAGTTTCACACTGTAATACTTAACAGCGAAAAAGAGATCAGCGTGAGTGTAGAAGGGACGGTTTGAGATGAGGTATTTGACGGCTGGAGAATCACATGGACCACAATTGACGATTATTGTTGAGGGGGTGCCAAGCCAGCTCCCCTTTTCCAAAGACAAAATTGATGAGCAATTGGCACGCAGGCAAAAAGGCTATGGCCGCGGGCGCCGGATGCAGATTGAGAAAGACCGGGTTCAGGTTTTATCCGGAGTGCGCTTTGGGAAAACCACCGGCGCTCCTATTGCACTTGTCATTGAAAATAAAGATTGGACTCATTGGAAAAAGATTATGAGCCCGGACCCTCATCCCGAAGATGCCGGGAAAAGGAGAATTTCCCGGCCGCGTCCGGGTCATGCCGACTTAAATGGAGCCATTAAATACAATCATCGCGATATGCGCGATGTGTTGGAGCGTTCAAGCGCCCGGGAGACGGCTGCACGGGTGGCAGCGGGGGCTGTGGCGAGGCAAGTCCTGGAGTTGTGCGATATTCATGTCACAGGCCATGTGACGCGGATTGGTGAAGTTGCTGCTGAACGGCCCACCGGGCTTTCGCTTGCTGAAATCAGACAACGTTCTGAAGATTCACCGGTTCGTTGCCTGGATCCGGTTGCGGAGCAAAAAATG
The DNA here is from genome assembly GCF_016055185.1 of Paenactinomyces guangxiensis. Taxonomy (GTDB): domain Bacteria; phylum Bacillota; class Bacilli; order Thermoactinomycetales; family Thermoactinomycetaceae; genus Paenactinomyces; species Paenactinomyces guangxiensis. The sequence continues at coordinate 3,691 of NZ_JAECVR010000023.1, forward strand.
ATGTCCTTGATTGACCAGGCTAAAAAGGACGGGGATTCTCTTGGCGGCATTGTGGAAGTTATTGTGGAGGGAGTACCGATTGGCCTGGGCAGTCATGTACAATGGGACCGGAAACTGGATGCCAGAATTGCGCTGGCGGTTGTCAGTATCAATGCGTTTAAAGGAGTTGAGTTTGGCATTGGTTTTGAAGCTGCCGAACGGAGCGGCTCGGAGGTGCATGATGAAATCATGTGGTCCGGAGAACGAGGATTTTACCGGGCAACCAACCGCCTGGGCGGCTTTGAGGGCGGTATGACCACGGGTGAACCAATTGTGGTCCGGGGTGTGATGAAGCCGATTCCAACGTTGTATAAGCCGTTGAAAAGTGTAGATATAGATACGAAAGAGCCATTTGAGGCGAGTATTGAGCGTTCGGACAGCTGTGCCGTACCGGCCGCGAGCGTGGTCGCAGAAAATGTGGTTGCCTGGGAAATAGCACGGGCGTTACTGGAAAAATTCCCGGCAGATACGGCTGATGAGTTGTCGGAGTATGTGGCTCAATATCGTGAAAAAGCATTGAGGTTTTAACCATGAGATCGTTGACAGTATCTTTGGATCAGTCCTGTTACTCCATTCACATCGGATCAGGATTATACAGACTATTGCCGGAGTTGTTGCAGAAGGCCGGAGTAGGCCGGGACCGGAAATTGATGATCATTACTGATTCAGAGGTAGCGCCGCGGTATGCCGACCGGGTTAAAAGCTGTCTGGATTTTGCCGGTTATGAGACAGGAGTAAGTGTATTTCCTGCCGGGGAATCGAATAAGAATTTACAACAGCTGGAACGATTAATCGGAGAGTGTTTGCAGTTTGGATTGGACAGGAGCAGTCTGATTCTTGCTCTGGGTGGGGGAGTGGTCGGGGATGTAGCCGGTTTTGTTGCCGCTACGTATATGCGGGGGATCCCTTTTATTCAACTGCCCACCACTTTACTGGCTCATGACAGCAGTGTGGGAGGCAAAGTAGGGGTGAATCATCCGCTGGGTAAAAACTATATTGGTTCATTTCACCAGCCCGTGATGGTTGTATTTGATGTAGATGTACTGCATACCCTGCCCAAACGGGAGATTGTCTCCGGGTTTGCTGAAGTGGTAAAACATGCTCTCATCTGGGACGTTTCTTTTGTCAAATGGCTGGAAGAGAATACCGAAGCGTTGTTGTCTTTAGAGCCGGCCAAAGTAGAGGAAGCCATCTACCGAGGTTGCCGGGTGAAGGCGGCAGTGGTTTCCCAGGATGAAAAAGAATCAGGAATCCGTGCTATTTTGAACTACGGGCATACGATCGGCCATGCCTTAGAGGCCGTATCCGGCTATCAATATTATACCCACGGGGAAGCAGTTGCGATCGGAATGGCCGGAGCAGCCCGTTTAAGTCAAAAAGTATTGGGAAGTTCTCCGGAATTGATTACCCGTACGGAAGAATTGCTTCAAGCGTTTCAGTTGCCTGTCCGGTATGACCAGGCATGGTTGGAGAGAGACATGTTGCAAGCGATGAAAAGGGATAAAAAGGCCCGCAGGGGGGAGTATGCCTTTGTACTTTCCAGATCCATGGGTCAGGTTGAATTGATCAGAGGAATCGAAGAAGTCCATGTAAGTCAGGTATTAAAAGAGATCGGAGGCGGAACCGGATGAGCGTGCGGGGGATTCGCGGTGCGATTACCGTCCAAGCCAATGAGACCGAAGAAATATTGGCAGCGACGAAGGAATTGCTGTTAACAATTGTGAAAGAGAACCGGATTGATCCTGATGATATATGCAGTGTGTTTGTGACGGTTACCCATGATTTGAATGCCACATTTCCTGCCCGGGCGATCCGAACCATGCCGGGATGGGAATTAGTTCCCTTGCTCTGTTCTAGTGAGATTCCCGTAGCGGGTGGATTGGAGAAATGCATTCGATTGCTGTTGCTGGTAAATACTCACCTTTCACCCCGGGAGGTGAAACATGTCTATCTTGGTGAGGCAGCCGGTTTACGACCTGATCTTGTCGAAGGTCAATCCGCTATTGACAGGGAATCTATTCTCGGTTAAAGTCATGGATAAGGCAGAGTTGAGTAGAAGGTTTTATGAGTTTTAGTTTAGAAGTTTTTGTTTTTGACAATGAGCAGCTGAGTAGAGAAGAGAATGGATATAGCATAGATGAGCAGAGTGGAGGTTTGGAAAATTTTGCATCTTCAGCCAAAGCCGCTGTGCTTTGGCTTTTCTTATTTTTACCCTCCCAAATAGATCCTCTATATCCTTTCTCTCTATCTTACGGGCCCAGGCCTGTAAAGAGGAGGGAACACATTGATCTACCCCTGTTTTGAAGAGGTGCGAACTTTTGCACACACATTTTCTACGATTCCCATCTGCAAATCTGTTCACGCAGATACGGAAACCCCCATTGGTCTATATCATCGACTCGCAGATGATCCCTACTCCTTTTTGCTTGAAAGTGTGGAAGGAGGAGAAAAGTGGTCGCGATATTCGTTTATGGGCTCAAAACCTTTTCAAGTGATTACTGGAAAAGATGGCTCATACACCCTAACGGATCAACAGGGGAGCCGTCCGGTTACTGCGGCTGATCCCGCTGTCCTTCTGAAAGATCACTTAAACGCTTTTCATTCCCCTTCCTACGACGAATATCCGCCATTTCTGGGGGGAGCGGTAGGATACTTTTCCTATGAGGCCGTTCGCTATTTTGAGCCGAATTCACCGGTTACGCAAGCTGGGAGAGGAACGGGGGCTTACGATGTTCACTTGATGTTTTACGATCGCCTGCTTATTTTTGATCATTTAAAGCAAAAGATCATACTGGTAGCCCATTTATTTGTCCCGGAAAACTATGACGACCGGCAGTTGAGAGAGTTATATATGAAGGCTTTATCCGATTTGGAAGAATGGGAGCGAGAACTGTATACCCGCCCTGTTTCGATCCCGCAGCTTCCTTCCCTGGATCGGGAGGTTGTTTTTGACTGTGCTTATTCCAATCTAACCAGACATGAGTATATGGAGTTGGTAGAACGAGCCAAAGAATATATTCGTGCCGGTGATATTTTTCAAGTGGTTCCATCCCAGCGATGGGAATACCGGAATGCACCGGCCCCTATGAATGTTTACCGCATTTTGCGAGTTCTGAATCCATCCCCGTATATGTACTATTTGCGCATGGGAGAAGAAACCATTGTCGGGACCTCACCGGAACTGTTGGTTCGCGTCGATGGAAAACGAGTGGATACCCGTCCGATCGCCGGATCGAGGCCACGAGGGAAAAATGCACAGGAAGATGAAGAAATGGTCCGCGATTTATACCGGGACGAAAAAGAGAAAGCGGAGCATATCATGCTGGTTGATCTCGGCCGCAATGATGTCGGCAGAGTGGCCCGTTACGGGACAGTAGAAGTAACACAGCAGATGAAAATTGAAAAATATTCCCATATCATGCATCTCGTTTCTAATGTGACTGGTGAACTGGTCGATTCTTATCATGCTCTTGATGCATTTCGCGCCTGTTTTCCTGCCGGGACCGTTTCCGGCGCTCCTAAGATTCGGGCAATGGAAATCATCGCCGAATTAGAACCGGAACCCCGGGGAATTTATGCCGGAGCCATCGGCTATTTCAGCTTTACAGGGCAGCTGGATACGTGTATTGCGATTCGGACCATTTATTTTCGCGGGAATTGTGCTTATGTGCAAGCAGGCGGAGGAGTTGTGGCCGATTCGGTACCGGATAATGAATACATCGAGTCTGTCAACAAGGCAAAAGGGATGCTGAAGGCTCTTCAGCTGGCGGGCGAAAAGATGGTGGAGGGGTGTTTATGATTCAAGAAATGCTTAAAAAAGTAGTAGACGGACAGGATTTAACCCGCCTGGAGGCTCAAGCGGTCATGGATGCCATGATGGAGGGAAAGGCGACAGCCGCACAAATGGCCGCCCTGGTAACTTCTCTGAGAATGAGGGGAGAAACCGTTGAAGAACTCATCGGTTTTGCTGAGGCATTGCGTTCTCATGCAACCCAGGTTTACCACGACTTTCCTCATGCAGTAGATACCTGCGGGACAGGCGGAGATGGAGGTAAAACGTTTAATATCTCCACGGCTGCTGCTTTTGTAGCGGCTTCGGCGGGGGTGCCGATTGCCAAACATGGAAACCGGGCTGTTTCCAGCAAAAGTGGAAGCGCAGATGTATTAGAAGCTTTGGGTATGGATATTCAGCTGAATGCCAAAGAAGCGCAAACTTTACTATGTCATACCGGTCTTTGTTTCTTGTTTGCACCTATGTATCATCAGGCGATGAAACATGTTATGCCGACCCGGACAGAATTAGGTTTCAGAACCTGTTTTAATTTGCTTGGTCCGCTGGCAAACCCGGCCGGGGTAAAGATTCAACTGATGGGTGTTTATGATCCGGCACTTACGGAAAACGTTGCCTGCGTTCTGCAAGCCTTGGGCGTAGAGCGGGCACTGGTTGTCTCTGGTCTGGACGGGCTTGATGAGATCACGGTTACGGCTCCCACACGCATCAGTGAAGTGAATAGAGAGCAGATAACCACCTATGAAGTAACCCCTGATGAATTGGGGGTATCTAAAGCCTCTCTCGAGAAGATTGGCGGCGGAAATTCGGTTTATAATGCGAACTTGATTCGCCAAATCTTGGACGGCCAAACAGGAGCCCCGCGTGATGTGGTTCTTTTAAATGCCGGGGCTGTGCTTTATATTGCCGGAAAGGCAGCCAGCATCCGGGATGGTGTCAAACTGGCTGCGGAACAAATTGATTCAGGTAAAGCGAAAGAAAAACTGGCTCAGGTGGTTCGCTATTCACAGGAGGTTCGCTATGTTTCTTGAAAAAATCGTTGCGACAAAACGGGAAGAGATCAAACAATTGCATCTGACTTACACGGATCAGGATTGGGAAAAGGCTTCAGCACTTCCGCGCGGATGCTCTCTGGCCCAGGCTCTTCAATCACAACCGGCGCTTTCCGTCATTGCCGAAGTCAAACCGGCTTCTCCATCCAAAGGAGTGATTCGGGAAACGGTTGATCCTGTGGCAACTGCGCTCGCCTATGAGAGAGGCGGAGCGAGTGCAGTGTCGGTATTGACAGATGTCTCTTATTTTAAAGGAAAGCCGGAATCTTTGACCAGGGTAAAAGAGGCGGTGAAAATCCCGGTGTTGCGCAAAGATTTTATTCTGGAACCGGTTCAGGTGTTAGAAAGTAAATTTCTCGGTGCGGATGCGATTTTGTTGATCGCAGCACTTCTTGACAGGGAAAAACTGCAGCTGTTAAGGGGAACGGCCCGTCAACTGGGGATGGAAGTTCTTGTGGAGATCCATGAGGAATCGGAGGTCCCGCTTGCTCTCGCTTGTGAAGCGGATGTGATCGGCATCAATAATCGCAACTTGTACACGTTTGTAACTGAGATTGAGACAACGGAACGTTTACGCCCGCTCCTTCCCCAGGACTGTCCTGTCATCGGCGAAAGCGGGGTCCATTCGGCAGAAGATGCTGAACGTTTGGCAAAAGCTCAAGTGGACGGAATTCTTGTCGGTGAATATCTGATGCGACAAGCGGATCCCGAACGGGCGGTACGACGGCTGATTGAAAGGGAAATTGGATGAAACGGACACAAATTAAGTTCTGCGGGTTTCGTACACCCGGGGATGTAGAGAAGGCAGGCCGGCTTCGGGTTAACGCGATCGGGTTTATCCTGGTTCCGGGTCGAAAGCGGTCCGTCCATCCGCGTGATTTGCCAATGATGGTCAAGCTGGTCCCATCACAGGTTCTGTCAGTAGGGGTGTTGCTCAACCCGACCATCCGTCAGATCCATGAGTGGTTGTCATTGGCCCCGCTGCAAGCTGTTCAACTGCACGGAGACGAGTCACCAGCGTTTTGCCGTTCGGTAAAAGAACAGTTTCAAGTGAAAATCATTAAAACCTTTCATGTTGAAGATCGGATTAAAAGTGCATTTCCATTAAAGGAATATGCTCCCTGGATTGATATTGCCCTGTTGGATTCCAGTACGGGAACATCCCGCGGCGGCACAGGAGTTGCTTTTGAGTGGGAACGGATTCCGCCATTTAAAGAGCAGTGCAGCAGGTTTCAGCTTCCATGCTGGGTAGCGGGAGGGCTGGACGGAGAAAATGTTGATACATTGATCAGGGATTTCGCTCCCGATGGAGTCGATGTCTCAAGCGGAATTGAAAAGGAAGGACAAAAAGATCCAGAAAAGATGAACCGGTTTGTGAGGAAGGTGATGTTAAGTGGGCAAACAACTGAAGGAGCCTGATAAGACAATGGGGCAGGAACTCACCGGCCGCTTTGGGTGTTTTGGAGGGAGATATGTACCCGAAACAACAATGAATGCATTATTAGAGTTAGAGGAAGCTTTTCAAGCGGCGATTCAAGATCCTGACTTTAATAAAGAGTTGCGTTATTACCTGGAAGAATACTCCGGGCGCCCTACCCCGCTTACTTTCGCCAGACGGTTGACGGAGGTTGCGCAAGGGGCCAGGATCTATCTGAAAAGAGAAGATCTTAACCATACCGGTGCACATAAAATTAACAACGCCCTGGGGCAGGCATTACTGGCAAAACGAATGGGGAAAAAGAAATTGATCGCTGAGACGGGTGCCGGCCAGCATGGAGTAGCTTCGGCGACGGTTGCCGCTCTTCTGGGAATGGAGTGCCAGGTCTTTATGGGTGAGGAAGATGTCAAACGCCAGCAGCTAAATGTTTTTCGCATGGAGCTGTTAGGAGCAAGGGTGACCCCGGTTACTTCCGGAACCCGTACTTTAAAAGATGCGACCAATGAAGCGTTGCGCCAGTGGGTGGCCCATGTAGAGGATACCTTTTATTTAATCGGTTCGGCAGTTGGACCTCATCCCTATCCGGCCATGGTCAAGTATTTTCAGAGGGTAATCAGTGATGAAGCACGTGCACAGCTGTTAATGCAGGAAGGAAGGTTACCCGGAGATGTAGTGGCCTGTGTGGGGGGCGGCAGTAACGCCATTGGTATGTTTGCTGCTTTTTTAGAGGATGAGACGGTACGCTTGCACGGTGTCGAAGCGGCCGGAAAAGGGTTAAATACAGCAGAGCACGCTGCCTCCTTAAGCCTGGGGCGTCCTGGTGTATTACACGGAACCTACAGCTATTTGCTGCAAGATGAGCATGGTCAAGTGCAGCCCGCTCATTCGATTTCTGCCGGTCTCGATTATCCGGGGGTGGGTCCCGAGCACTCTTTTCTGAAAGAGTCGGGACGTGTTCGCTATACGTCTGCGACTGATGAAGAGGCGCTGGAAGCAGTCAGGTTGTTATGCCAAACAGAAGGCATTTTACCGGCACTGGAGTCAGCCCATGCGATTGCGGAAGCGATTCAACTGGCCAGGAAAGGATCACCCGAGGACATTATTCTTGTTTGTCTGTCAGGAAGAGGAGATAAAGATGTAGAAACGATTCGGCACAGGATGGGGGGAGATCGGGGATGAATCAACTGCAAGCTGCATTCCGGTCACAAAAGGAGCACTTGATCCCTTTTATCATGTCGGGCGATCCGAGTCTGGAAGTGACGCTGAAACTGATCTATCTTCTGGCAGAAGAAGGGGCTGCCGCTATCGAGTTAGGGGTTCCCTTCTCAGATCCCATGGCAGATGGACCTGTGATACAAGCTGCATCTGAGCGGGCCTTGCAACAAAATGTAACATTAAGTGATGTTCTGGAACTGGGAAGAATGGTACGGCAACAGGGGTGTGATGTTCCTCTCATCTTGTTTACGTATGCAAATCCTGTTTTTCAATATGGTTTGGAACGTTTGGTCAAACAAGCCGTGTCATGTGGTTTTAACGGGGTGATTGTCCCGGATCTTCCTTATGAGGAAAGCGCTCCCCTCCGTAAACTGGGGTCTGAAGCGGGGCTTGCTGTCATTCCGCTAGTCGCCCCTACATCACGACAGCGCATCGGCAAGATTGTCAGCGATGCGCAAGGCTTTGTCTATTGTGTATCTTCGTTGGGAACAACAGGAATGCGGCAACAGTTTGCGGGCCATGTTGACTCTTTTTTACAGATAGTACGGGAGATGAGCCCGGTTCCGACGGCAGTTGGATTTGGTATCTCGAAAAGGGAGCATGTGGTTCGTTTTCTGGAACAGGCGGATGCAGTTGTCGTCGGTAGTGCTCTGGTACGAAAAATCGAGGAACTTTCCCCGAAACTCTCCGATCCGGAGCAGTGTGATGACGCGTTAAACGAGGTAAGAGTATTTGTCAGGGGCTTAAAATCGGAGTAAGATAGAGGGAAAAGATGTAGGAGGAGACAGCGCAAATGAAACCGAAAGCATCGATCCAGGGGTTGGCTGTATATCAACCGGGGAAACCTTTGGAAGAAGTGAAGCGCGAATTGGGGTTAGACGAAGTAATCAAATTAGCTTCCAATGAAAACCCGTTTGGCTGTTCTTCCGAGGTTTGGCCGGCTTTGGCGGAAGAAAAAGATCATTTTCACCTTTATCCGGAAGGAACAGCTCCTGAACTTCGTGAAAAGCTGGCCGAGCATCTGGAAGCAGATCCCCGCCGGATTATACTGGGAAATGGTTCCGATGAAATTGTACAGATGATTGCTCGGGCTTATTTAGAGCCGGGAGCTGAGTCTGTCATGGCCGATCTTACCTTCCCGCGCTATGAAACGGCCATCCGGATTGAAGGCGGCATTCCGGTTAAGGTGCCATTAAAAGACGGGACTCACGACCTGGAGGCGATGGCTCAAGCGGTTACCGCGAAAACTCGAATCGTTTGGGTCTGTAATCCCAACAATCCGACAGGGACGATTGTGTCCCATGGGGCATTAAGCCAATTTTTGGACCAACTCCCTGAACATGTACTCGTTGTAGTAGATGAAGCTTACTATGAATATGTCACAGATCCGTCCTATCCGGACAGCTTATCGCTGCTTGATTATAACCCTCAAATCATCATACTCAGGACATTCTCTAAAATTTACGGCTTAGCGGCTTTCCGTGTCGGTTATGGAATCGGCCACCCGGATGTGATCAATGAACTTAACCGGGTACGTGAGCCATTTAATGTGAACCGTTTGGCCCAGCAAGCAGCACTGGCGGCACTCAAGGATCAAACGTTTGTCACCTACTGCTGCAACCAAAACCGCCTGGGGATCAAGAAGATCACGAACAAGCTGGACGAATGGGGACTCCACTATTTCCCGGCTCATGGAAATTTTATTTTGTTTGATACCGGCTTTCCCGCCAATGAAGCTTTTGACTATCTGTTACGACAGGGTATTATTGTCCGGTCCGGTCAGGCTCTTGGTTTTCCCACTTATATTCGTGTTTCTGTAGGTACAGAGGAACAAAACAGCCGTTTTTTAGAAGCTTATGCCTTGTTTTTAAAGGAGAAAGGAAAGATCCACGCCAATGCCTGAGCGCGTAGCGATTTTGGGAGTCGGCCTGATTGGTGGTTCTATTGCCCTTGGTTTAAAAGAGCGAACAGATAGCGATGTGATCGGCTTTGATATTTCTGCCGAAGATTTGCATTTTGCCAAGTTGATTGGAGCGATTGATGAAGGGTCAACTGAACTGGCTTCTGTGGTTAAAGAAGCGGATGTGATTATTATCGCTTTGCCCGTGGGAAAAATTAAACAAGCCATTGACAGCCTGTGCCAGTTACCCCTTCGTCAGGGTTGTATCGTTACTGATGTTGGCAGTACGAAATCAGAAATTGTAGAGCACGCCCGCAAATTAAAAGAAAGAGGTATTACTTTTATCGGTGGTCATCCAATGGCCGGGTCGCATCGATCTGGGGTGAAAGCAGCCCAGTCATTGCTCTTTGAAAATGCCTATTATGTGTTAACACCGGAGCCCGACATTTCCATCTCCGATGTTCAGCGGCTAAGCCGGCTGTTACACCTGGCTACACGTGCGGAACTGATCATTATGGACCCGGTGCATCATGATCGCATCGTTGGAGCGATCAGCCATCTGCCTCATATTATTGCAGCTGGACTTGTTAATCAGGTCGGAAATTATAACGAAACAAATGAATGGTTTCATCGCCTGGCGGCAGGGGGGTTCCGGGATTTGACCCGGATTGGAGCCAGCCACCCTATTATGTGGAGGGATATTTTGCTCACCAACCGCGAGGTGTTGATCCGGCTGATGGATGACTGGATCTCCCAGATGTCGGAGTTTCGCTCAGCCGTTTCGGAATGTGATGCCAGCCGAATCGAGTACTTGTTTGAACGGTCCAAAAAATTAAGAAGTCAATTACCGGATAAGAAAAAAGGGATTCTTTCCCCCAGATATGAGTGTTATATCGACGTTCCCGACCGGCCCGGAGTGATTGCCAAAATAGCCACCTTATTGGGAAACGAACAAATTAACTTAAGTAACATCGGTGTGATGGAGAATCGTGAAGATACCCCCGGGGTGCTTCAACTCTCCTTTAAACGATATGAAGATTTTATGAATGCCGTGATCTGCCTGCGAAAAGCGGGTTACATTGTATTTGCAGACGATGAAGATAGGAGCAACAAACATGAGTACCATTCGCGTATCCCGTCCCAAACCGTTTGATTGTACATTTCGCGTACCCGGAGACAAGTCGATTTCACACCGCTCCATTATGTTTGGGGCCATTGCCCGTGGTGAAACCCTTGTAGAAGGCTTTTTACCAGGAGCTGATTGTTTAAGTACCATCTCTGCTTTCAGGCAGATGGGAGTGGATATTGAAAGGGATTCGGAAACCTCGGTCCGCATTCTGGGGAGAGGTTTTGACGGGCTCCGGGAACCTGTTCAGCCGCTGGATGTCGGGAATTCCGGAACAACCATTCGTCTTCTGTTAGGAATCCTGGCCGGAACCTCTTTTTTTAGTACGGTAGTCGGGGATGATTCAATTGCCCGCAGGCCGATGGGACGAGTTGTCAACCCTTTAAGAGAAATGGGGGCACAGATCTACGGGCGCCAGGAGGGGAGATTTACTCCTTTGGCGATTCGGGGAGCAAAGCTAACGGGACTCACATATGAAAGCCCTGTTGCCAGTGCCCAGGTAAAGTCATGTTTACTTTTGGCGGGTCTTTCGGCTGATGGTGTGACTGCGGTACGTGAGCCCTCACGATCCCGTGATCACACCGAGCGGATGCTGCCGGCATTCGGGGTTCATGTACGTACATCGGAGGGGGAGGTCTCTGTTCAGGGTGGACAATCCCTTGCCGGCACTCAAGTAAAGGTACCGGGAGATATTTCATCAGCTGCCTTCCTGTTAGCAGCAGCACTGATGGTGCCGGGAAGCCGCGTAACTATTGATGATGTAGGACTAAACCCCACACGAACAGGAATCCTTGACGCCTTTCACATGATGGGAGCGGAAGTGGCGGTTGAACAAACCGGCATGTGGTGTAATGAGCCAGTGGGAAGAGTAACTGTTCAGGCTGATGAGTTAAAGGGGATTGAGATCGGAGGAAAGTTGATTCCACGGCTGATTGATGAGATTCCGGTCCTGGCTGTAGTGGCAACTCAAGCTGCCGGGGAAACAGTCATTCGTGATGCAGCTGAACTCAAAGTAAAGGAAACCAATCGGATTTCCACAACCGCCCAAGAATTGAGAAAGTTAGGGGCTCATGTTGAGGAGACCGATGATGGACTGATTATTTCCGGACCCACTCCGCTTAAAGGAGGGGTATGCCAGAGCCGCGGAGACCACCGTATCGGGATGGCGATGGTCATTGCCGGACTCGGGGCAGCTGCTGAAGTTTGCGTAGAAGGATCGGAAGCGATTGATATTTCTTTTCCAGGGTTCTCAAATTTTATTGAAAAAATAAAATGCGGTCAAATCTGAAAATTAGGAAAAACCTGTTGACCTTGTCTACTGGCTTTCGTATAATAGAAATTACAGTATGGTTTCTCTCCACTCCTATCCAATATTGTACGTCCTGTGTGCAAGCCGCTCGGAATCGAGCGGTTCTTTTTTTGTGGACAAATTCATAAACCTCTGATGAGGAGGGGTATGGATGGATCTGCGCTATTGGAGGCTCGGACTTGAGACATTGTTTGTTATATCTGTGATCATCATTCTGAAAATGTGGGTTTTTCCATTTTTTATATCAATCTGGTTTCCAACGGATGACCTTTCAGCATTGATGCAAGAATGGACGGTTCTGATTGTTGGGATGATTACTTGCTTTGTTTATCTGGGTCTTGGCTCTTCAGCAAAACATGTATATCAATTTTCTGCAATAAGAGCGGCAGCCTTATTTTTTATCATTCACTTGCAATGGCTTTTGCCAGTGTTTTTTTTGTTCAATGACATCATTACTGTTTGGCTTCGTTTAATTGGAGACTTCGTGTCCCTATTTTCACCCGGCCAATCCTTTTCCTATCCGTATTTTGTAATCGTCTATTTGGGATTATTTCTTCTCGGCAGGGGGATCCGGGTGAAAGATGAGAAGAATGTGGCTAAAAAGTCTGACATGAGAAGGTTTATCAGCCAAAAACAAAAAAGATAGAATAGATTTTTGGATATGAAGGTTTTTCTGTATATGTTTATTCATTGGTATAAGTCGTGTGTCCCAAAAAGAGTAGAACAATTAATCATTTTTCGATATAATGGCAGAATCCCGAATAGAAAGGAAACGATTATATGACTGATTCTGATACCAATAAACAAATATCCATTGATCAGAATAGCGGACGAGTGAATATGATATACAATTTCCCTGTTTACCCGGAAAAGAATGAAGTTCATTTGCGTTCAGCTGAAGATGTAGCTAAACGAGCCTTGTCTCTTCATCTGTTATTGGGAGTTATCTTTTACCAGGAACCTGAGAAGGTTACGGAGTGGGCAATTCAAGAGGGCCTGTGGGACTCCTTAAGCCCTCAAGAACATAGTTTTTTTACAGTGCCGATCTCAGATCTCAGTCCGGCAGAGAAAAAATGGAAACAGAAAGCGATACAGTCCAGTTTGCTGACTTGGCGGGTAGAAGGCTTGCAAGCTTTGCTATGGAGTATGAATCTGGTTGAAGAGCTTGATTTACCCATTGAACGGTGTGATGGCAACATGCTTGGCGAGGTGTTACCAGAACTTGGTGAGTCACTTCAAACATTTATTGCTCAAGCCCGGCTGCGTCCGGTTGAAGAGATTGTACATATGCTTGAACAGCATTTTCAAATTTATAACCATCAGGTAGAAGCTTTTGCAAACGAAGAGGATCTTCAATTTGATATGCTGATTACATATGAGCGGATTCATGCGTTAAACTGGGTCTGTGGTTTGATAAGCCAATGGGATGACTAATCCAGCACTTTTGATCAGCGGCGGGGAGTGACTCCGTCTTTTTTCATCATCTGATCTGATGAGGTATGGGACAAGCTGGCTGGCCGCTGATTATCTAAATTTACAAGAGAAAAGTCTATCTTCCTTCTAAATAGACCAAACTGGGTAATGACATCAGTTAGGGAGGAAGAAAAGACGGTGCGAATGGCTGACTGGCTTACTTATACGGATATTGACCAATTAAAACAACTGAATCGCTACTATGGTTGTGATTCTAATCATCATTCAAAGCATGATCTGATATGCTCCTTACTCAGGCAAATGGGAAAAAAGTCGCAGTTGAAGCGGATGATGGAGGAATTGCCTCCCGAAACCAAACGTTTCTTGCAACTGATCGTGCTTGATACAAGTATGTCCTATACAATGGAAGAGTTGCTGGCAAAGGGCAGAGCAGCGTTAAACGGAGCAAATGGAGAACCCCGTACCCTGATTGTTGAGGCGATGAAAAGGGGATGGTTATTTTCAGGATATTCCCACCGTACTCAATACTTGTACCATATGCCCTCCGACACGAAAGAGCAAATGATTCAGCTGTTGATCGAACCTTTTCGCGATCCGCTCCGCATTTTAAGGGAAACGCCCGGTTTTTACCGTGATGAAGAGAAACAAATGCTGGAGGATCTCCATCATTTTCTCAACTTTATTGGCAGGGAAGTAGTCAGAGTGACTAATGACGGATCGATTTACAAGCAACAGCAAAGGCAGTTATTTAAAAGTTTTCATATTCCTGAGGAGCCTATCTGCCAAAAAGGTCCCAGATTTGGGTTCGGGCGCAAGTATCATCTTTATCCTGACCGGTTTTCTCTTTTGTATGATTACGCTTTTTATAAAGGTTATTTTATTGAAGAGGAAGAAGGGTATCTAAGTTTAACAGAATCTGGTTTCGGGAAAATAAAACATAAAGATATCCAAGAGGCTAAAGATCTTTATCGGTTTTGGATCCGTCTTTATCGGAGACCGATTCCCCATTTACCCATGATCATCCGCTTGATCGGATTGCTAAGTTACCCCGGTTGGATCCCGGCAGAGTTGGTTTATGAAGCTGTTGGAGAATGGATATCCCCCTATTACTATGAAACGGAACAATCCTTATTTCAGCGTATCATCCAGATGATGTTGCACTTAGGAGTGCTGCGAACGGGGATTGAAGGGGAACAGCATTATCTGACATTGACGGAATCCGGTTTGAAATGGATGCAGGGCATTTCGGCTTTCCGTGAACAGGTGATCGAGGACGGATTTATCAAAACAAGCAGTTAAGCAGGAAAAACACATGTTTGAGTAGAATAAATATATACGCAGAAACGATACTCCCGCTGATGGAACGAAAAATGTTTTTGCGTATACTAAAACAAAATAGACACAATATTCATGCATAGTTCCGGGGGGAAGGATCATGAACAAGAGTGTGTCCATCTCTGAGAAAAAAGAATTTATCGGATGGTTTTTAAATCGGTATGAATTGCAAAAAAAAGAAGCAGCCTGGCTGCTCAGTTATCTGTCCTCAAATGATCAGCTTTTGCAAAAACTCCATTTTGTCGATAATGTCCGTTATGTATCAAAATCGATGATCCTTTCCACAAAGTGCAGTAATATGACACCGTTTAAGTTTACAAAGAACAAGCGTGTTGGTGCCGATGTAGAAACCGCCTTTTATGATATTCGTTCCTATCCACACGAAGATTTATATATTGGGCTGTATTTTAAGGACCGGGCAACGTGTCCCGAGTATGCCGCTGTATTGGAGGTTAATCCCATGGAAAAACATGACTTGGCGCAAGACCATTTGCTCAGTCTGTTCGCGGAGATGCTTCTTGACCAAGCGGTAGAAGAATTCAGACAGCATGAGTTATACAGACGAATCGACGACGCGTTGGCAGTACGGGATGAACAAACATTTTTACAGCTCAGCGAACAATGGATTAAAATACTAGAATCAAGAAAATAATTAAGATATAATGCTCGGCAGAAGCCGAGCATTTTAATATGGAAAGAAGGGGAAGCAGATGCGGCTTTCGACACTGGAAATCAGTGAATGGCGTCAAAATGCACCGTACATAGACACGCTGTGTCTTCCGGTTTACTCCATACATATCGAGGAGAAACAGATCCTGGACCAGCAGGGAAGGTCAGTTGAACGGGTGGCACGCTTGCTGGAAAAAAAGTTGACGGGAAGGCTTCTTTTACTTCCGGCCATCACCTATACAAGTAAAGATGAAAAAGTGTTTCTGTCCTATTTAAACGAGGTGATTGGCCAGTTATCCCGGTCAGGATTTTATCACCTTATTTTAATCACGGATGAAAGACATGCATCCTTATGTGGAAATTTGGAAATACAAACGGATGCTGTACAACTTTTATGTTATTCCCTTGACTTTGGGGAAAATAGCACCGAAGAGCAAATTGAACAAAGAGCAGAGGTTCTTTACCAAAAAGTTGTCAATATGTGGCAAAACACATCTTAATTGTTAATTACAATATTAAGAATGTCGTCTTATAGTCACAGGCATTTTCTTGACTTTTATGGAATGCTTTCGCTATCATGTATATGTCCTAGTAAAAAGAATATTTGTCCTAGCAAATGAAGGGTTCCGGTCCGGGTGGACGGTTAAGCCGTATAGAAGGAGGTCGGACAGTCGTGAGTAAGAAACTTTCCCGCCGTCAATTTTTGACTTACACACTTGGCGGGACAGCTGGTTTTCTCGCTTCCGGGATGCTTTTCCCGATGGTTCGCTTTGCCATCGATCCCGTCCTCAAAAAGGGGGACAGCGGGGGATTCGTCGAAACGACGATGACTGAGGCGGAGCTGACCAATAGTCCGAAAGCGGTTCAGTTTACAGTACACGTCAAAGACGGATGGTATGAACCGCCAAAAGGGGAAACCAAAACAGCGTGGGTGTATAAAGACAATAATGGAAAAGTTGTTGCTCTTTCACCCATATGCAAGCATTTGGGTTGTACCGTAAACTGGAATAGCAATCCACAATTTAAAAATGAGTTTTTCTGTCCTTGCCATTTTGGGCGATATTACAAGGATGGAACCAATGTTCCCGGTACTCCGCCAGCGAAGCCGTTAGACAAGTATAAGACACAGATCAAAAACGGCAGGCTGTTGATTGGACCATTAGAGAAAGTATAATGTGCAGTGATCGGAGGTGTAGCTAAGTGCTGCGCACCATTTACGACTGGGTGGATGAACGTCTGGATATTACGCCTCTTTGGCGGGATGTCGCTGACCACGAAGTGCCGGAACATGTGAATCCTGCCCACCATTTCTCAGCATTTATCTATTGCTTTGGTGGACTGACCTTTTTTGTTGTTGTTATTCAGATTCTTTCTGGCATGTTTCTGGCGATGTACTATGTTCCAGACATTGTAAACGCTCACTCGAGTGTGGATTACTTACAAAATGAACTGGCTATGGGCGCCATTGTACGGGGAATGCACCACTGGGGAGCGAGTGTGGCCATTGTGATGCTGTTCTTGCATACCTTGCGGGTATTCTTTACAGGCTCATACAAACACCCGCGCGAATTTAACTGGGTAGTGGGTATGCTAATCTTCTTTGTGATGTTAGGTCTTGGCTTCACAGGTTATCTGCTGCCCTGGGACAACAAGGCTTACTTTGCGACCAAGGTAGGGGTTGAAATCGCTGCTTCTGTCCCTGTTATTGGACCTTATATCGCCAGTTTCCTACAGGGGGGAGATATTGTAGGGGCCCAAACGCTTGCGCGTTTCTTCGCTCTTCACGTGTTCTTCCTGCCTGCGGCTCTGCTGGGGTTACTGGGTGCCCACTTTATCTTAATTCGTCGCCAGGGTATTTCAGGCCCACTATAAGGTCTACGCGTGAGGAGGGAGATCCACTTGGCACATAATGAAGACGGAAACCATACACAGGTCCACTATGTGGGAGACTCGCGCGTTCGTGCTGGCCGCCCAAAGATGTACCCCAAGGACTATTCTGAGTTTCCGGGTAAAAATGAGGCATTCTTTCCTGACTTCCTTCTAAAAGAATGGATGGTTGCAGTTGTTTTCCTCGTTGGTTTTATGACGCTGGTCATGGCGGAGGAACCACCACTGGGGGAAATTGCTGACCCGACTAACACCAGTTTCTTACCGGTACCCGACTGGTATTTCCTCTTTCTTTACCAGTTGCTGAAATACAAATGGGCGTCTGGTCCATTTGTGGTAATTGGTACGGTAATCCTTCCCGGGATTGCTTTCACGGCTTTGATGTTGGCCCCATGGCTGGACCGCAGTAAAGAGCGCCGTCCTCTCAGGCGTCCAGTGACAACAGGGATCATGATTCTCTCACTCATCTCAGTTGCCGCGCTTACCTGGGCAGCTGAGGTTGAGCACGAAACGCAAATGGAATCCAACCCTGGTGAAAAGCCGCAAAATACAAAAGTGATGGCTCAAGATGATGAAGGGTACAGCATCTATCAACAAAACGCCTGTATCCGCTGTCACGGCGACCAGCTTCAAGGTGTAAACGGTCCAAGTTTGCTCGGAGTTGGTAACCGCCTTTCACATGAGAAAATCACCGAAATCATCGATGATGGAAGAGGCGCAATGCCGGCTGGTATGTTCCAGGGGAACGAACAGCAAAAGAAAGTACTGGTTGACTGGTTGATGAAACAGAAGCAAAAATAATAAGTACTTAACGAACGAACCTGGTTGCTAAGGTGCAACCAGGTTTTTACATAAACGAAAGAAGGTGGAGCGGTAGTGCGCGGCTGGTGGCAACAATTTCTTGCTCTATTGGATCGCCGCTGGTTTTTATGGGTTTTGTTTGCAATTAACTTCCTCGGTTCTATCTACGGCTTTTATTGGTATAAAAATCAACTGTCTGTCACGGACCCGGAATTAATCATTTTTGTCCCTGACAGCCCAACTGCCAGTGCTTTTTTTACGTTGTTGCTTTTGCTTTATTTATTTTCGCGAAGAAGCCCCCTGCTGGAAGCATTTGCATCTATAACCCTGTTTAAATATGGAATCTGGGCTGTTGTTATGATTATTTGGGGTGCGCTCCTGGATCCTGGACCTTTCTTAGATGTACTGGCCTGGGAACATTGGATGCTGATCTTCTCTCATCTGGGAATGGCGGCACAGGCGGTTCTTTATTCCCCTTTCTATACCTATCAAAACAGGGAAATCCTTATTGTCGCTGCGTGGACTCTGCTCAATGATGTGCTGGATTACGGATTGGATATTCATCCCTGGTTGGCACCGACACTGGAGCCCTATGATCATATTGTAGGTATCTTTACGCTTATTCTCAGCTTTACCACGATCATGCTCTTTGCCATTCTTGCCATGCGAAAAACCTCAAAAAGGAAATGGGCATATTCTCTACTATTTGAAGCCGGAAAATAGCCGGCTTTTTTTGTTTGCAGACATATCTGTGAGGACAACCTGAATAGACTTGTACTAACAAAGCTTGACAGGGGGAAAGGAGGAGCGGATCTCTTGAAGAATAAATGGATAAAACGGGGGATTTTTCTATGTTGTCTCATGCCCATTTTTATGAATCTTCCCAGGGCGGAGGCAAGTGAAGAATTTCAACAGGAAAGTGAGAAATGGTCTCATACGGCGAATCAAATTGTGAGGTTGGTCGAGAAAAAAGATTTATTAGGAGCGAGGTCTCAATTGTCTATATTGGCCAGGCAATTTTCAAAATCCGATTTATCAGATAAAAATCTGAGTGTTGAAGGTATTCATGTCTTATCAGATGTGATCATAGATATGGAGCGCAATTTAAATCAGGTTATTCCGGATGAAGGAAAGATGGTTTATTCAGCCACTCGCTTACAGATCGCTTTTGACGCTGTTTCACATTCGCATCAACCTCTATGGCAACAGTATTACAGTCCGCTTAAACAAGATGTTGGGCAAATTCAGGAAGAGATCCGGCATAACAACCGGTCATCCGTTCAAAAAGCGATCGATCAAATGTATGATGACTACCAGATGGTCCGTCCCGCATTGATTGTATCAAAAAGCCCGCATACAGTACAAAAGGTAGATTCACTGGTCACTTTTATCCGAAAGCAGGAAGATCTTAAAAAACTCCAATCCAGTGTGAAACAGCTGGAAGCGCTCCTCCAGCCGCTTTTCTTTGGATCGGAAAAAGATGTGACGGCAGTTTCCGGACCATTAGAAGAAGTGTCTCTTTATACGATAACGTTGTGGGTAAGCGGTTTGATCGTTATGGTGCTGTCATATGTCAGCTGGCGAAAATACCGGGCCATGCGGGGAGTTGTATAAAAGCTCGTAAGGTTGAAACAAACCATGGTTTAAAATGCTTTTTTGTACATTTAAACCCAATCAATCACTGAAACTGTCTCAGGTGTTGTTCTGGATAGCAGTTGTTCAGCTGCTTCACCGATCAGACGAATTCCGGATTCAATTTGTGCTTCATTAGTGTGAATGATGCTGATTCTAAGGCCGTTCTCTTTTGGAAATGTTTTCAAAAAACTGCGATTTGTCGGAACAACAAGGACGTTTTGTTGTTTGAGAGTTGCTGCCAGATCAATTGCAGGCAGCTGATCAGGCAGTACCATTCGCGAGAAGATGCCGCCTTCCGGGACGTGAACGCTAAGTTCTGAGGGCAGCCATTGATTGCATGCGTTTCGTAATATTTCCATGCGTTTATGGTAACGATTACGCATATACTCAGTGTGCCGGTTAAACATTCCACAGTTCAAAAAGATTTCAAGCGCCGCCTGGGATAATGCTGTTGAGCTTAAATCACAGGAAGATTTAAACATACGGAACGTTTCGATCAGTGATTGCGGCAAGACAGCAGCTGCCAGTCTGAGACCGGGCAGCATGACTTTGGAAAAGCTCTTGATATATATCGTATGTCCCGATGGATCGTAACTGTAAATGGGGTCTGCTTTACGGTCCATTTCCAAATCAGCCAAATAATCATCTTCTACAATATAAACATCGTATTTTTCAGCCAGTCGGGCGATCTGTTTTTTTTGTTCCTGACTAAAGCTGGTTCCAAGGGGATTATGGAATCGGGGAACCGTATAAAAAAACTTGATATGATTGCTGCGGAAATGTCTTTCCAGCTCCTTTAGATCAATGCCCTCTTTTGTTCGTCTAATGCCGACTGCACGAACTCCAAGCAGTTCAATGGACCGAATCATGCCATAATAAGCAGGCTGTTCCACAAGGATAGTGCTTTTGCCGTTTGGGAAAGGCATGACGGTCAACAGATGAAGCGCTTGTTGGGCACCGGAAACCATACATATTTGCTCCGGCCGTGTAAACACTTGCGATATCGCTAAATGCTTACTAAGCTCCTTTCGAAGGGAAAAGAAACCCTGCGGGTCAGAATATGAAAATAGCTGGTCTTGATACAGCTCAATGGCACGGTTCAGGCAATGCTGAAAATCTTCATACGGCATAACATCGGGGTCCGGGCTGGCAGAGGAAAAATCGATCAGTCCGGGTGGTTGGAGGTTCATGGTAGACGCACGAAGTACAGCATAGTAGCCGCTTTTAGGCACAGAATAGATCAGGTGTTCTTTCTCAAGATCATGATAAGCTCGAATTGCCGTGTTTTTGCTGCATGAGAATTGAATCGATATTTCCCTTATAGATGGCAGCTTGCCACCAGGTTTGATCTTTCCGGAATGAAGCTGCTCTTTTATGTATCCCTTGACGATTTCGTATTTATTCATAGGTTCTCCTTGATCTGTACCCATACAGTTTAATAATATAAATCTTTTAACCTCCATCTGTATCCATTATACTATAAAAAATCAAAAATATAAGAGTTTCTGGAGGGATACAGATGGAGTGGAAACACGAATATCTCCCGTATCGGATCAGTGATTGCAAGGATCAATTAGAGTTGGATACTATTTATACCCTGCTGCAAACGAGCTATTGGGCTGCTGGCCGCACAAAAGAAACCATTGAAAAGAGCATTGAAAATTCGCTATGTGTCGGTATTTACGGAGAATCAGGACAAGTCGGATTTATGCGGGTGGTTACGGATTACGCTACATTTTCGTGGGTGTGTGATGTGATCGTTCATCCGGACCATCGGGGGAAAGGATTAGGTAAATGGATGATGCAATTTCTGGTGGAGCATCCAGGCGTACGTCATACCCATATGACATTGGGGACTCGTGATGCGCACGGCCTCTATGAACAGTATGGTTTTGAACGAAAAGAAATGATGGGCAGAAGGTACGCAAAAATATAAGCTTGATAATGAACCTGCTTGAAACCGCCGACTTGTTCCGAAATGGATAAATAAGCGGCAGAAAAGGGGACTGTCCCAAGTAGAGACAACCTGCCGGGACAGTCCATCGAAAAATCGCTGCACCTGCCTTTTGTTATTTTTGTGCGACGGTGATGTAATGTTGCTCTGTTGGATAAGTGGAGTTGACAATTTTGAATCCATTCTCCTCAAATGCCTTTTTCATCTCATCAGTTTCAAATGAATGGCCCAGTGATGTTGACAAAAAGCATTTCCTTTTGTATTATACCCATAGGCGTATATGTATATCAACCAAACTACCGATTCAGGTTGGTATTTTTTTACCGCCTACATATACCTATACTGGTATATGTATAGGAACCCCTTCCTTTGCAAACTTTAATATCGACAAGAAAGGAGGGAGTTTTTCATGAAAAAAACCATTCCAACCATTACACCGCAAGAAGTGGAACATCGACTTCAAAAAGGAGAGAAACTGAACATTATTGATGTTCGAGAAGCAGAGGAAATAGCGGAAGGAAAAATCCCAGAAGCGAAACATATTGCTTTGGGAACTCTAGCCGATCGACTGCATGAACTGAACCCAAGCAATGAATATATCATGGTCTGCCGTTCAGGTGGCAGAAGTGAGCGGGCCTGTGAGCTTTTGCAAGAACATGGGTTTAAAGTGAAAAACATAGTCGGTGGGATGCTCGATTGGGAAAAGGTAAGACACAATAAATAAGGAGGAATGGAAAATGTCCATCAAAGTGGATGTTCAGCTAGATTGCAAAGGACTTTCCTGCCCGATGCCCATTGTTCGTACCAAAAAGACAATGGATCAACTGGAGCCCGGTCAGGTAATTGAAGTCCAAGCGACGGATCCCGGATCTCTGGCGGATATTCAGGGCTGGGCCAAAAGCACGGGGCATCAATACTTGGGTACGAAACAAGAAGGAGAGGTATTAAAGCATTATTTACGAAAAGCTAGTGAGTCCGAATTACAAGAGCGGAAGTATCCACATGTCGTTCAAAACGAGGAACTATTAAAAATGCTGGATAGTGACGAAGGATTTCTTTTATTAGATGTTCGTGAACCAGCCGAGTACGCTTTTGGACATATTCCTGGCGCTTGTTCGATTCCATTTGGTGAATTGGAAGAGCGAATGAATGAAATCCCAAAGGATCAACCCATTTATGTCGTTTGTCGCACAGGCACCCGAAGCGACATGGCTGCTCAACAATTAACCAAACATGGATTTACAAATGTGATCAATGTCGTTCCTGGCATGTATAAGTGGACAGGACCAGTCGATCAGGAAAAATAAGGAGGAATATTGGATGAGTAGAAAAGTTGCGATTATCGCAAGCAATGGTGGTTTGTTCGATGCCTATAAAGTGTTTAATATTGCTACGGCTGCGGCCGCTGCAGATGCAGAAGTAGCTATTTTCTTCACCTTTGAAGGATTAAATCTGATTCATAAGCAAGCCCATCAGCAATTGCCAGTCCCTACAGGCAGAGAGCATTACATGGATCGATTTAAAAAAGCCAATGTTCCTTCCATTCCTGAATTGGTGCAACTTGCACAGGAAATGAATGTAAAGCTGATCGCTTGTCAAATGACCATGGATGTTATGAGTTTGAAAAAGGAAGAGTTTGTAGACGGAGTCGACGTTGGCGGGGCAGCCACGTGAATTTTGCCCAAGATGCCGATGTCACACTCACATTCTGATGAGGAGGTGTTTATTCCATGGTAAAAATAATGACGGCAAAAGAAGCAGCCGAAAAAGTGATTCATGGAGAGCTTTTTATCTTGGATGTACGTAATCAAGAAGACTATACCAATTGGAAAATTGAAGGGAAAAAAGTGGAGTCCATTAACATTCCATATTTTGATCTGATCGACAGTGTAGAACACGCATTAGAAAAATTGCCGAAAGATGAGAGAGATATCCTGGTCGTCTGTGCAAAGGAAGGTTCCTCCAAATTTGTGGCAGAGCAATTGGATGAAGCGGGTGTGGAAGAAGTGTATTATCTCCAAGGCGGTATGAGAGCGTGGAGTGAATACCTCTATCCTGTCAAAATCGGTGATCTGAAAAATGGCGGAAGCATCTATCAGTTTAACCGGATCGGAAAAGGGTGTCTTTCCTATTTGGTTGAGTCTAATGGTGAAGCGGCGATCATCGATGCGGTAAGGATGACGGAACCGTTTGAGCAATTTGCTCAAGAAAAGGGGCTTACCGTTAAATATTTGATTGATACCCACCTTCATGCTGACCATATTTCCGGTGGTCGTAAACTGGCTGAAAAACTGGGGGCGACTTATTATCTTCCGCCTAAAGATGCGACGGAAGTAACCTTCTCATACGAGCCATTGGAAGAAGGTAAAGATATTCTGGTTGGGAATACGCGCATTCGTATTCAGCCTCTGTACTCTCCAGGGCATACGATTGGAAGTACATCATTAATTGTGGATGATCAATATCTTCTGTCTGGAGACATTTTGTTTGTGGATTCCATTGGCAGACCTGACTTGGCAGGAAAAGCCAAAGACTGGGTTGGTGATTTGCGCCGTACCCTATACCAACTGTATAAAGAACTTTCACCAGAACTCCTCGTTCTGCCGGCGCACTTTGGAAAGATTAGTGAAATGGATGATCAAGGACGCGTGTTTGCTAAACTCGGAGAACTGTATGCGAAAAACGCAGGTCTGCAAGTAGAAGATGAACAGGTATTCCGCAAAATGGTAACCGAGAATCTTCCGCCGCAACCTAATGCTTATCAGGAAATTCGTCAAACCAATATGGGGAAACTCACCCCTACAGAAGATGAACAAAGGGAAATGGAAATCGGCCCCAACCGTTGTGCCGTGCATGATTAATTCATTTTGTTTAAGGAGGACGAAGATAAATGAACGCGGCTAAAGTGATAGATGCAAAAGGGCTTTCGTGTCCCATGCCTGTCGTTCGTACCAAAAAGGCGATGGATGAGTTAAAGGCGGGACAAATTTTGGAACTTCATACGACGGATTCAGGAGCTTTAAGTGATATTCCTGCATGGGCAAAGACAGCAGGGCATCAAGTAATCGAACAAAGCGAAGATAACGGTGTGTATAAATTCTGGATTCAAAAGGGTTAAGTGATTCAAAGATCTCCTTCATTATCTTCACGGGGGAAGGATCGAAGGAGATCATCTCATTTCAAATCATTGAATGGCAGAGGAAGATATGAATGGAAAACAATAAATCAACCTTGATTGTATTCAGTGGCGATTTGGATAAAGCCATTGCCAGCTTTATTATCGCAACGGGATCTGCTGCGATGGGAAACCAAGTGACCATGTTTTTTACCTTTTGGGGACTGAACATTCTTCGTAAAGATCAGTATGTATCTGTACAAAAATCATTGATGGACAAGATGTTTGCCAAGATGTTACCAAGAGGGCCTGAAAAACTAGGAATTTCGAAGATGAACTTTGGTGGCCTGGGAGCCAAGATGATGAAATACACCATGAAAAAGAAAAACATTACGACTTTGAAAGAGCTCATCGAAATGGCAAAAGAACTGGATATTAAAATGGTCGCATGTACCATGTCGATGGACGTGCTGGGGATTCAGCAAGAAGAGCTGATTGATGGACTTGAGTATGCTGGGGTGGCCTCTTATCTTGCAGAGGCAAACGAGGCAAAAATTAACTTGTTTATCTGAGAAAGAAGTGTTCAGAGATGGATATATGGTTTATTATGCTCATTTTTTTGATAGGATTTACCGGTTCTTTTATATCAGGAATGGTGGGAATCGGAGGTTCCATTATTAAATATCCGATGCTTCTTTATATCCCTCCTCTACTGGGATTTGCGGCTTATACTGCTCATGAGGTATCAGGAATTAGTGCAGTTCAAGTGTTTTTTACTACGATCAGTGGTGTTTGGGCTTATCGAAAAGGCGGATATCTCAATAAGTATCTCATTCTTTACATGGGAATCAGCATTTTGATTGGTAGTTTCATCGGTGGATATGGTTCCAAGTTACTCAGCGAAGGGCAAATCAACCTTGTTTATGCTATATTGGCTACGATTGCCGCTCTCATGATGTTTGTACCAAAAAAAGGTCTTGATGATATTCCCCTTGATCAAGTAACTTTTAATCCTACACTAGCTGCCCTCTCAGCTTTTTTTGTAGGGATTGCTTCCGGGATTGTAGGGGCAGCAGGCGCATTTATTTTGGTACCGATTATGCTTGTCGTCTTGAAAATCCCTACACGTATGACCATTGCTACCTCGCTCGCCATTACATTCATTTCTTCAATTGGTTCAACTGTAGGCAAAATCATGACAGGTCAGGTTCTTTTCCTTCCAGCCATCATTATGGTTGTTGCTAGCATTATCGCTTCTCCACTCGGGGCTAGTGTTGGAAAAAAAGTGAATCCCAAAGTGTTACAAGTGATTTTGGCTGTGTTAATTGTAGCAACATCGGTAAAAATTTGGTTGGATCTCCTTTAATCCCCCCCCCAAAACTTCATGGGGAATTTTTCTATCAAGGGTGGCGAAATCTTCAATGAATAGTATTTTCATTGGTATTATTGTATTATTAGGTGGGATTCTTTATTTTTTCCTCATGAATCGGGGCATTCAAACAATAAGCCCCAGTGAGTTAATGAAGATCATAGAAAACAAAAAAGTTCGTTTGATTGATGTTTGGGAAAAACATGAGTTTCGGTCGGGGCATATACCTGGGGCTATAAACTTCCCGCTTAGTCAAATGGAGTCATTAAAGAAAAAGTCTTCTGCATGGAAGCCGAACGAACACATTTATCTGTACTGTCGAAGCGGTTCGCGAAGTGCAATAGCTGCCCGACAATTCCGCAAGCTTGGTTTCCAGCAAGTGATTCATCTTCAAGGTGGACTTATACGTTGGAAAGGACCGATCAGAAAAAGCAAGTAAGGAGGGTAAGGCCATGATTTACGATGACGATGTAAAAAGACGTTTACGCCGTATTGAAGGGCAGGTTCGCGGAGTTTTACGCATGATGGATGAAGATAAAGATTGTAAAGATGTCGTATCACAATTATCTGCGATTCGTTCAGCTGTGGACCGGTCGATCGCGTATATTCTCACTCATAACTTGGAGCAATGTATTCGCAAAGAATTGGAAAAAGACCAAAACGCTGATACCACAAAATTACTGAAAGAGGCCATCGATCTCCTAGTAAAAACTAGATAATGGAGACGGATAAGACGATATAATCTAAAACTCGATTTCTCGCTAGCATAGTGAAAATAGGGTTTTTTGTTCATTCTAATCTTAGAGTAGGATTCATGATCAAAGAAATCCACCCCCCGATGATCAACTCCTTAGCGTGGTTGAACATCGGGATTTTTGCTTTTTGCATGTCCTAACGTGGTGAATCCGCGAAAAAACGGCGGGACCCCAATGAGGTGTTTTGGACAAAGAAAGTACCTCCTGTTTAACTTATGGGTGTTCCCCAACACTCATTAAAAACAAGGAGGTACTTAACTAAAGCATAGATAGAATAAGCCAATTCAGCAAATCAGTGAGCAAACAATGGTGTGATCGTCTCCTTCATTTCTCAGATAGACGGGTGGCTATGTGGCGAACCCCTAGATGAAAGGTTGTTTTAGTTCCTGCGTGCCACAATGCAGACGGCGGCTACAGGTTTAAATTCTTTCAATTCTTTTGAGATCTCTGTAAATCCAACCTGTTGAAGTATGCTAGACAACTTTTCAGCATAGTTAATGGCGTCTTCTTTCGTTGCTCCTTTATAAATGGGTTGGTAGGTTGTTGCTATAGTTCCACCTGGCTTTAATAATGAATATAGTTTTCGGAATGCCGCTTGTTGATCAGACCAAAACATAACAGAATTAACAGAATAAATTTTATTAAAGGGTTTATCAGATATTGGCAAGTTCTCAATTGCGGAGATTCGCAATTCTACTTTTCCCTCTTGAATGGCTTTTCGATTTCGTCGCATGGCTTGTTTGTACATGGTGTCAGAAACATCGATGCCGATCACCTTACCTTGTTGAATCATCTGACTGCATTGATAAATACCAATACCCGGTCCATAACCAATCTCAAGCACTCGGTCATCTCCCTGAATATCTAAGAAGGACAGCGTCCAAGTGTTTCTGGCTCCGGTGCTAAGCGCCATAATATTTCCAGCCACATGTCCCCAGAAACCTACCGGATGTTGAAATTGTTTAGCAAAATTTTGAATCCAACCCATGATTCTGCACACCT
Source organism: Paenactinomyces guangxiensis (assembly GCF_016055185.1). Classification (GTDB taxonomy): domain Bacteria; phylum Bacillota; class Bacilli; order Thermoactinomycetales; family Thermoactinomycetaceae; genus Paenactinomyces; species Paenactinomyces guangxiensis. The sequence continues at coordinate 31,516 of NZ_JAECVR010000023.1, forward strand.
TTCGATAGTTTAGAAACAAGTAAATCCGCTAACGTTTGAAGCAAGTTTTCTCAACTTTTTCATCTTGAAGATGCCTAAATTTATCAGGATGATAAGATTGTAAGTGACGAAAAAAGAAGTATTCAAATTATATAATGGAATGTCTCTATAATGTATATTGAATAAATGATCATGAAGTCTATTTACAAGGTTATTTTTCAATAAGTGTTTTAATTGCATCCATTACGGCTTTAGGATGATTCTGCGGAATCATATGAGCCACATGAGGTAAAACCATAAGCTTAGCATGCGGTATATATTTTTGTAATCTGCAAGCTTGTTCTTTTGTTCCAAATGGATCATTATTACCAACTACAATGACCATTGGATGTTTGATATTTTTGTACCTGTTACTTATTTTTTCTGCAGTAGGAGAAAAAGCGAGAACATCTTCTCGATTCGCTTTAAAATGGGTTGGACGAAGCCAAAGTGCGAGAGCAGCTTTTCGATAATCGGAAGGTACTGGTTCAGGAGCGAAAGTTTCTTTCAATATATTTTTCGCTAAACCTGTTCCCAGTGGACTTTTTAACAAAGTATTGAGAAGGGCATCTCCGATGATCGGCGTTGTTACAACAGCAGAAATGGGATCCCCGTTTTCTGCAGGATACCCTTCCTTGTACATAACCGCTCCCAGGGTTACTATGCCGGAAACTTCATCCGGATAGGAAAGTGCATACGAAAGAACCAATATTCCGCTCCATGAATGTCCGACAAGAATCGGTTTTCCAATACCTAACTTCTTTAATGCACCATGTATAAGTCTGGCTTGGACAATAGGAGTTACTTCTTCGTTTTTTGGCTTTTCGCTATATCCGTATCCCGGGCGGTCAAAAGAGATAGCTTGGTATCCTTGTTTTGCAGCTATTTCCATCACTTTTTCAAAGTCATTACCTGTCAAAACACCTCCATGAAGAAAAACAAGGGGTTTACCTGAGCCCTTTCGGATATAGTGCAATTTAGTTCCTTCTACAGTTATAAAATTACCGTTTGGCGGAAAATTAACTTCGGCCTGTCTAAATTCATATTGGTTATACCAAAACAATCCGGCCGCCAAAAAAAGAACAATCGATAATATGATTATCAAGTTTTTCAATCCTCTCTTCATTTCATTCTCCTCAACCAAAAATGTAATATTAACATACTTCTGAGTATGTTTACTGATTTATAAAACCCGTATTTTACGGGTGATTTTCCTTTTCTTGCTCATTCGGTTGTATTCCATACCATAGTATTTTTGACACTGCTGCAGAAACTGATTGAAATGAGACATGATTTGGAGCTACTAACCACATGAGTACAATACCGTTGACAAGAGAATGGAGAATGACGGATAAATCACGGGAGTCAACATCTGAAGTTAACAAACCTTTTTGTTGCATTTCCCGCAATATATCAGAGGTTCCCTGAAATAATTTGGAGAAGGATTCACACAGTTTTTTTCTTACAGAAGGGTCCCGGCTGCTGGATATAAATTCAAAGAAAAGCATGGGCTGTTCGCCGTTTCCCTCTTCGCAAGAGGCAAATTGTGACTCAAGAAGAGTTTTTAAAGCTTCCATTGGATTGGATGAACCAAAAATATTTCGGATCTGTCCGGGAAGTCCTTGCAGGAGCTGTGTCAGGCTTCGTTCACAAAGAGCAAGGTATAAATCACTCTTGCTCGAAAAGTGCCAGTATATGGCCCCTTTAGTCAATCCCGCATCTTTTGCAACTTGATCCAATGTAGCGCCTTCATATCCGTATTTTGCAAATACACGCCTTGCCGCTTCCAGGATTTTCATTCTCGTATCTGCAAGGGAGTGATGATGTTGCGTTTGTTTCTCTAATAGAACTCTTCTCATTTCATCTTTACTGCCAAAATATCTTTGCACAGTTGACCAGTGTACTCCTGCTTCTTTTGCTACATCTGCATAAGTAATTTTGTCATATGGATAACGACTAGCTAGTTCAAAAGCTGCTTTTAAAATTCGTTCAGAAGAAGATTTCACTCTTTAATCCTCCGATGATATAATCAAATACTGTTAAGTGTGTCTTTATTGTATTTTTTCACCTTTGCCATTGTCAAGTGTTTTAAGGAGTGCCAATTGTAAAATGGTACAAATAATCCGCGAAAATGGGGCGGGGTTCCAAAGTGTAACGTAAGTTCCTCAAAAGAAACCAGCATCCTTCATTTGGGGAGATTGTACTTCGTCGTTCAGTTGTTGGTTCAAACTCTAGGAAGAAGTATGGCTTGTAATATTATTGTAATATATGTAATGTTATTGTAATATTAACTCAAGGAAACGTACACCTTCTTTTGCAACATTTAAATAACATTAACCTACTATTTATTAGGAGGGGGATCATGCCGGGAGATAAAAAGATCCGCGTTGTTGTGGGGGCCGGCAGCTTTATCAACAACCCCGGATGGTTACATACCCAGGAAAAGGAGCTTAATCTTCTGAAACGTGAAGATTGGGCTGATCGTTTTCAACCAGGAAGTGTGACGGCCATTCTAGCCGAACATGTGTGGGAGCATTTAACTTATGAAGAAGGCGTGCGGGCTGCACGCATTTGCTTCGAGTTTTTACAGCCGGGTGGCTATATTAGATGTGCCGTACCGGACGGCTATTTTCCGGATCCCGAATATCAGTGCACGGTACAGGTAGGAGGGCCGGGACCTAAGGATCATCCTGCTGCCAGCCACAAGATTGTTTACAACCACCGCACACTGACACAGATGTTTGAAGAGGCAGGTTTTGAGACAAAGCTGCTGGAATACTGTGACGAAAAAGGACAGTTTCATTACCGCCACTGGGACCCGGAAGACGGGAAAATCTATCGTTCGCTACGCTTTGATCACCGCAATCTGGAAGGCAAGCTAAGATTTGTGTCCATTATTGCGGATGCAATCAAGCCGCAATAGGTGTGACAATTATAAATGCATTGAAGTGCCTTGATTTTAAAGATTAAAAGAAAAGATTCACCAAGATTGGCAGAAAGGAATATATAAAATTGTATAATTCTTTTCTTCTAAAAGGTGAATGACATATGTTATTATCCTCGTCGTTGGAATGTGCCCCGTCACAATTGGAAAACTTGGCCAAAAGCACTTCAAACCGGATTCGTAATGGGTTATTTGAGGATTCCGATATCAGCTTTTTTCCTTGGATTCCTTCCGGTTTTGTTCAGTTGAAAGCTGAGGGAGAGACAGCATTTGTCGGATCAGGTCATGTTCGTTTTACTCCGGGATCAGGACAGATCGGCAGGATATGGCAACGAACGCGTAATTTAAGATTGGGAAAGCTGTATGTGTTGCGTTTCGCTATTCGTTCCAGCGGGGATGCCCCGCGGCGCCTGGTGCTCCAGTTTGGATGCAGAACCATTGTGATCAGCGGGAGGGATTTACCGTCCGACTACAATCAGTTTACATTTGTGTTCCGTGCTCGCGCTCGGCATCCCCGGGTACGCTTCACGGTCTTTGGCAATACAGGGAGTATTGTTGATTTGGATGCTGTCTCTCTTTGCTCAAATGGGTCATGATATAAAAAAGCTGGCACACTTTCATAAAAGCGTACCAGCTTTTCCTCTTACTCCGGCGTAAACTGGCCCATGCGATGTTCCTCCACGTGAAAATCAGAACCCCCGGTTACTATCAAATCGTATTTGTCTGCCAATCTTATAAATGCCTTGGCATCTCTTTTGGAATGGTTGCGATGCCAGACTTCGATACCTTCTATCCCTTCACGAATCATTTCCTCAACCAAAGAAATGTCTTTTACATAGACAGGATGAGCTAAAACAGCGATCCCGCCGGCTTCATGAATGAGCTTAATTCCATCTTGCAGGGCGAGTTCTTTTTTATCTACTGACGCAGGTTTTCCATCTGCCAGATAATGATTGAATACTTCTTGAATTGTGTTAACATAACCTTTACTGACAATTGCCTGGGCAATATGGGGACGGGCAATCAGATTGTTGCCGCTCCATTTCCGTACCTCTTCCAGAGTAATGGGCATGTTTAATGCACAAAACCGTTGGATGATTTTTTCTGCCCGGCGGAGACGTGCCTCCCAATACGGAGATAACGCCTGATGAAGTTGTTCACAATCTCTGATGTTGTAACCAAGAATATCAATGTTTTTTCCTTTCCAGCGCGTGGATATCTCCACTCCCGGAATGACTGTAATCTTCAGTTTTTTGCCTGTTTCCACGGCCTCTGCGATCCCCGATAATGAATCATGATCAGTAATGGCAATCGTTTGCAGCCCAATTTGTTTGGCTCGTTTGACGATTTCCGATGGCGTGAAGAGGCCGTCAGAGGCTGTTGTGTGTAAGTGCAGGTCAAAGGTTCCGGGGGGAAGATGATTTAAAATCCGCATCTATTCAATCTCCTTTATGTTTTTAGATCATGTTGTTTTGTTGCTGGCGGCTATACAACAATTATCAGTTAATTATTATTATATGGGGGTTTCATTATTTTGAATCAATAATGAGGCGTGAATATAAAATCCTTTCGTTATGTGTTGTTTAAAGGTGACTTGAAGTCCTTTGCCAAGGCATAAAGAAGATTTTAGGAATGGTCGAATGATTATTTTATTGATATATTATTTTCATCTATAAAAAAATACTGTCTATATAGAGGGTGATTGGATTTTTTATGAATACATGTTTTCGATTACCGGAATTTCTGAATCTTGTTATAATAACCCTGGGTAGTTTTTTGCTCTCCGTGTTCCTGGAATATCAAAAGTGGGGCGTTTAAAATAAAAGATGTATGCTGGCTTTTATTTTTTATTGCAGTTATGTTGCCTGTATGGCAACTGGGTGGTACAGTTACACATATCGTAACATTCACCCTTCACTGGATTGATATGTATATCTTTTTTCTGTTCGTGTTTTTGTCAGCATTATTGATGTCTATGTTACTGGGAACTTCTCTCGGCAGTTTAAGTGTGATTGGTGTACCTGTCATGGGCATCTCACATATGGCAGGGCTTCCTGTAGAGTGGGCGGCCGGTGCACTGATCTCCGGTGCATTTGTTGGGGATCGGACTTCACCTTTTTCAAGTTCGTTTCAGCTGTTAAGACAAATTCTGCAACTGAATCAGTACTCGTTGTTTAAAGTGCTGTTGCCAACAACAATCGCGGGCATATTCCTATCCGGTCTTTTTTATGCCGGGGCTGATGTATACTTTGATGTGCCGCCCGTTTCATTGACCCCATGCCTGGTGATGCGTCATTTTATGTATTTATCTACTTCTTGCCGCCTGTTCTTATGCTTTTATGTATATCCATTTTCCGAAACCTTTACCTTTCTTTTATCGTAAGTATTACTACCGCTGCTTGCATCTCACTATGGCAAGGTGTTTCGCCTTTAGATTTATTACACGCGATTTGGAATGGGGTCCAGGAACTGGGGGGAATCAAAGGCACCATTCCGACAGTTGTGTTTATAGCGATGGCAGGAGTTTATAGTGAAATGATGGAACGATGCAATATTATTCAACCTTTTATCCGCCCGTTTATATCAAATCACCATTCCATTCGATCAAATACCTTCCGTAGTCTTTGTCTCGCTCTGGTCATTTGTATGATTTCGCCAAATCAAACTTTTCCAATCATGCTTACGGGACGGGTTTTGCAAAGCCATTGGGATCGGCATTTCTCTGTCAGGGAGCTTTCAAGGATAATGGGAAACTAACCCAGGTAGTCGTCGATTGATTCCCTGGAATATGTTAGCCATTCTCTGCAGCCATATCATTGATGTTCCCGTTATCTCGTACTTGCCTTTTGCCGTGTTTCTTTGGGTGTTACCTTTTTTGACGCTTGTAACAGGTTTTAGACATCATGATAAAAAGATTTCAGCTACATGAATAACTATAGATGAAAATAAAAAGGCACCTGATTTTAACCGGGTGCGCATCGTTGTTCTGTTTATTGTAAAAGCGGGAAGGATTGGAACCTTCATCTCCTGCTGGAAAGGCAGGCGTTTTAATTAAACTACCGCAGTACGCAGGAAGGATTAATACCTTCATCTTGACTGTGGGTGCCGGCACTTTAATTAAGCTACTGTGTAAATGAATTGTAACCGATGTTATTATCTTTTGTAAATAAGAATTAGGTGATAAAAATGTTAAATCAAAAGCAGCAAAAATGAAAAGAAAAAGAAGAACAGATGCTATGTGTGTAAACAGCCTATATTCGTTGGACACCCGCATTATGATAAGCTCTGCCATGAATGTGGAGATTTTAACGAAAAAAAGCGGTTGGCCAAGCATGACTTAAGTGCATATATTGCCCTGGTTACAGGCGGAAGAACGAAAATAGGTTACCATACAGCCTTGCGACTACTGCGTGACGGTGCGCGGGTTATTGTGACAAGCAGGTTTCCTTATGATGCTCTGCAGCGTTATATTCGGGAGCCTGACTTTGAAACCTGGAAAGATCGTATCCATATTTACGGACTAGACTTCAGACAAATAGAAGAGGTGGGGAAGTTTGCGTATTTTCTGGATAAGCAGTTTCCATACCTGGATATTATTATAAATAATGCAGCACAAACAGTACGAATGCCGGAAGAAGAATATAGTAAGCTGGCTGTAAACGAGATTAAATTAAAAGATCAATTGACTGGAAGCCAAACATTACAGCTTACAACCGGCGAGGCTCCTGTAGCTCAATTTCAACAACCCAATACACTGCCACAGGAGTTTCAGCATTTGCAGCTTATCAATCGAGAGATCGAGTTAATGAAATACAATCCACAGGAGCACAATTCCTGGATCGCACAATCTCATCAAATTTCGGTGGTTGAGATGCTGGAGGTACAGTTGATTAACGTGACAGCGCCTTTTTTGTTAAGCACCAGGTTAAAGCCATCTATGCTCAGGAGCCCCAATTTGAATCGATTTATTATAAATGTATCCTCAGCAGAGGGGAAATTTAATATGAAGCGCAAAGGCCGCTACCACGTACATACCAATATGGCAAAGGCTTCGCTGAATATGATGACGTTGACAATGTCAAAAGAGTATAAGAAGGACCGAATTTTCATTACGAGTGTTGATCCGGGGTGGGTATCAAATCAATTTCCTGAAAAAGCCAAAGCAAAGTCTGCGATCCGGCTGCCATTGAATTTTCATGATGCAGCTGCCCGTATTTGCGATCCGGTTTACGAAGGTATAGATGCGGAAAAGCCCGCTAATGGCGTGTTTTTTAAGGACTATAAGCAAGTTGATTGGTAGTATCCGGTTGTATCATATAGGGGTCCCGCCGCATCGCCATCAAGTTAGGTCAATGTAAAAAAACATAGATGGATATTACTATAATAAAAGGATAATTTATACAACGGGTAGTTGTACAAAACAAACCTAAAGATATGTTATTTTCTTACAATTAAGCTGCTTTGATACTCTTTCTGTTATACTCATAGACGACACCCAAAATATCAAAGACTGTCTTTTTCTCATAGCGGTGAGATTTTCGCCCATTCTTTTCTACCATATGGAATAGGCGAAGGAAAATCTTTGATATCTTTTGGGTGTTTTTCTGTATGGACTGATGAAGTAATGGGACATAGCTTTGAATCATATAGATTGCTTTGTATTCACTCAGTTCTTTATGCTTCTTGCGAAGCAAAAGCTCTCTCATGCGAAACACAGTAGAAGAGCATAAGAAAATGGCAATCAGTTGTCCATAGAGATGGCATTCCATCCGTTCCTGTTTGACTTCCTTACATTGATCAATCCGGAAAAACGATTTCCATGTTTTAAATCGATTTCCACTTGCCATCTTAATGAGTACAAGTCATGAATTCGTTCCTTCGGAACGAATTCCCAAGGAATGTTCGTGATATACGTATTAATTTCAGTTAAACGCTTACTGCGTTCTGAATAGGTAATCCCTTTTTTCTTTTCTTTATAGGCTTGATCTTTTCGTCTTTTCTTTACTTGCCCTTCCGTGAGTCGATATAGGACTCTAGCGGGTAGTTTTTTATACCTTCCAATATAAGCATTGGCTATTTCAAGCGTTTCACCCGGCTGCATATGATTCATGATGTCTTCTAAATCAAGTTGAATATATTCCGTTTGTTTCTTTATCGTTCCGTCTCTAAAATATTCGGGTTTCGGATTTTTTTGTATATTTTGTTATTTAGTTTTAAGCGTGAAACGTAAAAAACACCACGTTGATCCATCTGATCCAAGTCTTCCAACGAAAAGTAACTTAAATCCCGTATACATAGATCACCAGGTCGAAGAGTATTTAAAGAACTGGTACCAAAGGTTTTATCATTTTCTTTTCCAGGGCCTACTTGTAGGTTTAGAAATTGACCGCTATGTAGATCATATTCCAATTGAATTTTGACACCCGCTGTATGGCCAGAGCCACCTGCTCCAGGATAATGATCCATCAATGAGTCAGGAATCTGAAAAATAGTAGAATCCAGAATGCGAATCCACTGAAAGTACTCTATATACTCGCTGAAAATTGTACTCGATGATGAAATCTCCGATTTCAACAAAAGAGCGAGTAATCGTTGAAGAAATCGAACAGCACCCACATTAAAACGATCAATATTCCATTTGAAGCTTCCAGTGTACTACACAGTTTGGTTAGAGAGGTACTGGCTATGTTTCGACTCATCCAGACACACAGTGCAACCAAATCCTGAGCACCATATTTACTTGCTCTTTGTACAAAGCCCGTCTGCTTTGCCAACTGTTCAAGAGCAGGCTTGGATAGATGTCTTCGTAGCTCTTCGGCATACAGATGTGGCTCTTGCTGAATGGGGAGATTCACTAAAAACGCCATGCTTTCTTATCGTCTTAATAAAGAATAGCGTTTTTTCTAATGCTGTGAGTATTCTATTTCTTAACTTGAGGGCGATGTACCTCTACCCCAAAAAGGGCGTAAAAAGACAACTAATTATTTATAACGTTTGCACGTTTTTTGATAATAAGTAATATACTATATCAAGCCGCAGCAACGATTTAGAAGAGGACGCTTCTGTCCAAGAGGTTGTTTCTGTTTCTGCCCAAGACGTCGTAGACGTCGTAGACCTTTTGATGAAACTTAGATTTTTACACTGTCGTATCTTTCAGAAAAAAATTAAGCACCAAAGTGGTGTGGCGATCCATTGGGGTCGCCTTTTCCTTGTTAGTTTATTGTAATACATATGCTCGCTAAACATGATTTAACTTCTAACTTGTAAAAGCGATACTCCTTTTGGACCAATTTCTCCCCTATCATGAATGATTTTCCTATTGATTCGCTGTGTCTCAATTTCTCAATCTGGAAGCTCACATAGAGGACAGGATACATCCCCACTTACCTGGTTCGATGCTTCTTGAAATGAGTTTCGTTTATATATTGTGTGATTAATTTCGGAAGCATTTTTTTAGCCTTTTTAAGGTAAGCGAACAATGCCTCTTTTTCCACCTGCGATACATTCCAATCTTTTGGGATTGATGCGATCACTTTATATATTTGCTCATCTGGTAGTTGTTTAATTTTGTTCACGAACCAGAAAAAATCGCCTGAACTGCGGACCTGATCAACACACCAGTTATAAAAGTCGGTAGGTTTGAGTTTCTGAGGAAGGAAGCTAAGCGTATATGGTGTCCAATTACAATCACGTTTACGCGAAAAATTATAATACGAAAAACTATGACCATGATCAATCATATAGATCTTATAGCCACCTTCACGGGGATTAGCTTGTAGGAGAATATTTCTTTTCAAACGGTCAATGTTATTAACCCATTGATCAAACACGATGATCCCGGTAAGTTGTTTTCGGTTTATTATGTTCAGTTTGCGCGGGAGAAGGCGTGTAATATTTTGTTTACAGTTATGAATGTATTCACTTGCGAACTGATGACCAGGTGCAAAGTTATGTTGGGTCAATATCCGGTTCGCCCTGATAAATTTTTTTGATATATTTACGATTTTGAAGCGAGGTACAGGAAGATTGAGTAATCGAGCTAATTGACCTGCAATGTACTCGTTGACAAGCGCTCTAGTCCCTTGCTTGGGGTTGTTTTTAAATTTGACTATATACTGGCGACCGTCGCTAAAGAGGATCTGTTGTGGACGAGAACTACCCCTAGGCATTCCTCGAATATGCTTGACCGGTCGTATATTCCTGTTGTGCATGGTTTCAGATCATCCTTTATAAAATATTTACACTGTTTTCAGTTTTATAGCATATTCAACGCCGCCAATGAATGCATAGGGCATCAAAACTAAACGGATGAAAAATGGGGTTTTTCCAAGGAATCATTGCGGGGGACTGTATTGTCAACGGGAGGCATTAATTTTGCTGATGAAGCCATCAAAAAATTGCAGGGATCCCGGCTAGTGAAGTCGATGGTATTATTTCAATTTCCTCACTTCCCTCTTTGGCTTCGTTTGTACTTATCCACTCTTGGGGGATAGTAAAAATTTTGCATAACGCATGGGGTTATAGTAGGTATTTTTGAAACATCCTGTATTCCCCAGCAGAGTGAAAAGAGTATCGCAAATCGCGAAAGTTCACTTCGATTAACCAAGGATGTGCTTTATGATCGAGCCCGATATCCAGCCCAGCATCAGCAAAAGCCGAATAAGTTTTTTCTAAAGTCTGGCATACCTCTATAGCTAAACGCTAACCTTTTGAAGGATATCTTTGGGGTTTTTATTTGGGTGCTGGAATTGTCTTTCCGTTTTGCGATAGGTTCGTCAAAAATCCTTTATGTCGTGCTACCTTGGCGACTTCACCGCTGATTTGCCACCGGCCGTTACGCGCAAGTCAAACGGAGATCCGTGGTACTTGGCCAAGGGGATTTCCTTGTTGAATTAAAAAATATTGTTGGTCAAGCGATGTTTAGCCAGTTCCTGTTTAAGTTGAAATTCAGAAAGCGAACCCGTTTTCCTTTATAGGGATAAAATATATAATGTTTATTTCCGATTGCTTGGATTTTGGAAACATTCTTCCCGAGTGATCCGATAACCGGTTTACTCGGGGTGACCGTACATAGCCATCAAGATTAGAAAAGCAAATGACTTCAAAACGAAAAAAATACATCTTTTCTCCAACACAGCTCATTTTTTTGTTTTAGGGGGTATTAAGACATCTTAACTGGATGGTGATGGGGTCCCGCCGTCAAAACGCAGTTTTTAGCTGCTAGATATTTAGAGAGTCGAGGGCTCCTAGATCGAAACTACTCAATCACGTTTCTCCTCTTAATTGGGAGCACATCAATTTTTTCGGGGAATATTCATTCACTAGCAAACCCACTTCGTTAGATTCTCTTCGTCCACTGAATATTAATGAAGCTCCACAAAAAAAGACTAGCTTATATCCTTAGAGGGATTGAAAATTAGTCTTTTTCGTGATTTCCATCCTTATCGGGTAAAATTCGCGTTTCAACATAAAAATAATAAGCGACTTTTTCAATAAAAGTGAAGAAACCCGTACCTTAAGGCTATGATCCTGTAAGGCTCGGGTTTCAGAAGCTTTATTTTTCGGGCTGAAATTGGATTTGCTGTTGTACTGCTTTTTTTATGTTTAAGATTTTAGCCTGGAGTTCGGATGTACTTTTGAGAGGAACATCTCCATGAATGGGGATGACTGTATGCCAGTCCTCTTGTTGAAGATAACGCGTAGAAAATAGGTAGGTATGACCTGGTTTGAGAAGGGGATCGTTTTCAACCAACACCAGTTCCTGATCCTGGTTATATCCTCCCTGTTGATTAACCAGTACTGTACCTGAGAGGTTTCCTTTGATGTTTTGGATGACTTCCACGTTAAACTGTGTCTCCGGCAACTGACTGAGGCTCTTCGTTCCGGCTTGGGAGATTACTTTGCCGACAAATATATTTTCAGCCAGACCCGCTAATTTCCGGGGATCGTTCAGGTCAGTCACCATGTTTATATGAACGGATTGCTGATCCGGCTCTTTGATAAACTGGAATAAGATAAAATTTGAAACAGCGGCAAGAAACAAAATCGCACCAGTAAATAACCATGTTTTTTTGCCGCACTTGATCGAAAACATCCTGATCGCTCCTTTTTAATATATATTTCTTATATTTCAAGATTAAGGATAAAGGGTATAATAATCAGATTTGTCGTGGCTTTGCGGTGTATTGACGCCTGAACAGGTAGAACAGGAGTACATTAATTGAGTGCTGTAACTATGGGCAAGCCCCAAAGCATGTCCGACCTCATGTGCGGCCACCGCCTTTTGTTTAAAAGTCGTATAGTTTCTTAAGTAGTAACTGTTTAGGTAAATTTCATCGCTGCCGGAGGTGTGAGTATAAAGTCCGTCCCAAGAGACGTCGGAACGGTTGCTGTCTAAAAATGTAAGGTCCTCAACAGTAGTTGCCGTATCTGGTGCAATGTTTACTCTCCCAAGACTATTCCAGGCAGCAATGGCATGGTCACGGGCCGTCGTATAAGAGGTGCTGCTTCCCCAGCGAATTTCCCGTCCATCAACAGCACTATAGTCCAGAAAATGTGCGAATACCATTGAAGGCAAAAAGAACAGTGACAACACACCTGTCACCAAAAGGATTTTAGGCCCAACCTTTAACATTTAGGTTCCTCCTTGTTATTAGGTTTTTAAATGTAAAATGATTTTTGCATGAATATAATTCTACACTATTTTGCGAGATCCTTTCTATTTTCATGAATAGTTTAAATTTTTTATCCAAAATTAACGTTTGATAAGTACTCTTACTTGAAGTTGTTTCAGTCCTGCTTTTCAGGTAGCACTAGCAGTCAGGGAGAATAAAGCCGACTACAAAATTTTGACTGCTGATAGTATAGAAAAGATGGATTATTTTAACATTTTGGCAAAAATTTATGATCCATGGAAATGTGCTTAGCTAAATTGTACAGGATAAACTATATTTTTTAAAAAATAATAGTTGACACAAAAATGAATAGTATTTATACTTAAAAACATGAGTTTGTTTAGCATATTGTATGGCGATACGCCATATATGCGTTGACGGGAAACATCCGTCACCCGGCTCCGCCTTACTTGGCAGTCAGCCACCCCTACATAGGTGACTCGGCTGCCTGAGGAGGCGTGGCCGCAGCCTCTTTTGTCACCTATGTAGGGGTGGCTGACCGATCAGTGGCGAATCCAACTCGGAGGAGTTCTAGTAAGCAAACTCATGACAAAGCCCGACCTCAAGATAGGTCGGGCTTTGCTGTAAGTACTGGGAGGTTTGGGATGTCTTTAGCAAACGGGGACAAGGACCAATATCGCGGACAAGATAAGGAGGAGCGATTCAGGGCATGGTGGGAGCAAGAAGAACAGATTAAGGAGTTGCCATCAGATCTGGAAACATTGTTGGATGACGGAAATGAAGAGACATTCCGAAAAATGGTGGTGCAGTTGCAGGAAAGGCCGAATGGTGTAATCCTGTGGGAACTTTATTTATGCGCAAAACCGGCAGCCCGGCAAATCATACATAACGTATTGCAGGGGAATGTCTACAAGTACTTGTGTCCGGATCATTTTCGGTACATCAAAGCCATTTACAAACTGGCGGAAAAAAAGCTAGACAGTCAGATATGGGGCTTGTTGGCAAGGATCTTTGATGTATATAGAGGTACCCTGGAAAACGGGGGAGTTTATTCAAATGCTACCTATCGTTATTTAAGAAGAAGAACATGGCGGACGCTGCGTAAACTGGGGGAAACGGGTGATTCCAATTTTGTCCGGTTCGCGGTGGATACGCTTATTCATTATACTGAAGCGGATACCCAGGAACACCGCTTTTGCTGCAATAGAGAAAACCTGGTGCGGCTCTGGTTATTTAATCACCTTCTGTTCCGCCATAGTTCCCGGTTGATCTGCCATTACAGCAGCAGATGGGATTATGTAAATAAACCCTTGCAGGAGTGCCCTGCGGAGAGGGAAGAAGCGTTTCCGCAATTATGGGATCGCCATCCTGATCAGCTGTGGAGGCTTATAAAGGAAGCGAAGCACTCCAGGGTCATATGTTTTGCCATACAAGCTTTAAAAACGGGCAACCCGCCCTATGTAGAATCACTGCCCAGCGAGGCAATGATCCCCCTTTTGGATGAAGATAAAACGCCAAAGCGTGATTTTGCGTGCAGGGAGCTGTTGCGGCGTCAAGACTCATATCACCCTGATATAAATGTTTTGTACCGAATCATCGATAATCACTGTAGTGACCTCTCTCTCATGGAGCAGGGAGTGCAGTATATTGAAGAGCATGCTTGCAAATGGCCTTCCCAGTTATCTGCAGAGCTTGTTTGCAGATTGTTGGGCAGTAAGAAAGAACGGTCCACACTCTGGTACTGGAATGCCATATACCGTCTCATCGAAGGGCCTTTGCTGCCGGCTTTACGGGACGAAGCCAGCTTACCCCTGGCAGATCAATTTTTGAACCACTTTCATCCTCTTATTCAACAAATCGCTGATGATATTTTAGCTCACCTTTCATGGGAAAAATCACCTTTTACAACTGAAGAATTACTTCCCTGCTTACAAGCCGGCAGGTATGAAGTCCGTGAAGCAGCCAGGCAAGCGCTTTTGAATAATCTGCATCATTTGACTGTTGATGTGCAAACGCTGATAAAATGGATTTATATTCCTTATGAAGATAATCACGTGTTTCTAACCCAATTTTTCAGTACCCATCTGTTTACGCTTGTCCCTCTGTTACCAGAGTTGATTCAACAGTTATGGGTGAGGATGATCCGTTCGGATACACCTCAGGTCATTCGTGACTATATACATAAAGACTTGCTCGGAAGTCTGTTTTTTGAGGAATTGGTCTGGATTCCGGCTAACCGTGTTATTCACCTTATTAATAACCGGGATCAGGGACTTCAGGAATTGGGGACGCGAATGCTGGCAAGAATGACATCTGCGGCATTGAAAATAGAAGAATTGTCTCAATTGGCACAATCCCGATTGTTCGCAGTTCGTGAAAGGGCAAGAAAGTGGCTGGATGAACAAGCGGGAGGGATTTCAATAGAATGGTGGGTTCAACTGGCAGAAACAGATTGGGAAGATACCAGAGAATGGGTTTTCCGGCATATGGAGAGGAAATACGGAGAGGAACTTCCCGCAGAATTTATCTACGGCTTATTGGACAGTTCCATTGAAGTGGTAAGGCAAAGAGGATTGGAATGGGCAAAAAAGGTTGAGGGTCAACTGGATTTACATGAACTTGTCATTCGTATGTGGGAAAGCCCTCATCCAACGATTTTCCATTATGCTCTGGACAAAGCAAAGCAATTAAGCTGGGATGAAGAATATCTTGGGCAATTGGAGCTTTTACTGAGAAAAGTGCTCTTTCAAGTAAACCGGGGAAGAAAAGCAAAAGAAACAGCATTAGATCTGCTGGGGAAACTTGGAGGAGAAGGAGGGCCACAATCTGAAATGGCTGTACGTGTGTTGTCAGATTTTGCCCGCAATGGGGGGAAGCGTGATTTTGAGCGAGTGATGGTTCTGATCACCCGCCTGCGTTCTGTTGTCCCCGGCATAGATTTGCCTGTTGTAATCTCATAACATGATCTGTAATTCTGTAAATGGTTCTGTTTTTGAACAATGAGTTTGTTGTTGAGCGGAAGTCCCAAATAGCAAGGGAGGTTTGGAAATGAGCAGAGATGACAAATCAGTCACAGGTGGTCAATTAGACGCTTTTGAAGAAGAAAATGCCCGTTGGCATGCCTGGTGGAAAGAAGAGAAGGAAATTAAACCGCTGTCCAATTATTTGCAGATATTATTAGAAAAAGAAGATCCCCAGTTCCCTGAAAAATTTGCCCGGCGTCGCGGCACTGATCCATCTTGGTTGTGGACGTTATATATGCATGGAACGCCCCTGGCACATCGTGCTCTGTTTAAAACTCTTGAACAAAATGTGTATTTCACAAAAGAACAATATCGATATGTTAAAGGGATTTATAAATTGGCAGAATTGCGTTCTGATTATAAGACCTGGGCCAAGCTTACCTGGCTATTTGATACAAGCAGATGGAACAGCAGAGAATACTATACCGGCCATCTGAAACTTTATAGTATGGCAACCGCCAATTACTTGCGCCGCCGTTCATGGCGCAAACTGCGTCAGCTGGGGAAAGCCGGATCTGCGGACTATGTGCGGCTGGCAACAGAAATTCTATTAAACTATGACCCTGAAGATTGGTCCTGGTGGATTAAGACACGGGATGATGAATTAACCGGATACATTCATTTTTTTGTGTTTAACCAGATTCTTTACAGAAATAGTAAACGCTTTCTCTGTCATGAGAATCGAAAATGGAAACTGGCAGATTTGCCCGAGGAAGATTTAACGCGTTTTCCAGAAGAGCGGGAAGAGGCTTTCCCGGAATTGTGGGATGATTGTCCGGAGGAACTGCTTCGACTCATTCAAAAAGGCAAAGCGAAACCGGTTATTCAGTTTGCCATTCGTGCGTTAAAGGCCGGAAATATGGATTATCTGAACTCGTTGGAGTATCGGGTTTTTATTGATTTACTTGAAAGTGGTCACCCGGTGAAGCGCCAATTTGCGACAGAACAATTATTGCTGAGGATTGATCCCAACCAACCGGATTTTTCTCTGTGGATGAAGTTGGCTGTCAACGATGACCCGGAGGTTCAACGATCTGCAATCCGCTTTGTTGAGATGCACGTAGCGAAGTGGTCATGGGTAAAGTCAATGGAACTGACGGAAATGATTTTGCAGGCGTTGTGCAAAAATCCGGTACCTGAATCAGCAGTGTGTAGTTTAACTGAATTGTTGGAAGGAGCACTGGGGTCCTTTTTCCATCAAGCGGCATCTCTGGAAAAAGCGAAACAGTTGTTGGCATCTCTTAATTCTGAAAAGGTTCAGATCCTTGGAGCCCGCATGTTGCTCCATCTTTATATTGATCTCAAACCCTATACGGAGCTGGATTTAGGGCCGTTTTTAACATCTTCAGTGTATGAAGTGAGAAAGGTTGCCCAATCCCTGCTTGTAAAGCATTATAAACGATGGAGCATAGATGAAACTTTTGTTTTGGCCCTTGTTGAATATCGGGATAATATTGAGTTGTTTTTGGAGGAACCGCTACTCTCTGTCTTAAAAGAAATGAACGCAATACAAATTGCGGGACAGTTATTGCAATCACGGGAGCCGGAAACCCGCAGACTGGCAGCCCGTGTCTTGGACAAGATTCGCCCGGATTATTATACTCCTTTGCAGTTTACGGCAAAACAGCTGATTCCTTTCCTTCTTTCAGGAGAGATTCAGGTAAGGCAGTCAGCTCGTGAGATTTTAAAATATGATATTTATTATTTTCATGAGCAGATCAATGCAGATTTTCTAATGGAGTGGCTGCTGATTGATGACGAAGACCATCAGCGGTATGTATTGGATTGTTTTTCTTACTGGAGGCTGCGGTGGTATTGGAACCAGCAAATCAACAATACTTGGACCCAAATCTTCCCGCAACTATGGGCTCGTATGACTCAATCGGATACACCCGAAGGGGTGAGAAACTTTATCCGTGAAGAACTGATGGGCAGGTTGTTCTGGGACAAGATTGACCCGGGTTTGGACCGTGTCCTCTTGCTGATCAACAGCCGGGATGCGGGACTGCAGGAGTTGGGAGCCCGACTGTTACAACGATGGGAGCCGGGTTCCAAAGAAGTGGGCGTGGAAGAACTTAGCTCTCTGGCACACTGTCGAATCGCATTTGCCAGAAGAGAGGCACGCGGCTGGTTGGATCGTGTGAAACAGCAATTAAAGGCCGAAGAGTGGGTCAATCTGGTGGAAACAGATTGGGAAGATACGCGGGGCTGGGTTTTTGAACAGATTGAAAATGCGGCGGAAGAGATGGTCTCGCCAACGCTCATCTACGGGCTGCTGGACAGTTCAATCGATGAAGTGAGGCAAAAGGCTATGGAACTGGCGGAACAGTATGAAGAACAGCTGGATGCAAGGGAACTGGTGCTTCGAGCGAGTGAAAGCCCTTATCTGTCGGTGCTCACCTTTGCAGTTGAACGGGCGCAACAGCTTCGTTGGTCAGCGGAGCACCTCGGGGAACTGGAACTCTTTTTCAGGCAGATTCTGTTCCGTGTCAACCAGGGGCGTAAAGCGAAGAATTTGGCTTTTAGGCTTTTGGCTCAGTGGGGAGAAGAAAACAAGGAGCTGGCACAGGTAGCGGTACGCGTCTTGTCCGATTATGCCCGCAATGGCGGAAAACGGGATTTTGAGCAGGTGCTGGTGATTTTGACTAAGCTCCGGTCCTTGTATCCTGAACTTGAGTTGCCGGTTCTTCTGGTTAAATGATAAAGTGCAAAGGAGGGGACACTTTTGCTATTTCAACAAACATACTCCAAACCAAGTCAGATTAGCCATGCTTCCGGAAAAACAGTGGTTAGTTTCTCCCCGGATTTAGGGAGGGATCCTACTTATTTTCAAGGAAAAATCGCAGATCCTATCCGCTATCGGGATGCGATGTGCGCATTAAGAGATGTAGTTGTGTCCGATTTAACTTATAAGCCCAAAGACCATAGTGCCTATCAAGCATGGGTGGAGGAGCAATACATACTGGATATTGCTGATCAGGTGGCACAGTACAAAGAACTGAGTGAACGGTTAAAAACGGTCCATTCCCGTTTGCGGGAATTACAGATGCTAAGGGATCGGCGGAATGGTGACTTCAATAAGGCGAAGCGGCGTTATTTTGATTATCTTTATACCTATGATCGGGCGGGCTGGTTCGTATTAGATCCTGTGATTACGGTTGCTCCGGACCAGGTTTTCTTCGAAGCTTTTTCCCAGGATGAATCCTCTTACGGACGCTTAGCTGTACGGGAGGATGTATTTAGTGATGTCAAAGAGTTTCAGTACGGAACGACCAACATCGATTTTTCTGATGCGCTGTACGGAGAATTATTAAGGATGCGCACCTACCGTCCCACTGAGTTTCAGATCGATCCTGCCGGTTTTGAGGTGGCGACAGAGGGCCGGGAAGTATACAAGGAACAGAAAATTGATGTCCCGGATAGTTGGATTCGCGGGTTTCTGCAAGTACAGTCAGCGATGAGTCTGCCAACGGTTTCCTTTGATGTGAAACCGATTGATATTTATAATCTGTGTACTTTTTTGCGCAGACACCGTGAACGGCACAGCCCGCGTTCTCTGCGTTATGTGTTAACGCCGGGTGAACCTGTCAAATTGATCATTGAACCCTGGAACGAAAAATTGATATTCAGCGAGTCTGTGTATACGGGTGATGCCACTCGGGAAATCCGTACCTGGGGAAGACGGCGACTGTTCCTGTTAGAACGACTACTTCCTTTATCTCGTCGCATTACGATTCATCTATTGGGAACGGGTATGCCCAGCTTCTATATTGCTGATCTGGGTTCCTTCAGCTTTACCCTGGGATTGTCGGGCTGGACCCGGAATGATTGGGCGCAGGCAGGAAATTTTGATTTGATGATCGGTGGCGGAAAAGCTGACCCGCGGCAAAGTGCATTAGTTTTCGCTCAGTTAAAATTGCACAAAACGTTATCTTCCAGTGAACTGGCTGCCCGGACACAACTGTCTCCGGATACAGTACAGGCGGCACTCCGTCAACTGTGCAGCGCCGGCCGGGTGATGTACGATCTGGAAGAGGGAAAATACCGTTTGCGTGAATTGACCCGTGACCCGCTGCCGATGGAGCAGTTGCAATATGCCAATCCACGTGAAGAAGAAGCAGCCAAGCTGCTCTCAAAAGAAAAAATAACTTTGCAATCAATTGTTGAAAACGCGGATGAGTATGAGCTTAAAGGGGAAGTCCGTTCATATAAGCCCGTGGTGCGTGTAGATAAAGACGGTCGGATCAAGGATGCTTCTTGCTCCTGTTATTTTTATAAGCAAAACCGGTTGATGCAGGGACCTTGTGCCCATATGTTGTCATTGATTTTAACCCATCGCAAATAGAGCAATAAATAAAGTTGGAGGAGGGGCGAAATGGCCGAAGAAAATCAACAAGAAACTCAACCTTTATCCCGGGAAGAATGGATCGAACGGGTGATGCAAGAGGGAAAGGATGAAGTGATCCGGCAGGAGATGATCCGCATGGGTTTTTGGTCGGAAAAGCCAATCCCTCCGGAAGAAAAAGCAAAGCAGGAACAGGAAGATGAAGAATATGCCCTGTTGACTGAAGAGTTGAATAGGCTGAAACAGGAAAGTGAAAAATTAGGCGATATTGAGTCGATGATCCGTGAACGAAGAAAACAGCGGATCGAGGAGAGCAAACGGAAACGGGCCGAACGGAAAGCAGAACGGGAGCGGCTCCGGGCAGAGGCCAGGAAACGCTGGGAAGAGTACAAAAGTAAAAATGTGATCCACGTCGGAGCCGGTTTTTCAAAAGATCTCCAGTCGTTTGACATGGACGAGGAAAAACTGCGTTTAAACAAATTGCCTGTGATTCGGACAGCAGAAGAACTCGCCGGGAAAATGGGGATTTCTTTAAGTGAACTGAAATGGCTGACTTATCATCGGGATACAGCAACCATCTGCCATTATCACCGGTTTACCATACCCAAAAAAAGCGGGGGGATGCGGGAGATTTCCGCACCGAAACCCAAACTGCGACGAGCCCAGGAATGGGTTAAAACCCATATTTTAGGAGGTTCGGAGGTCCACCCGAGCGCATATGGATTTATTCCCGGAAGGAGTACGGTTGATAACGCGAAGTGTCATCTGAAGAGAGCTGCGGTCATCAAGATGGATTTGAAAGACTTCTTTCCAAGTATCACGTTTTGGCGTGTCAAAGGGTTGTTTCAATCGTTCGGCTATAGTGCAGCGATCAGCACGTTGCTGGCTCTCTTATGTACAGAGCCGCCGCGCAAACAGGTACAGTTTGACGGGAAATTTTATTATGTAGCGATTGGTGAGCGCCAGTTGCCGCAAGGCGCTTGCACCAGCCCGGGCATCACCAATCTTTTGTGCCGGCGTTTAGATCTGCGGTTAACGGGCTTGGGAGAAGCCAACGGCTTTACTTACAGCCGATATGCAGATGATTTGACGTTTTCCTGCGATGAAGAGGGATTGCCACAAATGGGCGGGGTAATAAACACGGCCCGCCATATTATCCGTTTTGAAGGATTTCGTGTGAATGAAGAAAAAACGCGGGTTTTGCGCTCTTCCCGCAGGCAAAAAGTGACGGGTATCGTCTTAAACGAAAAAGTTAACATCAGCCGCAAAGAACTGCGGGCTTTTCGGGCTCTGCTGCACAATGTGGAAAAAACCGGACCAGAAAAGCAAAATATTTATCATCATCCGGATTTTTGGGGTTATATCAAAGGATACGCCAGCTATATCCGCATGGTTCGTCCAGATCTGAATGAAACCCTTGAGCAGCAATTGAACCGCATTAACAGAAAGTACAATTTGGAGAAGAGTGCAGTTGCAGAGGCCAAGGGATGATTACAGCAATTGGAGGTTGAAAACCCCCGGTTTCCCATTTAATCGCGGGGTGAAAGACGGCGTTGCTTGGTAATCCTTTAATCAGTTCTTACAAAACCATTAACATAAATTTGTAACCACGAACCCAATCCTTCTTCGCTGATTGGGTTCGTTTTTGTGCGCCCGGCATGGGCGTAGTCTATAGGGTGAAAGTCCCGAATGGTGAAGGTAGCAGTAGCCATTAGCTTAAGGCAAGGGTGTCCGCCGCGAG
>NZ_JAECVR010000024.1 GCF_016055185.1 Paenactinomyces guangxiensis
TGGGTTTCTTAAGTTTTGCCTTTTTTAGATAACAGGGGCTTTATAATTTCCAATTTCCCTGTTTCAATGGCTTGACATATTACCGCAGGACTTTTCTGCTTGAGATAGCTTACATCAGGAATCCCGCGGCCTCTCCCCAGACTGACCAATACTTTTATTCCGGGGGTGTCATGTTTTGGTCATAAAAGTTTTCCAGAAAGGTCAACCGGTAGATCTGCCTGGGTCTCCCTTTGGTAGATATTTTTTCAACACCGACAATTTCAACTAATTTCGCGTCCATCCATTGCAGCAAAATCCGATGGGTACTGCGCAGTGTCACGCCAATAATGGAAGCTAACTCCTGGGCTGTGAAATCTGTCTTTCCCTGACGGGCTACCTGAACCATCAGCTTATTGAGATATACGGCACTCATCCCTGCTTTTTCCGCTTTCTCCAACAACTCGGTATCAGTGACCGCCAGTTCATAGACCATGGGAGGGCCCATTTCTACCGGACCGATGACGCTGCGGTCTTCACGCACAATAAAACAGACATGGCCGCCCAATTCCCTGGATTGGCGCAGCGCCAGCCGGGCGTGCGTGCCGGCTTCATTCGCCGACTTCCCAAAACCCATGCCCATGCTTAACGAAATGCCAAATTCTTTTTTTACATCTTTAAGCAGGGGAATGGATTTATATCCTCTTGTTTCCCGTTCAAAAATTCCCCGGGTCGTAAAAAACAAGTATTCGTCCCCGCCCAGTGCTGTCAAATGGCCGTCCAGGCATTGAACGTAATCGAGGAGCATCCGGTGAATATCCAGCTTCAGCTTCTGGATCTCATGTTCGGAGATCAGCCGTTCCATCACCCGGTTCAAATCATCAATGTGAATGATGCCGACCACAATTTGCGATTCCTTGTTTCGTCTCGTCTCTGTAGACAGGAGGGCCCGCTCCAGTGAAACAATGATATCCTGTTGAGTTGGAATGACCCATTCATTGGGGATGTTACAATCTGACAACCGCTCAGACACCGATTTGATGCCGGTTAATACCGCATCACACCCGCCCTCTGTAAATTGGTTTTGATGGAATTGGAAGATTTCTTCAATCGGGGCATGAGAAGAGCCGTCAAAATAGGAGATCTGCACATCCGACTCATCCAGGTCGGCAAAGCTTTGCTCCACCAGTTGCTTGGACAGGCTATCCAGCGATACTTTCTTTACAGACAAACTTTTTTTGAGCCGATACAGGGAACGGATCAGACCGGCTCCTGTCAACGGGATATAGTGCACCGGGATTCGGAAGTCGAGATTGCCTTTGACCTCCCGATAAGCATGATATTCGGCAATCAGCAGAACCTCTGCCTGATCCATCAGTTCCTGCGCAAGGTGACAAACTTCTTCCCTTTGTTGGTACACCTTAAAAACCGGCTGAAAAGAGGGAAACGCTTTGATGGTATCACGTATTTTTTCCACCAGCAGTCCGGGGCCGATGACGCCGATGGCAATCCCTTTGTTACTTAAGATTGACAATGACGGTGACATAAGAATGTTCCCTCCGGTCTTGCCAGCAGTCCAGAAAATCTATGCTTTTTGACCTGCATCCCTGTTTCTTTGCGAAAACCACTGTTCTTTGTTTTGGGCAACAAAGCCATCATCATTTAAATGCGGATAATCGCGGTAAACACGCTCAATTTCTTCCATTTGTCCCGGAGATAACTCTTCCTTAGGATTTAAACACCAGCGTCCTTCCAGCAATCCCTGGCGGCGGAGAACTTCATGGATTCCGGCGATGCAGCCTGCAAAACGATTGGCGGCGTCAAAAAATGCGGCGTTACAATCTGTCACTTCCACTCCCAGTTTCAGCAGGTCCGGCGGAATGGGTTGTTGGTTATCCCTGATCTCTTGAATTTGTTCAAACAACGCTACCGCTTTTTTTGTCCAGACCGCCCAGTGTCCAAGCAAACCGCCTGCGATTTTCTTTTCTACCCATTTTCCGTCCACACGAAAACGATAAGTAGTAAGCAGGTCAGCTACAATATTGTCGTCATTGCCGGTGTAAAGGGCGATTTCCTCACATCGTTTTGAATGGCAGACGGCCCGCACTACATCCAGCGTTTGGTAACGGTTGAAAGGAGCGATTTTAATTGCCATGACTCCCGGAATGTCGGCGAACGCTTTCCAGAAATCAAAACTGAGATTTCTCCCGCCGACGGAAGGCTGAAGGTAAAAGCCGAATACAGGAATAATTTGAGCGATTTTTTCCGCCCGCTGAATCAGATCTTCTTCAGACCAGTGCAGCAACCCTCCCACGCTTACCAAGCCAAGGTCATAACCCAGACTGGCCGCTAATTCCGCTTCCCGAAGGGCCTGTTCGGTCGGTCCGCAGATCCCGGCTACTTTGAGAAACGGCCGTTCCAACCGTGCATGATCTACTTCCTCAGCCGCCAGGCGCAACACCGGTTCCAAAAGTTGATGATCTCTGATCTCAAACTGTGTGGTATGGACAGCCACCGCAATCCCCCCGGCCCCCGCTGCGATATAATAGCGTGTCAAAGCCCGCTGCCTTTGTTCATCCAGCTCTCTTGCCCGGTTCAAAGCGAGCGGGTGAGCCGGAATCACCATTCCTCTGTGCAAAGCGTTCTTCATTTCCGGTTTCCATTTCTTCCAGCCATTCATCGTTAAAACGCTCCCTTTCGTTCCTGAAAGTGTGTCGGCTTATCCAGTGTTTCTCCCCCGGCAGCCACCCAGTCCGCGGTCCATTCGATCATTTGCCTGAGGGTGACTCTGGGGTAGCCGAACAACCGGTGAGACTCAGACGCATTGCTTAACAAAGCAGTCTTTTCTTCAGAGTGAATAAATTCCGGTTCTATTCCAAACTGTTCTCCAAATTTCTTCGCCAGCCAGCGGATGGAAACCGTCTCCGGGCCGGTGACATTTAAAATGCGGGGAGGGCTGTCACATATGGACAGAGAACGCAGTGCATATTCATTGGCATCGCCCTGCCAGATCACATTGACATGTCCCATTCGCAGATCAATCGGCTTTTTTTCAAAGACGGATCTGGCAACTTCCAGGAGCACCCCATACCGCAGATCAATGGCATAGTTCAAGCGGAATTGCACCATCGGAATCCCGTACTTGCGCGAAAAATATTCAAAAACACGTTCCCGTCCCAAACAGGATTGTGCATATTCCCCGACGGGGCCGGTGGGATGATCCTCGGAAGTACCTTGCATAGCTACAGGAGTCAGCGGATACACATTTCCGGTTGAAAAAGAGACCATGCGGGAATGGCGGTACTTTTCGGCAACCCGCCCCGGTAAATAAGCATTCATCGCCCAGCTGAAATATTCCCTTCCTGTTGTGCCAAATTTATTTCCGGCCATATAAATCACATTTTTTACGTCCGGCAATGACTCTAACTGCTCTTCATTCAAAAGATCGGCTGCAATGGTTTCAATCCCGTCTGACTCCAGTATCTGCCGCAAATTTCCGGATGAAAAACGGGAAACACCGATCACCTTTTTTTGTACTCCTGCTTCATTCAGTGCGTTTTTTGCCAATCTTGCCAGACTGGGCCCCATTTTGCCGCCAACGCCGAGAATGAGAATATCCCCGTCTAAGTCAGCCAGGGTCTTCACCAATCCGACTGAAGGTTCAGCCAATTTATTCTCCAGCTCTTGAACACTATTCATCCATTCCACCTGCCCCTCTCTTGTATATTTTCATCTTATTTCCTGCTACAATAAAAGACAAGTCTATAAAGTGTCTTTAATTCATTTAGATTGAATCATACAAATATACGTTATTTTTTCCTCCATAAGCCCTTCCGGGGCTGATGATAGCCGTTGAATCTGTGCAGCTCTGCTGGATGCTGAGGATGCGTACGAAAAAAGGCATCTGGTTCTCTGTCCAACCAGATGCCTCTCTTTTTTGCTTTGGGAGAATGGGGCATAAGAACGACCCGCTGTCTTTTAAGCTTTTAAAGAACGAGCCCGGCGAACATACCAGATTGCGGCCAGGATAACCAGAATACCGATAATCACAATAACAATATCCTGGTAAACGCTCATATATTCCAGCACTTTTGACCACGACTCGCCAAGGGCGGCTCCCACATTGACCAGGATCACGTTCCAAATCAGTGAACCCAGGGTGGTAAACAGCAGGAACAACAGAAAGTTCATTTTTGCCATACCCGCAGGAATCGAGATTAAACTGCGCACAATGGGAACCATTCTGCAAAAAAATACAGTCCAGATGCCGTAACGGTGAAACCAGGCATTTGCCCGATGGACATCTTCTTTTTTTGTTCTCAGCCAACGCCCCCAACGGTCAACAATTCGTTCCAACCGTTCCACACTCAGCAACCTTCCAATATAGTAGAGGGCGATGGCCCCGACAACGGACCCCAGAGTTGAAGCAATCACAACACCCGTAATGGTTAAATCAGACCTTGTCGTCATAAAACCGCCAAAAGATAGAACGATTTCCGACGGGATCGGCGGAAATAAATTTTCTAATGCAATCATCAGAAAAATACCAAAATATCCAAACTCCTCCATAAACTCAGTAATCCAGTTTTCCATATCCATTCCTCTCCCAGATAGCTTGTCCTTGAGTTGTTTTATTGCCGAATCCGGTGTGATCCATTTTACTGGAAACATTCCGGATCATCAGCCGTGTGAACAACCATTTCCCCTTGTTCAATTAACTATGTAATTCTCAACTCATTATGTATCCCTTTTTAGTCTAGCATCATTTACTCATAAAAGTCTGTATAAAAATCAAACTTTTTGCAGGCCTTCTAAAAACTTTTTCATGTGTCAGAGGTATTTTCCCTGAAGGCGGACCGCTTTTTGTTTACCGGGGAAATGGTTATAATGAAGCGAATGGGGGATTGATCAGATGAATCACGAATTTTATATGCATGCAGCCCTTGAAGAAGCCAGATTGGCCGAGGCGATCGGAGAAGTACCGATTGGGGCTGTCATCGTCCATGAAGGAGAAATTATCGGACGGGGCCACAACCTGCGCGAAAGCAATCAAGACCCAACCGCCCATGCAGAAATCATCGCCATTAAGCAGGCAGCCGGACAGATCGGCGGATGGAGGCTCAACCACTGCTCCTTATATGTCACCCTGGAACCCTGCCCCATGTGCGCCGGAGCCATTTTACAATCCCGAATCCAACAGGTGATTTACGGCACGCCAGATCCCAAAGCCGGTTGTGCCGGAACATTGATGAACCTGCTGGACGATGAACGGTTTAACCATCAAACAGAAGTGGTCACCAACGTTCTCAAAGAAGAATGCAGCGCCATTCTCACCAACTTTTTCCGCAGCCTGCGCACTAAAAAGAAGTTGTTGAAACAACAGAGCAAACAACAAAACCCAACCGGACCATAACCACACAGCCCCCTGGATGGGGTCCGTATAAATCTTTAGCCGTGTATGCGAGGATGTTTTTTTCCTTGACTTTTCGGGCTCTTTTCTATATGATTATGTATTGTTCAGATATATTTTTTATATATCGTTGTGGAGAGGTGTCCGAGTGGTTGAAGGAGGCGGTCTCGAAAACCGTTGTACCGGGTTAACCGGTACCGTGGGTTCGAATCCCACCCTCTCCGCCAAAATCAAAGGGTTTCGCGATTGCGGAGTGCTTTGGGAGGCTGAAAAAGGGGTGATTGCAAACAAAATGCAAGCCTTTAGTCAACTAAAGTGTTTTCCGTGATTTTACTCCCGAATAAGAAGTCGTCCAATTTGCGGGCGGCTTCTTTTTGCATATTGGGCATCACATGAGAATAAGTGTCCATGGTGATGGAGATAGATGAATGTCCCAATCGTTCAGAAACTTTAACCATCAAAGCCCTCGATAAAAGCATTTATCGCTCCCGTCATAAACAGGTTGATGAAGAAGACCGAGAGGAAGCGGAGGGGATTTTATGCCTGTCATTCAGGGACAAGGGCGATAAAAAAATCCGCCCCTCGTTCCGGGCGGATGCAACATAGAATCGGGAAAGGTTTGCATGTTACGGGTATCCTCACTTCGGTCAAGCGACGACAAACGTTTTTTTCCTTAACCAGATGGCGGTATCTGACTGGTTGGCAATCTCATTGGAGTGGGTCACGGTAATGATGCATTTGTTCTCCTGATGGGCCAGTTCTTTGAAAATGTTGATGATTTCCAGCGCCGTTTCTTCATCCAGGTTGCCCGTTGGCTCATCGGCGAGGATGAGATCCACGTTGCAAGACAAAGCCCTCGCGATGGCGACGCGCTGTTGCTGTCCGCCGCTTAACCGCAGGACATTGCGTTCCGCCTCTTCTTTGGTCAGGCCCACGCGTTCAAGCAGTTCCAATGCCTTGACCTTTTTATTGGCCACTGTGGTTTTGCGAATCTCCATCGCGGTAACCACATTTTGCAAAGCGCTCATATACGGGAGCAAATTGTAGTTTTGAAACACGATCGCCACTTTTTCATTGCGATACCGCTCCAAGCCCAGTTGCTTGATATCTTGCCCCTCATAGAGGATACGGCCGGAACGGGGAGAATCCAAAGCGGCGGCAAGGGAGAGGGTGGTTGTCTTGCCGGATCCCGACGGGCCGAGGATCGTGTAAAACTTGCCGCGCGCAAAGGCAAAGTCGACCGATTTGAGAATGGTTGCCGAGGCCCTGCCTTGGTCATAAGCATAACTCACCTTGTCAAACTGCAAGATCGCACTCATCTGATTTTCACCTCCTTTTAATCGCTTTTCGTCAAGATCATTTTGGGGTGCAAGCGCATAATCGAGATCGACGGGATCAGTGTGGCGACCATCGCGATCAATAGACCGACGAGGGCGAACTTGCCCATTTCCGCAGGGGTGACACTTACATCGAGCTGGTCGATGGGTTCCGCATCGATGTTTTGTTGCGGTGCGCCTGGACCCATGCGAATCATTCTTTGCATCGGTTGTTGCGCTTCCTGTTCTTTGGCCGTGGCGATTTCCTGTTGCACCAGTTTGTCTCCCGCCGCTTGGGCGATGGCGTTCCCCGTAAAGACGGACAGGCCAAAGGCCAGCATGGCGACAACCAGAATCTCCGTCAGGAATTGGCCGACGAGCTTAATGCGCTTTTCACCAATGGACAGCAGGACACCCATCTCATATCGGCGCTCTTTGATGGAGGACATCACGATCAGCCCCAGGATGACGCTGCCTGCGATGGTGACGAGATAGATGATGAGATTGGAGAAAGAGGCCACGTTTTCAATGGGTCCCATCATTTGCTGATAGACGGAATCATTGGCGTCCAGCATATAGGTGTCAAAATCGACCGATGTTTTTTGGGCGGCTTCTTTAAATGACTCGATATTCTTTGGATCATCGAGATAGTATACGGCGGAGTTGAGATTGAATTGCCCCTCTTCGCCATTCGCTTTAAGCGGACTGACGACCGTGTAGGGAGCATAAATGGTGTTGGAGGGGTTCGTCACGGCCATGCCCGCCATGTCGCTGGTGTTGGTGGTTTGATAAATGCCCACAATATCCAACTCGGCTACGCTCCCCTCACGCGCGCCATCCACCTTGATCTTGTCGCCCACTTTCAGCTCGTTTGCTTCAGCCAGCTGCTTTTCGATCACGGCGACCGATTTGCCGGCATCACTTGGTTGGATGCCGCGGCCCTCCACGATCTTATCGGTTCCGTTGTTGAACCCTTCCAACAAGTCGGTTGTGCGGACTCCGTTTAACATGATGTTGGGCTGAATCCCGATTGCCATGCCGCCTATAACCATTCTGGTTCCCTGTGCCGAGTCGCCCGACGCGGAGTCGTCCGTTTCCACAGGGTTGAATCCGTTGGCGACGGCGGGCGCGTTGGATAGATAATTGTATGCCCGCACATGATCCAGCGAGGTCAGTTGTTGGGCATCTTTTTCAGAGAGCGGCGGCATCTTCAAACGCATGCCTCTTTGCCCCATTTGCCCGTTTGCGGACTGTTGGCTGTTCATGATTTTTTCCATGTCCGGTTGCAAAGTGACGCTGCCGCCCAGCTTTTGGCGCGCCAAATCCCCCGCCTTTTGGGTGGCGGACTGGATGGCAAAACCGGCCAAGACCAGGTTGGCAACGATAAAAAAGATGGCTAAGATGACGAACGCTTTCCCTTTTCGCGTGATGACGCTCAATATCGCACGCTTGACAAAATTCATATGTGTCGTTTCCCTCCTTTGGCTGTATTCATGGTAAAAGTGTTGTGTGGAGTTTGGATGAAGTTGCGGTGTGCTGTGGATGGAATTGTCATGGCAAAAAAAGAAGCCCGGCTGGGCTTCAATCGGGACTTGATGAGGCGGGAAAGCGAATGGTGAACAAGACCCCGCCTTCGTCATTGGTCAGCTGATAAGGAAAACGGTGGACTTCCAAGATGCGCTTCACAATGAACAAGCCCAGCCCGCTTCCTCCGGTGCTGCGGTTCCGCGATTTCTCCAACCGCGTGAATGCTTGGAAGAGGCGTTCTATCTGGCTTTCCTCGATATGTGTCCCCGTATTGTGGACGCGAAGGCAGAACCCATCATCCGTGTCCGTTAGCGACACCGTGACGGTCGCTTCTTCCGGCGCGTATTTGATGGCATTATCGATGACATTGGAGATGGCTTTTTCCAACCATGTGGAATCCGCTTTGACGTTGACGGCGGGTTGGATGTCAGTTTGCAGGTTGATTTGTTTGCTGCTGCTGAAGTAATCGAATCGTTTGATCACCTTTTCCACCAAATCCGACAGGGAAATCGGCTCCAGTTTTAAGGACATCCCGACCATTTCCAACTTGGACAATTCCAAAATCTCGTTAACCAATTCCCGCAACCCTTGCATAATTGCATAAGAGCGTTGCAGGTATTTGTCCCTGTCGCGGTAGGCCCCGATATTATGAATCATGCCCTCCAACTGGCCCATGACCGCGGTGATCGGTGACTTCAGTTCATGGGAGATCGTCGCGAGGAATTCCCGCCGCTTGGCTTCCTGTTCCCGCTCTCGTTGGATGTCATCTTTCAGCTGGGCGTTGGCCTTGGTCAAATCCGACATCGTCGCTTCCAGATTGCGGGACAATTCGTTGAGGCTTCGAGATAGCTCGCCGATTTCATCTTGGGCCCCTTCTTCGCACTTCTCACTGAAGTCGAGTTGCGCCATGCGTTTGGCTACGCGATTGATGCGCAAGAGGGGTTGGGAGATCACTTTGGCGTAAAGCAATGCTCCGCCGAGTGAGATAAGCAAGATAATCAGGACGACATAGGGCATGAACATAAAGATAGCATCAGACGCTTCGTCGATCGGTTGCAGGGTTGCGCTGATGAAGGCGATATAGGTTCCATCCAGAAAGGTGAGCGGTTTTTGGGCCGTATAGATGCGTTCTTTCGTTTCGCCGGAGCGGAAGCGTACTTGCAGGGAGGGAGCCAACAGATCGGCAGGC
The DNA here is from genome assembly GCF_016055185.1 of Paenactinomyces guangxiensis. GTDB lineage: Bacteria > Bacillota > Bacilli > Thermoactinomycetales > Thermoactinomycetaceae > Paenactinomyces > Paenactinomyces guangxiensis. The sequence goes on from NZ_JAECVR010000024.1 coordinate 9,419, forward strand.
AACCGTTTGAGTTTGATATAGGCGGGCGGATGATAAATCACGTTTCCTTGCAAATCGACAATCAGCAATCCCACATTGTACTGTTCGGCAAAGGTGTCCAACGTCTCTTGCGCCTCGGTGACCGGGATGGAAGCGACTTGGGCCTTCAGCACATTGAAGCCGTTTTCCAACCGGTTCGTTTTGTATTGATAGTAATAGGAGGGAAGGAGGAAGTAGAAGAGCGAGAAAATGAGTAAGGCCGAGACGAACAATAACAAGCTGGTGATGAGGAATATTTTGCCGGTGATGCCTTGTCTCAGCTTATCCATCAATTTTATATCCAATCCCCTTTACAGTTTGTATATATGGAACCCCCAATTTCTTGCGCAAGTTTTTGATATGCGTATCGACGACACGTGGATCGCCGTAGAAGTCGAAGCCCCAGACCTGATTCAACAGCGCTTCACGGCTTAACACTTTGCCTCGATTGCGCATGAGCGCATGCAGGATTTCAAATTCCTTGGTTGTCAAATCCATTTTTTGCTGATGGACAGTCACTGTATACCCGTCGACATCCAGTTTCAGCTCTTTATAGTGAAGCTGCTTGGGCGGTTGCGTCTGATGCGCGCGCCGCAGCACGGCTTCCACGCGTTTAATCAGCACATTGAAAGAAAACGGTTTGGTGATATAGTCGTCTACGCCCAACTCAAACCCTTTGATTTGATCAGGTTCTTCCCCCAGTGCGGTGAGCATGATAATCGGCACTTGCGACTTGGCGCGGATCATCTTGCAGACGCTGTGCCCATCCAGATTGGGGAGCATCACATCCAACATGACCAAGTCATACGGTTTTTTTTGATGCATGCGAATGCCTTCGAGCCCATCGCTGGCGACATCGACTTCATAATTCTGCGACTGCAGAAATTCCCGTATCAACTCTTGAATATCCTGATCATCTTCGACAACCAAGACAGAATAAGACATTTGTCAGTTTCACCTCTTTATCGCAACAATTATAACGTGTTCGCATGGAGTTTGTGTGAAGGGGCGTCTTCCACTGGTTTACCACGTTTCATACTGATGGAAAACCGGATAGGTTGAATGGTCGACAGGAAGCAATTGGCTTGCGGGTGTTTCGGGCGTGATTGGCGTACGGATTCCATCATCCCGTGAGCCAATTTAGGGAAAAGTGGAGAACAGCTTGATTTTTTTTGGCGCTATTCAAACAAAAACTTTAAATTACGGGGGTTGAAAAAGGAATAAATTCTCCTGATATTGAATTAAAAAAATTAGGTGATTAATGAATAATATGGAGTAAATAATATGACATTTGATGAACTCTATAACAAAGCAAAATCTGTGATAAATCCACGAAAGCTATCGGAATATGCTATTGCCGGAGGAGTTGGAGCTGCTATTCTTTCCGAGAGTGGAAATGTCTATACAGGTGTATGTATTGACACTGCATGCTCCATGGGTTTTTGTGCAGAACATTCTGCTGCGGCTGCTATGGTAGCTCAAGGCGAAAGCCGTGTGTTAAAAATGATTGCCGTTGGCGGTAAAGGCAATATTATACCGCCATGTGGTCGGTGCCGTGAATTTATAAGCCAGATTCATAACGATAATCTGGAGACAGAAGTAATGGTTGATGAAGGTGTGATTGTTACCATTAAACAACTGATGCCATATGATTGGCGTAAAGCGTAGATTCTAGGTGAATAGCAATGAGAAGCGATAAAGAAATGATTGATTTGATATTAGGAGTAGCCCAAAAAGATGAACGAATTCGTGCAGTATAAAGAAACCTATTCCGACGGCAACTATGATAATGTGTGGAATTCTATATTTGTCACCTGTGAATTGTTTCGGACTTTAGCTAAAGATGTAGCAGAGTATTTTATGTATACTTATCCAATTGATGATGATACAAACATGACGGAATATCTTAAACATGTAAGAAAATTACCCGTTGATGCAAAGGAAATATATTAAAAGAACTATAGATGCTAATATTCAACTAGGGTATCTCCTGGGTTCTCTTTACTTGTGAACTCAGATAAATTAAGTTCGATTACGCCATCTAATTCCTGTAAACAATTGCCGAATCTATACCTGGCAATAGGTCCGATGGTTTCAATCAGTTCAAATTCAAGACAAATAGCCAATATATTACCCCGGCTATTTTCAAAAAATCCTGAAAATGGAGGGCTGATTAGAATTTTAACCTAAATACGCACTTATCGTTAATGAGCGGCCGGATTAAGGGGATCACTTACAAAGTAGCCGAAATTGGTGAGGTCATCATTTTACGCGGCGTTTTCAAATCGGCAAGAATCAGTGTTAAAGACCTATTAAAAGTTCATTAATCAACATCCGATCCGTTGCCCTGGATGCTTCGGAGGGGGGCGTTTTTTATCCCATATCTTGTGCCGGTTGTTCAAAAAAGGTGAACTCATTAGAGATCCTGTACCCCTAATTCCGTCTGCTTCATTTCCCCTCTGGTGAGCAACTCCACTTGTTTCGGCGTCAGTTTAATCCGTTTGCCATTGATCACCAGGGTTACCGTTTGCTGATCCATCCCGTGTTCCCCTTTCTTTTTCACCCTCCTTTCTATGCTAAATCGGAAACATTAAGTTCTCTTATACGTTTCGTAACGTCTTTGTAAAATCTTTTTTGAATATAGTGAGGAATAATTCCGTAAACGGGATTATTGGATTTCAGATTCTCATACAAATACAAATACGTTCGTCTTGATATGAGACTTGATCTACTGTTGAAGGGTTTTATATACTCATTTTAAACAGTCATTTAAAATGAATATTTATAATGAATACATAATTAAAAGGAGCGAAAAAGGATGAATGGAAAAGTTGCCATCGTAACAGGGGCAAGCCGGGGGATTGGAGCAGCTACGGCAAAAATACTGGCGGAACGCGGAGCAAAAGTGGTTGTGAATTATGCCAGGAATGCAGGGGCAGCAGAAGCAGTGCTGGCATCGATCCGGGAAAAAGGCGGAGAAGCAATAGCCATACAGGCAGATGCCAGAAATAGGGAGCAAATGAATCACCTTGTGGAAGAGGCGGTAAAAGCATTTGGAACCGTGGACATCCTCGTTCATAATGCCGGCATGAACTTTGTAAAGAAATCATTTGAGGATATGACATGGGATGAATTTATTCAAAAAACGAATGATGAACTTCAGGCTGCTTTTGTGTCTACAAAGGCGGTATTGCCTTATATGAAGGAGCAGAAATATGGAAGGCTGGTTTATGTATCCAGTGGTTTAAGTAACCATCCGGGACCTGATTTCATTTCACATGGCACATCAAAAGGGGCCCTGAACAGTTTTGTCAGATATATTGCCCAGGAGCTGGGGCGTCAAGGCATAACAGCAAATATCGTCTCTCCGGGATTGGTTGAAACAGATGCGACTGCTTCTATACCTGAACAATTTAAACAACAACAAGCGGCTTCCCTCCCGCTGGGCCGAATTGGCCAGCCTGAGGATATTGCAAAAGCCATAGCTTTTTATGCCAGCGATGATAGTGCCTACCTGACAGGAAGTTACCTGCCCGTCAGTGGTGGAGGGGAAATGAGATAGTCTGTAGAGGATTGATGGCAAATGGGCAAAAGACATGTGGATCCAAAAATGAAAATATTGATTGCCGCCAAAAAAATGTTTGCTAAAAACGGTTTTGAAGGAACGACGGTGTATCAGATTTGTAAAGAGGCAGGCGTGAATGTAGCCAACGTTTCTTACTACTTTGGCGGGAAGGAAAATCTCTTTTTCGCGCTTTTTGATGTTTTTTATCCCAAAGATGACATGCTGCGACCCGAAGAACAATGGCAGGACCCCCTGGAAGAGCTGTGCCTCATTATTGAAAAGGTTATTCGGTTTAAATGGGAAGAGCCGGAATTGGCAGCCATCGTCCAGCAGGAAATGACATTGCAAAGTCCAAGGCTGGAAGGAATTTTGCAGTACACAAAACCGGTTTGGGATCAGGTGCGCCGGATTTTGGAGCTTGGGGAGCAAAAAGGAAAGTTTCGGTTCGGCTCGCTTGATTATACGCTTTTAATGGTCATGGGAGTGGTCTTGTTTCCAAAGGCTTATCCGTCTCATCAGCTTTTGGTCACAACGGAGTCTAAATCTGTGGAAGAAGTCATAGAATGTACCTTGGCTTTCATTATGGAAGGTTTGAAAGCATAGGAGCTGTCCGACCGGTTCCTTCCGGGCAAAGCGGAGTAGATGAAGGGAAACACGCCACAAATGAGCAGTCCGTGACAAGTCTGGCCCATGTTGTGATGTCATCTGAATTTGACCGATACTGCCCGGTTGGAAAGAGGAAGTTCGCTCCGCAAAAAGACAGAGAAAAGGGAGAGATGATGATGTTCACGATCCCGTTTCAGATCGCCTGGCAACATGAAAAAGCGGTGGGGTCCAAAGCGAAGAACTTGTCCTTCCTGATGAGCCGCCAATTGCCGGTGCCTGATGGATTTGTAATAACCATGGAGGCGCTGTTGCGCACGCTCGATGCCGGTCGGCTCCATTTGGATGATGGGCTGGGGTTGGCGGAGAAGTTGAAGAAGGCAGAGATTCCGGATGAGGTGAAAAAGGAAATCAAGGCCCGGTTTGACCGATTGGGGGAATCGTTTGCCGCGGTTGCCGTCCGCTCCTCTTCTGCGGCAGAAGACATGGAGGGCGCCTCGTTTGCCGGACAATATGAGAGTTACCTCAATGTGACAAGCTTTGCAGACTTGCTTGCGAAAATAAGGTTGTGCTGGGCGTCCATGTTTACGGAGCAAGTACTTGTGTACCTGGACAAGATGGAAATCGCCGTCACTGATTTGTCCATGGGGGTTGTGGTACAGGGACTGGTTTATTCCGACGTTTCCGGCGTGATTTTCAGCGCCAATCCGATCACCAAAAACCCGCATGAAGTGGTGATCAATGCCAGCTATGGCCTGGGTGAGGCGATTGTGTCTGGAATGACCACGCCCGATCTGTACATTGTTGATAAAAAGAGCGGGGAATTACGGAAAGAGCGCGGTTTGAAAGAGGTGAAAATCATCGCCGGCACCACGGGCACCCAAACGGTGGAAACGGCAGCTGAGGAACAACGGCGGTTTTGCCTGACCGACAGCCAGGTGCGGGAGTTGGAGTCTGTTGCCCGGAAGGTGGAGAAAATTTACGGGCATTCGGTTGATCTGGAATTCGGTATGCAACAAGGCAGGATCTATTTGTTGCAGGCCCGTCCGATTACCACGGCGGTGTCAGAATTCCAATGGTCGATCCTGTTGAATGAGGAGGATAAAAAAGACCCGTTTTGGTTTCATGATGAAACCCATCTGCCCGGTCCCAAAAGCCCCCTGTTTGCCTCGTTTATGATTCCCGCCTTTGTACACGGTTTCAACACGGCGTTTGGCCGGTTGCAAATTCCGGTGGGGGAAACCCGGATCAAATTATATTTAAATCATATATACCAATCAATGCAGCCATACCGGGGGGACATGGAGGAGTGTCTGGTGAAACATCAGGAGATCGTGCGTCCGTTGTTCCCGGTTATCAAAAAGCGGATGATGGAAGCAGTTGAACGGGAATTAATGCCGGTTTACGACCGGTTGGACCAGGACCGCCTTACTGAACTGTCCCTGGCTGAGGCGCGCGCAAAAGTGGAAGAACTGTTCCGGTTCTACCAAAAGGCATGGGAAGTACACTTTGATGTGGTCGGTCCTTACGGCGCCGTTTTTAAACTGTTGGAGCGTCTGCACGAGCAGTTGACGGGAAAAAAGGACCGCCTGTTTGTTCAAGAGTTGTTGGTTGGTGTGATGAACAAATCGCTGGAAACGGACCGGGAGCTTTGGAAATTGGCGGAGCGGGCCAAACAGCAGCCGGAAGTGTTGGCTGCTTTCCGGGAGGAATCGGCGGACCGGCTGGCCGACCGGTTGGGCGAAAGCGATAGCGGGCAAACCTTTTTGTCCGAAGTGCGCCGGATGTTGGACACTTACGGGTACCGCAAGAAAAACACGCATGAATTCCTGGGTGAAACCTGGATCGAAGATGTCTCGATCCCGCTCAGTCATATTCAAACCTTTCTGTATACTGAATATGACTTTGACCGGGAGCATGCCCGCGTTGTGCTGGAGCGTGATCAAAAATACCGGTCTTTTCTTGACGGCCTGCCGGATTGTGAGTTGAAACGCCAATTTATGCAAGTGTATGAGTGGGCGCTTGATGCGGCATGTGTGGGGGATGACCACCACTTTTACATCGATGCCATGATTTCTGCCAAATCGCGCTTGTTCCTGTTAAACGTGGGCAACACGCTGGTGAAGCACGGAGTTATGAAAGAGAATGAGGACCTTTTCTTCCTTTACTATGACGAGCTGTTGCAAGCGCTGGAACACCCGCGGGACTTAAGGAGACTGATTGCGGAGCGGAAGGAGGAATTTACAGGCAACCAGAACCGGGACATTACCCCCTGTTTCGGTAAACCTTCTCCTGAGTTAATGGAAAATCCGCAATTTGCCGAAATATTGGGTTCCCTCCGGACTGCGGAAGAGGATGATAAGAGCGGAAGGCTTACTGGGTTTGCCGTGTCGCAAGGCACATACACCGGCAAAGTGAAAGTGATCCGCAGTGAGGAGGAGTTTGGCAAATTGGAAAAGGGGGAAATCCTGGTCTGCAAAACCACAACACCTACATGGACCATTCTTTTTTCGAAAGCGGCCGCTGTTGTCACAGATGCCGGGGGCATGCTTTCCCACTCAGGGATAATTGCCCGCGAATACAGATTGCCAGCCGTCGTCGGCACCAGAATTGCGACGGTAAGGCTGAAAGACGGCGACAAGGTGACTGTGGACGGGACGAACGGAACGGTGACGATTCATGACTAGGGGCAGAGAGCTTCTTTTAATTGTGTCGTTGTTGGTGGGGACGATTTTGGTCCCCATCAATTCCACCATGATCGCAGTTGGATTGTCGGCCATCTCCGCCTATTTTCATGAAAATTTGGCCGCTATTTCCTGGGTGGTGACCATTTACCTTATCGTCATGGCTGTGACGCAGCCGATTGCCGGAAAACTTGGTGATCTTTACGGCAACCGGCGTATCTATATGTGGGGGCTTGCGCTATTATTCCTCTCCTCAATCGCGTGCGCCTTTTCGTTTAACTTGCCCTGGTTGATCGCCTTTCGTTCGGTTCAGGCCATCGGCGGTGCCCTCGTTGCCCCAAATGCCAGTGCGATTATTCGCCACGCCGTATCCAAAGAACGGATGGCCAAAGTATTCGGACTGTTTGGGATGGGGATGGGACTGGGGGCGGCGATCGGGCCGCTGTTGGGTTCCACCTTAATCAGCCTGTGGGGATGGAAATCGATCTTTTGGGTGAATGTGCCCTTTCTCGTGTTCGCCATCGTCACCACCTGGCTGGTGTTGCCCAGGCATGATGAGCAGAAGGAGGCGTCACTCGACTGGCCGGGTTCCGTTTATCTGGCGGTCAGCTTTACCCTGCTGATCTTGTTGACCCATCCGCAAACAATCGTTCGATATATAATCATAGGAGTTTTATTTGTATTCTTCGCGATCCTGTTTGTGTACAGGGAACTTCGTGCCAGTCACCCGCTGATTCAATTTTCGCTGTTCAAAAACAGCACTTTCACCAGTGCCAACTTATCCATTTTGCTGAGCAATTGTGTGATGTATACCACCTTGTTGGCCATGCCGTGGATTCTGGAGTCCGACTTTCGGCTCTCCACCGGGAAGGTAGGGCTGGTCATGTTCGTTTTCTCCATCTCCATGTCTGTCGCCGGGTGGATCGGAGGTCAGTTGGCCGCCCGGTGGGGCAACCGCAAAATGATCACATTATCTTTTTTCGTATCTGTTATCGCGAGTGTCCTTTATTGGTCGCTACATTTATCGATGTCCATCCCTTATCTTCTCTTTGCACTTTTTGTAGGGGGACTGGCAGGAGGGCTTGGCAATTCTGCCATGCAGACAGCGTCCTTGCAATCAGTCAGCAAAGAATTGTCCGGAACGGCATCCGGCATTTTTTCTACATTTCGTTACTTTGGCAGCATGATTTCTTCCACGCTGGTCAGCCTGTTCGTGGGACAAACATCGTTGTTCGTTGTTTTGTTGGTGGTGTCGGCTGCCGGGATACTCGTTGCCAGGGGCGTGAAACCGGAATGGGACATTGAGCAGGCAACACGCCTGGGGGTGAAAAAGGGGAGTTAGCACCAACCACTGGTACCGGCATATGAAAACACGGTTCTGCTAAAGGAGGTGACGGCTTTTTTGAAGAAGGGATGTTCTCAAAAAACGAACCATCTTGCAAGATACAAGGTGGCTTCACATGAATCTTAATTGCCCAGGATTGTTTCAATTTTATCAATCATCACCCGGGCTTTGAAATAATACATATTTCTTCTGAACCTTTCCGGATCAAATTGGTCCATCAGCTCCCCCACCTGTGGATCTATTTGCTTTAATTGATTGCAAATGGGAAGCAATTCTTGTTTATAGGCTCTAAACTTTTTCCGATTGATATTTTTGGCAAGCTCCGGTCTTTCAACCAATGACTTTAACACGCGGTCCATTTTGTCTATGGTTTTGAGGTACTGATTCATGAGGAAGCGAATTCGGTTATTTTGCTTGATAACTATCAATACAGCGGATCTGTACAAGAAACAAACAGGTTCAGGTTCATAGGAACTATACAATATATATGAGGATAAATACCCGGAAGATATTGCAAAAGTTTGTTCACATCAGGTATGATTTCTTATAAATGGACAACTGGCTGACAAACTTCTAATCTTTAGTAGAATAGATTCTGCCTGTTTCAATGATAAACAGGAAGTCGTCCGTGTTTCGGGCGGCTTCTTTGTGTGTTTGGTCAACTTATGAAATGTATCTAGGTCGTGATTGTTTTAAAAGGTTAAATACACCTAAAGGAATGAAAGATATGCATCAAACCTACTCGTTACGGGAAAAGACTCGCCAATTTTTTGTGATCTTGCTGCCGATTCTTGTTACACAGCTCGGTCTGTATGCGATGAGCTTTTTTGATACAATCATGTCGGGTCATGCCGGTTCGCACGACCTGGCGGGTGTCGCGATTGGTGTCAGCATCTGGACTCCGGTATTTACCGGCTTAAGCGGAATCTTGCTTGCTTTGACACCCATCGTGTCTCAGCTGACCGGGGCCCGCCGGAATCACGAGGTCCCTTTTAAAGTGATACAAGCTGTTTATCTGGCACTGGCGATAGCGATTGCAGTTATTCTCTGCGGGGCGTTAGCACTCAATCCCATTCTGGACAGAATGGGATTGGATCACCAGGTCCGCCAGATTGCAAGCCAATTTTTGATTGCCCTTTCCTTTGGGATCATTCCTCTGTTTGTATACAATGTAATCCGTTGCTTTATTGATGCGCTTGGGCAGACAAGAGTTACGATGATGATTACCCTCATTTCCCTGCCAATTAATGTGCTTCTTAATTATCTGCTGATCTTTGGCAAGTTTGGGTTTCCGCGTCTCGGCGGTGTCGGGGCCGGCTATGCATCAGCCATTACCTATTGGTGCATCATGTTGATTGCTATTTACGTTGTTGTTCGCAGAAAACCTTTTTCAGATTATCAGGTGTTTCAGCAATTTTATCGTATTTCATTTGCTGCATGGAAAGAACAGCTTAAAATTGGAGCGCCGATTGGCTTTGCCATTTTCTTTGAAACAAGTATTTTTTCAGCGGTTACATTGCTGATGAGCCAATTTAATACGGCAACCATTGCCGCCCACCAGGCAGCTATGAACTTTGCCTCCTTTCTGTATATGGTGCCAATAAGTATTTCAATGGCGATCACGATTGCCGTTGCCTTTGAAGTTGGTGCAAAAAGATACGATGATGCGGCCAAATACAGCTATCTCGGGATTGGTATTGCAGTGATGATGGGGCTTTTCTGCGCGGTCGGATTATTTATTTTTAATGAACAGGTGGCCTATATGTATACGGCGGATCAAGAAGTGCTTCAGCTTACCAAGCAGTTTTTGTTGTATGCGATCCTGTTCCAGCTGTCTGACGCGGTCGCAGCGCCAATCCAAGGTGCACTCAGGGGTTATAAAGATGTGAACGCAACCTTTATGATGGCATTTGTTTCGTACTGGGTATTGGGATTGCCGACTGGATATATACTGGCAAATGTTACGCCATATGGCGCGTTCGGCTATTGGATTGGATTGATTGCGGGACTCGCTTTTGGGGCTGTTTTTTTGTCGGGCCGCCTGGCAAGAATACAGCGTCGCCATAAAAGCCGAACCGGGCTGACATCTCAGTTATAAACGGTTTCTAATAAAAAACAGGAAGGGATTTGACAACAAATCCTCTTCCTGTAGGTAAAATGATTTTACTCAGCCCGTTGCTGCATATAATGATAAAGTGCACCAAGCAGGTTGGCGTCGTTTTTGAAATGACACACTTCGATTACAGGTCTCACTTTGGCAAATTTCACGCGGGATAACAACAAAGCCAGCCTTCTTTCAATCTGTTCAATAAAGTCGTCCCGAGTGCTGATTGCGCCGCCGAGAATAATTTTTTCCGGGTCATATACATACTGGAGATTGAAAATTCCGTGCGCCAGGGTAAGATAAAACTGGTCAACCGCCTTTTGCGCCCGCACATCTCCATCCTCTGCCATAGCCAAAATTTTTTCGCCGCTCAGTTCGTGGACGCTTAATCCTGTTTCTTTTGCCACACGGCGAACAAGTGCACCGATTGAACCAATTTTGCTCCATGTTTTACATTCAACATTTCCATTTTCACTATGAATATCCATAATCATGTAGCCGAATTCCCCGCCGTGCAAATGTGCTCCTTTATGAATTTTGCGGTTTTTGACAACCGCTCCGCCAATTCCTGACCCTACCACAACAAACAATACATTCTGACTGTGTTTCGCTGCTCCCTTCCAGAGTTCACCAAGGGCCGCGCAGTTTGCATCATTCTCCAACTCCACCGGGAGGCCTGTTTCACCCTCAAATACCTTTTTAAAATTAGGGCCGTGAATGCACGGAAGAGCGCTGCTTCCCCCGATCACACCGCTTTCGGAGTCAACCCCGCCCGGGCAGCTCATGGCAATCCCGGCAATTTCGTATCTTTCTTTAGCCCGGTTGATCACCGCAAGCAGGTCATCTTTAAACTTTGCAAAATCGTTTCGTTCGGATGGAAATTTTCCTTTTTCCAAAAAATCCCCTGATTCATCCATGACGGCGTGTTTGACACTGGAACCGCCAATATCAAATACCATATAGCGATTCATGGTTTTTCACTCCTGACTATGAACGACGCGCTCATTTGTCCCGATATTGCCCTTGGCGTGAAGAAGCGGAACACACATCAACCGTATAACATTCACTTGCCCATGTTCCCGATTATTATACCATTTCAAAATCACTAACCGGTAAAATCAGAACTGCTCATGCCCAACAGTCATTTTATATTGGATTCATGTTCATCCGTTTCATTAATGATGGCGAGCACCTGATGGTCTTCCCATCTTCCGTTTATCTTCACGTTTTTCTTTGCGATGCCTTCTTTATGAAATCCCGCTTTTTCCAATACCCTCATTGACCGTGTGTTATGTGGCATAACCCCTGCCTCGATCCGATGAAGCTTCAATTCATTAAATGCATAAGAGACTGCCAGACGGACAGCTTCTGTCATATATCCTTTGCCGTTATGGTTTTTATCCAGATAATATCCGATAAAACAACTTTGCAAAGGTCCGCGCAATACTTCTGAAAGTGTAATATTTCCGATTAATTCGCCGGTTTCCGCCAGATAAATGCCAAATAAGTAATATTGATCCAGATCTTTCATTTTATTGTTTTTCCTGATTCGTTCCCGTTGACCTTCCAGTGTGTAGAAAGCATCATCACGTAACGGTGTATATGTTTGGAAAAAGTCCCGATTTCTCAATTCCAGACGCAACAACCCTTCTGCATCGGAGTCTTCAAGAATTTTTACAAAGATGTTGGTGCCTTTCATTTTCATCCGGGGTTCCTCCTTTTTGGCTGTTAATAAAAAAACACCACAGGCATTCCCTGTGATGTACACACCATGATATGTAAACCACAGGAAAGCGACCTGTGGCATTCGATCCCGCTTATTCCTGCTGGGATTCTAATCAAAGGATGTCAGGCCGCTTGCAATCCAAATTTGGACAGACTTCTCCCGTGATCAGAATCTTGAAAGAAAACGGCAGTCGAGTACCCAATTCCTTTGGACAAAGATCCTAGTGATCTCTTTTTCATATGAGTACCCTCCTTCCGTTGTTTTTCATTTATAGTCTATCAATTTTGATTCTGATATACAAACGATTTTATGGTTCCCATTCCCCGGTCATTCAATTGTCTTTTTGATCAATTTGATCACAGTCTCAAAATATGTATTTTCATGTGAAACAAAGCTGTTTTTGCCTGCCATCCGATGCAGGGGAATTTTTTCTCCGGCCTGATTCAATTCAAACCCTGCAACCGGAATTTCTTCTTTTTCTCCTGACCATAGTTCACAAAAGGCATTGAATTCAGCTTTTACAATTCCTGAAACTTCTTCTTTTTGGAGTTTGTAATCATTGATTGTTTTTTTATACGGATATAAGAAAACGTTGCATAATTCTTTATCAATAAAGTCCTCTTGTATGATACAATCTTTGATCACACCCAAAGGGACCAGCTCGTCATACGATACATCCATGCCCAGTTCTTCTTTCACTTCCCTTATTCCGTCACCGACTGTTTCATGGGCTAATATATGTCCGGCAACTGTAATGTCAAACAGGTTGGGAAAATCTTTTTTTAAATCACTGCGGATTTGAAAATAAATATAATCAATCCCCTTTTCTCTGCTGACAAACCAACAATGGAATGTTTCATGCCAATACCCGATCCTGTGTACTTCCTCACGTGTAGCCACCCCTGTTTGATTGCCATGTTCATCAAAGATTTTAAGTGTTTCATTTTCCATTATTTATTCCCCTTTGTTTTTAGAAGTTTTATCAATTGTAACATGAAGTTTTTTTTCTGATTCATCAAGCAAATGGATATAAGAAGAGAGGTTAACACGGGACAGATCAGGTTTTGACAGCGCTTGCAAAAAAAGAGACATCACTCCAGGATGTCTTATTCGCCGCCAGGGAATGGGGCAAAATCGTATTACGACTTGTTTTCTGCTTCATATTCTATCATTTGATGGAATTGATAGAACTTAACAGATTGATAATGCTTGGCATTTGTAACCCGAAAACCACATTGGGTTGAGCAGCGGGAGCCTGTACATTTGAAATGCTGTTAACCAGATTAACATCAATCGCCTGATAGAAAGCATTGCCGGTATCCGCAATTTCCCAGACGCCCAGAATCACATGGTAACCGGTACGGTCCGTCGGCACGTTACATGTATGAGTTACCGTGTTCGGCGGCCTTTTCCCGCCGTCGTAGTAATAGCAGAACTGTTCAAGATCGGCGCGGGCCAGTGGCTTGTCAGGGTTCCAGCCTTTCTTGGTAATGTAGTATTTCCATTCTTTTGTGCTGTGGGGTGCGGTTAGATACCATTTAAAGGTGTTGCTGCCTCCTTGCATGGTGACTTTATGCCAGCGATCCGCCGTTTGTACGTTAAGCTCCGGGAAACGGCTGGTGCCGGCGATTTGTCCATCCGGCGGACCGGATTGCGGGAATGATCCCGGCCCTTCTACACTCTGCGGTTCCCACTGGATCTGGCCGCAATTCTTGTTTATCCCCTGCTTGCACAAATAAGCGCGGCTTGCCGGTGACTCAATATAACCGTGAGCAGAGGCGCTCTCGGCGAACACCAGCATACCGGCTCCAGCCAGAAGCATCACCCCGCAAGCTGCAACCATTTTGCACCAGATACTTCGCAGTGCCATTGGATCGGCCTCCTTATCTGTAAATATTAAATATTCTATATATTATCATTTTATTATATATTGGTAAAGTTGTCTAGACCTTAATACATAATGAATAGAGATGTGTATGTGGGTTGAAAGATTGATTGAAAAACATACAGAAAGGATGTGCTTTTTTCGTGAAAGTGTGTAACTAAGGGGGGAGGCAGAATTCTGTCTCACTCCTGATCGGCGCCATGCAAGGAAGTGGAGATGGCAGCTCTAAAAGCTGCACAAGGGGCGTAGGCATTAGGGCAGGGAAGCGTGGGCAAGGAAGAGTTGCCTCACTTTTTCCCTTGATCCGTTTTTTCCGCTGGGTCGCTCGCCAAAAGGTCGCTCCCCAGAATTCTGCTTCCCCGGTATGATTTAAGCTTTCATGCCAAGGTTGTGTCACCCCGGTTCTGAGCAAGTCGTGATCTGGTTTTCTGCTTTTTACCAACTGTCTAAAAATGGCGTTGGGCAACCTACTCTTGCTGAACGTGGTTAGAGTGGGTTGCCAATGCTGTTTCGGTTGCAATTCAATCGCCGCTTAAAAACATTACACTTGTTTAAGGGATACTGCTGCCAGCGCGTTATTTACCTGCCCGTATTCAGACGCGTGCGGGCGGTCGTCATCGTCTGAATATCCGTAATCCAACATGCGGTTGCGGTTGAGGCAGAGTTTCGTAAACCTGGGTTTGAGCAAATCAAACAGTTGGTACCGCTCTTTCAATTCCGGAAAGCGCTCCTGATACTGAAGGATCGAAGTACGAACCTTCTGCCAGAATGCAGGTTCCGGATATTGATGATGGATTTCCAACAAGTTGGACAAATAACGCATATGGCATATAAACAGGCCGGTAAAAATAAATTGGCAAAGTCCTTCCGGCGGCTCACTGCGAAGCACCTTTTTCAGATCACCGGGTAATCCGGCCAGCTCCGGTAACGGATGTTTGCTGACGTTGACATCGTCAACAAAATCTTTCATGGCCAGGCGATGGGGGACAAAGTCCTTTAACACAAGGATGGTGTTTTGACCGTGAGGTGAAAAGACGACACCATACCGATATAAATAATGAAGCAGCGGAGGCAGCACTACATCGAATAAGTGGTTCAGCCATTCTTCCAGATCCAATCCCGACTTCTCTGCCAGTGCGGAAACAAATGGCTTTCCGTTTCCGTCTATGTGTAAAAGAGAAGCAAGCGTGATGGGCTTTTCCCCTTCATCTAAGCAGGAATAGATACTTTCACGCCAGATGCACCCTAACATCTCCAGGTACTGATAGGGGGCACCTTCAAGTTTTTCATAGTAGGGATGGTCAACATTGAGGCTGGCAATTTCACCGGGCAGGATCATGCGGCACTCATCCCGCAGGAAAGTGTCTTTTTCCCAAATACCCTTAATGTATTCGGTGATTTTGGGGGCCAGGACGGTTCTTTCTCCGGGCAGTCCCCGATAAACCAGTGTATTTAAAATACTCATGGGCAATTTAACATGGTGTTTGTTTTTGTGACTGGTATTGACAAATGTCCGTATCGATTGTTGCGGCAGATACCAATCTTCTCCTTTGCCAAGGGGAATGATATATTTCCGGGCGAGTTCTTCGGCAAAAAAAGGTACGATATAGTTATTCCATTGCCATTCATGGACCGGGAGCAGGTAATAATCGCCGGCGTTTAACCCCTGGCCGGATAATGTTTGTTTAAAGCGGAGATAAGTTTCGTCACCAAGCTCCCCACGTACCAATTCATCATGATTGATGTTTGGTACGGCGTGAAATTCCGCCCGCTCCTTGTGAACAGCCACCCATGCAAATTGGACCGGCTTTTTTTGCTCGGGAGCATACGCCAGATAATCATCATAACCAAAGCCGATTCTCCCTTTATTGTAGGTAATCCATGGATGTCCTTCCATTTCCCCTTCAAGCTCTGCATAATCCAGTTCTGTCAGGTCAACATCCCGGTTGTGTTTTTTCTCTAAAATATGGGCGTCCGCAATCAACGTTTGATTATACTCCCGGATCAGATGGCCGGCTGTCATGGAAGTCATGCCAATGGTACTCCGGAGATCGAGGAGAAACTGGATCGGATTGACGGCTTTTGCGGATGAGCCGTCTTGATGGCGCCTGATGGTTTCAGGGAAAACCCGGTAACTGTCAAACAGGCGCTTTTTTGCCCGGAATGTATATGCAACCCCGTTTTGCAGCGCCAGCTGGTAAGAATCTGCCTCATCGTTCGTTTCAATCTTTTCGGGAGTAATAATTTCTTCATACATAAATTCCGAAATCATTTTTGTTAACAGATTTAAGGAGACTGTTTCCCATGTCTCTGGGTGAAAAGCGTTGTGAAGGGATAGGGTACTGTTCATGTTCTGTCACTCCTCTGCATTTGCTTAGCGTAAAAGGCTTGTCTGCTGAAGGAAAGCAGCAGGTTCCTGCTCTGATTCCGGTACACCAAATTGCTGGTATACATTGCGGTCATGAACCGGGTAAATATCCCGGCCCGTCAACGTATTGATGATGACCGAATTACGGTATGCTCCCAATCCCAGGTCAGGAGCGCCTACCCCATGAGTGTGCAATTCACCGTTTTGCACAAAAATCATGTTGTCCGTATCTTCGTTTAAAGCGAGCCTGTAATCGGACTGAACCACATATCTGCCCCCGGAATCCCAGCGAATCAAAGAGGATAAGCCGGAGATACATTCGGGTATCCTGTGCTGATACCCTGTAGCCAGGATCACAACCTCGCTGTCATGCGTGAATCGCTTTGCTTGTTCCCGGTGCAGACAATGCAAACGGTATGTGGGATTGCCTTCTGTTTTCAGCGGCTGAATCTCTTGTACTTCCGTTTGAGCCAGCAGACGGGCAGGGATTTCCTGTTCCCCCACTGTCCGCTCATAGAGAAGATCATAAATATCCGCGATTGTTTTTGCGCTGATTCCCTTATATAACAAGTCTTGTTGACGCAAACGGTTATCTCGTTGATGCTGCGGCAGGGAGTAGAAATAGCTTGTGTAATCCGGGGAGAAATGCTCCAATCCCAGCTTTGAATACTCCATCGGGAAAAATCCGTCTGATCTGGTGAACCAGTCCAGCCGATATCCGTATGATATTTGCTCCTGCAACAGGATATAAAATACTTCTGCGGCACTTTGGCCTGAACCAATCACTGTAATGGACTTTGCTTTTCGGCAACGGTCCAGACGGTCTAAAAACCGGGCCGAATGGAATACATCCTCAGCAGGAAGCCCTTTAAAACGCGGGTGTAGATGAGGAACACTTCCCACTCCCAACACCAGATGCCTGGTCCGGTACACCAGAGTTTCCCCGGTATGAGTGTCAGTGGCTTCAACTTGGAAATAGCGCCTCCGCTGGTCATGAATCCACTCAATGTGTGTGACCTTCTGCCCGAAACAGCAGATATCCAGCTGCTCCGAAACCCACTGGCAATAATGGTTATACTCTCTGCGCGGGATATGAAACCGTTCCAGAAAGTAAAAATGGTACAATCGATTCCGTTCTTTTAAGTAGTTTAAAAAACTGTAACGGCTGGTGGGGTCAGCCATGGTAACCAGATCGGCCAAAAAAGGAACCTGCAGGGTGGTGCCCTCGATTAACAGCCCCGGGTGCCAGGCGAAGCGGGGTTTTTGTTCCAGAAATAAAGCTTTGACCTCCGGAGCCCCGGCCAGCATGGCGGCAAGCCCGAGATTGAATGGCCCCAGGCCGACACCGATCAGGTCGAGGATTTCTTTATCACTTTGCGTTGCCATGATTCCAACTCCTTAAAAATGGCTCCCGGTAGCAGTACATCAGAGCGGCACGTTTATCCGGAAGATCAATTGCTTTTTGAAACTCAAATCCGCACTTTTTAAAGATATGGATCATTTTTTCGTTTCTGATGTCAGGTTCGGCCACCACTTTTTCCGTCCTGTTATGGTGGAACAGCCGGCGGGTGATTGTCCTGAGCAGGGGGGAGGCATATCCTTTGCCCAGAAAAGCAGGCGGGCCGATTAGCAAATGGACTCCCTGGTCATCAGGGTGAAAATCATAATATTGGGCCAGAATGTCATCCTTCACCCAGTAGGTCTCCCAGTAACTCATCGGAGTCCCGTCAAGCGAACCGATATAAAGAGTCTGATGCGGGTCCGCCAGGAACTTGCGCAGATGCTCCCGATATTTTGCAAAGGGAATATTTAAGTTCCAGTAGGGGATGACATGGGGCTCATGCATCCATTGGTGAAGCCTTTCCAGATCACGTTCCAAAGTCACCGGACGGAACGAGATCCGCTTCCCGATGGCCGGGTCAAACATTTGAAACCCCTCGGCGGTTTGCGGCGATTCAGGATGTTGCCATTTCATGGGCCGACCTCACCTCTTTTAAGAACGGATTGGGTATATGTACATATACCGATTGGCTTTCCATCGGTCCCGTTAATTCATCCAGATCATACAGGCGGGTCAATAAATTACCTTTGCATGGAAGTGTTTTTTCTTCCAGCAGGCTTGTGATCAGAGCAGAAGGTTCCCTGTTATCCGGTTTCAGTTGTTGCAAGAAGCTTCGCAACACCTCCAGCAAGTCGCTTTCCCTGGCCAGGCCGAATACTCCAAAAGCATTGATCAGCCCCAGCAGATGATTGATAAAGAAGTAATAGCGAAGCCGCTCATCAGCTACTGCGTCAGCACAGCGTGTCTGGCTTTTCTCGTTGATTCCCGGCAGGATGCGCTTCAATTGCGGGAAGGTGGACTCGCAGTAGTAATAGCCCTGGTTATCGCGATAGTAAAATTGCCGGGGATATCCTTCGCAAAGTTGCACCAGACTGTTTTGCTGGTGGGCTTCCAGAGCAATTCCAAACTTTAGATAAAGCCACATCACGGGTTTAAAAGAGAGTTCCAGATACTGGCGGAACCAGTCTTCGCTCACTTCCTGAGTGGTACGGCCTTCCTGACTTGCCAGATCAGTAATCAGATTTGCCAGGCGCGGCTGATAACCGGGCATTGCATCCTGACATAATCCGGCAATGAGTGTCACGTTTTGGCTGTTTTCACCCATAAAGGGATTTTCGCGAAGGACCAGTTCAAAGCCGGACTCTTCCGATCCGGGTACAGCTATTGTGATAAATGCCGGATCTTTGATAATGTGGAAATCCGGAAATCGCTCTTTTAACTCTTTTCCAATCTCACTGTCCAGAATCCGGGCAACCTCGACTCCCCGTTCCAATTCTTTATATTTGTTTAGGCGTACTGAGTTGGTAATCTTTATATTCACAGAGCATTTAAACATAAAGCGGGACTCAGGATGATACAAGGTGCGCAAAGAAGAAGTGGGATAATATTCCCTTCCCTGAATACCCAGATCGACAAGTAATCCCTCTTCCATCAGCTTCCGAATCTCCGGTTTCCGCAGTAAATACTGGGCTTGTACCGGATGAACGGGAAGGATGGAGGTTTCATCCGCCTGGCAGTATTTCTTTTTAAAACTTTCGCTGATTTCCGGATCAGACAGGATTTCCTCTTTGATCAGTTGTGTTGTCTTTTTGGGCAGATTTGACTGCTCCCGGACAATGGAGCGGTGCGCCTGGAAATAATGCAACGGGAAGCTCCCTTTCTGTTCGGGAGAACAGACAGATTGTTCAATATCTGAAAGGCCCTGGCGGCTTTTGGGCGTGGGATGCAAAAGATGCCCGAAGATTAAGGACTGTTCCGTGCCCAGGAAGTCAAAGTGAGTGTCATATAACGCATGCGCCTCCTGTTGCCGGTTGGAAACGTAGGACTCAATATGCCGGCAGCTTTGTATCACACGGAAGATCAACTCATCCGGATACGAAGAAATGCCGCGGGATACTGATAATTCTTTGATGATGAGCGTGACCAGGGTAACATAATCCAACTCGTTCGGTATTTCCGATCCCCCGCTGAAGTAATACAGCGGGAAACAGAATAAATGCCGGTCAGTTAAAGACCAGTATTTAACCGGAGCAATGATTTCCATCCGGTGGTGCGGCAGATCACATACGACAAAATGATCTGCCCGGACAGCAGAAACCTCCGATAAACCGGGCTTTATTTCATATAGTTCTTCTCTGGGCAATAATTCATAGTTGCCTGTTTCCCGGAGATAACAGTTCAAAAAGCTTTGCATGCTGGCCTGTTCGGCGATTTTCTTCGGCATTTTCTCAATGTCTCTCCTTTCATGCTTCATATTGGGAGCCTGCCTGTTTCACTTGATCCAGAATACATTTCACATCTGACAGCGTGATGCGCGGATTGAGCATGGTAAGCTTTAGGCAATACATCCCGTTAACCTTGGTTTGGGCCAGTACAACCTTTCCACTGTGAAGCAATGAGCGGCGAATGGCGCGGTTGATTTGATTTTGCCTGGGAAGCTGTTCAGACCCCTCCGTCTTCTTGCAGGGAAGATAACGGAATACAACCGCATTCAGACTGGGATGGGGATTGATCAGTTGCAAACGCGGGTCATCAGTAATCATCTGCGCGGCTGCCTGAGCGATATCCAGGGTGTGATCAATCATCCCGGCAAATTGTGAATGCCCGATCACCTGCATGGAAACAAACAGTTTCAGCGCATCAAACCGCCGGGTTGTCTGGATCGATTTGCCGACCAGATTGGGGACTCCCAGAAGCTCATCCTCTTCCGGATTTAAATAGTCTGCATGTGATTTCAGTAAATCAAAGCAGGTGGCATCTTTGACCAGGAAAGCACCGCAACTGACCGGCTGGTAAAATAACTTATGAAAATCCACGGTGATCGAATCTGCGGCTTCAATCCCGTCTAATTGATGTTTGTGTTGATCACTTAGGATTAAAGCTCCTCCATAAGCAGCATCTACGTGCAACCACAACCCAAATTGGCGCGCCCGGATTGAACACTCGTGTAACGGGTCAATGCTGCCGAAATCGGTTGTGCCTGCTGTCGCCGCCAGGGCAAAGGGCATCAGTCCCTGTGACCGGAGATAATGCAACTGTTGATCCAGGTGGTGCAGACATATGCGGAAATTCTGGTCTGTACGGATCTTGATGACGGCATTTTCCCCCAGACCTAATAATGCTGCCGCCTGCTTCACGGTAAAATGAGCGGCTTCTGAGCATAAAATGCGCATTTTGTTTGCCTCTGCCGGTAAACCTTTCTCCTTTACATTCCAGCCGAGCCGTTCTTTCAAAAAACGGTCTCTGGCTAACAATAATCCCATCAGATTGGACTGGGTCCCGCCGCTGGTAAATACTCCGTCACCACTCCGGCCGTCGCCATAAAACAGGCGGCACAGCCAGTGAACAATCTTTTCTTCTAACATCGTTGCGGCTGGGCTTTGATCCCAGGAGTCCATCGATTGATTGGCGGCGCTGATCATTGTTTCCGCGGCCAACGCGGCTGTAAGCGGAGGACAGTGAAGATGAGCGGAGCAAGCCGGATGATGGACCGCGACAGAATGTTTCAGAACGGCTTCCCCTATATATTTCAAGACATCTGTCAGATCCTTGCCTTTCTCCGGACAGATTTCTTCCGTTTCCAGGAGAGAGGCCAGTTCTTCAACCTGAATCCCGCTAAAAGGCTGTGGTAAGGTAGCGAAGTTTTTATAGAGTACATCCTGTGCCAGATTTATGGCCTGGCGGTATGAACTCCACGCTTCTGCAGAGCCGTTTAAAAAATGCGCGCAAAATTTGGATTTTTCCATCACGTTCATTCCTGTTTATTAACCCTCCATGATGCGGTCTGAACCATTTTCTTCTCTGCAGCCTGCACAGCTTCTGCAAAGATATGGCAAATCTGATCAACCTGTTCCGGTGTGATAATCAATGGCGGCAAAAAGCGGACAACACTTCCGTGGCGGCCTCCAAGTTCCAGAATTAATCCTCTGTCAAAGCATTCTTGCTGAATTTGGCGGGCCAGCTTCGGATCAGCAGGATAACTTCCAAGTGAGTCAGGCCGGAGCCGGGTATTCACGATTTCCACTCCAATCATTAATCCTCTGCCGCGGACGTCCCCGATCAACCCGTAATCTTTTTGAACCGCTTTGAGATGGGACATCAGCCGTTCCCCCATGCAAGAGGCGTGTTCATCGATCCTGTTGTTACGAATAAAACGAATGGTGGCGAGACCGGCGGCCATGGCCATCTGGTTTCCACGGAATGTGCCGGCATGTGCTCCGGGTGACCATTGATCCAGCGATTCATCGTATATCACTACGGCTAAAGGCAAAGAGCCGCCAATGGCTTTGGATAAGACCAGAACATCGGGAACGATTCCGGAATGCTCAAAGGCAAACAATTTTCCGGTTCTACCCAATCCGGTCTGGACTTCATCCACGATCAGAGGAATCTCACGCCGCCGAGTCATAGTGCGAATATTGCGCACCCACTCATCCGGGGCGGGAATGACTCCGCCTTCGCCTTGCACGATTTCCATAATCATGCCTGCAGGAGTGGTGATCCCGCTTTCCGGATCGTTCAGCACATGCTCAATATACTGGCTGCAGATCTGTTCGCCCGTTTTTCCGCCTTGCCCGAAAGGACAGCGGTAGCTGTATGGATAGGGAAGAAAATGGACATCAGACATCAACCCGGAAACAGGCTCTTTCGGACCCGTATTTCCTGTCAGACTCAGAGATCCGTGTGTCATCCCGTGGTAAGCTCCCTGATAGGAAAGGATACTGCGGCGTCCGGTTGCTGTTTTCACGATTTTGAGCGCCGCTTCTACTGCATCTGCACCGGCGGGCCCGCAAAATTGAATTTTGGCTCTGGACGCAAATTCTTTTGGTAAGCTGTTAAATAATTCTTCCACAAACTCTTCCTTCACAGGAGTGGTGATATCAAGGGTATGCAGAGGAAGTTTCTTGGTCAGGACTTGCTGGATCGCCTCGATAACAACAGGATGGTTATGGCCCAGAGCCAATGTCCCTGCCCCGGACAGACAATCAAAGTAAGTTTTTCCCTCAACATCTTTGACTGTAATGCCCACAGCTTCCTTGATCGCAATCGGAATGCGGCGGGGATAGGAACGGGCGTTAGACTCCCGGCGTTCCTGACTGGAAAGATAATGCTGATTGTTTAATACCTGGGCTGGACTCATTGATTACGCCTCCTGATAGATAATGATAATCATTATCAATATTCGGCACTAATATATCATTGAACGATTAGTCTGTAAACAGTTTTATCAAAAATAACTAAAAAATTAATTGCTATTGATAATCATTTTCATTTATTATATGGGTGTATAAATGTACAGAAAGAGGTGGCATTTAAGCGTAATGAGAGAAACGAATCGTTCCCGGAAAAGCAAAGATCTTCTGTTTTACTCTTATGTCCCCGACCTTCAACAAACAATCTCTGTGAGATATCTGTCATACGAGAAGGATTTGCTCCTTCTCCATGAATGGATGCAGTCTCCCCATATTGCTCCCTTTTGGCAGTTAAATATTCCATTGGAAGAGTTTAAATCATACCTGACCAGATCCTTAAATATGCAGCACCGGACGCATTACCTCGTTTTTCTGGATGATATGCCGGTCAGCTATATGATGTCTTATGTAGTAAAAGAAGAGCTGATCCGAGATTACTATGAATATGAGGAAGATGATATCGGCGGACATTTCGTCATTGGACCCCGATCATTTTTAAGTCCGGTTTATATTATCCCTATTGTCCGCAGTATGATAACGTATTTATTTAAAAATAGAGGTGTAAACAAGGTGGTTGTAGAACCGGACGTTCGGAATCGAATTGTGGTCCCTGCTTTGAAGCAATGCGGATTTAAAGATTGCGGCCGTATCCAACTACCACACAAGAAAGCTTACTTGATGGTTTGTGACCGGAATGATTTTAGCCACTGGCAGCCCATTAACTGCTATGATGCACACTGATTTCATAAATAAGTTGCAAATGGTGAAAGGATATGGCAATTGACATTCAAGTACAACAGGTCTTAAACAAGATTTATACGAGAATGAGTGAATTAAATCATCCGCCTTTGGAACAGTTAACCCCCGGCATGTCCCGCTATTATTTTCAAGAGGGAAGGAAATTTTTCGCGAGAGTGCCAGTGGCAGGGGTTCGGGTGGAAGATCGACGGATTTCCCGAACCGCCCCCGATTTGCCAATCAGGATTTATTCACCGGACGGACGGGGGCCGTTTCCGGTACTTGTATACTTTCACGGGGGTGGCTGGGTGCTGGGAGACCTGGACAGTTCAGATGATATATGCCAGGCCATCGCAAAAAGATCCCATTGTGTTGTCATCTCGGTCGGTTACCGTCTTGCCCCGGAACATAAATATCCCGCCCCCGTTCACGATGCGTTTGACGCGATTTGCTGGGCCTTTGAACACATTGAACTTCTGCACGGCGACCCCATGCGGCTGGCCGTAGGCGGGGAGAGCGCCGGTGCAAACCTTGCGTGCGCCGCCGCGCTTAAGGCGAGTGAAATCAAAAGCCCGCCGCTTTTTTGCCAGCTTCTGATCACCCCGGTGACACATTATTCATTTAACACAAAATCATATCGTACAGGCGGAAGCCGAAATTTAACAAGGGAACGAATGATTTGGTTTTGGCACCATTATTTGCAGGACCCTGCACAGGGATTAGAGCCGTATGCCTCACCGTTACTGGTTAAAAATCCGGGCAACCTGCCGCCGGCCTTGATTGCGACGGCTCAATATGACCCATTGAGAGATGAAGGGGAGGCGTATGCAAACCTGCTTCGCAAACATGGAGTGAATGTCACCTATTTTTGTTTTGCAGGATTGGTGCACAGTTTTGTTCACATGGCCGGAAATGTGGAATTGGCCAAAAAAGCGTTTGAGAAAATAACAACTGCCTTCTTTCAAATGTTGCACATGCCGGAAAGAAGGGGCATTCCACGTCGTTCCGTCCCCTCTTTACAACGGTGATTGACCAGCGAAAGTAAAAACGGATCAATCATTCCAAATCGTTAATATCTCATTTAAGGGTGTGCGCTCTTTTGCCCGGGGAACCTGGTCAAAGTAACCGATCAGCAGCAGACCGACCACTTTTTCCTGTTCCCGGATGCCCAGTTCAGCTTTGATCGGTTGTATCACCTCATCGTCATATGTTTTCCAAACCATGCCAATCTCTTTTTCCCAGGCCAAAAGCTGGATATTATGGATCAATGCTGAGGTGGCGCACAGATCATCCTCCCATTGGCGGCGCTGATTGCTCTCTTCCATGATGACAAACAAATATACAGGGATGGTTTGTAAATATTGCTCCAGTGCTTTTAACCCCGCTTCGGGCAAATGAGAATAGGCTTGCAGAGCAAGTTTAATCACCCGTTGTCTTCCATTGCCGTAAACAAGAATAAACCGCCATGGTTCTTTTTGATTGTGAAAGGGAGCCCAGATGGCGGTTTGCAAAATCTCCTGAAGTTCTTCGGGCGGAACCGGATCGGAACGGAACTGGCGGATGGTCCGGCGTTCCCGTATAAGATCGGCGAGAGAACGGGCCCCCCGGTTTCTTTTGCTCATCATTGTTTCCCTCATATTCGCATTATTGATAATGATAACTATTATCAATAATTATATCTCTTTTTTTGCCCGGAGCAAATCTAAAATATCAAATAAGGGGAAAATTGATAGTATAACAGTCATCATCACTAAAAATTAAACTGGAAGGAAGCGGATCCATTCAAATGAGTATCCCATTATCAGAGATCTCTCAGGCAATCAGTGCGTACGCTGAAAAGTTCCGGAGTTCAGATCTGCAATCTCTACAGCCGCTAGCTGGGGAGGCAGAATCTTGCCATCCTTTTCACATACTTTCCCAGAAAAAATTTATTTACTAAAAAATAATCCTCTATGCCAAAGTGCGGTTCAAACAAAGTTTAACTGATGTTAAGCTTTTATTTTTTTGCTATTAAGGTAGCCTGTATATGATAAGTGAAAGGTTATGGTTAAACACTTCAACTTGATAAGGGTGGTACCTAAACATATGAAACGGCTTTGGCGTGTGATGAAGAAGTCTTTTCCTGCTACATTTCGTTTTTTCCTGGGCTTACAGTTTCTTATCTACGGGTTGGCGAAAATCGTAATCGGTCAATTTGCCGCTATTGAACCCACGCATAAGATCGCCGGCTTACATCCGGACCCGGAAGGATTTGCTTTAGCCTGGACATTTTTTGCTTATTCCCGAACCTATGAGATTTTGATTGGGATTGGTGAAATAACAGCTGCGCTTCTTATTATGATCCCCCGTACCTCAACTTTGGGTGCGGCAATTTATTTCCCGATTGCTGCCAATGTATTGGCGGTAAACTATTTTTATGGCGTGGGTGTAACTGATTTAAGTCTGGTTCTTGTTATGATGAACCTTGTTCTATTATGGGTGGATCGTAAGAAACTGCTGATGATCTTTTGGAAAACAAATCAGATTGAACGGCATCTCCTGGAAATGAAAAAGAAAGGTGAACAGGCGGCATGACTCCATATGTAATCATGTTATTGGCAGGTATTTTCATCGTGACTACGATCTATTATCTCTTTCAAGATTTTCGTATGGAAAAAAGAAGAGACCAATCTGCCAAATAGAGTTTTGTATTTGGGGCAGAGATTTTGGAGTGCTCCTTTCCCGGGTTATTGTCGATATTTCCCGGAAAATAATTGAAGGCAGAACCCATTCCTGTCATCATTTGCCGAAATGCGACCGCACTTGCTTTTATCTTCCAAGGGGTCAGGAGGTGAATCAGGCTTAAGGTACCAGAATCAAAATAAAGAATCGTCACTTTAAAGTTTGAGACGATTCCTGTCAGCAAATGGAGGTATATTCTTCTTCACTCCATGACAAAACCCCCGCCTTGCTTCAAGTTTTGGCGGGGGTTGTTGATTAGAATATGAGGTGCGCCATTAAAGCCACAATCGGCAGGGAAATCAGTGTGCGCAGCAAGAAAATAATCAGCAGATCTTTAAAGTTAACAGGCACTTTAGAGCCTAATAACAGGCCTCCAACTTCAGACATATAGATCAGCTGGTTCACGGAGACACAAGCGATCACAAACCGTGTCATCTCGCTTTCGATGATGCCGCTGCCGATGACAGCGGGGAGAAACATATCTGCAAACCCGACAACCATCGTTTGTGCAGCTTCACTTGCCTCGGGGATTTGCAACAGTGACAGAAGCGGAACAAACGGTGCACCGAGCCATTTAAATACCGGAGTATACTCGGCAATAATAACGGCTGAGGTTCCCAAAGCCATTACGATTGGCAGGACACCGATCCACATGTCGAGAACATTTTTCATACCGTTTATAAATAGTCGGGAGAACCGATTTTCGTTGGCCCGATCTACTGCTTGCTGAATACCCCATTTCCAGATTGAGGTATTGGCAGGAACCGTTTCATTTAGGCTTCCAGTTGATCCGTCATAGTTGGTATCCGCTTTGCGGGAGAGTGGTGGAATTCGCGGCAGGATAATCGCTGCCGCAAATCCGGCCAGGGCAATGGTCAGATAGTATGGTCCAAACAAATGCCCCAGTTTCACCTGTTCTAACACAACAATCGTAAAGGTAATCGAAACAACTGAGAAGGTGGTACCGATGACGGCTGCTTCCCGTTTCGTGTAAAAGCCGTCTTCATATTGCTTGTTGGTGAGCAACACACCAACCGTCCCATCCCCCAGCCAGGAAGCCAGACAGTCGATGGAGGCGCGTCCGGGAAGGGTAAACAGCGGCCGCATCAGTCTGGTAAACAAAGTGCCAACCATCTCCAGCAGGCCAAAATCCATCAATAAAGGCATAAACAGACCGGCAAAGATAAAAACGGTGATCAGAACGGGAATCAGGCTTGTGAGCAACATTGCACCCGTGTTTTCCGACCAGATCCATTCGGGCCCCCAGTGAAAAAGAGTAAGGACAGCAAAGACGGAGCCGAGCACACGAGTGACTACCCACAAAGGTTTTACATCAAACAGATTTTTGAAAAATGGCCGGTCCATAATAAATGCAGGCCGTACCCATTTGGCGATCAGAGTGAACAGAACAGTCACCAGCATCAATCCTGTCGCAATAGCCGGCAAGAAGTCGGCAAGCTGTTCTTGCAGCCAGTTAGCCAGCAGTGCAACCGGGATTGTCATTTTACCTTCAAACTCAATCGGGACCATGAATAAGATAATGCCGATCAAAGAAGGAATAATAAATTTTAGATAATTCATAACAGGGGGCGTCTGTGGCAGCGTCTGTGTCTGTGGACTTTTCATAAATGATCAACACCTTATTTGTTAGTATAAATTTGATATTATGAAAGCGGATTCATCCCTATTGTAGTATAAACACGGAGCAATGTTGATAATAAAAAAATTGATAAAAAAACCAATTGTATAATTATGATTCGGTGGTTCTAAAGCCCTTATTATTCTGCATAGATAATGTATTTTTATAATATACGTCTAATAATATAACACATGTTTTTTTCAAACACAAAAAAATAAGGATAGTAAACTTTGTCAAGATGGTCCCGGATGAGCCACATGTATTTTTTGTTTTCGTCAGCTGCTTCCGAGTCAGTAGGAAGGGTTGCTGCTTGAATCTGACTAACTTTTTATCCCCTGTTTATACTTTGTTAATTTTTTTGTTATTTGCCGTAGATATTCGTTGTTTACAATCAGACTCAAAGATAAAGGGGGATCATAAAGTGGGAATGATTTTGCAGACCAAACATTTGGTAAAAGAATACGGGACAGGGGATACACGTTTTTATGCGTTAAATGATGTAAATCTGCAAATTGGGGCAGGGGAATTTGTAGTGATTATGGGCCAGAGTGGTTCCGGAAAATCCACCTTGCTCAATATGCTGTCAGGATTAGACCGGCCCACTTCCGGTGAAATCATCCTGGACGGGATTCACCTCAACCGGCTGAATGATGCGGAGCGTACACTGGTACGGCGTGAAAAAATCGGTTTTATTTTTCAATTTTTCAATCTGATCCCTGTGTTAAATGTGTTAGAAAATGTAACACTGCCATTGAGGTTGGGGGGTGAAAAAAACAAAAAATGGGAACGAAGAGCGAAAGAGTTATTGGCCATAGTAGGATTGAGCGACAAGTTAACCTCCCGCCCCGCAGAACTTTCCGGAGGGCAGCAACAGAGGGTGGCGATTGCGCGCGCGCTCCTCTCCCGTCCGGCCTTGATTATGGCAGATGAACCTACGGGAAGTTTAGATTCAAAAACTAGTAAAGATGTGTTGGAATTGCTGAAATCGTGCTGTTCTCAATTTAACCAGACGATCGTGCTGGTAACGCATGATGCACAGGTAGCCTCTTTTGCGGAACGGGTGTTGTTTATGAAAGACGGAAGACTGGCAGACGAATTGTTTATTCATCCGGATGAGTCCTTAAGAAGCCAGCAAATTGCCGAAATTTACCGGAGAATTGAAATGATCGCTTGATAGTGATTCAAATCCTCTGTTTTACTGGAAACCGATTCGGAATACAGGAGCTAAAAACGCCGATGCCCCCTTAAAAAGGAGTCATCGGCGTTTTTTAATAATGTAATCCGGCATAGACATAAGAAGAGAGTTTAGAAGTATTGACGATTTGGATTTTATAGTAGCCGCTTGGCAGCCCGGTCAACTGGTGTTTAATAAGCCCTTCTCTAAAGCTGCTTGTTTTGGTCCGGGACATGACCAGGCGGTTATTCTGATCGTAAACATTAAAGCGAATGGTGACGGAATCGTTAGTGTTGTTAGGATTTTGAACTCCAAGGATATAATCGGATTGATCCAGATAAAATAATTTTCCGCCATTGATCCAGGTTGAGGAAGTGAAGTTATCGTAATTAAAATCAAATACCCTTTCATACGGGTTTGCATATGCCGCGGAAATCCCTTGTCTGACAGCTGTTACAAAATCTTCAAATCGCTCTGGTTTACTGGACAGTTCATCGCGTAATCCTCTGGTTAACTCCATTTGTACACCGGCATGAGTCCTGTTCATATTACAAATATTTTTAGGATTTGTGCCGGCATATTCAGGTGGAGTTGTTGGTGCAATCTCAAAATTTTTTTCAGCTAACTTTCTGGCGATTATTTCTTTTAAGTAATGGTTGTTGCCACCCATGTAAACGATTTGCGTGTCCACCCCGGCCGCACCATGTACGGAAACCACTTTGTGGGCTCTGGCTGCCATTTTAACGGCAGCAGGTTCATCAAAGTGAGTGGAGGTGATGTGAAGGTCACGATTTTCTCCCGCTGGTTTTTTTCCTTCAAACAGATAAAGGTTGTAATTGTCCCCGGCGATCCCTTCAGCTATTTTTGAAGTTCCGGGCTCGATTCCCCCGCCATGGATTGCCATAACAGTTACATTGCTTGAGTTTGAACGGGTCCGGATGACATAGTCTTCGCCGATTTGTTCATTGGCTGCCAGTTCCTCATAATTTTCATATTTGTCAGCAGCGAAGGAAACGGAAGGGAAGCAGAAAGAAGAGACAGTTAAACATAAGGAAGTGATTATCATTAGTTGTTTCTTCATTTAAAAACTCCTTTTCATTTAAACAACAATATGTGGTTAGTATATCAGTAGATATAAAAAAGAGCGATAATCAGGAGAAATGACAATATTTATTCAAATATGCCTAACAGCAATGTTCAGGAATCAATCCGGTGCGAATCACAGGATGCCTGAACCTTCCTTTTCATTTTTTTGAATGTTTTCTGTATCATCGGCCCGGGCTGTATAGATTGTATGAATTGGGGGAGTCTGTCATCTAGGGGATTCCCTGTTTATTTTTATGAAGGAGCTGAGCGGTTTGGAACAATCAACATGGGCCATTATTATATTTTTAGCTGTATATGCCTTTCTGATCACTGAAAAAATCAGCCGGAGCGTAGTCGCCCTGGCAGGGGCTGTCATGATGGTCATCGCAGGTATTTTGGATGTTGAGGCAGCTTTTACGCATTATATTGAGTGGGATACGATCACATTATTAATTGGAATGATGATACTGGTCGGAATTACCAATAAAACGGGCGTATTTCAATATATTGCAATAAAATCGGCTAAAGCCGCGGGCGGCAATCCGATTCGCATCTTAGTGATTCTTTCATTGCTGACGGCTGTATTATCTGCTTTGCTCGACAATGTGACAACGGTGTTATTAGTGGTTCCCGTTACCTTTTCCATTACAAGGATCCTGCGGGTCAATCCGGTTCCGTTCTTAATTTCAGAAGTGGTTGCATCCAATATAGGGGGAACGGCCACCTTGATTGGCGACCCTCCCAATATCATGATTGGGTCAGCCATCAAACATTTGACATTTGTCCAGTTTATTATTCACCTTGCCCCGATTGCGGCGGTTATTCTGATTGTTATTTTAGTGCTATTGTATTTCATTTACCGGGGACAATTTCATGCAGCGGACAGTATGGAAAAACTAAATGAAATCAATGAACGAGATTATATCCGGGAACCCTTATTAATGAAAAAGTCGCTGGCGGTACTGGCGTTAACCATGCTCGGGTTTGTTCTCCATTCTTTTATCCATATTGAGGCATCTGTCATTGCAGTTGCCGGAGCGGCGATATTGATGTTGATTGGGCTGCGTGAAAATGAGATTGAAGAAGCGCTAGATTTTGTGGAATGGCAGTCTATTTTCTTTTTCGCAGGCCTGTTTACACTGGTAGGAGGATTGCAAGAGGTTGGGGTGATTAAGAATTTGGCTGCTCAAGTATTAGAGATTACAGACGGAAATATTCCGCTGGCATCCATTCTCATCCTGTGGGGATCAGGGATTATATCCGGAGTCATCGATAATATTCCGTTCGTGGCAACGATGATCCCCTTAATACGGGATATGGCAGCTGGATTAGGGTATTCCATTGCTTCTCCGGAAATCAATACTCTCTGGTGGTCTCTGGCACTTGGCGCCTGTTTGGGAGGAAACAGTACCATTATCGGCGCTTCTGCCAATGTGATTGTAGCCAGTTTAGCGGCCAGGGAGGGAAAAGGATTCAGCTACTGGGAGTTCTTCAAAATTGGCGCGCCTGTTACATTTGTATCTTTAATCATGGCGACCATTTATGTTTACTTTAGATATCTGACCCCCTGACAAGAGTCTATGCCCTGAACAAGGAGGGGGCTTTTTATGTTGTTTTCCTGCTATAGTATAATAAAAGCCTTAGCCTTGAACCGGTGAGAGCAAGCGGGAAGGCCGGTTATAACGGAGGTGGGAAAATCTGGAACATAAACCGAATGGGTCATTTTCTTTTGCCATCTCTCCGCTTGGGGATACGGCTGTCATTCTGGAAGCGGGAAAAGATATTAATGAAGAAACACATCGCAGAGTCCATGCTTTAAGCTCCTATCTTGAGGAGAACCCATTTCCCGGATTGATCGAAATTGTCCCTGCTTTTACCACTGTCACCATCTATTACGATCCCGCAGTTATTTGTAACGCTCCGACAGTTGCAACTCAGCGCAATGGAGCCGGTTCCCGTCCGGCCCCTTATCAGATGGTCTGTTCTTATCTCTCCCAGGCGTGCAACCGGTTAGGCCGCATCGGCACTTACCAGCCAAGAACGGTTGAAATTCCGGTCTGTTATGGTGGAGAATGGGGACCTGACTTAACTGAAGTAGCGCATCAAAATAGCCTGACGCCGGATGAAGTGGTTGAAATCCATACACAGCCTGACTATCTTGTATATATGATTGGGTTTGCACCGGGCTTCCCTTATCTGGGCGGGTTGTCAGAGCAAATTTCCACTCCGCGAAAAAGTTCTCCCCGTTTGTCCATTCCGGCAGGCAGTGTGGGGATTGCCGGGTCACAAACAGGTATTTATCCCATCTCTACTCCCGGTGGCTGGCAAATCATTGGACGTACTCCTCTCGCTTTGTTCCGTCCCGTTGAAAATCCGCCAAGTTTGCTGCAAGCAGGAGATATGGTTCGTTTTAGAGCCATTTCCCCGGAAGAATTTAAAAATTGGAAAGGGGAGACGGCATGAGTATCAAGGTTATTCATCCCGGGTTGCTGACCACTGTTCAGGATCAGGGGCGTCACGGTTTTCAAAAGTACGGGGTGATTGTTGGCGGAGCGATGGATTCGTTTGCCATACGTATGGCCAATCTGCTTGTCGGAAACGAGGAAGGGGAAGCCGCACTGGAAGTAACACTCCGGGGACCTGAACTTCAATTTCAGGATGATCTGCTGATCTCGATCTGCGGCGGTGATCTCTCCCCTGCAATTAACGGAGTTCCTGTTCCCGGATGGCGTCCTGTTTACGTCAAAAAAGGGGGAATCCTCCGCTTTGGAGCTTGTGTTTCCGGCTGCCGGGCTTACCTTGCTGTGGCTGGTGGACTGGATGTTCCGAAGGTGATGGAAAGCCGGAGTACCTATTTGCGTGCGAAACTGGGCGGCTTTCGAGGGAGGGCTCTGCAAAAAGGTGATCATTTGCCTGTGCAGCCACCTCCACAGGCCGCTGAGAAAATCAAAGCCCGGCTGTTTCCGGCGGACTCACAACCATTTAAAGCGGCTGGCTCTTTTTTAAGTTTAGAGGTGCTTCCCGCATATCGGAATCATCCTGTGGTCCGTTTTATCCGCGGACGTGAATTTGCCCTGTTTGCAAAAAAAAGCAGAGAAGCTTTTACTTTTTCCCCCTATACAGTAACGCCGCAATCTGACCGGATGGGGTACCGGCTGAAGGGTCCTGCGCTTTCGTTAACAGAACCGGCCGACTTGATTTCAGAAGCAGTTTCAGCCGGGACGGTACAGGTTCCGCCGGACGGGAATCCCATTATTCTGATGGCTGACAGGCAAACAACGGGAGGATACCCTAAGATTGCCCAGGTTGCCAGCGTCGATCTGCCGGTGGTGGCTCAGGTCAAGCCCGGTGAAACCATTACCTTTCGGGAAATATCCCTGGATGAGGCGCAGATGTTATATCTGGAACGTGAAGCCGAAATTGCGTTGATGCGGAAAAGCATTTCTCTTTATCTAAAATGAGGAGAGTGAACAAAATGTATTCCGTAGATTTAAACAGTGACCTGGGGGAAAGCTTTGGTGTGTACCGGCTGGGAAATGACGAACAGATTCTTGACATTGTTACTTCAGCCAACATTGCCTGTGGCTTTCATGCCGGTGATCCTTCGACAATGAAAAAAACAGTCAGAATGGCCCTGGATAAAGGGACCGCGATTGGTGCCCACCCGGGCCTGCCTGACCGGTGCGGATTTGGGCGCCGCGAGATGGCGATTACGCCGCAAGAAGCGTTTGATATGGTGATATATCAAATTGGTGCCCTGGCTGCTTTTGTAAAAGCCGAGGGCGGGCGAATGCAACATGTGAAACCGCATGGGGCTCTGTACAATATGGCAGCTGTCGGCAGAGCCCTTTCCGAAGCGATTGCCGAAGCTGTTTACAGGATAGATCCGGAATTGATCCTGTTTGGCCTGGCAGGCAGTGAGTTGATTAAAGCTGGTGAGAAACTGGGGCTTCGCACCGCCAGTGAAGTTTTTGCCGACCGGACTTACCAGCAGGACGGAACACTCACGCCCCGAAGCAGGGAGGATGCTTTCATCCATGATCCGGAACAGGCGGCCGCGCAGGTGATTCGGATGGTGAAGGAAGGTAAAGTTCGTTCGCGGCAAGGCACAGACGTTCCACTCACGGCTCAAACTATTTGTATCCACGGAGATGGTCCCCGGGCACTGCAATTATCCCGCCGGATTCGGCAGCTCCTGATTTCGGCCGGTATTTCCATTCAGCCGCCGGGGGAAGGATAAGCTTCCGGATGATTCCCGGAGATCATGAGAGGAATCCTGTTTCTGATGCGCCCATTTCAGGGTCTGCCCATTGGTTTTGTATCAAAATTAAATTTAACAGCAAACAGATCGGTCAATGCCTGTAATGAACGGGTGTTTACTGATCTTTTTTATTTGGAGTGACTTGCGCTTTTGATTCAGCAGCAGACGAAAGTTTCGCAATCTTTGAAAATAGGTGTTGAAAAAAATTCCCAAAAGGATTAATATTTAAACACAAAAATTTCCAATTTGGTTATTGGTACATTTCGGAGGTGCTTTGCAATGTCTAAAAGAGCGTTAAGGCGTTTGATTGCCGTAACTGTAATCGCAAATCTTGTATTGGGGATATTCCCGTTCCTTTCCTTTGCAGCAGAGAAATCCCTGAGGGGGGACTTTAACCTGACCAGCATGTGCCGTCCGGATGATTTTACTGCCGGGCTTCGCGTTACGAACCATTCAAACAAAGATCAAGCCTACACACTTGTCCGTCTGGGGAGCAACGAAAAAATCGAAGGAGTTGTGAAGGCAAACAAAGAAGCGCTTGTAAAAGTCAAGTGGAGAGGTGCAAATGACACATGGAAGCTGCAGATCGATGGACACTCTTTTATCAAAGCGATTGGCAATAATGGCAAATGCGGAACCGGGAAGCCTGACCGTGCCCTTTTCAATCTCATCAGTAACTGCCGGATTGACGATCAATCGGCACAATTTCGCATCCAAAACCGTTCGGACAAGGATTATAAGTATAATCTCGTTCGCGTGGGTGGTAATGAAAAATACGAAGGAGTGGCAAAAGCGGGGCAAGACTCAGTGGTCAAAGTAACTTGGACAAGCCCCGGCGATACATGGAAACTGGAAATTGCCGGCCATACATTCACGAAAACTGCGGACAACAACATCAAATGCAAAGCTGCAGTAACGCCGCCGCGTGCAGACTTCAACCTGATCAGCATGTGCCGCCCGGATCATCTCAAGGCAAAGTTTCGCATTCAAAACAAGGCCGGCAAGGATTATGATTTCACCCTGACCCGCTTTGGAGACGGAAAACAGTACAATGGTACAGTGAATGCTGGCAGCGATGCCTATGTAGAAGTGCCGTGGAGCAGTTCCAAAGATACCTGGAAATTGTCGATTGGCGGACATGCTTTCATAAAAGTTGCAGGTGACAACAAAAAGTGCAAGACAGATCAACCACCGGGGGATGGAAGCAACGGGAACAATGAAAACAGCGGTAACAACAATGAGGGTAATAACAAGGAAGGTAATAACGGAACAGGCGGACCTTTACCCAAAACGGCTACCGATTATATAATGAATTCTCTGCTCGGTTTGGGAATGTTTGCTCTCGGTGCTTTCGCCCTCCAATTGCAAAACAAATCCCTGTGATCAGATTAGCCACATTTCAATTTGCGGCAGGTCCCTGAAAGACGGATACATAAGGCGAGTAAAACTTTGGTCAGGGAAATGGACCCAATCATTGATCCAAATGCCTGTTTTATGTTATATTAATAACACCGCGCTAGATGGGGAGGTAGCGGTGCCCTGTAGCCCGTAATCCGCTATAACGGGGTTGAATTCCTATCCGAGGCCCTTTCTGTGTGAGGTCTGGTCTGTTCAGACAGTGTTGACGATCGGGTCCTGCGCAACGAGTGCTTCTGAACCGTGTCAGGTCCTGACGGAAGCAGCACTAAGGGAGATTTCTCGTGTGCCGCAGGGGTGCCTGGTCTGAGTTGTCTGTACAGAGTCCGCTCAGGCAGATGGTGTCGGAGATAGGTGCGCGGTACATATGGTGAAGCAAAACAAACTGCCTTGGTAAAGCAAGGTGGTTTTTTTGTGTCCATTTTGAAAAAAATATTAAAAAATCGGGCTTGAGGAAGGAACAAGAAAATGAAGGTAGAATAAGGAAATTAGATCTATTTGGATGAAAATGTAAATGACACCGGGAAAATGGCGGTCGTAGGAAATGAAGGGGGTGGACAAGTGCCCATTGCGTTTCAACTCGACATGAACTTCAACCGATTAAGGCATTGGATGAAGCGTTTTTCCCGAGCAGTGATGATCGTGGACGATCATGGTGTCATCCTGGATGTGAACAATCCTTTTCAACGGCTTGTCCAATTAAAAAATCATGAAATTAAAGGGAAATCATATATGCAGTTTTTAACCATCCCTGAAAAGCTGGAGCTGGGAAGGAAAAATGTGCAGTGGTTGAAAGGAAAGCTGCGATGTGGCGATGCGAATATGATTAAAACGGAGATACAGATGCTAGCCGGGAATGATGAACACAGGTCTTACCATGTGCTTACATTTTACCCCGTCACTCCTTATGAAACGATCGCCGCCCAGTTGATCTCAAATATACATCTAGGTATCGTGTTGTTGGACCATTGTCAAAAAGTGATCGAGATAAACCAGGCGGCAAGTGAGTACCTGGGAATTGAAAGAGTTTCAGCGCTGGGCCGGACACTCCCGGAGATTTTTGCAGAGACGGGTGACGGGCAACCTGATGCGGATCGGCTCTGCTCTTTTTATTCCTTGCAGGAAGAACGGCGGTGGGTTGAGGTGAAATGGAAAGGAAAAGGGATTACCCGGAACTTATCCATGACGGCACACCCGGTCTGCGACAGGGATCAGGAATGTAAAGGTTATTACTTGATCATAGAAAATGTAACTGAAGTTCGCGCCCTGGAAAAGCAGGTCCGGCGCAATAACCGGCTGGCGACAATTGGTCAGATTGCAGCCGGCACCGCACATGAGATCAGAAATCCTCTTACCTCGATTAAAGGCTTTTTGCAGGTGATCGGACATAAACTGAGAGAGAACAACCAGCTGAAAGAACATGGTTACATTGAGATTATGCAGAGAGAAATCAGCCGCATCAGCAACCTTGTGGGTGAGTTTTTACTGTTAAGCAAGCCGCGGGATGTTCATCTGCGGACAGTTAATGTTTGCCAGGTTTTAAAAGAGATTCTGCCGCTTATTAAAAATGAAGCCCTTTTACATAATGTCACTGTTAACATCGAGAGACGGCTTTCTTCCCTTCCCATGGTGATTGCGGATGGGGAATTGTTAAAACAAGTGTTTCTCAACCTCTGCAAAAATGCCATTGAAGCCATGCGGGACGGCGGACTGCTCACCATACGGCTGGGGCTGCAGGAACCGGAAAATAAGTTTGTTGTGGATATTGTTGACGCAGGGCCGGGCATTCCTTCCCATGTTTTGGAACAGATCTTTGACCCCTTTTTTACGACCAAGGAAAATGGGACTGGTTTGGGTCTGCCCATCTGTAAGCAGATTTTAAATGAGTTTGGAGGCCGGATTGATGTTACCTCCGACGAGATGGGCACCACTTTCCATGTTCATCTGCCCCTGGTCTGATTTGGAAAAAAGACGGACGGCTTTGAAAGCTCTGGAGAGTCTGATTGTGCAAGAGAGAACAATAAGGCTGCAGGTGAGAGTGGTGCAATCAGCCCGACGATTCCCAACATTTTTATCATACTCACCGGAATAGAGTCGGTTCGGAAACCGGCCTTTTTTGTTCCCTGCTTTGGAAAAAACGCTTCAGTGTAGTATGATAAGAGAGATAACTATCTTTGCCCCTGATGGGGATGTTGGGGTGTTGGCTGTGTCCTATCAGGCATTGTATCGGGTGTGGAGACCACAGCGATTTGCGGATTTAGTCGGTCAAGAACATGTGACACAAACGTTGATGAATGCCTTGAGAGAAGGGCATCTTTCCCATGCCTATCTTTTTAATGGCCCGCGTGGAACAGGGAAAACAACTGCGGCTAAACTTATGGCGAAAGCTGTCAACTGCACCCATGGTCCGGCACCCGAGCCGTGCAATGAGTGTGACGCCTGCAGGCGAATCACCGAGGGCGCTATCATGGATGTGGTTGAAATTGACGCCGCCTCCAACCGCGGGGTTGATGAAATTCGCGAGTTGCGGGATAAAGTGAAGTATGCTCCGACAGAAGTCCGTTATAAAGTGTATATTATTGATGAAGTACACATGTTAACAACGGAAGCTTTTAATGCTTTGCTTAAAACGTTGGAAGAACCTCCGGCACACGTTATTTTTATTTTGGCGACCACTGAGCCTCACAAACTTCCTCCAACAATTATCTCACGCTGTCAGCGATTTTCCTTCCGGCGGTTTTCCTTTGAGCAAATCGTCAATCGACTCAAAGTGATCTGTGAATCCGTGCAGATCGCCTTTGATGAACCTGCCCTGTATGCGATTGCCCGTGCGGCTGACGGCGGAATGAGAGATGCTTTGAGTTTGTTGGATCAAGCTTTGGCGTTTGGCGGGGATCGTCTGGATGAAAGAGTTGTCCTTGCGGTCACTGGTGCAGTTTCCCGGGATATTCTGTTTCAACTTTTACAGGAGATCGCCGGGCAGAACATCGCTGCGGCCCTGAAGGTTGTGGATGAGTGTATCATGGGGGGGTTAGAGCCGGAAAAAATGATGCAGGACCTTACCCATACTTGCCGTGATCTCCTCTTGTTCAAGACCGCGCCGCAACTGACGGAAATTCAAGGGAGTATCATTGGCGGCCCCGGCAGTCAGCTGGCGGAAAAGCTGTCTGTCAGTCAGTTGAGCGATATGTTAGATCAACTGATTCATTATCAACAACAGATGAAGTGGGTGGCTCACCCGAAAATTTTATTGGAAATGGCGATCATACGCCTTTCCCAGCCTCAGGCTGCTCCAAACGGTGTTTCTTCAAATGAGATTGGTGATTTGTGGGGGCGGGTACGGCATCTGGAGCAAACAATCGAAAATTTGTGCCAATCCCCGCCTGTTTCCCAGGTAACAACGAGTCCTGCCGAGCCGGAGACGACACCAATGGCAAAAGGTGCGCGGAAGCGGCCAGCATCCGGCAAACCGACAACCATTCGCGGCGATTGGTTACATCAACTTTCGGCCGAACGTCTGGAAGAGGTCAAGAGGGCCTGGCCGGAAGTTTTACATCGTATCAAAGAAGAAAAAATTACTGTCCATGCCTGGCTGATTGATGGAGAGCCTGTTGGAGCGACGCAGGATAAAGTAATTGTAGCTTTCAAAAGTAAAATCCATCGTGATACGACCGAAAAAGAAGCGAATAAGACACTGATCCAGCAAGTACTGGGTCAGGTTTTGAGAAGACCTGCCACCTTACAAACACTGATGTTTGCAGAGTGGAATGAAATACGGGCAAAAACCGGTTCTGATTCATCTGCCGGGGGAAACAGTCGTGCCCGGCCGGAGTCTCGGGAAGATGATGTGGTGAATAAGGCAATTGAGTTGTTTGGAAAAGACCTTGTGGAAATCTCAAAAGGTTAAAGGGGAGTATAGGAATGAAAAATATGAACCAAATGATGAAACAAGTGAAAAAAATGCAAGCGGAAATGGCAAAGGCTCAACAGGAACTTGAGAAAAAGGAAGTTGTGGGTACCGCAGGAGGCGGAGTGGTCAAAGTAACCATGAACGGGCATAAACAATTGCTTGGAGTGGAAATCGAACCGGACGTGGTAGATCCTGACGATGTAGAAATGTTGCAAGATCTGATTACCGCCGCATTTAATGAAGCCATGAAGCAAGTGGACGAATTGGTCTCGAAAGATTTAGGTAAATTTACAGCCGGTATGAATATACCCGGTTTATTCTAAATTAAGGTTTTTACTAGGGGTGGCTGACCGTGTATGTGCCTGAACCGATATCGAAACTGATTGAAGGTTTCATGCGCTTGCCGGGCATTGGACCAAAGACGGCTCAACGCTTGGCGTTTTTTGTTTTAAGTATGGAAGAAGATGATGTATTGGATTTAGCAAAAGCACTGGTCAGGGCGAAGAGAGATTTGCGTACCTGCTCTGTCTGTGGAAATATTACGGATCAAGACCCCTGTTATATTTGTACAGATAAAAAGCGCGACTCCTCAGTGATCTGTGTTGTACAAGATACAAAAGATCTGATGGCGATGGAGCGGACACGAGAGTACAATGGGATGTATCATGTTTTGCACGGGGCCATTTCACCAATTGAAGGAATAGGGCCGGATGAGCTCAAGATTCCTGATTTACTCCGGCGGTTGGGCGATGAGACTGTCCAGGAGTTAATTTTGGCTACCAATCCCAATATTGAAGGGGAAGCGACTGCCATGTACCTGTCCA
Organism: Paenactinomyces guangxiensis; assembly: GCF_016055185.1. Classification (GTDB taxonomy): domain Bacteria; phylum Bacillota; class Bacilli; order Thermoactinomycetales; family Thermoactinomycetaceae; genus Paenactinomyces; species Paenactinomyces guangxiensis. The sequence goes on from NZ_JAECVR010000024.1 coordinate 50,239, forward strand.
AGCTGGTTAAACCGTTTGGGCTCAAGGTAACAAGGATCGCACATGGTCTTCCTGTCGGCGGGGATTTGGAGTATGCTGATGAAGTTACTTTAACCAAAGCTTTAGAGGGAAGACGAGAGGTTTAGTCTCCATCTTTTTCGCATAGAATGAAAGCGGCACCTTCTTCTGTACAGGAGAGCAGTGTCGCTTTCAGCTTTTTTAGCGGAAAGCTGCCTCAAAGAGATTGAACAACTCCTAAAAAGATAGGTGGAGAAGAATGAAAGCAATTTCTCTTGCCCGCTCGTACTGGTTGAGCAGTGAACCCGGCCCCCGCCGAATTGACCAGATTCGCAATAGGATTGCCTGGGTCTGCTGCATTTGTTTTTTCTTTATGGTGCCCCTGGAATATGCTTCTTTACAGTGGCTGAGAACGGAGCGCGGAACCTGGCTGATTCTGCGGGCACAAGAAGCAGATTCTTTAACTGTGGTGCTTTCTTTTGTGTGGTCGCTGCTTGTTTTAGGAACGACGGTTCTGTTCCTGATCACGGGATGTTTGAGCCGGTTTGCTTATGAAAAGAGAAGCAGAAACAGCCGGCTCCATGTGTTGGATCTTGTTTATTACACAGCCTGGATACAAACTCTCACCATGCTTGTTTCCATTATCTTTTATCTCTGGCCGAATGGAGCTGAGAGTGTCTGGTTGACAGTGATTGATCCTTACCTTCCACATATGTGGATGCTGTTGGCTTCTCTGGTCCTGTTTCAACATAAACTTCGAGACCTGGGTTTTGGGAAAACAAATACCCGTTTTTGGCTGCTGGTTCCGGTTATAAGTGTGCTTGTATATGGTTTGGTTTATTTTTTCCTGGACCGCTGGGTGACAGAGCCGGTAGCGCACTTTTTCTCTTTAGAACTTTCTTCGTGGCGCGAGGAAAGTATCAGCCAGGATGTAAGGGTGGCTCGGGAAACGGGCTGGGAGGCCAGTCTCTGTCAATTGGTGATGCTGGGGATGATTGGTCCTGCAGCCGAAGAAATTTTATTCCGGGGAGTTTTACAACAGATGATAACCCGCTGCCTGGGAGTGGCGACTGGGATTATCCTATCCGCAGCTCTGTTCGCTTTATTTCATGTGGATGTTGCCCTGCTGGGTCCACTGTTTATATTAGGGCTGATTTTGTCCTGTTTCAGGGTCTGGTTTAACAGCTTATGGGCTCCTGTTCTCTTTCATATTTTGAATAATTCAATATCTGTCATCCTGGAATGGGTTCAGGTATAAAGCTTTTGAAAAAGTTCCTGAAAATGGAGTACCGGTTCTAATCTCATCCTCCGTTTCATAGTTTTTAATAGCTTGTACCATGATAGGAGGATGGTTATGTTTGAGATGAAATGGTGGTTGATCACAGGGTTGGGGGGTATTTTGTTTTTTATGGCGATCAACCGCTCTGTCAGACAGCCGCTTAAATGGATTTGGTATGGCCTATTATATACAGCGGTTGGAGGAATTGTTTTGTTTATTATCAACCTGTTTGGCCAGTATATCCATTTCCATATTCCGATTAACCCGGTTACCGCTTTGATTGCCGGTGTATTGGGGATCCCCGGCTTACTGTACCTGGTTGTGGTGAAGCTCGTCCTGATGGGGGGATAAAAATAAAATAAAAAAGTGTTGACACAGCATATTAAAGGTGATAGTATCTTATTTGTCGCCGCGAACAAGAAGGTTTGCAAAGCGGCTGACACCAAAATGAAGCAAAGTGTTCCTTGAAAACTAAAGAGTGATTACACGACCTGTTGATTCTTTTTGAGCAATCAAACTTCATGGAGAGTTTGATCCTGGCTCAGGACGAAC
>NZ_JAECVR010000025.1 GCF_016055185.1 Paenactinomyces guangxiensis
GCAGAACGATTACTAAATATGATCATTCTACAGTTTCTGGAATCAAAACGACTCATATGAAAAAATAAAGAAGCACTTCCTGATCATGCAAAGCAGGGAGTGCTTCTTCTTTGTCAGAAGTTGCACAATTCTTTTGACGTTTGCACAATCTTTGTGCAATTGTCACAGCTTTGTCAGCAGGTCTGCTGATCACCTGGGCAGGCGATCGATTAAATATTCAATGGCCTCGCTATGTTTCCCATCCGGTGGTTCTGGTCATCCTTTTGATCTTTGTGCGGAAAATAGCGCTTTACCCCTTAAATTTTATAGTGCTCCCTTTCTTTTATTTATCTATATTACTGTTCTTGGCATTCCTTCAATCAGTTCTCAAAAAACGCATGACCGCACAGTAAAATTCAGTATGCCCTCTTGGACAAACGGGTACAATCCCGCCTATCCTTTTCTATTTTTTCTTATCTTTTCCTACTTGTCCATTCAATGGTTATAACCCCATTTCAATCGCATATAGATACAGTAACGTCCTAAACCTATGACCTTGCAAATGGAAGAGGAAGGTCTTAAGTTTCGGCAATAATCTGTTACAAGGAGGGATCTTTACATGGAGAATCAGTTTAACCAACTCCGTTTTGATATTTCGGAGAAGGTCCGATTAAACCCTCAACAACCCGGCATCGGCACCCTCCTGGAGTTGGATTTATATCCGGATGTAGAAATCAGGGATGAAGGACAACATCTCAAAATTCAAGGATACCTTCGTTTAAACGGAGCTTATCTCGGAGAGCAGGCCGATTCGTCACGGGAGGATGTTCACTTACATCTGGACGATGATCCCGAAGAGGCAAACAGGCAAGAGATTGCTTATGTGATCCCGGTGGAGATTACACTCCCGGCAGACCGAGCAGAGCTTGACCATATTTCGGCTGAAGTAGAAACCTTTGACTACAGTGTGTTGTCTCCGTTTGAATTGCAAATTGAAGCGATTTTGATGATTGATGGACTTCTCCCGGAGAAAAAACCGGAAGATGTATCAGAGATAGAGGAAGTGCAGGCAGAAGTCCCTGTATTTTCCGGATCACCCGCACAGCCTTTAGCAGTCAGCAGTATGGGGGAGAATCGCGAAGAGCAAGAAGAGCATCGGGAAGAAGCAAAAATGGAGCCGCCGCCGGCCACACCGCATCCGGAACAACAGGATTCCGTACACAAACAGGAAGCAGAGGAATTACAACCGGAGGAGCAGGACGAACGGAGAGAATTGAAAGTTGTAGAGGATGAAGAACATGTAGAGGGTCCACAGTTAGATTTCCGATCACGTAAAAGTGCCGATGAACAACACCCTGCCCCTGTTTTTAAGCCTCAGACCGCACATGATTTCTGGGCAGAGCGTCAGGAGAGAAAAAAAGACTCCTCCGAATACTTACGGCAGGAAGCAGAGGATCAGGCTGAAGAAGAAAAAGCCCGCCATGAGCAGATGGAGGATGAGACTGAACAAACGGAAAAAAAACAGGGAACAGATTGGGCGAGTTGGCTTGTCGGCAACAAGGAAGACCATTTTGCTTCTATGCGCATGGTCATTGTGCAAAAGGACGAATCCATTGACCATTTGGCAGGGAAATATCAAATTACCGCTGATGAGATTATCCGCTTAAATAAACTCCAGACAGACCGATTGCAAGAAGGACAGATCATCTACATCCCCTGCCGGCAACGGGAAGAAACATCTGAAGATATTCGGGGTTAGAAAGGGGGAACTGCGTTGGATCATCAACCGTTTGTTCAGGGGATGGAATTGGGGGAAGTACTTAAACAGTATAATTGGGAACCATTACTGGTACAGAATGTGGGAGGAATTTGGCGCATTACATGCCGCGAAGGTGTGTATGCATTAAAAAAGTCGAAAGCCCCGCGGGAAAAACTGCTTCTCCTGCACCGTATTCTGGATGGAATTCGCGCAAAAGGCTTTTCCCATCTATTGCCCTGGGTGCCAACATCACAGGGAGAGCCTGTTGCTTTAGAACAAAGTGGTGTCTGGTATGCGACACCGTGGAAAACGACTCACGGGTTTCCGGATCAGGAAAAAGTACCAGCTGTGAATGAACTTGCTAAATCGCTGGCTTGCTTACACCGTTTAGCTGAATCTCTGGTGAAACCATATCCCGACTTGTGTACAACCATCTCGGACGATTTTCTGAACGGGTGGAAGCAAAAACAAGAGAAGCTATCCGAAGTGACCGAACAGATCCAAAGCCGGGAATTTCAATCCCCGTTTGATAAATGCTTTTCAGCTAACCAGGAAAACATTGAGCATTCCCTTTCCTTCTCTATTCGCGGGATGGAACGGATCAAAGAGAACGAAGACGGGAAGTTTCCCCGTTATACGCTGTGTCATAAACGAATCCATCCCAGTAACCTTGTGCAAGAGGTGGATCATTACTATATCATTGATTTTGACCATGCCCAGGTAGACAGTCCGGTCCGTGATCTGGCTACATTGATGAAAAGGTCAACCGCGTTTGCCAATCACCCGGAGAAACCGCTTGAAATTTTGGAAGCATATGAGAGCGAGTGGAAGTTACAGCCAAAGGAGAAAAAATTGTTGGCTCTTTATCTGTCATATCCGGAACGGCTGATCAAAACTGTCAATCAGTATTATGAAGAAAATAAAATTGCACAGGAAGAGGCACAGGCGGTAAAACGCTTGGAAGCAGAACTGCATCAGCATCATTTATTGCAAGAAATAGTAAAGAGCCTGTGGACTAACAAAAAAGCACGTCCGGATGACAAACGGCAAAATTCAGTCGTTTCGGTCTCGAGGCGTTCAGGCAAAAAAAAAGGAGGTAGTTAACAGCACAATATAGCCAAATTAGACCTGTGTAGTTTTAAAATTGAAAAGAGGAAGACTGCTACAAAGAATGTCCTAAGGCGAAAACCAAGCCTAATATCCATACATGATGAGCACATAATGAATCATGAAATCATGTATATGTACCGATGGCTAGTCGGGAATTTACGCCTGTGGACAGTCATATCAAGCTGTAGTAGCGAGTAAGGCGGCGCAGGCAGGGATGGTTAAAATTGGAAAACTCAGATATGGGCATATTTGACTATATTTTTAGTAGCAGATAAACATCGTAAACAGTAACCACCAGGGATCTTTTTCCAAAAGGATCATTGACAGCGAGCGATGGAGGCCGGATGCGGAAAACGTTCCGTTGCCAGTGAGATTGTTTGTCAACGGATTCAACCCGGGGAAACCGGGTTTTTTTATTTGATTTTCCGGAAACATTTTTCAATTGCCTTCGCTGGCAAGGTAAGAAGAAATGCCCATAAAAGTGCTTTTATCATAATAAATCCCTTCATATGCTCAAGATTTTTGCCAGAGGTACAAACCATAGGCCAACAAAAGTTACATAAAGAAAAAAAGTTTCCCTTGATCAAATTATATGCTTAAGATCCCCGTTGTGACAGGTTTTTCGGCCACTTTTAACATAAATACTGGACAGATGAGTACGAAAAGTGGAGAATAAGAATATGTTAAAGCGAAAAGAAATCGGATGCTCTTAGGAAGGGGTTTATTATCTTGAGTTTGGTAAAGTCCATGGTAAGGAAAGCATATCGGGGAGTGCTGTTTCTTTCATTTCTCAGTATCCTGCTGTTATGCACAATCCTCCTGGTGACGTTTTTAGCCGACCCGCCCGCGATGTATGAATATATTAAACATACTTTTGGAATCAGATAAGCAACCGGACATCATATTGATCTTCTATTCATTATAGTTTTGGTTGAGGAATAATTGGCACTTCGATGAAAATGAAGCAAAAAAATACGGCGGGCTGTTCCCTGCCGTATTTTTTGCCATAATGTTTGACTCCCATCCTGTCTCGTTGTAATATAATAAACAAACAATGGAATCTTTTTCTTTTTGGCTGTGATAGGGAAGAGTAAACGTTGCTGTACCTTGCAGAGAGAGAAACCCCCGGCTGAAAGGTTTCTTAAGGGAGAGCTGTTGAATGTCGCCCTGGAGCTGTTAATCTGAAGGCGTTGCTGTGTAGGATTAACCGGATCTGACCGTTATTCAGGCTTTAAGTGTACTGATTTTTTCATCGGTCAGTGAACAAAGGTGGTACCGCGAAAATAACCTTTCGTCCTTTGAGACGAAAGGTTTTATTTGTTTGAAGGAGGAAATGGATATGGCTGAACCTGTACAAAGCAATCTGCCTTCGGCTTATGATCCGAAGCGAGCAGAAGAAAAATGGTACGATTACTGGATCGAGGGAAGATTTTTTGAAGCGGGTCAAGATCCCGAAAAAGAGCCTTACACAATTGTGATCCCGCCTCCAAATGTTACCGGCACTTTGCACATCGGACACGCATTGAACAACACTCTGCAAGATATCTTAATCCGTTGGAAACGGATGCAGGGATATGATGCCCTGTGGCTGCCGGGGATGGACCACGCCGGAATTGCCACCCAGACACGGGTGGAAGCAAAACTGCGTGAACAAGGACTGAGCCGCCACGATTTGGGTCGGGAAAAGTTTTTAGAGGAAGTTTGGAAATGGAAAGCAAAATATGCAGCTAATATTTCGCAACAATGGAGAAAAATGGGGTTATCACTCGATTACTCCAGGGAACGGTTCACTTTTGATGAAGGATTGTCCAATGCGGTTAATGAAGTATTTGTCCGCCTGTATGAAAAAGGATTGATCTATCGCGGCAAATATATTATCAACTGGGACCCGCAAGCGCGTACTGCGCTCTCTGATATTGAAGTTATCTACAAAGAAGTCAAAGGTGCTTTATATCATATGGACTATCCGTTGAAAGACGGTTCCGGAAAGATCTGTGTCGCTACCACCCGGCCGGAGACGATACTTGGAGATACGGCAGTGGCTGTTCATCCGGATGATGAGAGATATCAGGATTTGATCGGCAAAACCGTAGTTCTGCCCCTTATCGGTAGAGAGATTCCAATCATTGCCGATGAGTATGTCGATCCTGAATTTGGGAGCGGGGCTGTAAAAATCACTCCTGCCCACGACCCGAATGACTTTGAAATCGGAATCCGCCATGACCTGCCGCAAATCATCGTCATGGATGAATCGGGGATGATGAATGAACAGGCGGGGAAATATCAGGGCATGGACCGCTTTGAGTGCCGCAAACAGATCGTGAAAGATCTCCAGGAAGCAGGGGTTCTCACTGAGGTTGAAGAGCATACTCATTCGGTGGGGCACAGTGAGCGTTCCGGGGCGGTTGTGGAGCCTTATCTCTCCACTCAATGGTTTGTCTCAATGAAACCGCTCGCCGAAAAAGCGATTCAGGCACAAAAAAGTGGCGAAGGAGTTCGGTTTGTTCCGGATCGCTTTGAGAAAATCTATCTCCACTGGATTGAAAACGTTCGTGACTGGTGTATTTCCAGACAATTGTGGTGGGGACACCGCATTCCTGCCTGGTACTGCGACGAGTGCGGTGAAATGATGGTCGCCCGCGAAACACCGGACCAATGCAGCAATTGCCACAGCAGCCAGTTAAGGCAGGATGAAGATGTATTAGATACCTGGTTCAGTTCAGCACTGTGGCCGTTCTCTACTCTGGGCTGGCCCGAAGAAACGGATGATTTAAAGCGATATTACCCGACAGACCTGTTACTGACCGCTTACGACATTATCTACTTCTGGGTGGCGCGGATGATTTTTTCCGGTTTGGAATTTACTGATCAAAAGCCGTTTAAAGATGTATTGATCACCGGACTGGTCCGTGATGCCGAAGGAAGAAAGATGTCCAAGTCCCTCGGTAACGGGGTTGATCCGATGGAAGTAATTGAAAAATACGGAGCCGACGCGATGAGGTTTATGCTTTCCACCGGTTGTACACCAGGGAATGACCAGCGTTTTCGCTGGGAGCGTGTCGAGTCTGCCCGCCATTTTGCCAATAAGATTTGGAATGCCTCCCGTTTCGCTTTGATGCACCTGGACGGGGTCACTGCTGAGGAGTTGGAACTGTCGGGTACTCTTTCCACCGCCGACCGCTGGATACTGCATCGTCTCAATGAAACAATCGCCGATGTAACCCGTTTGCTTGAGCGCTACGATTTTGCCGAAACAGGCCGTGTATTGTACAACTTTATCTGGGATGAGCTGTGCGACTGGTATATAGAGTTTGCCAAACTGCCTCTTTACGGGGAAGATGAAGAGGCCAAACGGGTAACCCGTGCCGTTCTGGCTCATGTGCTTGATCAATCGCTTCGTCTTTTGCATCCGATGATGCCTTTCATTACGGAAGAAATCTGGCAGCATTTACCGACGGCTGGAAAAAGCATTACGATTGCCAGCTGGCCAAGCCCTAGTGATGCTTATCATGCACCAGAGTCCGTACGTGAAATGGAAGTCTTGATTGAAGCGATTCGGGCAGTAAGAAATATCCGGGCTGAAATGGAAGTGGCTCCCAAGCACGAAATCGAATTGTTGATTCGTCCGGATGCAGATACAACTGCGGCTATTAAAAATAATGAGCCGGCAATCCGCAGGCTCTGCGGTGTAAGTAATTTGACCATTGATCCAAACCTGGAGCGGCCGGAAAAATCAATGACCGCAGTGGTGACGGGAGCGGAACTGTTTTTGCCTCTTGCAGGTCTGGTGGATATTGAGCAAACGGTGGCACGCCTCAATGCCGAATTGAAAAAGTTAAATGCGGAAGTAGAGCGGGTAGAGAAAAAATTGTCCAACCAGGGTTTTGTCGCCAAAGCCCCGGCTCATATCGTTGAAGCGGAGAGGAAAAAAGGCGAGGAGTATAAAGAAAAAAGAGAAAAAGTACTTGCCCGCCTTGCGGAGATCCGGGCTTAACCCTTGATATATCCATTATTTTCCGGGGCGGGGGATTTTCCTGCCCTCTCTTTCTTATTGACGTGAGGGGCACTTATATGGAAAATGAACAGAGTATAGATTTTTTTAGAACAATCAGGGAACGTTTATGAAGGGAAAGAAATGAGATGGATCAAACAAAGATGTTTGCCACCTCTGAAGAAGTATTTCATTGGATGGAGCACAGGTGTGTACGGACGATTCAACCCGGCTTAGAGAGGATGGAATGGATCCTGAACCGGATTGATCACCCGGAAAGAAGATGCAAATTTATCCATATTGCAGGGACAAACGGAAAAGGCTCCACAGCTGCGATGATATCTTCTGTCCTGCGGGAAGCCGGTTATCCGACGGGGTTATTTATCTCCCCCTATGTAACAAACTGGAATGAACGGATTCAGTTTGACGGAGAGCCGATCGCCGAATCTTCTTTTGTTCACTGGGCAAACTTTTTGCGCCCTCTGGCAGACGAGATGGCCGAACACGGACCGGGAGCGCCTTCCCCGTTCGAGTTTTGGACACTGATTGCCATCTGCTATTTTGCCTATGAGGCTTCCCCGTGGTTTATTGTGTGGGAAACAGGTCTGGGAGGCAGATGTGACTCAACCAATGTGGTGTATCCCCTGGTTTCCGTGATTACCCATATCGGATTTGATCACAAAGACTGGCTGGGAGAAACAATTGCTGAGATTGCCAGGGAAAAAGCGGGGATTATTAAAGCAGGAGTTCCGGTGGTCTGCGGAAGTGAAAATAAAGAGGCTCTGGCCGTTATTACTGAGCAAGCCAAACAGAAAAACAGTTCTCTTTATGTGATCCATAAAAATTTTCAAGCAGAACCCAAAACAGCGACACCCAACGGCCAAAGATTTCACTTCACCAACGCATACGGCACCCTTTCTGATCTGGAAATTCCGCTGGTTGGGGAACATCAAATTCGCAACGCGGGAACGGCTTTGATGGCACTGGAGGTACTCCGCCAGCATTATGCGACAGTGCTTGAACGTGAACATATTGAACAGGGACTGAAGAAGACGAGCTGGCCGGGTCGATTGGAAAAAGTGAGTGACCAGCCCCTCATTGTTCTTGACGGGGCCCATAATCCGGATGGCATTCACTCGCTGGTTTCCTCAGTAAGACAATTGTATACATACGACCATCTTATTCTTATGGTTGCGATGATGAGGGACAAGGACATAACAGAAATGATTCAACCTCTCCTTCCTCTGGCGCATCAAGTGATTGCCACCCAGGTTCAAGATTTGCCACGCGCCTTGCCTGCGGAAGAACTGGCGCAACAGGTGCGGCAGTTAAATCCGGAACTGTCCGTTCAATCTGCATCCACAGCTGAGGAGGGACTTCGATTGATGAAAAAGAAAGCGGGAGAAAAGGATTTGTTATTGATTACCGGCTCTCTCTTCCTGATTTCCGAGGTCCGTCCGCTTCTGATCAAGGAGTATAGCGAATAAAGGTAATATAAAGGCTGGTGATTGATTTTGGAAAAGAAACATGTACATTTCATCGGAATTGGCGGATATGGCATGAGCGCAATTGCCCGAGTTTTATTAGATCTCGGTTATGATGTGTCAGGGTCTGATGTGGCGGAAAATCTCCTGGTGCAAAAACTGATGGAACGCGGGGCAAAAGTGACCATTGGCCACCATCCTTCTAATATAGAAGGCGCTGAAACAATTGTTTATTCTACCAGTATTGCGGAAGATAACGTGGAGCGGGCAGCTGCGAAAGAGCGGGGAATTGAAACTTTGCACCGTTCACAGATGCTGGCAAGGCTCCTTAACAACAAAAAAGGGATTGCTGTCGCCGGAGCTCACGGGAAAACGACCACTTCTTCCATGATCGCGCAAACTTTGGAGATCTGCGGGGTGGATCCTACTTATATTATCGGAGGAGAAATTGTAGGCTTAAAGGGGAACGCCAAAGCGGGCCGGAGCGACTACGTAGTAGCCGAAGCGGATGAAAGTGACGGGACGTTCCTGGAATATTATCCGCATATTGCCGTTGTGACCAACATTGAGCCGGATCATCTGGAAAACTATGGCGGCGATTTTGAAAATCTGAAGCAAGCCTACCGGGAATTCTTAAGCCAGGTCCGTCCTGAAGGAACAGCGATCCTGTGCTGGGACGATGCCCATGTGCGTGACATGGCAAAAGAAGTAAGGGGTCAGTATATTACCTATGCGTTGGATCGTCCGGCAGACTATACAGCTGTCAATATCCGGGAGAACCTGAGGGAAATCACCTTTACTGTACTTAAAGGGGAGGAAGCGCTTGGGGATGTGACGCTGCGTATACCGGGACGCCACAATGTTTCCAATGCTCTCGCGGTTGTGATTGCATGTTTGCAAATTGGTTTGAAATTTGAGGATATTGCGGGTGCTTTATTTGAATTTCAAGGTGCCAAGCGCCGCTTTCAGGTGATCGGAGAGGTTGATGACATTCTTGTAGTGGACGACTATGCCCATCACCCCACCGAAATTGAAGCAACCCTCAAAGGGGCCAAAGCCCTCGGAAGGCGGATGGTGATTGTATTCCAGCCCCAGCGATATTCCCGTACTCATCTGTTGATGGATGAATTCAGCCGTGCTTTTGGCCTCGCTGATGAGGTGATTATCAATACCATCTATGCTCCTCCGGGTGAAAAACAAATTCCCGGTGTTACCGCAGAACGGCTGGCTGAACTCATCACCAAAAACAGCAATCCAAACACACAGTTCATTGCCACTAAAGAAGCAGTGATCGATTACCTGCTCACCCATGTGCGATCCGGTGATCTTGTGATAACCATGGGAGCCGGCGACATCTGGCGCGTTTCCCACGGTCTGGTCCCGGAATTGGAAAAGCTGAAAGTGAACAAATAAGGAACTTTTTTTATTGCTGTACAAAATGACAGGGCAGAACCGCTGTTTGTGGTCTGTCCTTTTTCTAATCGTTGACAGACTTAAAGCCATTTCATTGCAATTTTGTGAAATGGCTTTAAGTCTGTCAGGTTTATGATATCTTAGTAGCAGTGATGCTTATCGGATATAGATGATCGATTTTGGGAGGATTTAACTTGAGATATAGAGTGCGCAAGATCGTGATTGGACTGGCTGCCCTTATGCTGGCGGTGGCCGGGTGTTCCACTTCAACGGAAGAGAAAGCCCCGAATCAAGCCGCGGCCAATTCATCTCCCCAATCAATCAATGATGTTTCTGATCTAAACTGGAAAGTTCCGGACTTTACGTTTACCGATCAGAATGGAAAATCTTTTGGCCTCAAAGACTTAAAAGGAAAAGTTTGGCTTGCTGATTTTATATTTACCCGTTGCCCCAATGTTTGCCCTCCGATGACAGCCAACATGGCTAAAGTACAAAAGCATTTGAATCAATCGGGAGTGGATGTCTCCTTTGTCTCTTTCAGTGTTGACCCTGACTATGACAAACCGGCGGTCCTGAAAAAGTTTGCAGAGGAACATAACGCTATTCTGCAAAACTGGACCTTTTTAACCGGTTATAAATTGGAAGAGATCCAGCCGATTGCCAAAGAGACTTTTAAAGGAAACATCATACACCAAAAGGGGCCTTCACCGGATGTGCCAGTTTTGGTCAACCACCCGACACAGTTTTATTTGATCGATGGCACGGGCAAAGTAGTAAAGTTTTATGACGGTTTAAAGCCGAATCCGGAGCAAATCTTAAAAGATGTGAAAGAGTTGCAGAAAAAGTAACATTTGTACCCCGGCGGGAAGTTACATGGTCCCTCCGGGGTTTTTTTAGAGACTGATCCACCTGTGCAACCGCCTTGGCAGATAAAATGTACTGATCAGATAGACGGCGAGCAGTCCAATGATCCCATGTATCATCGCCCACAGTCCGGGTATCCGGTTTAACAGAAATAAAACCAGTGTGAAGAGAACGGTTTGAAATCCCAGCAATACCCGGCCCATCCGGATGAGGGACCGGATCTGCTCCTCCTTGGAAAGCGGGTAGAGCCGAATCCAAACAGGATATTGTCCGGGGGCGGCGATTGCCGGCAATTGTACTCCAAACATCCAGAGGCTGAGCAGTAACAAGGTAAGGCTTACCCATGGATGAGGCAGAATCAGAACCATTAAAACTGCCCAACCCATCAGCCTGATATAGATCGGAAAAAGTTCACTGTAGCGAAAAAATGAACGCCAGTATAAATAGGACAGGGGTTTCTGGTTTGGGAACAGGCGATTCATTATTCCAATCAATATTTTTCTTTGCTTAACTTCTTTTTTTACTTGTGGCACGTCGATAAACCAACCTGCCAGTGCATAGTATCTGGATATGGTCAGTTGTTCCCGCTTTTTCAGCTTTTCCCAGGGATAAGGGAGAGCCGGTGTGATTGAGCGGATGTACCATAAAACCGCTGCGGGAATCAGAAGAGCGGGTATAACCAATGTCCAGTTTTTTGACAGTATAAGAGCAGCCAGCCCCAGGTTGATAATCCAACGCAGCAAAATGAGAATCCGGACCATTGCGCGTGAACGGAAGACAGATAAGCGCTCTTCATACCAACCGGTAAGGACATTCCAGACTTGCATCAACCCAAGCAAGAGGAAAACGATTCCGAACTCGGTTGAGCTTCCCAAGTGCACCCGAAACAAGGGATAAGCGAAGCCTGTGATCACGGCAAGATGAATCAGATGAATGACAGAACTGTAAATCAGGCTGGCCCGAAAATAATCTTTCATTCCGGGTTCCATTGGCAGCAAAAAAACGAGATCCGGCTGCCGGATCCAGGTCCGGACACGGCTGGAAGTTAAAAAAAGTGAAAAAATAAAGGCGAGAAGGGAGACAGTGGGGAAGTCCCGCGGCAGCCACTCCAGAAAACGGGTATAGCCGAAATAGAGCAGAATCAAAAAGATTCCCACAAAAAGAGGTGTACCGCCGCCGCTGAAGATCGCCCGCAACATGCGAATCGCATGGAACCATGATGTTTGCATCCGCTCTTTAAACAGTTGACCGGTATTCATTGTCTCACCCTCTTGCGACCCCGATAAATAATTCTTCAAGTGAAGCATCTGGCTGTTCCGCCTGCTTTCTCATTTCGGGCAACGTTCCATGCAAGGAGGTTCTTCCCTCGTGAAGAATGACAAAACGGTCACAATACTTTTCCGCCATCCCCAATATATGAGTGGACATCAAGATCGCCATCCCTTGCTGTTTTCCGTCTTGCAGCATTTCCAGCAACGCCTGAATCGCCAGAGGATCCAACCCCACAAATGGTTCGTCGACAATCAAAAGAGAAGGTTGCACCAAAAAGGCAGACAGAATCATAATTTTTTGCTGCATCCCTTTGGAAAACGTATTGGGAAACCATTTCGCCACTTTTTTCATGCGAAACACTTCTAATAAGTGTTCTGCACGCTTTTTAAATACATCTGGCTTCATCTGATAGGCCCGGGCTGTCAGTTCCATATGCTCCCATAGTGTCAATTCCTCATAAAACTGGGGGGCTTCCGGAATAAAAGCAACTTGTGAACGAAAATGAACCGGGTCTTCAGCCAGCGTTTTTCCCCCGAGTGTCACAGTACCTTCCTGTGGCGAAAGAAGTCCTAAGATATGCTTGATCGTTGTGCTTTTCCCGGCCCCGTTTAAACCAATCAAGCCTACGATTTCCGAAGGCTGAACCTCAAACGAAATATGATGTATCACAGGTTGGTGAACAGAGTAACCACCAGTAAGATTTTTCACACAAAGCATAGTCAGGCCCCTTTGTTAAGCAAAATCTAAGTTTATAAAGATACGACTTTATTGTAACCGATTTAAGGTATTGACTACAGACTGCAAAAACAATAAGCCCAACGGGCAGACAAAAAAATTCTGCCATAACGAATTTAAACAACCACTTTTATAGGAACATTTTTTCTCGTAAAATAAAGAAAAAGAATAGATGAAAAGACAGTGGCAGAGGAACCCGGGATGGGGGAATCGGTTTTGCAAGTACTTGAACTTATATCATTAGCAACTGCCAGGAACGCCTCTGATCTTCATCTTTCCTGTGGCCAGGTTCCAAATGTGCGTGTCCGGGGAAGATTGGAAATGTTACAACAATCTGCTTGTAGCCCGGAACAGATTTTTGCCTTTCTGGAGCAAGTGTTTGGCGAAAAGGAATTAAAGCGATTCCATCAACGCCGAGAAGCCAATACTGCCTTTCAACATCCTGACGGAGTGAGGGTGCGGGTTCATGCTTACTTCCGGCAGAGATTGCCAAGTGTGGCAATTCGGCTGTTCCCGCGGCATATCCCTTTACCGGAGGAGCTGCACATCCCGCCTGTTCTGCTCGATTTGATCCAACAGGAGCAGGGGCTGTTATTGGTCACAGGCCCTACAGGAAGCGGCAAGTCGACAACAATTGCCTCTTTGATCCATTATTTCAATCAATCACAGCCGTTACGCATCATAACATTGGAAGATCCGATTGAATATATACATACTCCCGTTCAGTCCATGATTGAGCAACGGGAGGTCGGAGTCGACACCGTTAGTTTTACTCAGGGAGTACGATCAGCTTTGCGGCAGGATCCCGATGTGATCATGATTGGCGAATTGAGGGATCTGGAAACGATACAGGCGGCGATCCGCGCTGCCGAGGCGGGGAAGCTTGTGCTTGGAACTTTACATACAGGTCGGGCGTCAGCGGCAGTACACCGGCTGGTAGATGTGTTTGCTCCGGAACAACAGTCGCTGGTTTGCTCACAGCTGGCCTCAGTTTTGCTGGGAGTTGTATCGCAACGGTTGCTGCCGGAACAGGGCAGCAAAAAACGGATTGCCGCGTTTGAAGTTTTAGTTAATACAACGGCCATGGCCAACCTTATTCGCACAGATCAACGCCATCAGATGCAATCTTTGATGCAGGCCGGCTCTGCACACGGAATGCAGACACTGGAAGCGGCAATACAGCAGCTGATCGCGAGAGGCAAAATCGATTCCGGATTTCTTTCAGATAAAAAGAGAAAATGTGTGGGAGCGGATCATGTTTAACTGGGAGACAGGATTGCTGGTTGCAGTAAGTGTGATTGTTGCCCGCTGGTTGCCGCCGATTGCCCGCTGGTCGCTGGCAAGAAGAGCTGACCCCTCTGACTTTAAGGGCTGGCTCTGTGACAGGTGTGACGGGCTGTCGCTTTCCAGCCGGAAGATTAATCGGTGCTCCCGTTGTCGAAGAAGGCTTTCCGTGCTCCAAACAGGGGTTCAAGCTGTTGCCGGTCTTGCGGCCATGCCGGTCGTAATGCAGCGCGGCGCAACGGTGGAAGCATGGATCCACTTACTGCTCATCTGGTTGCTCATTCTTTTGTCGCTCACCGATCTGTGGACCGGTTTGATTCCAAATTGTTTTACCTATACTGGCATCATTGTTTTCTTTTTGTTTCGAATTGCATTTCATCCACAACCTTTCACAAAATATCTGCTGGCTTTCCTGGTTGCTCTGGGGGGATTATTATTTGTGGGGTGGGTGACGGAGGGATTGGGCGGAGGAGATGCGAAATTGCTGGCCATGTCCGCGTGGGTGATTGGCTGGCCCCATGTCTTAGTTGCATTTTGGCTCGCATCCTTCACTGCCTGTCTATATATTGGCTGGAAGGCTCTGCGCGGTCAAGCTCTCGGGTGGAAACAGGCACTTCCGCTGGGGCCCCATCTGGCCGTCGGCGTTTATATCGCCTGTTTATGGGGGGACCATTTGCTTGACTGGTATTTGACATGGCTTGTACCTTTTTAGATAGAGGGGGTTATCGATTTGCCATTCCGTCGCAGGATGTTAGGCCTTGAGTTGAACGATACATTGCTGAAATTAGTGGAAGTACAAAGTGTTAGACGGAAGGTGCGCTTAAATCAAGTAGTTGCTCATCCTCTGCCTTCAGTATGGAGTAAAGACGGGGAATTTATTGAGAAAGAAGAGTTGGTCCAGTCGGTTCGCGAAGCTTTGCTTGGCAGGCGGTTTGCCACGCGCAAGGTCCATATGGCCATCAACAGCCGCCATGTGCTGGTTCAAAGGGAACGGGTCCCCCAATTGGGAAAACGCCGGTTGCGCAGGTGGATTAAAGAAAAAGTGATCCCTGAACTCGGTTTCTCCGATGAAGAGGTTGTGTTTGACTTTATTCTTCTCGACAAACACGAACTGGAGGAAGAGCGGGATCTGCTGTTGGTGGCTGCCTCCAAAGAATATGTAGATACATTGCTAAAAATCATTGAGTGGTGCGGATTGGAACCCGTTTCGCTGGAGTTGTCTTCCCTCGGCCTCTATCGCTGGCTTCGATTTTCCACAGAGAAGTTGTCTTCCCAGCTGATTACCCTTCACCTCTCGTTGACCGGCGTGGAACTGAGCTGGTTTAAAGATGGGGATATCCAGGATATCACTTTTCTTCCCCTCTCCATGCCATCATATCGCATTGGTCCTGACCATCCGCAAACGGACCCGTTAAAACCCATCCTGATGGTGGAAAAAGAAATCGAACAATACGGACAACAATTATTAGCTGCGGTGAATGAAAAGCTGGCAATATGGAAGGATCAACATCGTATAACACCGGGACAGTGGATTCTCACCGGCGATGGAATCGACTTTTCCATGCTGAAAGATTGGCTGTCAAAACAAATCGACGGAAAAGTAGAAATCGGACCTCCCCCGGAGAATATTTTATCCTCGACGCTGCAAGAGCGGGTTACACGCTGGCTGGGCTCCTCCATGTCTGTCCCGATCGGTTTGCTGCTAAATGGGAGGGAGCTCACGTGAAAATAAATCTTATCCAAAATATTCCGATCACACGCCGTTTTTTTTCCCTATGGGTCACCCTGATTGCTCTAGTTCTAGGCAGCCTGAGTGGGTTGGCGGTCTGGGGATACCTGGAACAAAGGGTGCAACTGGCTCAGGTGAACAAACGCATTTCCGTCATTCTTCCCCAAGAGGCTAAGGTCCGTGCCAAAGTCAAGGAAAAGGAGGAATTTACTGCCGACCATCGAGCTGTTTTAGATTACCAAAAAACCGTCGGGCAGTTAAAATCGGAAAATATGGACTGGGATCAGGCGTTATCTATCATGGAATCAGCAATGTCAGCGGAGGGGCGTCTTTTTAATGTGCAAGTGAAGGGCCAGACGCTGAAGGGAATGGCTGCTTTCAGTACCCTGGACAGCATCTCCTATTTCCAGAGTCAGATGAAAAAGAGTTCATCTATTTACAACTTTGCCATCGACAGCGTGGAAGAAGCTTCAGCGATGAAAGATGTGAAGATTAAGCCGGAGACAGCCAAAGTAGTCCGCTTTCATTTTACTTTTAAAAGCCTGGCTCCTGAGGAGGGTGGGCGATGAACGGACGATCTCCTCTTTGGTATAAATCGGGAGGATTTTTATACGGAGTTTTTGCCGGCGGGTTGATCCTGGTAGTCGGAATCGGCTCTCCGCTTTTATATCAACAACATGTGAAGTTACAGGCACAAAAAAACCGGGTAGCGTCGATGCAAACGTATATCGCTGAACATAAGTCAACGGTTCAGCTGGCTGGTAACGGTTTGCGAATCCCAACCAGGGAAGAGCTGGAGGCAATGCAAAAGAAAATCCCGACTGAGGCAAGTATTCCTTCTTTTTTACAAGAGATCCAGACGAAAGCGACTGAGGCAGGCGTAAAGTGGACGGGAGCCCGTTTTGCCTTTACACGTGAAGAGTTAGACCAGGAGCTTGAAAAAGGGAAGACGGTAGAGCAGAAGCTGTTAGAAGAAGTAACTAAATACGGAAAAAAAGAAGCGTCTCCCAAAACAAAACCTGTCCCCTCACATGTGCGGGCTGTCTGGGCAGATGTTTACGTAGAAGCAACCATTGCCCAGGTAAAAACATGGTTTCAAAAGCTAAAGGAAAGTGAGCGCATCATGCGCATTGAGGAATGGGAAAACAAGGTGGTTACGGAAGCCGGCGCGAAAGGAAATACACGGGTTCGACTCATTTTTTATATTTATCAGGACCCGGGACTGAAAATTCCCTCATCTGCCAACCAGCCACCTTCGCTGACAACTCCGCCCACATCAACGGAAACGATTCAAGTATTGCCTCCGTCTTCCACTCAGGCAGATGAAAATAAAGAGGAGGAGATGGAAAAGGAGGACCAAAAGCCAACGCAGCAGCCCAATACCAACAATCCTTCCTCCAATCAACCCAATCCTCCCTCCACCAAGCAACCTTCCACAGGGACTAATAATGATACGGGATCTGTAACGGCTCCTTCTTCATAACTGCATGAAAACAAAGTCTTCTCACAGTAGGGAAGGCTTTGTTTATTTTATGGGGCAACCAGAAAACTGCTCTAGTTTCTCCATTACATAAAAGGTAAAACTCAGTCATCTTTATAGAAGGCTGAGTTTCGTTAACTGGAGAAATAAGAGGTTATACGGATCAATTCTTTTTAAAGGTGAAATAGATTTCTAAGTCCAATTCATTATTTTATTTTGATTCCGTTTCATCACAGCATCAATATCCCTACTCGTCCTCTGTGACGAGCGCAATTGCGAACCCGTCATACCCTTTGCTGCCCACAGTTTGGATCGCCGCGGCACTCACGCGCGGCTCGGCCGCGAGTAACTCAAAGAAGCGCTGTACTCCCCGGACGCTGGGATCGGTACTGGCTTCGTTGACTACTGCTCCGTTGCGTACGACATTATCGCCAATGATCAGGCTGCCGCGACGTGATAATTTTAAGGCCCATTCCAAATAATGAGGATTGTTGGGCTTATCAGCATCAATAAATATCATATCAAAAGGTTCCGTCTTTTCTGCTTCCAGCTGTGCTAAGGAGTCTATAGCTTCTCCCACTCGTATCTCTACTTGGTCTGACAGACCGGCCCTTGCAATATTCGACTGAGCCACTTCCGCATGTGTTGCGTCAAGTTCTAAACTGATTAAATGTCCATCTTTTGGCAGGGCACGAACAAGCCATATGGTGCTGTATCCGCCTAGCCCAGTATACGTCGTGCTCCCCGAATCTGGACAAGCAGATAGAGGAATTTTCCTTGATTGGGAGCTACATCGATCGAAGGTAAACCGGCAGCTTTGTTGGCTTGCAGAGTTTCTTCCAATACAGGATCAGGTGGTAAGAGAAGTTCAGTGATGTAGCGGTCGACCATTGTCCATTTGTTATCGAAATTCCCCATATAAATCACATCCTTTATTAAATTCATGCCGTTTTCATCCAAACCTCAGCAGGAGGCATAAAATACAATCTTGCCGGAGGGAATATGTACCAAAAGCCTGATCCTTTCCTATGATACTCTGGAAAACTTGATTAAACATAGAAACTTACTCTTATACGAATATATGTTCCTTGTCTATTATCAAATGATTACTAGGTAAATGCAACAGTAAATCCTTCGGGGATTGCCGGCGTTAGGATTCTTACTTCGGAAAAATTGAGCACGGTACATGCCAAACTGCCGCCGACAAAACTATCAAATTCTCTCAAAAAGAATAGACGAAAAAACGATCAAAGGGGTCTTTTCTTCTCTATCAAAACATACCCTAAGATTAACAGATTTGTGGAAGGGACGATTGAGATGGAGAAACCAAAGAACACAGTTCAGCGACAGCAAGAGGGACTGAAGATAGTAGTAAAATCTAAGGATGGCCGGGAAAAGGGTAAGCCGGTAATGATTAGTCGGCCGAAGTCTGCTGACGAACAAATCAATCGTTCACAGATTGAAAGAGCGTCTCCCTGCGTAAAAGCAATTCCTGCGGCTAAAAAAGAGAAAAAAGTGAAGGATTTTATGGATGCTGTAAGCCAGTACCGTTTTAAAAACGTATTTCAGGCTGAGACATCTAAAAAAAGAAATATTATTGAATGGGGCTCTCCCAACAATCCGTTTTTTCAAAAGAGAAAACCGTCCGGGACGAATATGCTGCAACTCGTTCTCTCGATCGGAGGAGCGATCCTGATAGGGACGGTGATGGGTTTTTCCGTCCTTCAACTATTCTTTTCCGACCGGTCTGTTCACTCGACTTACTCCATTGACAATCATTTGCCTCATGCAACGGAAGCCAAAAAAAAAGGTGATTCAGCTCCTCCATCGACAACAGCAGCCGGGCTGACACTCCCGCCACTGAAGGTTGTGATGATGCAAGCGGGAAACTTCAGTGAAAAAGGAGGAGCCGAAAAAACGGTACATGATTACCGCACCCGTGGTCTGGCCGCAGTTATGTCGCAAAAAGCTCCATATCGCATCTTTCTGGGAATCGGTTTAAATCGTGACGATGCTCTTAAGCTGTCCGCAATCTACCAGCAGCAGGATGTTCATGTCTATTTAAAAGAATTGAATATTCAGGGAAAACCTGATTCCCTGCAAGATGAGACGGTTGCGCAATTGTCTTCCATGATTCAGACTGGACACCGTTTGCTGGAACAGCTCGGAAAATTATCTGTCCTCCATATTGACAATGATTCAAACAAGACACCCTCATCCTTTTCATTTAACCAGGAACTGACTGCCCAATACCGCAAGTTTGTGACTGAAAGCCAGACAGTCGAATCAGCACTCCCAGAGAAGGCGAGAGAATCATTATCCGACATGATCTCTGCAATGGATCTAGCCATCCAGAGTGGCCAGGAGGCGGAAAAAAATCCGAGCCAGGCCTTGTTATGGCAAATCCAGGAGGGGTTGCTCCGTTATGCTACTTCATATGAACAGTTTGTACAGGCTGTCAGCAAATAAGGTAGATGGGCATTCTCCGAATGGAATATTCAGATAAAATACTCGTCAATTTCTGACAAATTGTTGCATTTGTTCCTTGTTGATTGAGGATTCATTTGCTAAACTGAAAATGTTCCTGTGAAAAACAATGCACCTTCACATTGGTTGTAGGTGCATTTTCCTTAACGGAAAAGAGGAACGATCCACATTCAATTCCACGATTTGGTTATACTAACGCTCGATTCTCCAACTTTGCTTCTACTCACAGGAAGGTGGAATAAATATGCAACCGGAATTAGTGCTGGCTTCCGGTTCTCCTCGCAGACAGGAATTGCTATCCCAGCTCGGATTATCTTTTAGAATTCAAACAAGCCAGGCAGATGAAACAGTGGAGCAAAATCTGTCACCAGCCACGTTTGTTGAACAACTGGCATTAAAAAAAGCAAAAGCTGTTGCCCGAAGTTGTCAATCGGCTTTAGTGATTGGTGCAGATACAGTCGTAGTGCTCGATGATGAAATTCTCGGCAAGCCCGGGGATCAGACCGTTGTGAAACGGATGCTCACCCGGCTGCAGGGGAGAGAGCATCAGGTCTATACAGGAATTGCTCTTGTTCAGGTGCATGATGAAAAAGTAGTACGAGAACTGACGGACCATAAACGGACAACGGTGTGGATGCGAAGGCTCACTCCTGAGAAGATTGAGTGGTATGCAGGTACAGGTGAACCTTTGGACAAAGCGGGTGCTTATGGAATTCAAGGTTTTGGAGCCTGCTTTGTCGAAAAAATTGAAGGTTGCTATTTCAATGTGGTGGGTTTGTCCATTTCACTGTTGGATGAAATGATGGAAAAGATAGGCTTTTCTCTGGTTGAAGATTTTCGATCCGGAACAAAGGTTTTGTAACTTCTCTGCCGATCACAACTGGTTCAACCTCTTCCGGGTGAAGAAGGGATAAAGAGGCGGAGGAGAAAAATGAAAGAGCCGGTTTATAAATATGTTTTACTGAAAGATGTTCCCGAAGAAGAGCGCCCACGTGAACGAATGCTTCGCTTTGGGGCGGAACATTTATCCAATGCAGAACTGATTGCCCTCTTGTTGCGCACAGGAAGCACGGGAGAATCTGTGCTGCATTTGGCTCAACGTTTGCTGGGGGAACTGGGTGGGTTAAAGGGGCTGACTTCTGCTTCCTGGCAGGAGCTTACACAAATTCGCGGCATCGGTCCGGCGAAAGCGGTCCAACTGTTGGCCGGTGTTGAACTGGGGAGGCGAATTTCCAGAGCGGTTCCCGCGGACCGGCTGGCGATTCGCTCTCCAGATGATGCTGTCCAGTTTGTGATGGACGAACTGCGGTATGAGCAGCAGGAACACTTCATTTGCCTGTTTTTAAACACAAAATACAGGGTAATTGACAAAAAGTGCATCTTTAAAGGTAGCTTAAACGTTTCTGTCGTCCATCCCCGCGAAGTGTTCCATGAAGCGATTCGACGCAGTTCTGCGGCTATTATTTGTGTACATAACCATCCCAGCGGTGACCCAACTCCCAGCCGGGAAGATCTGGAGGTAACTGAACGCCTGATTGAGGCCGGCCATATTATGGGCATAGACCTGGTTGATCATCTGATCATCGGAGATCAGACTTATTACAGTATGAAAGAAAAGGGATTGATACCTGAAAATTAACGGAGTGCGGAAAAGGAGTCTATTCTTAGAATAGTCAGCTTAAGCGGAGGGAGTTTTTTTTACCATGTTTGGTGGCTTCACGCGAGATATGGGGATCGATTTGGGAACAGCAAATACACTGGTATTTGTTAAAGATCAAGGAATTGTGATACGTGAACCTTCCGTTGTGGCTATGGATACCAACACTGATGAAATTAAAGCAGTTGGCAATATGGCCAAACAAATGCTTGGCCGGACACCGGGCAACATTGTTGCAATCCGGCCGATGAAGGACGGGGTTATCGCTGATTACAATGCAACAGCCGTGATGATTGAGTATTTTATTAAACAGGCAACGGAGCGGAAAATCTACCTCCCACGCAAGCCAAATGTCATGGTATGTATTCCTTCCGGAGTTACGCCTGTGGAACAGAGAGCGGTGGAAGAAGCCACTCTGCGTGCCGGAGCCAAAGAAGCATATACGATTGAGGAACCGTTTGCCGCCGCGATCGGTGCAGGTCTGCCTGTATGGGAACCGACGGGAAGCATGGTGGTTGATATCGGCGGAGGAACAACAGAAGTCGCGGTAATCTCTTTGGGAGGAATTGTTACCAGCAGATCGCTGCGGGTTGCCGGAGATAAAATGGATGACGCCATCATTCAATATATCAAACGAAAGTATAATTTGATGATCGGAGAACGGACGGCTGAAACGCTCAAACTGGAAATCGGTTCTGCCCTTCCGGCAGATGAGGAGAAATGGAAGGAGATTAAAGGCAGAGATCTGGTTACGGGCCTCCCGAAAAATCTTAAAATCACTTCCCAAGAGATTGCCGAAGCTTTGGAAGAAACCGTAGATGCGATCATCGAATCAGTCAAACAAACGCTTGAACAAACTCCACCCGAGCTGGCTGCGGACATTCTTGACCGGGGAATTGTCCTGACCGGCGGGGGAGCTCTCCTGAGAAAGCTGGACGAACGACTGAATCAAGAAACACATATGCCGGTCGTCATCGCCGAAAACGCCCTTGACTGTGTAGCAATTGGAACAGGAGCCGCACTGGAGCATATTGATTTATTCACACCGAAGACAAGCTCTCCTTTCCGCTTTAGAAAGAGACGCTTTTAGCGGGGGATAGATAATGTTTGGTCGCTTTTTTATCCACCGACGTCTGATTTTGCTTTTGTTGTCGATAATCTTGGTGATTTTTTCAGTGAGTATGACCCGGGGTGACCGCGGAGAGATGATGTGGCCGGAAAGCTGGATTAAAAATGGAGTCACTTGGATCCAGGGCCTTTTTTACCAGCCTGTCTATGCATTGGTTTCCTCGTTTACCCCTGAAAAAAAGAGTCAGCCCGAAGATTCTTCACAGCAACTGTTACAATTGCAAGCACAAGTGATGAAACTGCAGCAGGAAAATCAGGAACTTAAAAAGCTGATCGGTTACCAGAAAGAAAATAAAGTTACCTATATTCCTGCACGGGTCGTATACCGCAGCCCGGATCGCTGGAACAATCGCGTGGTTATTAACCGTGGCTCCGACGATGGAGTGTTATCCAAAATGCCGATTATTACCTCACAGGGGTTAATCGGCAGGGTACAGTCCGTAACCGGACATATGGCAGATATTCAGCTGTTGACCGATTCGGGGAACGGTCCCGGAATTGCCGCAGTGATTAAGGAACAAAACAAAGAGACGCTGGGCATTATTGAAGGATATGATGCAGAGAAAAAGCGCTTGATTATGAAGAAAATTCCTGCCTCGGCCAAACCCCAAAAGGGGCAGCTGGTCGTTACATCCCGGCTGTCTGAGATCTATACCGGGGATCTCCTGATCGGAACAGTGGATCGTGTGGAAGCCGGTGAATTTGGTGTAGATCAAATGGTTTATGTCAAACCGTCGGCTACCTTTGAGCGCCTTGATTTTGTCATGGTGGTTAGAGATCCGGCCAAATTGCAATTAAAACAGCATCAACAACAGGATGCAAAGACTGGATCAGGAGGGAAAAGGCGATGATGAAAAGGTTTTTCGCCGGGTTTCTCTTCTTTCTTTTTGTCATGGAAGGCTCTGTCTTTCAGTTGCTGCTTCCCCAGGCCTGGGGAAGCTCCTTTGTGATCATTCCTCAATTGGTTGTGAGCGGAATTGTGGTTCTTTCCCTTTATCTCAAAGAGCAGCAAGCCGTGTTATTCGGTGTAGGATTCGGCTTTTTACATGATATCGTTTACGGACCGGCACTGGGGATTTTCGCCTTTTCCACCGGGTTAACCGCCTGGGGAACCGTTCACATTTCAAGGCTTTTTCCACCCTATCCATGGATCGCGGGCCTGATTGCTATATTGGCCCAATTGTCCCATCTTTTACTCATCTATGGATGGTATCGTTTATTTGATTTTACACAAATGCCATTTTTCCCTTCTTTATTTGCCCATATTCTTCCTTCCGTTTTTTTTAATATCGTTTGGGGTTTTCCCATCTATCAATTTATGAGCTGGATTTATAACAAAAATAAGCGGAACACAATCCAGTTGTTTGGATCTTGAGTGAAAGCGGGGAACTGCCCTGCCAGCAGAAGGAAAATCAAGGGAGAAAGCGAAATCATTAGTTGAGGCGGGGTGACGCAAATATGGGAAAAGTACTGAAACAGGGCGTAACGATTAAAGGAACTAAAGATGGCCTTCTTTTCTTTCTCGATGATTCGCGCCCCTTTTCTGCAGTGTTAAAAGAATTGAAATATAAATTGGAACAGAACAATGCTTCACATATCTGGGATGGCCCTGAGATGAAAGTAAAGATTAAACTGGGCCAAAGGCAGATTAGTAAACCGGAGGAAATAGCTGTTCGTGAATTGTTTTCAATCAGGAAAAACCTGATCATTCATGAATTTGAGTCAGAGGGGATGCCATATCTGCTCGACCGTGAGTCCGGGATTGAAATGTTGTCCGGAACCGTCCGCTCAGGGCAGGTCCTCACACATACCGGGGACATTTTGCTGCTGGGGGATGTTAACCCCGGAGGTACAATACAAAGCACAGGCAGTATTTATGTGATGGGGGCTATACGCGGGTTGGCCCATGCAGGAAGCAAAGGAGATGAAACCGCCATCATCGCGGCCTCCATCCTTCGCCCGACCCAACTTCGCATCGCGGATGTGATCTCCCGCCCCCCGGACCAGTGGGATGAGTCTGAAGTTAACATGCGTTTTGCCTATTTAGTCAATAATCAAATCGCTGTTGAAAAAATGCATCACCTGAGTCGCATTCGTCCCGATCAGGAATGGAAAGAAAACAACAAGCGGCCGTAGTTATGCAAAACAGCCGGAGAGGGGAGGGAAGAAATAGTGGGGGAGAGTATTGTGATCGCATCGGGAAAAGGCGGGGTCGGCAAATCGACTACTTCTGCCAACATCGGTACTGCCCTGGCCTTAAGCGGAAAAAAAGTATGTATGATTGATACAGATATCGGACTCCGCAATCTCGATGTACTTATGGGATTGGAGAACCGCATTATTTATGATATTGTCGATGTGATTGAAAATAATTGCACTGTAAAACAAGCTTTGATCAAAGACAAACGGTCTGATGAACTTTATCTGTTACCGGCGGCCCAGACCAAGGACAAAACCTCGATTACCAGCAATCAGTTACGCCGGCTGATTGCTGAGCTGAAAGAAGAGTTTGATTATATCCTTATCGACAGCCCCGCCGGAATCGAAATGGGCTTTCAAAATGCCGTCGCCGGAGCAGATCAGGCCATCGTTGTCACCACGTCGGAAAATACCGCGATTCGCGATGCAGACCGGGTAATCGGACTTTTGGAAAAGGATGTTTCTATTCCGCCCAAGCTCATTGTTAACCGATTCCGCAAGCAAATGGTCCGCGATGGCGGAATGATGGATGTGGAAGAAGTGGTTCAAGTATTAGCGATTGATCTCCTGGGGGTCGTCCCTGATGATGAGCGGGTCATTCGTGCCGGTAATCAGGGCGAGCCAGTGGTTTTCGACGGCCACAGTCCGGCTGGAAAAGCATACCGCAATATTGCCCGGCGCATTCAGGGGGAAATGGTTCCCCTGCTGACTCTTGAAGAAGAGAAAAGCATGGTATCCAAAATGAAAAGATGGTTGGGATTTGCTTAATTCTTTATACATAAATATGCGGACGATGAAAGAAACCTGGTATCCAATGTCGGGTACCGGGTTTCTTTTTTACATTGGCAAAAGTGGTGATATCTCCTGTATATTCAGTGCCCTGTCTGCTTTTGCGAGCGGCCAAAAGCCTTGCTTTAGCTTAAGGGATCGGAGATGGTCAAATCTGCATAACTGTTTGCGTCAAGTCATATGTTTGTTATAAAGGCTTGGACAAAGACAGGTGGTCAAACATGAACAATGAATGGAACCAAAATATTAAGAAACGAAGGGAACAGCAAGTTCGTTTGCTTAAACAGGGGGTCATCCCAACTGTAAACCATTCTTTTCGCCCATGGGGAAAGGAATGGGAGCCGTCAAAGGAACAGGCCGGCGAGGCCGCCCCCTGGAACCAAACGGTTCAGAAAGATTCGGCAAAGCGAAAAAGAGAGAAGCGCATGATGTTTCAGTTGATCATCTCAGCGGTTTTGTTGGTGTTTACCTTTCTGATACTTCAATCCAGCTCCCCCTCAGTAAAACCGGCGGAACAATTTGTGACTGAAGTGATGACCCGTGATTTTAACTTTGCAGGATTATCCGACTGGTACAAGCAATATGTAGGCAAAACACCGGGAGTGTTGCCGGCTTTTTTTGCAGAAAATGAAGGGAACAGCCCCCTCCCTTCCTCCACGTGGAAAGTCCCTGTCAAAGGAGAAATTGTTCTTCCTTTTGACGAGCAAAGAAAGGGAGTTGTGATTCGCACTGCGCCCAGAGCAAAAGTGAAAGCTGCGACAGAAGGATGGGTCACTTTTGCCGGGTATAAAGAGGGGCTTGGAAATACCGTTATCCTCCAACATGCAAACGGCAGAGAAACCTGGTATGGCCGATTGGAGAATCTGAAAGTCAGGGAAAAAGATTGGGTCAAAAGTGGTCAACTGATCGGAGAAGCGGGGCAGACCAAGGGCCAGTCCCTTGTCTATATTGCCCTGAAAGAGGGTAAACAGTTTGTCAACCCGGCGAGTGTGATTCAATTTGAATAAATACCCCTGGCAAGGATTACGGGTAAACATTCATCCATTTTTTTGGGTCCTGGTCTGTTCAGCGGTTTGGACAGGCCATTTTATTGAAATTATAACTCTGTTTGTGTTAATCATTATCCATGAAATGGGCCATGTGACGGCTGCCTGGTCTTATGGTTGGCGGATTCATTCCATGGAATTATTGCCTTTTGGCGGGGTTGCGAAAATGGAGGAATCGGGAACCGTACCGGCGAGGGAGGAAATCGTCGTTGCCCTGGCCGGACCTTTTCATCATGTTTTTATGGTTTTGCTCAGCCTGCTGTTTGATCTGGCAGGATGGTGGTCCCGGGAATGGACGGAGTATTTTATTCAAGGTAATCTGATGCTGGCTTGTTTCAATCTTCTTCCCGTTTATCCGTTAGACGGGGGGAGGGTGCTACAAGCGGCACTCAGCTATTTTTTCCCATACCGGCAGTGTATTGCCTGGACATTATGGTTAAGTCTGCTTTTGTCCCTTTTTATGGCAGTCCTTTCTTTTTTGCTTCCCGGCAATGTTGTGATTCTCCCGCTTCTGCTGATTGCTCTGTTCTTATTCCTTTCCAATGCGATGGCTTTAAAACAGCGAAACTTTCAATTTCTCCGCTTCCTTATTCAGCGCCGGGATCAAGGGGTCTCTCATGAGGCGATGATCAAAAAGCTGACGGTTCAAGAAGATGAGCCCTTGCGGATGGTCGTGAGAAAATTGTATAAAGAGAAGTATCATGTACTGGAAGTCATCGACAAGCAGGGACAAGTGATTGATTTTTTACCTGAGGAAAAGGTGTTGCAGAGGTATTTTGATCTTCATGACCCGCGTTGTCTGATAAGGGAATTGATCAGTTAGTAATAAGTTCCTTTTGACAAGGTAAATTCTTTGTGCTAAGATGGTTCATGTTGATTGTCACCGCACACAGCCAGGATTTGTGAAACAGGCTCTCTGCCTTTCCTGTTGTGGCGAGTCTCTATTAGAGGAGGATAGCTCATGTACGCTTTAATTGAAACCGGTGGTAAACAATACCGCGTGGAGAAAGATAGTGTTCTTTTCATTGAAAAGTTGAATGCCCAAGAAGGTGACACTGTTACTTTCGACAAAGTCTTGCTCGTGGATACAGACGGTGAAATAAAAATCGGTACGCCGCATGTTGAAGGTGCGAAAGTAACCGGTAAAGTGGTTAAACACGGAAAAGGAAAAAAGATCATCGTGTTTAAATATAAACCGAAAAAGAACTACAAACGGAAAAAAGGACATCGTCAGCCGTTCACTCAAGTCGTGATCGAAAACATCGAGGCATAATGATTCGGATTCAAGTTGAGCGAAATGAGCAAGCTGAAGTTGAACGGATATTGGTCACGGGACATGCCAACTATGCCGAACCCGGAAAAGACATTATCTGTGCCGCAGTTTCCGGCATATCCATCGGTATGGTTAATGCCATCGAAAAAATGTTTGGTGTGAAAGTGCATGCAGATGATGACGGTGAAGGCAAAGTAGACTGTCGCTTGCCCGAAAATCTGGATGACCCTGAAAAAGCCGCCAAGATTCGTTTGCTTATGGAAGCGATGGCCGTTTCGCTTAAAAGTATGGCTGATGAATATCCTTCTTATGTAAGAATGAAGGAAAGATGAAAAATACAGAACGAATACAATTAAATTGAAAAGAGGTGGATCTCATGCTTAAACTTAACCTTCAATGCTTCGCATCCAAAAAAGGAGTAGGTTCCACAAAAAACGGTCGTGACAGCATCTCTAAACGTCTCGGCGTCAAACGTGGCGACGGTCAAATGGTATTGGCCGGTAACATCCTGGTTCGCCAACGTGGAACCAAAATCTACCCTGGTTTGAATGTAGGTAAAGGCGGCGACGACACTCTGTTTGCAAAAGCTGACGGTGTGGTTCGCTTTGAACGTTTCGGTCGCGACAAAAAGCGTGTAAGCATTTACCCTGAAGCAGTTGCACAAGCTGCGGCAAGTGTTGACGCTTAATGTGGGGGAAAACAGGAACCCTGGCAAAATGCCAGGGTTTTTCTTTTCTATGAAAATACTGTAAAATAAAGGTCTGAAGCTACATAGAGATGGGAGCGGTAGCAGTGGGGCAGGGCTTAATCGAAATCGTCAAGCCGTTTAGTCCAACCATCATCATACTGATCGGTTGGCTGTTGCAGCCGTTTGGACCTGTTGGAGCCGGTTTTTTCTTTTTGGCTGCAATGATCACCCTGGGCGGAGGTATCTATTTTTCCCACAAAAAACAGACCGAGAAAGCTTTACTGAACGAAGCGGAACGGATCAAACAGATCTTAAGCCGACAGCGCCACGACTTTCTCAACCATATCCAGGTGCTGATGGGCTACCAGACAATGAAAAAATCAGAGCGGATCATTCCTTACCTACAAAAGTTAGTCAAAGAAGCCTTAAATGAACGAGCTGTCTGCGAACTTCATTATCCTCCGCTGACGGTAACCCTCTTAACACTGGCACACCGATACCGGCAATGGGAAATCCGGATTCAGGTAGAGAACCAGTTTCAATTACCCGGACAACGAGATGAGCAACATCTGCTCTGTATTCTTGAAGAAGTATTTCCGTGGCTGGAAAAGCAAGTTCAGGAACATGATGATTGGAATCAAGTGCAAATCGGCTTGTCACGAGAAGGACAACAGGCTATTTTAACCATTGAAATGTTTAGTGACGACGGTTCGTTAGTCACCTTTGATTTCCCGTCGCATGAGTGGGAGCAATTGCGGAATCATATTAGCAGATGGAAGGGTGAAAGCTTCCCGCTTCATGACCATAAGGGGATCAAGATTGTACAGAATTTGTGAATGGAACCTTAGGCAGGTGGAAACGTATGTTTGTAGATACAGTAAAAGTTTATGTAAAGGGTGGAGACGGGGGAAATGGGATGGTGGCTTTCCGCCGTGAAAAATATGTTCCCTATGGCGGACCGGCTGGTGGTGACGGCGGCCGGGGCGGAGATGTCGTTTTTGAGGTAGATGAAGGGTTGCGCACCCTGATGGACTTCCGGTACCAAAAGCACTTTAAAGCAGAGCGCGGCGAAAATGGACGCCCTAAATCGCAACACGGGGCGAATGCGGAGGACAAAGTGGTTAGAGTCCCGCCGGGAACCGTGGTCAGAGATGCGGATACCAGTGAACTGATCGCTGATCTTACGGAACAGGGGCAGCGGGCGGTTATTGTTCGCGGAGGTCGCGGGGGCCGGGGAAATATTCGTTTTGCTACCCCTGTCAACCCGGCTCCGGAAATTGCTGAAAATGGGGAACCGGGCCAGGAGCGCTGGGTAGAACTGGAACTGAAACTGTTGGCTGATGTCGGGCTGATCGGCTACCCCAGCGTTGGAAAGTCCACCCTGTTATCGGTTGTTTCAGCCGCCCGCCCGAAAATTGGCGCCTATCATTTTACAACGATTGTTCCCAACCTGGGTGTCGTTCAAGTTGAAGATGGGCGCAGTTTTGTAATGGCAGACCTGCCCGGACTGATTGAAGGGGCCCATCAGGGGGTCGGGTTGGGCCATCAGTTTTTGCGCCATGTAGAACGAACCAAAGTGCTCGTACACGTACTGGACATGGCCGGCTCCGAAGGCCGGGACCCTTATGAGGACTGGAAGCAGATCAATAAAGAGCTTAAGCTGTACCGTCAGGACCTTGAGCACCGCCCGCAAATTGTCGCCGCCAACAAAATGGATTTGCCCGATGCCGATGAATTCCTGGAAATGTTTAAAGAACAGGCGGGGCCGGATGTGCAGGTCTATCCCATCTCCGCGGCAACGAGACAGGGATTGAGAGAGCTTATGTTTGCCGTCGCAGATCTTCTCGATCAAGCCGAAAAAGAAGCGCCGATTGAACCTGTGGTCCAACAAGAGTTTACCGCCACCCGTAAAGTGTATAAAAGTGAAGAAGAAAAGCCGGATTTCACCATTCGCCGTGAAAACGAGGTCTATGTTGTAGAGGGAGAAAGGATCGAAAAACTGATCCAGATGACCAATTTCAATTACCATGACAGTGTCATGCGTTTTGCCCATACGATTAAGCAAATGGGTGTGGAAGATGCTTTGAGAGCCCGTGGGGCCAAAGAAGGGGACACCATTCGCATTGGTGAGATGGAGTTTGAATTAAGTGATGCGATAGATCTGTAGTTCATGCAAAAAAATGATAACTTTGACACCATTAAAGCGGGTATGATTTTGTATTCTGCTAACGTCTCACGACCTCTGGCTAAACTGAGGTCGTGATTTCTAATATACTATGTTATTATCAATAGAAATATAGTAAAAAATCTTCTCAATTTACATTGAAAGGATTTTTAAAACTATTGAAAGGATTGATCCAATGTTTGGAAAAGTAGCGTCTGATATACTGGGATTAAGCGATGTAGGAAGTGTGATTAAACCGGAAAATTACGACAAAGTAGATGCTGATGATTACGTAATGCATGAAGATGATGAGAAAATTTTCTTCTTGATCAAATCAAAATCAGATGAATATTGCTTTACGAACAAAGCCCTCATTCACCTTGACGGAACAAGTGCCGCAAGCAAAAAACGGACTCTTCGCCGCTATGATTACAGTACAAACAATATTTCAAATGTAACACTTGAAACAGCAGGCACAGTAGATTTAGATGTAGAAATTAAATTCACAATCGGATCTCTCACCTACTCCATTGATGTACATAAAAAACATATTGAAGAGGTGAAGGATCTATATAAAGCGCTCCTTAAAATTGCTGAGATTTCACATGATAACGGAGTTATATTTGGATATGCGAAGGAAAGCCTTCAATTGGCTTCAACAACATTAAGCAGTATGAGAAGCGCTGAAAGCAATCTGACAGCCCAGTTTAAAGAATTAAACGAAGCAGCTTTTTCCTGGCTTGTAAATGCTAAAAAGCAATATCTCATCAAGGACTTTGGTTTTGTTTTTGAACGTTATATCAACAACTGAGTGAAAAATAGAGTCGGTTACAAAGACAGAAAAAGATTTTCCCCTCATAATCATAATCGGATCCTTGCCCGACGTTGTTGACATTCTTTATTATCAACAACAATGCCGAACTGGATGGTTCGGTTTTTTTGTTTAATCACGGTAAGGAGGACAAAGTGAGAGAAGAAACCCGGCGATTATATCTCGACTATTTAGGCTTACCCATATAACCTCTCGGTTTGGGCTATTTTAATCAGTTGCTTAAATCACTTAACAAAAATATCTTACGAGATCTTTGGCAAATTTTATTACTCTGGGAAATTTACGCAGTAGAGGCTGTTTCATTCCATCAGCGAAGAATTTACTGGTTTATTGTAAGTGATGTTTTTTGAAAATACAATTTACAAACATGTGTTCTTTTATTAATATTTACCTAAGTTGCTCCTTGAATGGATGGTAGTTCACCGGGAAGGCGGAATGTGAGATGTCAGTTACAAAGGATACATATTGCAAGAACAGTTTCAATATTGAAAGGCTTACAAAACAGGATATTCAAGATGTGATTGGCCTTTCAGACCAATTGGGCTGGGATTATTCTGCAGAAGAGCTGGAGTTGATTTTGCAAACCGGCTACCTTTACGGGCATAAAAACGAAAACGGCAAGGTGATTTCTACTGCTGCCATTTTTCCTTATGGAACAACTTTAGCCTCTCTTGGCACTGTCATGGTAGACCCCGGCTGCAGAGGAATGGGGATTGGCACAGCGATAACAAAAAAATGTATAAATATGTTCCCGAATACCCCGGTGACGCTTGTGTCAACCGATCAGGGAAAACCGCTCTATCAAAAGCTGGGATTTAAAACAGTGGGAACATTATATAAATTGATCGCAAACAAATATCAAAATAGGCAATCTCCTGCGGACGACAGTTATATCATACATCCGATCAGGAAAGAGGACATTAAGGAAATACTGCGGCTTGACCGGCAGGCATTTGGTGCGGACAGAGCTGTCTTTTTAAAGCATAGGATCACTCAAGCCAGATTTAGTGCTGTACTTAAAAACCCAACGGGTGAGATGGTTGGTTTTGCTCTTGGCATTCAGAACCCGGAGATGCTCGTCATTGGACCTGTCATTGCCCCCGGCCCGTTAATGGCCGGATGGCTCATTCATGAGATTGCCGGAAAATATCAAGGTACCCTCCGAATTGATGTCCCCTCTGAACACCAGGCTTTATTGGATTCATTGTTTTGCAGCGGTTTTGAGACGGTAAATCAACCTCCGGTGATGTTGTTAAATGGAGACAGACTGCCATCAAGACACCTTCTGTTTGCCATTGCAGCTCAGGCATATGGTTAATTAGTAGCCTGTAAAAGGTGACAACAGAAAGAGGTTTCATTCCTGCTTTCTTTTAACAAAAAGTAATTTTGATATAGCATATAATATTTTGTTTATAAATATAAAAGTAATCATATTTATTCCTGTATTCATTCTTATTTAGCTATTTCTGCAGGAGGATATACTATGGAGTCTCATGATAAAAATATTGCAGCGGTCCTTGAAGCACTCAAAGTTTAGCCCGGATAATATCCCTCTTAAAAAATATCTGGGTCAGTTGCTGTTACAGTCAGGTAAAACCTCGGAATCAATCCAGTATTTTGAAGAGGTATTGAAGCATTTTGAGGATGACCTGGATTGCCGTCTCCAGCTTGCCCGTACTTATTATGATCTGGGAAAGTTTGAGCAAGTCAAACAGGTTCTGGAACAGGCAGACAAACATCAAGTGTCCGGAGAGATGTATCTGTTGCTTTCCAAAGCGTGTTTTTCACTGGAGGATTATGAACTTGCCGGTAAATACTATGAAGCGGCACTTGATTCAGACCCTTCTCTGGAAGACAAAGACTATCAAGAAGAATTATTTGGTCAAAACATTAAAGTAAAAGCCAAGTTAAGAGTGGTTGAATTTAAAGGGAGACAACAGCAGGATGATCTGTTTGAACAGCCGCAACTCACATTTCAGGATATTGGCGGTTTAGAAGAGTTAAAAGAAAATATTCGCATGAATATTATCTATCCGTTTCAGAATCCTGATTTATTCCGCTCTTACGGCAAAAAAGTAGGCGGGGGCCTTTTGCTTTACGGACCACCGGGGTGTGGGAAAACATTTATTGCCAGAGCAACAGCCGGAGAGTGCCATGCAAATTTTGTCAGTATCAATATCCACGATATCCTGGATATGTATATTGGACAAAGTGAAAAAAATTTGCATGAAATTTTTGAACGGGCAAGGGAAAAGACGCCGACCATTATCTTTATCGATGAATTGGATGCGATTGGTGGAAGCCGTCAACAGTCACAATCATCTTATACCCGCTCCCTGACCAATCAGCTGCTGAGCGAGTTGGACGGAATTCATTCCAATAATAACGAAATTTTGGTCTTGGGAGCGACCAATACACCATGGTTTGTCGATTCTGCCATGCGCCGGCCCGGACGATTTGATCGCGTGTTGTTTGTAGCTCCGCCTGATCTTGAAGCAAGGGTTGAGATCTTGCACATTCATCTGCGCGATAAGCCCGTTGAAAATATTGATTATGTCAAAGCGGCGAAGAAAATGGAAAAGTACTCGGGAGCCGATATTCAGGCAGTCTGTAACCTTGCCACAGACGAAGCGATTCAAGCAGCAATGAAAACAGGGAAGAGGCGAAACATTACCACAGAAGATTTATTGAAAGCGATCAAAAAGGTTAAGCCTTCCACTCTTGAATGGTTGGCTACCGCCAAAAACTATGCCACCTATAGTAATGAGTCCGGGATTTATGATGATATTCTGGCATATATTCAAAAACGTTAAAGGGGAATATTATGCTTGCAGCTGAACAAGGGCTTCAAGTGGAAGCCGAGATGATGAAAGCGGAACATGCCCTTGAAGTTCATCGATGTGATCTGGCTATACAAATCATGCAAAACCTGTTAAGGGTTTATCCCGAGCAGAACCAGGCTTTTGTCATGATGGCGAGAGCCTATGTGATGAAGAGGGAGAAACAGAAGGCCATTCAGGCACTGAAAGAGGCACTGCGTCTGGACCCGGAAGATGACTATGCAAATGCTCTGTATGGCCGCCTGTTAGGGGAAGAGAAGCAATGGGAAGAAGCAGAAAATGCTTTTCAAACTGCTTTATCTATCTATCCTTATCATGCGCTTACTCACTTGTGGTATGGATTTTTTTTACTGTCTCAACATAAAACAGATCAGGCTTATCATCATGCAGAAGTGGCACTGGAGCTTGATCCTGAAGAAGAAGAGGCACATATTCTGATGGCGAGAATATTGTCTGAAAAGGGTAAGCTTGAGCAAGAGGAAGAGTCGCTTTTACAAGCGTTACGTCTGGCGCCGGACAGCTATTTTACGCATTTTCACTATGGCCTGTTCTTGCTTACAAAAAAGAATGAACGCAAAAAAGCATTTGAATATCTTCGTGAAGCAATACGGATGAACCCTGAAGACCCGGAACTGAGGGAAGTTTTTCTAATTTCGCTAAAAGCAAAAAACAGGGTGTATGGCCTGTTTTGGTCGTATAGCCTATTTTTGCATCGGTTTGGGAAATGGAAATGGGGATTTATTATCGGGCTTTATATTATGTACAGAATTGTGTTATACATTGCCAGGAGTTCCCCGGATTGGGCCCCGTTTCTCATTCCCATCATTGTACTTTATATTGTTTTCTGCATTTTTTCATGGACCGCAGATCCTCTGTTTAACCTTTTCATCCGTCGCGGATGGATTAAATAGGAGTTTAGCCATAAACCTTGCGTCCAATCTTGTTCGCTGGACGCAAGGTTTTTTTTACAATCCGTGCTCCCGTTTAATCGTTTCCAGCAAACCCCTGCATCCCTCACTTACCAGGTGGTAGGTTTCCTCAAAATTACCGGTATACCAGGGATCGGGAACTTCCGTATATGTAGTTTCCGGAATAAAATCGACCAACCGGTATAGTTTTGCCTCGCGGCGGCCGGCCAGTTTGCGCAAGTTTGCGATATTGCTGTCATCCATGCCAATGATATATGTAAATGTTTCAAAGTCTGCCGGTTTGACTTGCCGGGCTTTTTGTCCGGCATAGGAGATCCCCGCTTCATCCAGCTTGGCACGTGTGCCGTGATGAGGGGGTTCGCCGGTATGCCAATCACCTGTTCCGGCTGAATCAACCATGATTTGTTCTTCCAGTCCTTCCTCCCGGACATAGTGGCGAAAAACTGCTTCTGCCATAGGGGAACGGCATATATTGCCCAGGCAGACAAAAAGTACAGAGATTTTCAATACATTCATCTCCCTATTGATTGTGTTACTATTAAGCAGTATTCATATTTTAACATAAAACGAACAAACCGTTTTCGGCCCGGCGGTGTATATGGCCTGTTTGGTTTCACAGGTTTTTTTGTTATAAAATGATGTTGGCATGAGGGATAAAAAATAGCAAGTGTTGTCTTATGAGAGGATGTTAAGATGAGCAAAACAGTGGTATTGGCGGAAAAGCCTTCCGTTGGCAGAGATATAGCCAGAGTGCTCGCTTGTCACAAACAGGGGAACGGATATTTTGAAGGAAACAAGTATATCGTAACATGGGCTTTTGGGCACCTGGTTACATTGGCTGATCCAGAAGCATATGGAGAAAAATACAAAACATGGCGCTTGGAAGATCTCCCTCTTCTTCCGGATCGTTTCAAATTGGTTGTGATCAAAAAAACAGGTAAACAGTTCCAACTGGTAAAGAAGCTTTTGCTAAGGCCGGATGTGAATCAGATCGTTATCGCGACTGACGCCGGACGTGAGGGAGAGCTGGTAGCCAGATGGATTATTGAGAAAGCACATGTGAAAAAGCCGGTGAAACGTCTTTGGATCTCATCTGTTACGGATAAAGCGATAAAAGAGGGGTTTCAACAATTAAGAGATGGAAAACAGTTTGAAAATCTCTACAGTTCTGCCGTGGCAAGGGCGGAAGCCGATTGGGTGGTAGGGATCAACGCAACACGGGCTTTAACATGCAAGCATAATGCCGCGCTTTCCTGTGGACGGGTGCAAACTCCTACATTGGCGATGATTGCTGCGCGGGAAACGGAAATTAAGAACTTTAAGCCGAGGACATTCTACGGAATTGAAGCGATCGCCGAGAACCAGCTTAATCTGG
Source organism: Paenactinomyces guangxiensis (assembly GCF_016055185.1). Taxonomy (GTDB): domain Bacteria; phylum Bacillota; class Bacilli; order Thermoactinomycetales; family Thermoactinomycetaceae; genus Paenactinomyces; species Paenactinomyces guangxiensis. The sequence goes on from NZ_JAECVR010000025.1 coordinate 36,508, forward strand.
TATGGCAAGACAGTAAGACAAAGGATTGGAGAAGTTTCGCAAAAGAGAAATGTGATCAGATTCTTGCTAAAGTAAAAAATCAGGACGCGATCGTTACAGAAGTAAAGAAAGTAAAGAAAAAGAGCTTTGCACCTCCTCTCTATGATTTAACGGAACTGCAAAGAGAGACGAACAAACGTTTTGGTTTTTCCCCGAAGGAAACCTTGTCTGTTCTTCAAGGATTATATGAACATCATAAAGTGCTCACTTACCCGAGAACCGATTCCAGGTATCTGTCTACCGATATTGTGGATACCTTAAAGGAGCGGATTGAGGCTTGCCGGGTTGGGCCATATGCCATGTTAGCCGGTCAGGCCCGCAAACATCTGAAGCCGGGCAGACACTTTGTGGATAATAGCAAGGTTTCTGATCATCATGCAATTATTCCTACTGAAGAGCCTGTCCTTTTGGACAAGTTGAGTGCCAAAGAAAGAAAAATATATGATCTCGTTGTAAAAAGGTTTTTTGCTGTGATGTATCCGCCGTTTGAGTATGAGCAAACCACGATTCAGGCGAACATCGGCGGGGAGATGTTTCTTGCAAGGGGAAAAGTAATTCAGTCATATGGATGGAAACAAGTGTATGGTGATCATCCCGAAGAAGAAAAAGCAGAAGGAATCAAAGAACAAATCTTACCGCAGATCAAGGAAGGAGAGCGGTTGAAGATTCGCTCTCTGACTCAAACCAGCGGGGAGACACAGCCACCGGAACCATTTACTGAAGGAAGTTTGCTCGCGGCGATGGAAAATCCCGTCAAATATATGAGTGACGAACGAAAAGATTTGATTCAGACGATGGGGGAAACGGGCGGACTGGGTACGGTAGCGACTCGGGCGGATATTATTGAAAAGCTGTTTGACAGCTTCGTCATCGAGAAGAAAGGGAAGTATATTCACATTACATCCAAGGGGAAGCAATTGCTTGAGCTGGTTCCTGAAGAGTTAATATCACCTGCTTTGACTGGCGAATGGGAGCAAAAGCTGGGGGCGATTGCCAAGGGGAAGTTAGATAAGGATTCGTTCATTAAAGATATGAGAAATTATGCGAAAGCAGTGGTCCGGCAGATCAAAGAGACTGACAAAACGTTTAAGCATGATAATCTGTCAACGAGCAGATGTCCTGACTGTGGCAAACGGTTACTGGAAGTGAAGAGCAAGAAGGGGAAGATGCTCGTATGTCAGGACCGGGCTTGCGGTTATCGGAAGGGAATTGCCCGAGTGACCAATGCCCGATGCCCGGAATGCAGGAAAAAGCTGGAGTTGCGCGGAGAAGGGGAAGGCCGGATTTTTGTATGTGTTTGTGGGTACCGCGAGAAGTACAGTTCCTTTCAAGAGAGAAAAAATAAAGAAAAGAAGGGAAAGGTCTCGAGGAAAGAGATTGACAAATTTCTGAAACAGCAAAACCGGCAAGAGGAACAGGGGAATCCGGCTCTAAAAGAAGCGCTGGCCAAGCTGTTCCCGAAAGACTAAGCAGAGTCTTTTTCAGTAAAAGTGTGTGTCACAGGGGAGAAGACATCTCTGTCTCCTCCCAATTAGCGGGAATTTGAAACCAAAAACCATTCCTTAAAGCAGACTTTCTAATTATTACTAGTTTTGATGTATGGCATCATCGTTTGCGGAGTATAGATATTTACGGAACAGCGGTTCGATGGTTGTACCTGATCCGAATACATTTGTCCTGTTTTTATTAGAAACCAGGAATCCAGAGAATGGCCAGAAGCAGAGGAATTGGCGTATGCTTTACTTCGTAACGAACCCCATCGGGCAAGTGCAGAGTTAGCATTTCATGTTTTGGAAATTATGCATGGATTCCATAAGGCAGCAAAGGATGGAATCCATTATGACCAGCACTTGCTCATCCCCAGCTTCATACTGCCAGTTGGTATTTGCGCAGAAAATATCCATCAACTTCTTTGGAATAAATCAACTTCCGGGTAGAAAAGAGGAGGTTTTGTCCATACTTGTTGTGTATGGGATGATGGTTTTCCTTCCTGATTGTTTTTTCTGGTGTGGCGGAGGATTACAAATTCCGGATTTGCGGGAAAAGATATTAAAGAAAGTTATATTCCTTCCGCACTTGACAAGACGTAGTCTCTCTTGTATAAATGTTTTTAACATACTTGCTCAAGAAGCCTCCCATTTCTACAAGCGGTGAGATGAATTGCGCTTTGTTCGGTATCTCCTTCCGGGGATACTTAGAAACAAACTTTTTTCCTGAAAGAAGGAAAAAGCAAGACGTGTCGAAATTCATCATACGAACATGTGTACCTTGATCGCTGAATCAAATGGGGCTGTAGTGAGGATCAGCAGTCACCACGTAAAATGATTCCTGCAAGATCCAAATAGGACCTATTTGCGACTCATAGAGTACAACGTATCTTCGGATCGCTAATGCGGGAAGCAGTAGATGGTCCGGACTGCCCCATACACTTCCGTGTATGTTGCTTACTTAGAAATCCGGAGTACTTTCCGATTCATTAGATCGAGGCAAACCTTTCTATGCGTGAGAGCTTCTTGATTCTGATGGTTAGAAACCTCCACCTCTAAGGTGGGGGAGGTTCATCTGTGAATATACTTGCGTTAAGGAAGTGAGTAAGTCTGTGGAAGCGCCAAGAGAGCGGGGGTCGTGGCTGGAAGCCCCTGCCGGGGAAGCAGACTGAACCCGCCTTCCTGGCAGTCCGTGAAAAGCGGGCCGGGAACCGACCGTTACTCGGATTGGAGTGGGCATCATCAGGTGTGGCCGGGTGATGTCAACGAAGGTGGTACCGCGAAAGAAAATCCTTTCGTCCTTCAGGGATGAGAGGATTTTTTAATTTATTTGACGGGAGGGGATGAAGATGGAACAGGAACGGATTGTCGTCAAAGTGGGGTCCAGTAGTTTAACCGATGACCAGGGTTGTTTGGCTGTGGAAAAAGTGGTTAGATTGGTGCGAATGATTGCCGGATTACAACAAAAAGGTTATCAGGTGATTTTGGTTTCATCCGGGGGGATTGCGGCGGGCCTGGGCAAATTGGGCTGGGATCGCACCACAATTTCTATGCCGGAGAAGCAGGCCGCGGCAGCGGTGGGGCAAGGGCTGTTAATTCAGTTATATGAGCGTTTGTTTGCTGCGCACGGGCTGGTGATTGGACAACTGCTGTTAACCCGTGCCGATATCCAGACTGCCAATCGTTTGGCCCATATCCGCAACACCATGGAAACATTGCTCGTCCATTCAATCGTGCCGGTCATCAATGAGAATGATACGGTTGCAGTCGAAGAAATCCGGTTTGGTGACAATGATACACTCAGCAGCCTGGTGGCTGTGACAGCCAGTGCACAATTATTAGTATTGCTTACTGATATTGACGGGATGTATACGTCAGATCCCCGTCAGGATAAGCAGGCCAAACGGATCCACGATATTTGGAAAATTACTGATGAGTTGGAACAGATGGCCGGAGCCAATGGTACGCCAGCAGGAACAGGCGGGATGCGCTCCAAATTGGCGGCCGCCAAAATCGCTATGGACGCAGGGATTGATGTGGTTGTCGCTTCAAGTTTTGAACCGGATGTGCTGGAGCGGGTGGTGGCCGGAGAGGCGATAGGCACCCGATTTCACGGACAACAATCTTTGATGAAGGAGGCCAGATAGGATGATGGACTTGACCGGGTTAAAGGAAGAGGTGCTGCAACAAGCCAGGCTTGCCCACATTGCATCGAAGCAGTTGGGGGTTACATCGGCGGAGAAGAAAAATCAAGCATTGCTGGCCATGGCTGAACAACTGTGGGAGCGAAGGGAAGGGATTTTTGCCGCCAATGATCTCGATGTGGCAGAAGCGCGTGAGGCGGGGCAATCTGAAAGCCGGATCGACCGGCTTCTCTTGCATGAAAAACGGCTGGAGGATATGATACAGGGTTTGCGTCAATTGATGGCTTTACCTGATCCGGTCGGGGAAGTGACTGAATCTTTTACAAGGGCAGATGGGTTGCGGATCGAACAGGTGCGTGTTCCGATTGGCGTGATAGCCATGGTTTATGAATCTCGGCCCAATGTAACGGTGGATGCGGCGGGGTTGGCGTTGAAAGCAGGAAATGCCGTGATTTTGCGCGGCGGAAAAGAAGCTTTACGGACAAATCGTAAATTGGTGGACGCGATGCGTGAGGGATTGACGAAAAGCGGTCTTTCAGCGGAGGCCATCCAGTTTATTAACCGTACAGAACGTGACTCTGTGGATATCCTGATTCAGGCGCGCGGATTGGTTGATCTTGCGATACCGCGCGGGGGTGCCGGATTAATTCAACGCGTGGTACAACATGCGCAAGTGCCTGTGATTGAGACAGGGGTCGGCAACTGCCATGTGTTTGTGGATGAGAAGGCCAATCTTGAAATGGCGACAGAGGTTGTACTTAATGCCAAAACCCATCGCCCCTCTGTATGCAATGCGATGGAAACTCTCCTGGTGCATGAGAGGGTGGGACCGGCATGGATCCGTCAAATTGTGGCGCAACTGCAAGAACGGGGCGTTGAGATTCGGGGTTGTGATCAAACGCGGTTATGGTTGGAACAAGGGGGAATCGGCGGGAATCTTCCTATTTTGCCTGCGCGTGAAGAAGACTGGGAAGAAGAGTTTTTAGACCTTGTGCTTGCGATCAAAGTCGTGAAGACACTGGGTGAAGCGATTGAACATATTGACAAGTATGGGACGAAGCACTCTGAAGCCATTATTACCGACGATGTTCAAGCAGCGGAAACGTTTATGCGCCGCGTCGATGCGGCAGCGGTATATCATAATGCTTCAACCCGATTCACCGATGGGTTTGAATACGGATTTGGTGCCGAAATCGGTATCTCCACACAAAAACTCCATGCCCGGGGGCCGATGGGACTGAGAGAATTGACCAGTTACAAATATCTGGGGCGGGGGACGGGGCAAGTGCGGATCTGAAGAGAAAAGGGACTTTTTTCTGTACAGAAAAACCTGATGACTGAAAAAGTGAGAAAAAAGTATTGCGTGATAGCGCTTTCACGTTGTACAATGTCCGCAATAGTTTTACAACTGTACATATATGGAGGACATCCGGAATGGAAGATCCATTTGTATTAGTTCGTGCAGAAATGTTGCCCGAAGCGATTCAAAAGACCTTAGAAGCAAAAAAGCTTTTGGAAACAGGTGCTGTTGCAACTGTTCAAGAAGCTGTGGAACAAGTGGGAATTAGCCGCAGCTCTTTTTACAAGTACAAAGATAGTGTGTTTCCTTTTAATAAGATGGTGAAAGAAAAGATCGTTACTGTCTCGATGATCCTGGAACACCGGGCCGGGGTGCTGTCCAGTGTGCTGGGGTTTCTGGCGGCATCGGAAGCAAATGTGTTAACCATTCATCAGACGATTCCTTTACAAGGTGAGGCAAATGTATCAATGTCGGTTGATACAACCCAGATGAATAAAGATCTACATGATGTATTAGTAAATTTGCGAAATCTGAGAGGTGTCCGGCGGGCAGTGGTGGTAGGAAGCGGGGAATAGACGAGTGAACGACTATTGATCATTTAGCCTGCCTATGAATGGAAAGAGAGGGAATCTTCATTTGTAAATGTATTTGATTACTTTTTCTTGGAATGTTTTTCAACGGAGATATGTACATTAAAGGAGAGAAAAACCAGGATGAGACAAGGGATTTTGGAGAAATATCGTTACTTTTTGCCGATTACGGACCAAACGCCTTCTCTTACCCTCTATGAGGGGGAAACACCGCTGCTCCGGGCGGAAAAGTTATCAGAGGAGCTTGGTGCAGATTTGTATTTAAAGTGGGAGGGGGCCAATCCTACCGGTTCATTTAAAGACCGGGGAATGGTTCTCGCTATTGCCAAAGCGAAAGAGGATGGAAGCGAGGCTGTAATGTGCGCCTCGACAGGAAACACCTCCGCTTCTGCCGCCGCTTATGCCGCAAAGCTGGGAATGAAGTGTTATGTCGTAGTGCCGCACCAGCATATAGCCCTGGGAAAAATGTCGCAGGCTGTCATGTATGGCGCCGAGGTGTTATCAATTCAGGGAAACTTTGACCAGGCGCTGGCAATGGTACGGGAAATTACGGACCAGTATCCAATCACACTGGTCAACTCAGTCAACCCCTATCGGATTGAGGGGCAGAAAACAGCCGCCTTTGAAGTGTGCCAGCAATTGGGGGAGGCTCCGGACATTTTGGCGATTCCAGTTGGCAATGCCGGCAATATTTCAGCCTATTGGAAGGGATTTGTCGAGTTTAAAGAAAAGGGCCACAGTCACAAGCTTCCCCGGATGTGGGGCTTTGAAGCGGAAGGGGCGGCGGCGATCGTCAGAGGGGAACCTGTCCTGCAACCGGAAACAGTTGCCACGGCTATTCGCATCGGAAATCCGGCCAGCTGGAAAACGGCCGTACAGGCGGCGGAGGAGTCCAACGGCGCGATTGATAGTGTCACCGATGAAGAAATTTTGGCTGCGTACAGTAAGCTGGCCCGATTGGAAGGGATCTTCTGTGAACCGGCTTCGGCCGCATCGGTCGCAGGGGTGATCAAAATGCGGGCCCTGGGGAATTTGGACAAAGGTGCCAGAGTGGTTTGTGTGTTAACAGGAAACGGGCTTAAGGACCCAAATGCTGCACTGGCTCATGTGGAGGTAAAACCAAAAGTGATCCCCTGTGATAAGCAGGCGATCTTAGATGTCATTAAGAGAGAAGAAGGTTTATGCCATGCAGGCAAGTGACAGGTGTTTTGAAGTAGTTGTCCCTTGCAGTACAGCCAACCTGGGCCCCGGTTTTGACTCCATCGGCATGGCGCTCAATCGGTTTTTGCGGTTGAAATATTCACCTTCCCCCCAATTGAAAATCGAACTATTGGGTGATCACTTGGCCGGTATTTCTCCAGGTGAAGATAATTTAATCGTGCAAGTGATGAAAAAAGCCTTTTCAAAACAAAGCGTGTCTCTGCCGCCTTTTCATCTGGCTGTAGAAAGTGAGATTCCTTTGACCAGGGGATTGGGAAGCAGTGCAGCAGCAATCGTGGGTGGATTGGCAGCAGCAAATCATCTGTTAGGTGAGCCCTGGGATAAAAAGGAACTGTTGCAGATCGCGATGGAATGGGAAGGGCACCCGGATAATATCGGTGCTTCGCTGTACGGAGGGGTTGTGATCGGCTCCTGGGACGGGCGGGAAGTTGATCTGGTTCAGTGTGAACCGCCGGATCTGCCGATTGTGGCAGTCATACCTGTGAACCCCCTTTCGACTCGGATGGCACGCGAGGTGTTACCAGATCTCTATCCCCGCCGCGAAGCGATTCTTTCCAGCAGTCGTGCAAATCTATTGGTAGCTGCCCTGCTGACCCGCCGATGGGATTTGCTGCAAACAGCGATGAAAGATAGTTTTCACCAACCTTATCGTGAAGCACTGGTGCCGGGTTTAAAAGAGGTGCTGAAAGAAGCGCATCACCACGGAGCCCTGGGGGTTGCCCTGAGCGGTGCAGGCCCGACCATCCTTTCATTTACTTTTGAACAAGAGAGAATCAAAGCATATTTCCGGGAAAAGATGAAAGAGCTTGCTCTCCCGGCGGAAGTTGTTGAATTAAGAGCCAGTCGGGAAGGGGCGATTATCCAATTGACACCCGGAGCAAATCGTAGTAAAGTCTTGGGAAACATAAAAGGAGTCAGAGTATGATCGAAACAGTTGCCTATTTAGGACCCCAGGGAACATTTACCCACGAAGCGGCGATGACGCTGTTTCCGGAGCCGGCGACAGAGCTGGTTGCCTATCCGTCCATTCCCGATGTATTGACCGCAGTGGATCGCGGAGTATCAGATATTGCCGTTGTCCCGGTAGAAAATGCGATTGAGGGCTCGGTAAATTCAACCTTGGATTGGCTTGTTCACCATGTTGATGTACCTATTATCGGTGAGTTAGTCTATCCCATAACCCATTGCCTGCTTGTCCACCCCCTTCAGGCGAAATGCGAGAAAGCGGAGTTTACCCGGATCTATTCCCACCCGCAGGCGATCGCCCAGTGCCAGCTATATCTGCGCAAAGAGCATCCGGGGGCGGAACTGGTATACACAGAAAGCACTGCAAAAGCAGCCGAAATCATTCACAAAAATCCGGATCACCCCTGGCTGGCAATTGGAACCGGCCGCGCCGCTGAACTAAATGAACTTTATATATTGAAAAAAGAAATACAGGACCATCCGAATAACTATACTCGTTTCATTGCTGCCGGGAAACAGAAGAAGGTGTGGAATCAGTCGACCGATCTGTTTAAAACAAGTTTGCAAGTGACACTTCCCTCCGATTATCCCGGTGCTTTATATCAGGTATTGGCCGCTTTTTCCTGGCGTAAGATCAACTTGTGCCATATCGAGTCCCGACCAACCAAAACAGGGCTGGGAAATTACTATTTTCTGATCGATACGGAATTCCCGGATGAACACGTGCTGATGCAAGGAGCTGTGGCTGAGATTGAAGCTCTGGGCTGTCAGGTTCGCATACTGGGTTCCTATCCCTGTTTTAACAAAAAAAGAATGAAAACAGTGATTGAAAGATAGGATGTTACAAATTACCAGCTGGGATAAATACAAAAATATATCAAAATGATTGACAATCATACATCAGAACTTTATAATACTCTAAACAAAGTTTTCTAAATGATGTTTTTAATCAGAAGGATACCTAGGGTTCCGTCCCTCTTTTTCCCGCAGAGGGAGTCTGGTCCGAGTGGTATCAGCACTGGGCACAGTGTACACCGTGGGGATAAAAGCCTCTTGCGGCAGGTTCTGATGATTGGGTCAACCTGCGCATGGAGGCTTTTTAACATATTAAAAAAGGAGGTGTAAACTGTTACTTAAAACATGGAAAAGAGTTCACAATGATCAAACGACCCACAGCCATTACAGCGGCGGGTCAGATGGATGCAGAAAACTCTTGAATTGGCATTTGTCTATGTTTTAAGTAGCAGTGGTTTACGATGGGGCACAATGAACGTTGGATTTTTATGAATGGTAAATATGTTCGTAAGGAAGAAGCAACCGTTTCTGTTTTTGACCACGGTTTTTTGTACGGAGACGGTGTATTTGAAGGGATTCGCGTATATGATGGGAATGTATTCCGTTTGCGGGAGCATGTCCAACGCTTGTACGACTCTGCTAAATCAATTTTGCTAAATATTCCGTATTCTCAGGAAGAGATGGAACAGGCGGTAGTTGAAGCTGTCCGCAAAAACGGCCTTCGTGATGCTTACATACGTCTGGTGGTATCCAGGGGGGTCGGGGATTTATCGCTTAATCCAAATAGTTGTGTAGAGCCCAATGTTATCATCATCGTCGATCAGGTGAAACTGTTTGACAAAGAACTGTTTGACAAGGGAATCAAAATTATTACTGTCCCCACAAGAAGAAATGTCCCTGATGCGTTAGACCCTAAAATCAAATCGTTAAACTATCTGAACAACATTTTGGTCCGCATTGAAGCAAACCGCGCCGGGGCCGCAGAAGCTTTGATGTTAAACTCTGACGGATATGTAGCAGAAGGTTCGGGTGATAATATCTTTATTGTCAAAAATGGAAAGCTTCTTACTCCGCCCGGATATGTTGGTGCATTGGAAGGAATTACCCGGCAGGCAATCATCGAACTGGCTGAAAAACTTGGTTATGACGTGAGAGAGGAACCTTTTACCCGCCATGATGTATATGTCGCCACCGAGGTATTTTTAACCGGAACAGCAGCAGAAGTGATCCCGGTCGTGGAAGTGGACGGACGCAGCATTGCCAATGGAACACCGGGACCGATCAGCAAACACTTAATGCAAGAGTTCCACAAGCTGGTGAAAGTGGATGGAGCCAAAGTATATAATGATGAACCTGCAGCAGTGTAAGTTCGGCTTCAGTACCTGTTGAAAAGAAAAGCCCTGCAGTTGGCTTTTACTACTAAGGCAAAACACTCTGGATCTTTCTATAGGGAAAGTCTAGAGTGTTTTTTGTTGCATGATCAATTCAAAAATAGTGTAAATATCTTTTTATTTAAAATAAAAAATCCTTGTAATATACTTTCTTCTAGGTTTTTGAGGATACAAAGAGAGGGTGGGGAATCGTGACAGAGAAAAACGAGCCATATGCCGGATTTGAAAAGAAGCCGGGTGTCTCCGGGTTTTGCGGTTAAAACAAAAACACACTCTGATTGGCCAGCGGGGTAATCCGGAGTGTGTTTTTGCTAATGAAGTAATGGTTCGGACTTGGATATTGGCAAGTTCTCTTTCGCGTGCATTTTGAAACCAGTGATTGTTTGCGATTGGATCATAAATAGGGGCCAACCATCGGTAATTTCTTATATTTCGTTTATTTTTCATTATCCTGCTCCTTTTCAACCAGGGACCGGCTCTTTAGCAGACGCATACTGTTTGCGATCAATTGTTTGGATTAATTGTTGGATCTTATCGTCTTGCAAAGAATAAAACATTAATTTTCCTTCTTTACGGCTTTTGGCAATCCCCATCTTCCGCAAAAAGCGAAGGTGATGGGAGGCAGTCGCCACTGTTGAACCGATGATCCGGGCCACATCACAAACACATTATTCCGTCTCCAGCGTCAAAGCAAAAACGATTTTTAAGCGGGTATCATCCGCAAGAACTTTAAAAATCCGGGAAATTCCTTCCATTTCATGTATTCGATGCTGCAATTTTTGTACTTTCGCCTCGTTGTTACAAAAGACTTCACAAGTATCTGCTGTTTCTCGTTTCGGTTGATCAGACATGATTTTTTTCCTCACTTTATTCAAATATTCTTTTGAATAAAGTAGTACACACCGGATAATCTTGCAATATTCAAATGTATATTAGAATATAAACCGGTATAAATAAGTAGGGACTTCCTAATTGGGCGGGACAATCAGGTCAATATTCATATAATGGAGAAGAACCATGAAAGGGGTGACACCATTGTATTATTACGGATATAGAACATCATATCCGGATTACTATTCATATCCGGCAACCATCACGCGTGAACAAAAAGAAGACTATATGAAGCAGATGAAGGAAATGATGGAGAAGCACATGCGCATGACGGAAGAGATAAAACACATGATTGGAAAACATATGCGCATGACGGAAGAGATGAAACGGATCGGGGAACATATGGACCAACGGTTAAAGAGAATGGAAAGTGCCAGGCGCGACCCCTGTGATCCCTGAGAATCAGCAATTCCTCCTCAAGAAAAATGAGCATCCTCGCAATCTCAATAAAAAAAGGGTGTCGGTATGAACCGATAACCCTTTTTGCTTCTATGGATGAAACATAACCAAGAGGATGATGCTTGAGACTGTCTAAATTTCTTTTACTTTCCTGAAGTTTCATTTTTCCTGTATACAACGTATGAGTATGCAAACGTAAAAATCACTCCTGTGATAAGCACAATGAGAGGAACCAGAAATGATGAGGCCCCTTTTAACCAAAGGGATAAAAGAAATGATAAACCTGTGATAATAAACACATATCCGCCCGCTTTATGAGTTTTTCTCCAGGAAATCTCTGAAGTGAGTGTCCATGGAGTGCGAATTCCGATAAAAAAGTTGGTACGAAGTTGTCCCATAAAGTTGCCGAGGGTGATAAAAAGAAGTGCTATTGCCAGTTTTATAATGACAGCCATGTCTATATTGTACCCGGAGGCTGACAGAATGGTTGTAACCGCACTTACAGACAGGAAGGTAACGATTACGAATTTAAAGATGGAATATGGTTTTGCATGTTTTCTATAAGACTCTTTTCGGGGATCAAATTTGGGCGAAGCTCTCATTAACAACCAAATGACTAAGGGCAAACAGGCGAGCAACAGAGTCATGCTTTTAGAGCCGTAATGATCTGCCGTTCCATATATGTTCCAATGCAACGGTACTTTTGGAGGTAATTGAGGATAAAAATATAAACTGATTAAAATGGTTGCGATGGCTGCAATGAAGGAAAGACAGGAATATACGTTTGTCTTCTTCATTGGGATTCTCCCCCATTCTTCAAGTTCAATAACCATAAATAAATATCTTGAAAAGCAGTTGTGTTTAGAGAGTAAAGAACAAATTGACCTTTTTTTTCAGCAATGATGAGGTTGGCATTTTTAAGAAGAGTATGTAATTAATTTTGTGTAAATGGTAATAATTTCCTGCAAGGAGTTGACCATTTATGCAAAATGCTCGAACAAAATTGGCTCAAGAGATAGCCAAAAATTGTAAGACGGTAGAAGAAGTTCATAACACGTTAAAGGATCTCTTTGGAAAAACGCTACAAGAGGTCCTTGAGGCTGAGATGACGGACCATC